>JAFUTU010000006.1 GCA_017484095.1 Ruminococcus sp. | reverse complement strand
GAGCATATCACAATCGGCAGATACTTTAACGGCACATGATAAAGGCTGTACCCGACTATTGTCCGGTACAGCCCGATCTATTATCGTACTAATTATCATTTCAGCTCACTTGTCAGCAGCATAAGCCCTTTGTAATATATGGTCTCAAAATCCGGGACTTTCCCGAAAAAGTCATCCGTTGATTCCCAACTGCTTAATTGCGACACAGGATAGACGCTGTAGCAGTAAAGCGTAAACTGTATCTTGAACATATCGAGCTTTGATTTTTCCGCATTCGGAAACTGCTTGTTGAGCATCGCTGTAAAGGTATCAAAAAAAGGTTTTACCGTTTCATAAAAGCTTTTCATTTTATCATCTCCCAGCTTTTTTTCAAGTTGGAACTGCCTTACAGAAAAAAGCCTTATCAGCAAATGCTGCTTGATCAGCGAACCTGCAAGCTGTTTGCAAAATGTTTCACGGCTGACCTTTCTTTTGAAAAGGCTTTCAAGCTCACTCTGCCACGAAAGATATTCCCTCACCATAAGGTCAAGGAATATCTCCTCTTTTGTCTTGTAGTAATTGTACATCGAGGGTCTGGAAATATTTGTTTTTTCGGATATCGTTGCAAGCGTGATATTGCCATAATTCTCTGTCAGAAGAAGTTCTGCCGCAGCACTGATAATATTTTCTTTTCTTGCGGTGATCTCGTCCTTGTTTCTTGCTCTTAAATTACCCATGTTGTATCCTCCTGTTTGGTAATAGTGTCTATGTTCATCTACTATTATACATCATAATAAACAAATTGTCAACTATCAGCCATTGATTCGAAAAATACACTTGACAGATTGTCAGCTATATGCTATAATGAAGATGATAAGATTTATCCTGAAAGGACGGTCACTATGGCAAAGATATTACTGGTCAACGGAAGCCCCAACGAACATGGCTGCATCGGAACAGCACTCGATGAAATGGCAGGCACATTTGAAAAGAACGGCATTGAAACTGAGATACTCTGGCTCGGCAAGAAAGCAATGCCCGACTGCATTGCCTGCTTCAAATGTCAGCAGGGCAGCGGCTGTGTGTTTGGGGACGCTGTGAATGCGGTCGCCGAAAAGATAAACGAGTATGACGGCTTTGTGTTCGGCTCGCCTGTTTACTACGGAGGGCCGAACGGCAGACTCACCTCGTTTATGGACAGATTGTTTTTCAGCGTTCCCGATGAAAAGTTTGCAGGCAAGCTGGCGGCATCTGTTGTATCGTGCAGAAGAGGCGGTGCGACTGCTGCGTTTGAACGGCTCAATAATTATTATCTCATGGAGAATATGATTGTTGCAGGCTCACAGTATTGGAATCAGGTACACGGTTTTACTCCCGAAGATGTAAGGAAGGACGAGGAAGGCTTGCAGACAATGCGCACACTTGCACAAAATATGACATGGCTTTTGAAAAACATCGAAGCAGGTAAGAAAAACGGTGTCTGTCCGCCCGAATATGAGCCAAAGACATTTACGAATTTTATTTGAGGTGATTGTATGAAAGCATTGATAATCGGAGGAACAGGAACGATCAGCAGTGCAGTAGTTCGTCTGCTGCTTAAAAGAGAGTGGGAGGTCTATGTCATCAATCGCGGCACAAAGCCTTTGCCCGAGGGAGCTGTTTCGATCGTTGCGGATATAAACGATGAGTCGCTTGTAAAGGAAAAGCTGGGCGATCTGTGCTTTGATACCGTCTGCGAGTTTATCGGTTTTGTTCCCGAGCAGGTGGAGCGTGACTACCGGCTGTTCGCAGGCAGAACAAATCAGTACATCTACATCAGCTCTGCAAGCGCATATCATAAGCCTGCAAAAAGCTACATCATAAACGAGGGTACGGCGCTTGCCAATCCATACTGGCAGTATTCAAGGGATAAGATCGCCTGCGAGAACCTGCTGATGCAGCATTACCGTGAAGACGGTTTCCCTGTTACTATTGTCCGCCCGAGCCACACTTATGACGAGAAAAATATTCCCCTCGGTGTTCACGGCAAAAATGGCTTCTGGCAGGTGGTAAAGCGTATCAAGGAGGAAAAGCCCGTCATCATTCAGGGCGACGGTACATCGCTGTGGACGCTGACCTTCAATACCGATTTTGCGGTAGGCTTTGTGGGACTTATGGGCAACTCCCATGCAGTCGGTGAAGCATTCCAAATCACAAGTGATGAAACGCTTAGTTGGAATCAGATATATGAGGAGATTGCAAAAGCGCTCGGCGTGAAGCTGAAACCCTATCATGTGGCTTCGGAATTTCTCTCTGCTGTTGGCAAGGATTATGACTTTGAGGGCAGCCTGACAGGTGATAAGTCGGTGTCGGTGGTTTTTGATAATTCAAAGCTGAAAAGAGCTGTTCCCGACTTTAAGCCGACTGTTACATTTGCACAGGGCGTTCGCATTGCGCTCGACAATATCCTTGCTCACCCCGAATTACAGCATGAGGACAAAGAGTTTGACGAGTGGTGCGATAAAGTGATAGCTGTGCTTGAAAAGGCAAAGAACGAACTTGGCGGTCAGTAAGGAGTGATACTGTGAAAACATGGCTTATCACGGGGTGTTCTTCGGGATTTGGCAGAGCCTTGACGGAAACTCTTTTAACAAAGGGACATCAGGTCGCTGTCACAGCAAGAAGGCTTGCATCCATCAAGGATATTACCGATAAATATCCCGAAACATCTTATGGTTTGGAATTGGACGTATGCGATCACAATGCAGTCAAAAGGGCTGTTGCATCAGCGATTTCCCAATTTGGCAGGATAGATGTTCTCGTGAATAATGCCGGATACTGTCTGCGCGGTGCTATAGAGGAATGCAGTGAAACAGAGATACATCGTCAGTTTGATACCAATTTTTTCGGTGCTGTTGATATGATACAAGAGGTCTTGCCGTATATGCGTCAGGCAAAAAGTGGAGCAATCATCAATTTCTCATCTGTTGCTGCACTCCAGACTTCGGAAGGTTCCGGTTTTTACGGGGCTTCTAAGGCGGCTCTTGAGGGCGTTTCCGATGCACTTCGCAAAGAAGTAAGCCCACTCGGTATCAAGGTGATGGTCGTAGAGCCGGGACCGTTTGCAACAGATTTTTATGACCGTTCCCTTGATATAAACGAAAATAATATTTCAGATTACAGTGCCACCGCTGGACAAAGAAAGGTCAGGATACAAGAGCCTGACAAAGTGATGCCTTGGAAATGGGGCAGCACCTACAAAGCGGCAGAAGCAATCATAACGGCGATCGAATCCCAAGAAACACCTTTCAGGCTTCTGCTTGGAAGCTATGCGATTGACTGTGCTGAAAGCTTCATCGCTGACAAACAGGCTGAGATACAAAAGTGGAGAGAACTGATTGTCAGTACCGATATTTAAAAAGAAATATAAACATACAAGCCCTCGGAGGATTCTGAGGGCTTTTTCTTTTTGGCGGTTAGTTTTACGCTCTGCAAGGTCGGGCGGTGCTGTGGTGCTTCTCCGTTCCGCTGACGGGTATCATTAAGCAGAAGTCGTCCGTCTGAACAAGTTCAGACTGCAATGCCGTGATCGGCTTCATACTCCCTCACACGGCGATAGAAAGTATTAGCTGACAAGCCCATTCTACGCATAAAGTCCCGTCCTGTGATGTGCTTTGCTCTCCATTCCCCATAGAGCTGCTCGAACTTCGTCCAGTCGGTGGGGATAGGTTTCCGTCCCGTGTACTTGCCCTGTGCCTTAGCGATCTCAATACCCTCACGCTGTCGCTGTTTGAGCTGTTCTCTTTCAAGCTGAGAGAGGGCAGCGAACACAGTGAGCATAAATTTCCCCGTAGGCGTGTCGGTGTCGATTTTCTCCTTGTGGCTAATGAGTGTTACTCCCTTGTTGGTGAGGGTGTCGATGATATTCAGCAAATCACTTGTTGACCGTCCTAAACGGCTGATACTCTCCACATAGAGGGTATCGCCGTCACGCACATAGTCAAGCATAGCCCTGAGCTGTGTGCGGTCTGCGTTCGCCCCTGACAGCTTTTCGGAGAAGATGCGGTCAACATGATAGTCACACATAATCTCCTGCTGACGGGCTGTCTCCTGATGTTCGGTCGATACTCTGATGTATCCGATTTTGCTCATAGATATTTTCCTTTCTTTTGTTTGAATGGTGGTTGACTTTTTCGGGGCAGTGATGTATAATTATAGACATATAGTAGGGCAAAGTGTGCTGTTTAAAATTGGTGTATGTGATGGAGACTAGTTATGAATGATATGAAGTGTTTCGGCTTTTATATAATTAAACCATTAGTTAAACCCGAATGGATTACCTTAAATACAAGTCATATACTCTCAGTAAGCGAAGATGGTCTAAGTGAAAAGTTTCCTAATTTAGAAAAATGTTTCTGGATCAATTATCCAAAAAGTAATAGAGTACAATATCAAAATTATTTGCAGTTAGACGATAAAGATTTTTCAGATTTTTGCAAATTAGTTGCTGATTTGTTTGATAGAAAGCGACTGACAACTGATGTAAGGTTTTGTTGCATTGAGGATGTCATTAAGATATGTCAGTATCTCAGAAATGTCAATGGATATAGAATAATCGGAATATTTACTGATTCGGTAATTTTTAAAGAATTTGAAAATGAAGGTACTTTTGATGTAGTAATGGCTGGCAAAGAATGTACACTTAAAAAAAGAAAAATTGGTTGTGATATACTTGGTTGTGAAAGTTTAGGAAATGGCTATTATTCGTTTGATAGTTATATTGCTAACTCATTAAATGAAGTTATTGAAAAACAGTCTAATTATAGATATACAGTAGATATTAAAACAGGTTTAATTGAAAACACTTATGAAGAAACCATATTTTTTAGCAACCTTATTCAAGGACAAGGAGAATTTGTAATATGGACACCCTTTGAGGTATACGAATATTTTTATTAACTATCCACAACACTTGGCAAGGCAAGGAGAAACACTCTCCTTGCCTTTTTTTATTCAAGCTGATTTTTCTTTCTTTTGGCAGCTTGTTCGTTCTGTAAATATCGTTCAACGGTCTTTTGGATCTGCCGCTTTTTCTGTATCTGCTGTGCAAGCCTGTCCGCTTCTTTCTTGTAAAAATTGTACTCGGCAGACTGCTCGTTATACTACTCACGAATTATCGCCAATAAACCGCCCATATACTGCTGATTTAGCAGCATATGAGCGGTTATTCTTGCAAAATATTTTAACGATGTAATATATAGTCAGCTTATTTCAAGGGCTTACTGAGTTCAAGTAAAACTTAGCTCTCACACGCACAACCTGTCAACAGCCGACTTATATTCAGCACTCAGAGTGCTTTTATCGGTAATCCGGAAAACATCGTTATTGTAGATCAGATCAATAATGCTGTTCATGAAACATTTCTCCTTTATTGTTTTGATTACGATATATTACGCTATCCGGTCATTTTGTGGACAACTCGTGGTCAACAATGTTATAATAAGTTGATCAGAGTTGATATAAACATTCGTTCCTGTTTGTGCTAAAAAGCACGGTTTTACGCACGTTGCGAGGGGTTACAGAATTATGAAATAAATGGTGGTCTTTTGGACAGACAATGGACGAGCGCTGTTTCAGGGCATAAAAAAAGCCCGTAAACCACGCATTTACGAGCTTTCCGATTGGTGCGGCAAACGGGACTTGAACGATACCAGGCACCAAAGGTAATTACTTGCAGTCTTAAGTAATCCACGATGTTTCGCCGTTTCTGGGGTAGACGCTTCAGGTGTTTTCAAGCGGTCTCACGCAGACTTTGGCAGAAATAAAGTCCAAATAAGGTCCAAACCGAGTGGGAATATCCACAAAATCAGGAACTTCAGCTTACCACTTTCCTGTCTTTTTTAGAAGCTCAAAGCAGCGAGGATACTTGATCTCAATGTCTTTGGTGAGCTCGTTTGTTTTTAATTCGTCAACAGAATGGATCCCCATAAAGCCAAGTATGTCAAGCAGGTCAGTCTGGTCTGTTATCCTCGGTACAAGCCCCGCATAATGAATGGCTCGAACCTTTAACAGCAGCAGGCTCGGTATCCTGGCAACATATAGCTTGATGTTGGTATAGCTGTCATCAGCCTGCCATTCGAGCTTGTCAATGATCTCCGTTACCTCGGTGAGCTTGTAGGAATCGTTGTTTATCCAATCCTCATCTAGCCCTTTTTCGTCAGCCACTTCCCTGATAAGTCCCATTATGTCATCAGACATATCTTTGGTTGCGGTGTCCACATCCATAGTATAGCCGCCCTCGCGCAGCTTATTGTAAAGCATGGCAAACCCACCTATTGCTCTTATTTCAATTATGATTCCCTTTGCTCTCAGCTTTTCATCGAGTGCTTCAAGCGCATTTTTGAAATCGTCAAGCGAACACTCCAGTCCTAACATACCACACCTCAAAAGATAACATTCATTTTGTAGTAAACGTTCTCCTCTTTAAGTCCGTGATCACCAAGCACTAGCCGCTCGTCAAGAGGCTTCTGATCGACAAGGCTGCTGAGATTGGAAAATCCGAACATCTCATCAAGATGATAATACTTGATGATGCAGTACAAAAGCACCTTGGTTCTTTCGGACATAAGCGATGTGTCGAGACTTTCGATCTCGGCTTTTTTTCTGTCTGAATGAGTCATCATTCGGTGCAGATATCTGTGAAGGCTGTAGTAATCATTACTTGTCCAGCCGCTTTGGTCGAGGTAATATGGTTTTGTGTTGTTCATTACATCAGCCCTCCTTTATTTTTCTTGTAATATTATACCACAAATGAGGCGGATAGTCAACTCTTCTTAATACAAGTTCCTAAGTAATTTCCAAAGTATAAAATACAATAAAAACTATTACCGTATTTCATCATCTAAAACGCTCGTGTTTTTGAGTCTATCTATCACAATTCATAGAAAGTATCTTTATCCCGTTCCTTTTTCCTTTGCAAATTTTTCAATTTCCTCATTGACTGACTGTTCAAAATCACACAGAAGTTTATATTTGGCTCTTTCAGGTGCTGCTCTGTATAGTTCTATGAGTTGAAACTCATCGACTTTGAGATCTGTCTTATATTCACCCGAAACAAGAAAATCTATTGAATAATCAAGATATTCTGCTATCCTAACAAGTATATCGCCCTTGGGAAGCTGCCCTTTTTTCCAATTTCCAGTACTACCGGTGCTTAATCCAAGATCTTTCAGCATATTGGAAACTGTAGTTCCACGTTCCTTGCACAGATGTTGCAGTCTTTCATAAAACATACAAAAAACACCTCCTTGATTTGGTTAAAATGTAGAAATGGACAGATTGCTCATAAAAATGAGCAATAAATATTGACAAACTCATATTTTTGAGTATAATATAATTATAGGGTAAGAAAAGTGATAGGCATTTTAGTTAATACATACCTAATTATATAGTATATCACAAAATGTTTAATTTTTCAATACCGGGGCTGCCATATTTTTTTATCGTTTGGTAGCAAAGTTTATACACGATAATAGCAAAATTGTTGAAAAGCAATGACGCAAAGCCAAGGGTCTAAGCTCAGTAAAATGAGTATGACAGCCGGTTGCCAAAGGTATGATGATGTTATCTTGCTACAGATGAAGATGTTCCATATTTATCACTTTATGATATCATGCTGTATGACGGTCACAAGGCGTTTTGCTAATTGTGACCCTTTTTTGTTTGATCGTGCGGGAATATATGGGGTGATCAAATGGGAATTAGGTTAAAGCCGGTATGTTTTGCGATTATTTGCGCACTGATCGTAAACTTAACTTCAAATTACGCAAGTACATCTCAAGAAAAAATAAAACTGACTAAGCTGGACAATTATGGCAAAACAGCAGTACAGCCCACATTTGATACAAATATCTACCTGGGTGATGACTACAAAGTAGAGTTTCTTTCCACTACAAACACCTCGCAGGACTGGTTTTATCATTTGACAGCTTTTTCTGAAGCGCCCAAGACAACAATTGATCCCCAAGATTTTATTGAAGATTTTACAGCATCTGTTGAGAGCCATTCCAGAATCATGGCAGAGACAGCCGAAACAGCCCAGAAATTCTGTTACCTCTACAGGATAGAAAATGACCTAGAAATATTTGATTCTAACGGAAAGGTGATTGGCAGCATCAAAAAGGGTGCATTGTTCACAGGTGCAGAGTCTGATGATGGCAGTGGGCTGATAGTAATAGACTATGAGTACTCTACCTTGACCGTTGATAAGGAAAACATAAAAAAGCTTGACAATGCTGTGGTATTGCCAACAGCTGCTATTGGGCAGTGGGGGGAGATATCTATGGGATATGTGCCTGCGGTCCCACGGCTATGACTATCCTTGTTGACTGGGAAAAGAGTGCAGATGTGAATAAGGATGAGCTTATCAGGTTCAGCAAGGAAAATAAACTGGAGGATCAGGGCGCAATAGATGAGCCCCACGGTGGAATGACTGCCCCAAGGCTTGTGGAGTTGTCAGACGGATATTTCGGTGGCGAGATCACTGCAAGGAATATATATGATGATGACCCGCTGGAGATACTCGACGATCAACTGGACAACGGTCACCGTGCTTTGGTAGCCGTAAGATATACTTCTGTAGATAAAATAGTTGAGAACGCTCCATACTCCGGAGTTCATTTCGTTGTGATCTGCGGATATGAGGAAAAGGACGGCAAACGCTCATACTATTATGCAGATCCTTATTTCGGTGACGGCGGTGACACCCTGCTTAAGGTATCCGGCGAAAAGCTTGAAAACTCCATGGAACAAGTAGACAGTGAGCCTAAAACTCTTATCGTACTTGAGTAAGCCTGTAGAACACAAAGAATAGAAAAGGGATGGTCGCTCTGAACAAAAAAAGTGTGGTGTTTCTTGCTGCTGCGATATGTTTGATAAGTTATGGTTTGGCAAGAACACAATTTATGCCTGAACACACAGCAGTCGATGTGGATACAGCTGCATCGGGATCAGACAATATTTCAAACCATGCTGCTGACACACTATCAATAGAAAGCAGAACGCAATATACGATCACTATGGATAGAGAGACTCCGCCGATTTCGAGCGTATCAAGTGAAGATTACATGATATCCACAGAAAGCTCGTCAAATGACTCTTACGATAATGCAACCATGACCGTTTTTGAAAGTGACAAATCCGACATACCACAGGAACTGCCTGAGGCGTACAAGATAAAGGTCAAAAATATACTGCAAGCGCCCGAACTTCCAATGGGATGTGAAATAGTTTCACTGACTATTGTTCTAAATTATCTCGGCTACGATGTTGATAAGATGTATATGGCTGATAATTACCTGACAAAGGTAGATTTCTGGAAGATAGACGGAAAGCTATATGGAGCAGACCCTATGATGGCCTTTCCTGGTGATCCTGCCGAGCCAAATTCATCCGGATGCTTTGCACCGGTGATAGTTGACTCGGCAAATCGTTTTTTTGCGGATAATGACAGTGAACATGAAGCTATAGATACGTCTGATAAAGTTTTTACAGAATTGCTTCACGAATATATAGACAATGATATCCCCGTCATCATATGGGTCACGGGGGATGAGCTTCATGAGATAGTATATAAATATTCATGGGAAACCCCTTCGGGAAAAACTATTGATTTTCCATCCTACCAGCATTGTGTAGTAATGACAGGGTATGATCTGAAAAAAGAGGCCGTTTATGTTTCAGACCCGCTTGTAGGTAATACTTCCTATGATATAGAGCTGTTTCAGAAACGTTATAATGAACTGGGTTCAAATTCCGTAATAATAAGAAAGATTGAAGGAGCTGAAAGTAATAATGAGTAAAAAGATCATCACGGCACTTGTTCTCACTGCGGTCATGTGCAGCGTGATCGGATGCGGCAATACCTCGGATAGTTCGGAGAACACAACGAGCACAGCTGCGATCTCAGGTACTGAGAAACCGCAGGACTCTGTTAAGGAGAATGTATCTGAAGCGGATTACGAAAACGAAAGTGTACCTGCCTCGGAGAGCGTAACGGAGGAAAGTAGCTCAGATGACTCACAGGAAACTGAGTCTGAGCCTACGTATGATACAGAGGAAAAAGAGATAGCAGACTTTAGCGAAACATATACATATAGCTTTTTGGAAGTGCTCGAGGATCAATTTGAAAAGAAATGTTTAGATCTTTCTTTTGAAGGAACAGAAGAATTTGAAACCATTGATGGTTTTGATACAATTACGGCTGATGATGTTGCCAATAATTATGATACCTATAAGTATAGATTCATAATGAACGGAAATGTTTATGAGAAATTAGTTAAGAACGATAAGCTTCTTATACAAATAATTAATGACAATGACCCAGATGCATTTTTTGTTTATGAAGTTAATCGGCAAGACATCGATGAAGGAAAATATTACTATGACAGCAGTAGTGGAACGTATTATTGGAACATAAATGAAGGTGATAAGAGTTACTCAGCATACGAATGCTATAATAATGAGGAGTATATGCCAGACTATAGTAATGCGTTTACTCTTGAAAACTTGCTCGATAAATATTGGGGATTCCTCTCTCCAGATGCGGATATAGTTTCTGTATCCAGTCAACAGATATCAGAAAAAGAAATAGTTGAACGGATAATTACAGACGAAGATGGTTCAAAGTCGGCTTTTGAAATATATTTTGATATGAATACCGGTATGCCCTATAAGACGGCATATCATATCAAGTCATTTGATAGGGCAGCAAAAACCATGCACTTGATGAGAATTTCCTTTGAGCCTCAAGAGATAAATGTCCCTGATTTTTCAAGTTGGACCTTGCTTGAAACACCGAAGGTCGATGGGCCAAAGGGTGGTTATGTATATTTGTATCCTGAGATACCATGACTAAAAAAGGTAATGCTTGAACTTATTATAGATTATTTTTTTAGAGGTGATGCTTTTTATGAAATGGAAGAAAATGTTGGTTGGATTGACTGCACTGAGCTTAATGTCAGGCTGGATGTCATTGCCAGAGCAGGCTGTAATTAGTGCTGTTGTTCCGAGTTTGGCAATCGTGGCTTCTGCTGAATCTGAAGAAGCCGCCGAGTATAAGGACTTAGATATATCTGTTACAAGCAATAAGTCTGAATATTCAGTAAACGAAACTGCTGAGATAACAATTGTTGCTAAGAATACGTCAGGTAATGTGCTTAAGGACGTTGTATTAACCGGCTGTATTCCCGATAATCTTGAGGTTGATGAAAACGATAAGTCCTCATTAACTGTAAAAGAAATTAAGCCGGAAGAAAGTATTGAACTTGTAATACATGTTAGGTATGTAGACGAAGGCATTGATTCAACAACAGAGAGTAATCTCTCCGATTCCAACAGCTCATCTGAGGATAATTCTTCTAACAGTGGCAGTGCAACTAATAGCAATACATCAACAAAAATAGATGAAAATCCCAAAACAGGCTCAAATATCGATGATGTCTTTGCTATAGCAATAGTAGCAATGCTTATTGCAATTGTATCAATGGGCTTCTCTAAAAATAAGAAAGTAAACAAGATGCTGGCATTATTGATTTGTGTCGGAATGATCTCGTCATTTGTATTGCCTAATATTTCTGCCTCTGCTGAAACTAATGAGGACGAGAATTTGATGTCAGGTTTCAGCATTGCAATGCCTTTGACAATATATTTTGGTGATGCTCATTTTAATTTCACAGCATATGCTGAATATAAAAATCCTTTTCCGTTTAGTAATATTGATATTACAGATGTAGATATTCCTTTTAATGAACTGACGGAAGATGAAAGCGTTTTAGATTATATTGACTTATTGTTCCCAACAAAAGGTACAAAAGAACTTGATATTTCTGATGATACCTTAGCTGCTACAGATGTTACGGTTAATTATGAAGTCGAAAACGGTACAGCTATTGTAAATATAACCGATATTGCTGATTACTCCTACATGTCGAAAGTTCCGGGTGCAATAGGCAGACCTGTTGACATATCACTATATAATGACACTTTGAAGCAGGCTGATATTATATTCAGCTATGATGAATCTAAGCTTAATGGCACTGAGGATGGTCTTGGTGTTTGTTATTATGATGAGGAAAACAATATTGTTGTTCTTGTTGATGATGTCGTAATAGACACAGAAGCCAATACTGTCACAGTACATACCGATCATTTCAGCCAATGGATCCTTATTGAAACGAATGAGTGGTATGATGCGTGGGCACAAGAACAGCTCATTGTAAGAAATGAACAGGGAACACAAACTCCATACTACAATGTAATTTTTGCTTTGGATAACTCTGGCAGTATGAGTGGTTCTAAAATGACTGCTTGCAAAGAAGCCACGAAGCAATTCATCGCACAGTTAAATGATAATGACATGATCTCCGTGACTACCTTTAGTAGCAACGCAAGAGTGTATATAGAAAATGCCGTGCTAAAAAATCTAAGAAATACTCTGGCCATAAAGCCGGAATATGAGACAACGATCGATAACATCTACTCAAGTGGCAATACAAATTTTGAAGATGGACTGCATACTGTTCTTGCCCTTATTGTCAATAAGGGAGATCTTGATAATTCAGATAAAAGCGATGGTGTTGCAAGGCAGGATCTGATAGTCTTCTTATCTGATGGAGATCCGACCAAAAGGTACACATCTGATACTCTCGATTTGCTGAGGCAGTTAACAGAAACCGATAATTTAAAGCTGATATCACTTGGCTTGGGTAGCGATGTCAATGAATACTATATGAAAGAAATGGCTGAAGTCGGTAATGGAAAGTATTTCTTCATATCAGATGCTTCGGAAGTTGCTGATGTTTTTGATGAAGTAAACGGTCTGTTCATAGGCTCTAGCAAGGATACTGATGAAGATGGTATTCCCGATATTGTAGAGAGTACAGGTATGAGGAATCAGTATGGTGAAATCATCAAGACTGACCCTAATAATCCTGATTCCGATGGGGATGAGATTCCTGATGGTGTAGAAATGGGCGAATTTGTCCAGCCACCCGATGACCCCGATACTGGCGAAGCAGGGAAACCATATTTCAGAATGACAAGTGATCCTAAAACGCCTACCTATTTCTCTGATAGATCCAAAATAATATCTGGAAATGCCGAGATAACTTTTGATTATATCAGAAAAGATTTAGAGAAAATGACCATTGCTCAGGTAGCCGACATATTAAAAGAATATAGAGTTACCTATACTGCTTTGGCTGTTAAACATGAGAACTCTATTTTGTCTGAAACTGTATATGAAAATCCAAATCTCACAATTCACGGACAAAATGCTATAATTCCTGGTGGATTTGGCGATAATTGCAACACATATAGTGCTATGCTTGCAAAGGATAAGGAGTATACAGTAGATAATAGTGCTACTAATGGTAAACTTAATAGAGACGAAGTAACAGTAGAAAATACAGTTATCGGTACTGACGGAACTGCAAAATCGTCTGGTGCAATTTATTTTGGTTTTATTAACTATTACAATATCGAAGAAAGCTATACTACTGAGTGTGTTAACACTAAGACAGCAAGTGATATCGGATGGGCTGGAATAAGCGATTTTGCGGCGAATATCTGCGATAGCAAACACGAAACAACGATATATATTACCAACAACAACGGTGATATAGATGGTGATTCCGAAGTAAGCACATCATGTGATTTTCATGAAAAGTTTGCAGAATTCTTAAAAGAGCGTCAGGCTCAAAAGGACAGAACTACTAAGAACAATCGTAAAAAGGCACAGGCTGAACTTGATAAGCTAGGTAAAAAGCTTGAGACACAGGCAGCAGAGATCAATGGTATTTTTGATGAAATCACTACTATAAGTGATGATATTAGAAAAGATATAATTAAAAAGATTAAAGAGTATGATAGCAATGTACTAATAAAGCCTCAATCTTGGGCAATTACATCTATTACAGACCAGCAACTTCTTGCTGATGCTAACAAGGTTATTTATGAAAAGCTGCTTCCTGAAATGGCAAGACAGAATCAGTCATGGAATATTAAAGGCACCGACTGGTTCAACTTCCTCAAAAGCTATATTTCAAGTTTAAAGTTAGGGCAAGAAGGCGTAGACTTTACTTCTAATGGTGTTAAGTACACAATCAAAATAAATGCTGCTAATGCACCCGGAACAAGATATGGAACTGGTACTATAACTAACACAGAAACAGGAAAGGCATACTCTATTATGTTGGCTGATATTGATCCTGAAAAATATAAAGAGTCAATGGAAGATTTCAATGATTATGGTGTTGAATGGTATCGTAAAGCAGTTAAGGAAACTTTCAAAGAAGCTCTTGGAATTGACTTGTCTGTTGACTATATTTTGAAGAACTCCGGCTATGAAGTATCAGGTTGGAAAGAGCAAGTAACCAGTAAGATTGCGAATTTCTTAGTAGGTGATTTCTACACTTGCTTAACTCATGTTGATGGTTATAAGGCAGGTAAGATCGCTGAAGCACTTAATAAACTGCAAAATGAGGATTATATATACAAGGAAGTGTACAAGAAGCTAGGTGAACTCGCACGTAAAAAACTTGTAGAGGAATGCGGCGGAAATCAAACCCTTGCTGATATGATATGGCCTGAAAAAGACTGGTGGTGGACTAAGGAAGATCAGCCTTGGTATAAAAAGTACACTCAGGCGATTGAAAATGCAGGAGATAATGATGCCATGAAATTCATCAATGCCTTGGGCTCTGCTGCAGAAGCAATGGAAGATGCAAATTCAGGAGTTCCTAAAGCAATTGAGGAAACCAGCAGAAGGATCAACGATATTAAGAGCATTCTTGACGCTGTTCCGAAATGACATTATAAACAAAAAAATGTAAGAATTTAAAAAGTATAAGAGGCTGTTGCAAACCCACAACAGCCTCTTATCATTGTGTCATAAGAAACCAAAGTTCTTTTTCAATTTTGGTAAAAAAACATTTCACACTTCTTCATGTGGTTCGGTAAAAAAGGAAAGAATAATTATAGGACAGCTAGTAAGATTATATGCAAATTAAGAGGTTATCTGTAGAAATCGTGGATTTCATGTTCTGACATGGTGAATGTCAAATTGGAACTGCTCGAATAGTGCGTTCTGTAGAATTTCCGCAAAGGATATAGTTATTTCCGACGAGGTGTGGTATCCTCCGTGGTGGAGGTGAGCTTTATGAGAAAAGCTATGATGATAATGATACTAGCGGCGCTGCTGTCTGGCCGAGCCAATAGTGCGAAAGAAGAAAGGCCAGTCATGTAGATGCGAATAGATGCGAACCGAAAGGGCATAATCGACTACGCTTCAAGCGAAGAGGAGATATATGATATCCTATCCGATACCAGAAGCTAATGCCTGCATCTCATCGACTATAGACTGTTTAATCGATACTAGATATTAACCATAAACAACATCTTGAAATATGTCAGCCACGTTGAGTTCAACATTGGATTTAATGAGGACATGACCCTCTGGTTTCTTACTCAGGACTAAATCAATAAGTCACTCTCTATCCCTTATAATCTGCCGAACGACCGAACGAACCCTCTAAAACCCCGTAAGATCGGCGCATACCGCTGTTCGTTGCATGTTCGTGGCGTTTGCTCTGTTCGTTTTGTGTTAGTTGATGTTTGGCGTTTGTTCGTTGAACAAAAATCACCCAAAGCCCCAATTTTACGGTGTTTACGGCTTGTTGTTCGTTTGTTTGTCGAAATTCACAGTATAAAGAGCAGGTGATAACTAAATTAAATTGTCTTGCAAGGCGAAAACTAAATGTCCTGAGATTTTATACCTTTTTTCAAAATCTGCACATATTAATATTAGAGAGCAGTTTTCACAGAAATGTGGAGACTGCTTTCATCATTTTGAATGTGTCACTTGTGCAGTGCCAACAGCGTTGTTCCAATCGGGCAGCACCCCATTCAGTAAAAACTTTGCGCCTGCAAACGGCTGTGAAAAATGTCGAAAAACAGCGCTTATTCGTCATCTTCAACAGACCACCCCTAGTGACACCCCCTGTGACAGTTGTGCGCCTATACGAAATTCGCAAACAGGCCTTGACGATCACTATTGTGGCGCGCTATAATTTATTTCAGACAAAAGCTGCAGCTTGAAAATCGGATAGTGCAATTAGGCTCTTTGCATTCGGAGCAACAATAGAATAGCTGTCTCTGTCCGTCTGCAAGGAGCTTTTTTTGCAATAAGGTACTGCTCACGCATTTACATAACGAAAAAGGAAGGAGTTGGTCAAACCAATGACACCAAACATTTCAAGCTATGACGAGTCGGTCTATCACGAGCCGTACATCGTCAAGGACGGCTGCCTCTATGAACAAGTACCCGTTAAGGATCAGCTTGTCGATGTGAAGCTGGCAGACTTTGTGCCGATACTGAAAGCCGAGATCACCCACGATGACGGTATCGAACAGAAGAAACTGTTCAGAGTTGCAGCTACCTACAAGACAGGAATGGTGCTTCCCGAGCAGACAGTAACGGCAGACGAAATGCAGACAATGAAATGGTTACTGCAACGCTGGGGCAGTACGGTGCAGTCGTTCCAAAACAGAATGTGCTTAGTAAAATCTGTCATGCCATAATGCAGACCAAGCTGGAGGTGCGTAACGAAATGGTCTATGCACAGACTGGCTGGCGCAAGGTTAATGGCGAGTGGGTGTTCCTAATGCCACAAAAGAACTGTGAGTACACTGTAGAGTTGCAAGGCAAGCTGAAAAGCTATTGCTTTGAAAGACCTTGTGAGAAAGAGGATTTGATTTATCTCTCTGCAATGCTCGATAACAGTTTTGCTCCACAAAGTGTTCTGCTGCCGCTGTTATCGGTGGCGTTTCTATCTCCGCTGAATCAATTTCTGAAAGCGGCTGGCTGCGAGCCTAAATTTGTGACTGCACTTATCGGAAAGACAGGCAGTCGAAAATCAACACTGGCGGCACTGTTTCTGTCATTCTTCGGACGCTTCACTGCAAGCGACCTGCCGATGAGCTTCCACGATACGGCAAACAGTATTCTCAGTAACGTGTACTATTTGAAAGATGTGCTGACCTGCATTGATGACTTTCACCCCTCGGGTATGTTCCATGAGCAGGAGATGAAAACCATAGCGCAGAATATTTCAAGATACTACGGCGATAGGATTGGTAGGGCAAGACTCAATACCAATGCAGAGTTACAGACGAGCCGACCGCCGACAGGCAACGCAATAATCACTGCGGAATATGCGCCGGAGATATCTGTGTCAGGGTCGGCTCGTTACTTCAACATCGAGTTGAATGAAAACGATATTGTGCTGAAAGATCTGTCGGAGTATCAACAGCTGGCAGAACAAAACGTGCTGTCAGGTATGATGATGCTGTATGTGGATTGGTTGAAGCGAGAGTACCTATCAGACGAGAGTGAGTTTATAAAAACTCTGTCAGATATGTTTTTAAAATATCGTTCAGAATTTATATCCAAACTCACTACTGCCAATGTAAAATTTCACAACCGAACTCCAGATATGCTATCGCACTTGAAAATAGGATTTGCGTTCTTGCTTGTGTTCCTGCAAGCACAGGAGCAGATAACAGAGCAGGAGGTCAGCCGATATGAAAAAGTGTTTGATGAAATACTCTTGCAAAGTTGTTCGCTGAACGCCGAAATCATTGTGAACGAAAATCCGACCACGCGCTTCTGTGAAAAGCTGAAAAGTTTGCTTGACAGTGGTCGGTGTTATGTTGAACTGCGTGGTGCGGAGTACGTTCCCACTCAGAAAGGCTACATCGGAATGGAGGATGAGGACTGCTACTACCTACTCGCAGACGCAGCGCACTCGGAGGTGAGAAAACTCTGTGCTGAGCAGGGTGAGCATTTCTCCATCAGCAAAAATCAACTCATCAAGCAGCTTGCCGAGGACGGAATCCTCATAAAATGCGGCGGAAGAAACACCACAACGGTGCGCTCCAGCGGCGGCAAGATGATAAGCGTGGCGGTACTGGACAAGGCAAAAATGGAACAGCGAATGTCTGGCGATCTGTGCCCTCCCACAGCCGAGGTCGGGTAGTTTAACCAACGAGCCAATAAAACGCCACACAAGCGATTTGTGGGCGGCTGTGGGCGAGGTGACGGCACAAGAAATATCACGGAAAGAAGATGATATAAATGGAGTAAAAAACGGCAGTCGGCATATTGCACAGACCGTCCCTAACCACAGCACCTATGGCGTAAGGAGAAAGGAATCGCAGGTTAAAGCGGCAGGATTGCCGCATTCACAGCGGCCGGCAAAGCCGACCGCAAATTGGGGCTTTTTTGCAAGGTCTTGTGCAATATTTTAAGGGGTTGTGGTTTTGGAATGTGTTACTGTGACAGGGTAACTTGCCGAAATCATGACCGAAATATCAGCAGAAAAGAAAAATCGAACAGTATTAAAGGAGGCTTTACAATGGCAAATAAGGAAAAACAGGCGGTATGGCTCTACCCCGAAACCAAAGAGTTAATGGTCAGCCACTTGTCAGCGGCAAATGCTAAGTCGCAGAGCGAATTTATTGAAAAGGCTATTAAATTCTATTCAGGCTATCTCGATTGCAATTCGGATAATGCTATCGAGTATCTCAGCTCGGTGGTATCATCCGTTATGGATGGTATCGTCAAAGAGTCAGAGCAGCGTATAAGTAGAGCACTGTTCAAGTTAGCTGTTGAGTCTGCGATACAGTCTCATATCCTTGCTGCGCTGACCGATGTTGACGAGAGCAATGTGGGCAAGTTATATGGAATGTGCGTGGACGATGTCCGAAAGATAAATGGCATCATTGATTTCCGCAGAGCCTACAAATATCAGAAGGAGGAGTAATCTTGGAGAAGATCAGAACGGGAATATATGTGTCGAGCGGTGTGCTTGCTGAGTGTGACGATTATTGTGCAAAGCAGAACATAAGCCGCTCGGAGTTGATAGAGCAGTCGCTGAAACTGTTTCTTGCAACGAGGACAATTGCCAATAAGTCAGATGTGCTTGTGCCGGAACTTGCAGAATGCATCGTGCAGGCAAGCGACGATGGCATAACAAAAATTTCAAAGGGGCTGTTCAGATATGCAGTCGAGGTTGAAATGCTCATAGCGATACTCGCAGACACCTTCGAGGTCAGCAAGAATGAGTTAAAAGACATTCGCAGAGAGGCGGTGAACAATGTCCGCAGGACGAGGGGGAAGATCAATCTCGATGACCTTATCACCCAGAACTCTGCCGAGGGGATAATCGCTGATGATTGACCCAACTAAAGACGAGGTAACGATTTATGACATGGTCTCCGATGGGGGAACGAATCGTTACTCAATCATGGGTGGTAAAGAATCATCTCATCAAAGAGGGTGAACGACACGGACCCCCTTTGACGGTGAACAAATCGTTCACCGTAGGATGTAACTCACGACCCACTGCACTCGCCTCAGGACGGGGCTGGTGCAGACATAATTTAGGGTACGCCAAAGCAGCGTACCCTTGAAGATCACTATGAAAGGACGATGTACTATGAACATCACACATACCAGACGAACAACAACCAAGACAACAAGGAGTGTGATAATCACATGGCAGAAAACAAAAACGAAGCTAAGATTACTATGCTTACCATCAAAGAAGCCGCCGCTTTGGTGGATGGTTTGACCGAATACAGGGTCAGAGAATTATGTAGGTCGGGTGCTCTGCCTTGCTTCAAGGCGGGCAAGAAATACCTGATAAACAAAGATATTCTGTACAAATACCTGAACGGGGAGTTGGTGGTTCAGTAGAAAAGTATGTTGTAGAAATTAATTCCGAGCCTGTCGGCTGGCAATGCCCGTTAGTCTGTGTTATGGTGTTGTTGCCGACAGGTAAATTAAAAAGAAAGGTTGAAATGTATGGCGTATATCGAAAAAAGAAAAAACAAGAAGGGCGAGCTGACCGCCTACCGCTTCCGGGTGTACAACGGCTATGATGTGAACGGCAAGCAGATGGTTCAGTTCAAGACGTGGGTGCCGCCCAAGGAACTTACTCCCAAGCAAGCGGAAAAGGAGGCTCAGCGACTTTCGGTGCTGTTCGAGGAAGAATGCGCTCACGGTCAGGTCACGGCGACGGTCAAGTTTCAAAAGCTCTGCGAGCAGTGGTTTAGTGAGTATGCGGAGCTTAACCACCGCAGCACTACACTCCAAAGGGAACACCTTCTCGCAAGCCGTATCTACCCAGCGCTCGGACATCTCCGTATCGACAAGATCACTGCAAGAGACATTCAGAAATTCATCAACAGCCTTGCCAAACCCGGAGCTAACAAGCGCAACGGCAAGCCGCTGTCTCAAAAGACAATGAGACATCACCTGTCATTCATATCCTCGATCTTTGAATATGCGATAAGGCTTGACATGGTCAGCACCAACCCTTGCAGCAAGGTCATTATCCCGAAGATCGACGCTAACGGCAGAATGTACAAGAAGCCCGAAAAGCACATCTACACAAAGGAACAGGCCAAGGATTTCATGACGATATTGCGTGAGGCGCCGATGAAATATCGGGTGTTCTTCACACTGGCAATATATACGGGCTGCCGCCGGGGAGAGATACTCGGTATCGAGTGGAAGAACATTGACTTTGATGCAGGCACGGTAATGATCGACCACACCTCAAACTATACTGCCAAGAAAGGCATATACACCGATGCAACCAAGACGGACAAGTCCACAAGGCTCGTAGATCTACCTACGACTGTGATCGAACTGCTGAAAGCCTACAAGAAAGATCAGGACAGCTACAAGGCAAATCTCGGTGACAAATGGCAGGAGCATGACCGTCTGTTCACGAAATGGGACGGCACACCGATGCATCCCGCTACGCCGTACTCTTGGCTGAAGAAAGAGTGTGAGCGCCGAAACTTCCCATTCTATGGGGTTCACACCCTACGTCATTTCTTCGCCTCGGTAGAAATTGAGGCAGGAGTTGACCCGACCACAGTGGCGGCGATGTTAGGGCATAGCACACCCCAAACAACTTTGACAACCTACTCGCATTACTTTGCGGAGAGCAAAAAGCGGGCGAGCAATATCGTAGCTGATGTACTTGAGGGGGAGGATGCGGGGTAGTACCCAAACAGTACACAAACAAAATCGACTGGAGCCCCAACCTATGGGGCTACCACTAACAGTTTTTCCGAAATAAGGTCCAAAATAAAGTCCAAACACAGATTTTTGACAAAAAAAGAACTTCGCAAACGCCGTAAAATCGGTGGTTTACGAAGCTCTAAATGGTGCGGCAAACGGGACTTGAACCCGTACGTCAAGGACACACGCCCCTCAAACGTGCCTGTCTGCCAGTTCCAGCACTGCCGCATTTTTAGCTGAGCCCTTAAACTCAGCTTGTTTATTATATCACTTTGCTATTCGTTTGTCAAGTGTTTTTTCAAAAAAATCTGATTTTTTTACTTTTTCTTCATTCAAAGTCAGATATCACATCGCATTAATACACCATTTTTCGCCGTTTCAGGTCGCACTGCGGTGTTATATACAGCAAACAGCTTTCACGTCCAGTACGAATCAATATCTGCCTTGTCTCACGGTACGCAGACCGCGCTTGACGCTAAAAAAGCAAAAAGTAATTTTCGATCTGCAAAACCGTTAATGATCTTTCTGTAGTCGATCCCTACCCATCGCACTTCCCTGCCAGAAGCTTTGAATACTTATTTCTGAACTGCGTGAACGTGCCGTTATCTATGTTTTCTCTTATGCGCTCGGTAAGCGTGTTGTAAAAGTACAAATTATGCATTACCGCCAGTCTTCCGCCTAGCTGCTCCTCTGACTTGAACAAATGTCTTACATATGCCCTGCTGAAATTTCTGCAAACAGGACAGCCGCATTTCTCATCTATCGGCTTCGGGTCAGTCTCATACGCTTTATTCTTTATGTGTATTATGCCGCTCCACGTGAACAATGTTCCGTGCCGTGCATTTCTGCTCGGCATCACACAGTCAAAGAAATCTATCCCTCTGTATACTGCCTCGATGATATTTGAAGGTGTTCCCACTCCCATAAGATATCTGGGCTTGTCCTTTGGCATAAACGGCTCCACCTGCTCGATAACGTGGTACATCACCTCAGTCGGCTCGCCCACAGCCAGCCCCCCGATCGCATACCCTGCACAGTCTATCTCCCGTATCTGCTTCATATGCTCTATCCTCAGGTCATCATAGGTACATCCCTGATTTATCCCGAAAAGCAGCTGTTCTCTGTTTATTGTCGTTTCAAGTGAGTTCAGCCTGGCCATCTCTTCCCTGCACCTTCTGAGCCACCGCGTAGTCCTCGCGCATGAAGCCTTCGAGTAGCTGTGCTCCGCAGGGTTCTCAACGCATTCATCGAAAGCCATTGCGATAGTTGATGCCAGATTTGACTGTATCTTCATACTCTCTTCAGGACCCATAAATATCTTCCTGCCGTCAACGTGAGAGTTGAAGTACACGCCCTCTTCCTTTATCTTTCTGAGCGATGCCAGCGAGAACACCTGAAATCCGCCGCTGTCCGTAAGTATAGGGCCGTCCCAGTGCATGAACTTGTGCAGACCGCCCATTTTATATATCACCTCGTCAGAGGGTCTTACGTGCAGATGATAGGTGTTACAAAGCTCAACCTGACATTTCAGCTCATTTCTGAGATCCAGCGAAGACACGCCTCCCTTTATCGCAGCAGACGTACCCACATTCATAAATACGGGTGTCTCTATCATTCCGTGAACTGTCCTGAACTGTCCGCGCCTTGCAGCGCCCTCCTGTTTAAGTAGTGTGAACATAAGGTCTCCTTGTTATGTGTTTTTCTTAATAGACGCACAATCATCCAGACCCTTGCCAGATTGCAGGCAAGAGTTTAGATAACTGTAATTCCTATCATTATTAAAAGTAGTTATCCCTTGAACCTTTTGTACAGCAGCAGACCTACTACCCAGCCTATACAAGCGATAAGACCGATAACAGTAAGTATACCGAATACCGTCTGAGCAGTCTCAAAGAAAAGTGCAAAGCAGAAAAGCCAAGACAGCAGACAGAAAGCAAAAAAACCTGCAATGCCAAGGCTTATCTTCTTTTCCAGATCAGAGAATGTAATATCTCCTAAAAATCCGCTCAGATCGTAGCTGATCCTAGAAATAAACTGTTTGATCTTGTCCATAATACTACCTCCTATATTATAAGCATAGAATCTCCAAAACTAAAAAACCTGTATTTTTCTTCAACGGCAGTTTTGTAGGCATTCATCGTATTGTCATACCCCAGAAACGCCGATACCAGCATTATCAGCGTACTCTCGGGGAGGTGAAAATTGGTTATCAGCCCGTCAAGCACCTTGAATTCAAATCCCGGATAAATAAATATCTCGGTAAAGCCGTCGCAGGGCTTTATCACACCGTTGTTATCAGCAGCAATGCTTTCCAGCGTTCTGCAGGATGTCGTTCCCACAGCGATCACTCTTCCGCCGTTTTTCTTGGTCTCGTTTATCATATCGGCAGTCTTTTCGTTAAGCTCGTAATGCTCCCTGTGCATCTTGTGATCGAGAACGTATTCCTCCTTCACAGGTCTGAACGTTCCCAACCCAACGTGAAGCGTCACATAGGCTATACCGATACCCATTTCTTCAAGCTCTTTCAACTGCTCTTTTGTAAAATGCAGTCCTGCCGTCGGCGCTGCCGATGAGCCGAGTTCCCTCGAGTATACCGTCTGGTAACGCTCCTGATCCTTGAGCTTTTCCGTTATGTAAGGCGGCAGAGGCATCTGCCCTATCTCATCAAGGGCTGCAAAGAAGTTCGTATCGCATTCAAATCTTGCTATACGGTTCCCGTCCTCGAGAACGTCTGTTATAACCGCCCTGAGTATACCTCCCCCGAAGGTGAATCTCGTTCCTATCTTAGCTTTTTTTCCCGGTCTGCAAAGTATCTCCCATTCAAGGCTTCCTCTCTGCTCCACCAGCAGGAACTCAATAAATGAGCCCGTGTCCTTCCTCTCACCGTAGATCCTGGCAGGCAGCACTCTTGAATCGTTGAGCACCAGCAGGTCACCTTTGTTCAGATACTCGCATAGATTGTAAAAGCGGTCGTGAGTGATCTCACCCGTTTTTCTGTCCACCTTCAAAAGCCTTGATGAGTTTCTAGGCTCAACAGGTGTCTGCGCTATGAGCTCCTGCGGCAGCTCATAGAAAAAATCCGACCTTTTCATATTCTTTATATCAAGCATTATTTTCTCCAGACCGTAAACCATACTCTGAACGGCGTACAGCTGTGTGCTAACGCAGAACAAAGCCGTATGATTTACAAAAAATTAATAAAAAATCACCGCTATGTATTGACATATTGAAAAATATTTGTTATCATAGTGTCTAGGATAGAGGTGCAGCAGAGATCAGTAGCCTTCTTTCGCCGCAAGATGTTCCTGTTCTTTCAGGATATCGCAGTTGCGGCAGGGTCATCCCAAGACCTATGGAAGCAAGGTGAAAGGCGAAGCTGCCGAAGCGGGGCAACGGGAAACGTCTCAGCTGACTGATAGTTTAACAGATTATCGGTTGTCATCATTACTTATGATGGAGTGCTATCGACATAAATATCTATGTCAACATTCTTATTATATTGTATGATGCGCCGGTTTTCAACCGGTTTTTTTATTATTTAAGTAAATTTTATATTTTTGTGCAAAAATTAGCCTGTCGGACCTCTCGATTTGGTTATTTTGACAGCACTAAAGAAAAGGAGTTTTTCAAATGAAACAGTACAATGTAGGTATCATCGGAGCTACGGGCATGGTAGGCCAGAGGTTTTCTCTTCTGCTCGACAAGCACCCGTGGTTCAACGTAGTTTGTGTTGCTGCTTCTCCCCGTTCCGCCGGCAAGAAGCTGAAGGACGCTGTTGCAGGCAAGTGGAAGCTTAAAGATCCCCTGCCCGAGGCTATCGGAGATCTGACAGTGCTCGATGCAACTGCCGATATTGAAAAGATCGCAGGAATGGTTGATTTCGTATTCTGTGCAGTTGATATGAAAAAGGACGAGATAAAGGCTCTTGAGGAGAGATATGCAAAGGCTGAGTGCCCTGTAGTTTCTAATAACTCTGCTCACAGACATACTGATGATGTTCCTATGGTGATCCCTGAGATCAACCCTGAGCACATCGAGATCATTGAGGCACAGAGAAAGAGACTTGGCACAAAGAGGGGATTTATTGCAGTTAAATCAAACTGCTCGCTCCAGAGCTATGTTCCCGCACTTGCTCCGCTTCACAGCAAATATAAGGTAACAAAGGCACTTGCCTGCACATATCAGGCAATATCCGGCGCAGGAAGGACATTTGAGTCATGGCCGGAGATACTGGATAACGTTATCCCCTATATCGGCGGAGAAGAGGAGAAATCCGAGAAGGAGCCTATGAAGATCTGGGGTAAGATCGAAGGTGACAAGATCGTAGATGCGACAGAGCCCAACATCACAGCACAGTGCCTCAGAGTGCCCGTTTCGGACGGACATACAGCAGCTGTTTTCGTATCGTTCGAGAAGAAGCCATCTAAAGATGAGATACTGGAAGCCTGGAAAGAATTCTCGGGAGTTCCTCAGGAGCTTGACCTGCCGAGCGCACCTAAGCAGTTCCTCAACTATTTCACCGAGGACGACAGGCCTCAGGCAAAGCTTGACAGAGAGCTTGAAGGCGGAATGGCAGTATCTATAGGCAGACTCAGAGAGGACACCCAGTACGACTATAAGTTCGTATGCCTTTCACATAACACCCTCAGAGGTGCCGCAGGCGGAGCAGTGCTCCTTGCAGAGCTTCTGGCAGAAAAGGGATATTTTGACTGATCTGATACCCAAATAAAAGGGAGGAATCAATTATGAAAAACACAATTTTTACGGGAGCAGGCGTTGCTATCGTAACTCCTATGAACGCCGACGGCTCTATCAATTATGATGAGCTTGGCAGACTTATAGATTTTAATATCGACAACGGAACAGACGCTATCATCATATGCGGAACAACCGGCGAGAGCTCGACCATGACTGATGAGGAGCACATTGAGTGCATAAGATATGCTATCGAAAAGGCAGCAGGCAGAGTTCCTGTTATTGCAGGAACAGGCTCTAACCACACAGAGTATGCTGTCAACCTTTCAAAGAAGGCTGAGGATCTGGGCGCTGATGCACTTCTCTGCGTAACACCTTATTACAACAAAGCTTCACAAAAGGGCCTTATCGCACACTTTACCGCTATTGCAAATGCTGTAAAGATACCGATAATCCTCTACAACGTACCTTCCAGAACAGGCACAAACATTCTCCCGAAGACAGCTTACGAGCTTTCAAAGGTCGAGAACATCGTCGCTATCAAGGAAGCAAGCGGCAACATCAGCCAGATAACCGAGACTGCTGCTCTCTGTCAGGGACAGCTTGACATCTACTCGGGCAATGACGATCAGATAGTTCCTATTATGGCTCTTGGCGGAAAGGGCGTTATCTCAGTGCTCTCAAACTGTGTTCCTAAAGAGACTCACGAGATCGCAGCACTGTGTCTTAAAAACAGATACCCTGAGGCTGCCGCACTTGCTTTCAAGTATCTGCCTCTGGCTCACGCACTGTTCAATGACGTTAACCCTATCCCTGTAAAGGAAGCGCTCAACATCATGGGCTTCAACGCAGGCGAATGCAGGATGCCGCTTTGCCGCTCCGAGCAGCCGAAGATAGATGCTCTCAGGGCTGAGCTCGACAAGCTAGGACTTGTAAACAGCGTAAAGTAATATCAGTTTTCCCCTGTCTTGCGGCAGGGGAATTGATATAATGTAAAGGACTGATAAAAATGACAAAAATAGTTATCTGCGGAGCCTGCGGAAAAATGGGCAGGTTCATAAACGATGTTATCAAAGGCAGAGATGACTGCGAAGCCATTGCGGGTATTGATAAGTTCGGAGAAGCTTACGACAGCTTCCCTGTTGTTAAAAGCGCAGCAGAGCTTACCGAGAAGCCCGATGTTATAATCGACTTTTCACACCCCTCCGCACTGGACGAACTTCTCACATATGCACTGACAAACGGTGTACCGCTGGTTCTTGCAACAACAGGCTACAGCGAAGAGGAGCTTTCAAAAATAAACAAAGCTGCTGAGCAGGTGCCCGTATTTTTCACATTCAATATGACTCTTGGCATAAACCTTCTCGCAGAGCTTGCAATGAAGGCAGCAAAGGTCCTCGGCGGTCAGTATGACATTGAGATAATCGAAAAGCATCATAATCAGAAGCTTGATGCTCCCTCAGGCACAGCTATAATGCTTGCAGATGCGGTAAATTCTGCCCTTGATACCAAGTGCGAATACGTATATGACAGACACTCCGTAAGAGCAAAGAGAACGAAAAACGAGATCGGTATGCACTCCATAAGAGGCGGCACGATCGTAGGTGAGCATGAGATCCTTTTTGCAGGCCGTGATGAGGTCATCAGCCTCAAGCATGAGGCTCACTCGAAGCAGGTGTTTGCAGTAGGTGCTGTTAATGCAGCTGTTTTTCTCAGATCAAAGCAGGCAGGTCTGTACAATATGAGCGATCTGCTGGCAGAGATATAACTTTTAAAACTACAAAACCGCACTCATAAAGAGTGCGGTTTATTTTTATGCCTCTGCAGCGCGGGACGTGCGCTGTTTTCGCAGCTTTTTATACTCCTCCTTATAGATGGAGTACGCTTTTTTCCATTCTTCATCTGTAGGCTTGTATTCACCAAAGCAGGCTGCCTCGAACAGCTCTACCACATAGCTCAGATCCGCCTCACGTCGAGTTCTCATAAAGCCGAGCAGCTCATGCGGTGTATATCCTGCCAGCCTTTTACCTGATGAATTCTCCAGCAGCTTGAGCGTTCTTCTGTAAAGCTTTAATATACGGTCAGTGTTATCGGTAAAGATCAGCGATATCCTGAATGCCAGCTCTATTATCCTGTCAAGAAGAACAACGAAAACTATCACGAAAACTACTCCAAGCACTATAGCGATCCTGCCGAAATACTGAAAGAATATCGAAAAATCAAAAACGCTGTCATCATCACTGCTTGCGGTCTGATAGTCGGCTATCGTCGGATCGAACGTCACCCAGCCCATTCCCGATATATATACCTCTACCCAAGCATGGGCATGGCTGTCACGAACTATGACCTCATTCGTGTCACGGTCTCTTTCATAGGCTGAAAAACCCTCAACATATCTTGCCGGCAGACCAGAAAGCCTGGCCATGATCGTCATAGAGGTCGCATAGCTGGTACAGCTGCCTCTCTTAGAGTTAAACAGGAAGTATGCTATCGATTCATCGCTCGGCACATATTCCCTGTCATATCTAAAACCATTCTGCTCAAAGTAGTCAACGAAAGCCTGTGCCTTCTCATACTCTGTCTTTTTATCGGCAGTTATGCTCTGTGCAAGCTCAACAATCCTCTCATCGACCTCATAATCGGAAAGATCAGTATAAATATCATGCAGTGCCTTTATATTTTCAGGCACCTGCGGCACGATATCTCCGTTAGCAGCAGCGGTATCAAGTATTTCAATAAATTCATCATACTCCATATCAAGTGACTCTTCAAATCTCTCATACTCCGAGCCCTCGATATATGATGAAAAGTTCGTATTGAGCACAGGTGGCTGATTGTTCGGGTCATCATACAGTGTTGATGCGTAGATCTCACCGTGAGGTATCTTTGTATAATCCCTTAGAGACTCCGCTTCCAGAGACATAGTCGCTGTCAGATACGTAGGAGCAAAGTCGTCAGTAGCTCTGATGTCAATGCTTTCAAGCTCAGAATATATCTCATCAGGATACTCACCCTTGTAAAGACCATATTCCTCATATTTGCCCGAATCAGCAAGCTCCCTCATCATCTTATACACATAAACCGACGAATTGAGCTCATTCTGTTCATTGCTCATCTGTGTAAAATCATACGGTGTGATATCCCTGCTCATCATCCAGCGCTCATCATCGGTAATAAAGTCAAAGCCCTGACGCCGCAAATAATATACAAAGCCGTTCTCACTTGTGCTTAGTCTGAAAAGCTCGATGCCCTCATCATTGCTTCCGAATCTTAAAGAGGAAAGATCATTAAGATCGGTATAATCAGAGTTTCTGCTGAGAGTCAGATCAAAATAAGATTTGTCAGATTCCAGCTTTGACTGCGCCGTGGTAGACGGCAAGAACATGGTAACAGCACCCACCACAGCCACAAACAGTGCAAGTGCCGCGGCATACTGTCTGTTTATTACTACACGGTCCTTGTTCTCGGTGCTGACAAGCCTTGAATGTACCATAAGGGCAAGAAACACCGTTATCAAAAGGGTCAGTTCAAAAGTATTGATCGTCTGTGCTCTCTTAGCATAAATAAACAGCGGGAACAGCAATGCCAGCATCGTACCTGATGCCCTGTATCTGATTATCGTAAAATAATACACTATCGAGGAGAGGAAGAACGTCATAAAGATCATCGTACCGTAAAAATACTCATCGACCCTGCCGACTTCGTTCACATCAACATAAAACCAGTCTGTATAGTTAATATTTGTTCTTTCATAGCCCTGCATCAGCAGCCTGAAATATATAAATACAGACAATGAAAAAAGCGCAAGGTATATTACTCCCCTGAGCACCCTTTTCCCTTTGAGCCATTCAAACAAACCGAACAGCAGACACTCGGCAGTAAAACATATAAGCGTATACCTCGCAGCCTCATTTATCATAAATACGCTTACAATAAGCCTTAGTATAACTGTACAGTATATTATCGGCAGAGCATATTTTGCTGCTATATCCATAAGTATTTTTCTTGTTCTGCTCAATATGCTCACCTCTTTTCAGCTATCCAAGCCGTTCAAATTCCATATTATTATCAACGTGCCAGACATTCTCGGCAACCTTTTCTATACCGCTGCTCTTCGTAAAAACAAAAGAGCCTTTCAGCCTTTCAACCAATATCTGAAGCTGTGCCTGCATATCGGCAGTGCAAGCCGAAAAGCAGATAGGCATAGTCTTTGCAGAAAGCTCACCGAACGTGAACCTGTCCTTGTCTTCGGTAACTCTTATCCCTGCAAGGTCTTCCTGCAAAAGCAGTATATCTGTGTATTGCATTATCTCTGCCCTGCGCCACTCACCGCCGATGCAGTAGTTGAATTCACTCTCATAACCCTGCCGCACCAGCATATCAAGCATCGCAAGCGAAGCCTCTACTATATTGTCAATGTTTTTCATATAAACTCCGTTGAAAAGGTTCCCCTGGGGGATATCCAGCACAAATATCTGACTTGATGCCGACACCTTTTCATCCAGCCTTACCATAAGCTCATCTTTCTTCGATGAAAGCTTCCAGTTGATCCTTTTGAGAGAATCTCCCGGAATGTAGTCTCTGTGCTCAAACCCCGGGAAGCCTGTAGGCGTCAGAGAGGTCTCGTTCGTCTCACTCTCATTATCCTCGTCATAAGCAGAATTCTCAGCGGTTGCGCGCAGTATCTCCTGCTGACCTCCCGTCTCGGGTATATTCGGCAACACCTTTATAAACGCAGGCTCTCCCGTCAGCGAAGCCGTTATATCCTTATCCGCAATACCGAGATAATCATGTATCACAAGGCTTTTTACTGTTATGGCTCCAACTCCGCAGTAAACGGTCTCTATCGGCACCTTAACAACCATAGGCTCCTTTGACATGACCAGAGCCCTTATCTTAGGTTCACCTATCAGCCTGAGATTGTCTGTAGTTTGCAAAGTGATCTCAGCCATAGCAGTCGGCAGAGGAAATATCGAAGAGCTCAGTACAAGCTCTGCTTCAAGCTTATCGTTCTTAGCCGCAACAGCGACCACAGACCTGACATATACTTTCAGTCTCCTCTGCGAAAGCAGATATATCAGGGCGGAAAGCAGAAATCCCAGCGTGAGCAGCTCAAGCAGCAGCACGCCTCCCGAAGCATTTATATAATACGCCACGAACACCGATATCAGTCCACACGCCAGATATCCCATCGCATTTTTCATGCTTTCTCTCCCCTCTTTTTAATGAACAAAAATATTATTCGGCAGCTATCTCATCGGGCGACTTGACCGTCATCGCTATCTCGGCAAGGGCTGCTCTCTCATTTCCGAATGCAGACTTGCCCTTCGGTGAGAGCATCAGCCTGTGTGCAAGAACATCACTCATCACTGCCTTGACATCATCAGGCGTAACATATCCTCTGCCCATGACAAACGCATAAGCCTTAGCCGCCTTGAGAAGCGCTATACTTCCTCTTGGAGAAACGCCCAGCTTAACAAGGTCAGAATTTCTGGTCGCGGTAACTATGCTCAGAATGTATCTTCTTACATTTGGCGCCGCTGTGACCTGCTCGGCATAATTCATAAGCGCAGTTATGTCATCAAGGCTCATAACAGCCTCAACATTCTTTCCGAAATCCGAAGCCTCAGCCCTGGACATTATATCTAGCTCAGCATCATATGTCGGGTAACCCATTGATATCTTCATCAAGAACCTGTCCATCTGTGCCTCGGGCAAGTGGTATGTACCGTAGGTCTCAACAGGGTTCTGCGTTGCAAGCACCATAAAAGGTCTCGGCAGAACATGAGTTACACCGTCTACAGATATCTGTCTTTCCTCCATTACCTCCAGCAAGCTTGACTGCGACTTAGGCGATGCTCTGTTTATCTCGTCCGCCAGCAGGAAGTTACACATCGCAGCACCCTCCTTGTAGGTGAGATCATGTGTAGCACTGTCTACCATGGAAAATCCCACGATATCCGAAGGCATAACATCGGGAGTAAGCTGTATCCTGTTGAATTTACCGTCAACAGACCTTGCCAGAGCCGATACCATCTGTGTTTTTCCGACACCTGGCACGTCCTCGATAAGTACGTGTCCGCCGCAAAGCATAGCCGTGATTATCCTCAGCACAGAATCTGTCTTTCCCACGATCACCTTTTCTATGTTCTCGGTCAAAAGCCTTACTTTTTCATTCATAGTATGATCCTCCCGATTTTTTATATTGATTATAGTATAGCATACTTTTTAATATTTGTAAATTACCAAATCATAATATCACTATAACTTGTGATTATACCAAAGTCATTCCTACTACTGTCTCTATCCCTGTCGTATGAGGGAACATATCAACAGGCTGTATGATATCAGCCTTGTAACCTGCCTTTGAAAGCGTCACCATATCTCTTGCAAGAGTCTCTATTTTGCAAGAAACATACACCACCCGCTTTGGTCTGAGCTCACAAAGTGCCGCCAGAAACTCTCTTGACGCACCTGCCCTCGGAGGATCCATCATAACGATGTCTGCATTCTCACCTGAACGAGCAAGCTCAGTCATAAACTTTCCTGCATCAGCAGAATAGAATGTTATGTTCTCGCATTTGTTAAGCTTTGCATTAATGCGTGCATCTCTCACTGCTTCCTCATTAAGCTCACACCCTGCAACAGCTGCGGCGTGCTTTTCGCAGATGATCCCAATAGTGCCTGTCCCGCAGTATGCGTCAATAAGTCTGCTGCCCTTCTCTATCTGAGATGCCTCTATTGCCGTTTCATAAAGCTTTTTAGTCTGCGAACTGTTCACCTGATAAAACGACTGTGGCGATATCCTGAACACACAGCCGCAAAGCTCGTCCTCAACATAAGCGCTGCCATACAGCACCTTATTCTGTTGCCCTAAGGTAAGCGGCATACCATTCTGATTTACATTGAGCACAACGCTCGTCACAAATGGACATTTTTTCACAAGTACTTCTGCCAAACCCTTTGCATTAGGTACGGCAGCCCTGTTTACAACAAGCACCAGCATAACGCCCTTTGAACCGACCCTTATCAGTGTATGCCTGAGCACACCTTTTCCCGTTTTGGGGTTGTATGGGTTTATCCTGAAAGAACCTAAAAGCGGCTTCAGCTGCCTTATAACCTCTGATGCCCTTCTGTCTTCAAGCATACAGTCATCGATCACTGTCATTCCCTTGTCAGACGAGCGGAACACTCCCGAAACTATCTCTCCCGAGCGTGCAGTCTTGTACACTGTCTGCACTTTGCTGCGGTATCTGTACGGCTCATCTGCCGCTAAAATAGGCTTTACCTTCCCGAATCTAGACAACAGCCTTGCAGCTTTTCTGTTTTTATAAACGAGCTGCTCGTCATAGCTCATCGCGAGTTGACAGCCGCCGCACTTTTTAAAGCATCTGCACGTGTTTTCTGCCATTGTTCTCTTCCCTTACGTAAGTATTAACTATCATTATAACATCACACTTCCTTTATGTCAACTTTGAAGGCGAGCTTCTTCTCAAACGTTTTCGATTTTCGGTAAAATATGAACATAATGAAAAGATTTCGGAAAGAGCGGAAAAAGGCTCTGTTTTAGATAAAAAATTCTTAAATATCACTTTTTTACTATTGCAATTTTGGGGAAGATGTTATAAAATAGTTGTAACGGCGTAAACGTATACATTGCGCTGATGCTTAAAAAATTATGATCGGGAGGTATTCCACTATGAAATTTGCCGACGGATTCTGGCTCAATCAGAAGGGATATGAAGTAAACTATGCAAATCAAGCGTTCGAGGTCGAGGAGATCGAAAACGGCTTTATGATCGTTGCGACTCCGTTCGTTGTTTACAACAGAGCAATGATGCTCGGAAGTGCCAACCTGGAGATCAGGTACACCTCCACTCAGGAGAACTGCATCAGAGTGAATATCACTCACCACAAGGGCTATATCGATAATGGTCCTCACTTTGTTCTGAATGAGGGCAGCTATAAGCCTTCGGTAACTATTAACGAGAAGGAAGCGGTGCTTGTCTCCGGTGATACCAAACTCGTTGTCAGCCGTGAAAGCTGGAGCTTTACCTATTATTATAAGGACAAGAAGCTCACAAGCGGCGGCTGGAGATCTACAGGCATCATCTTCGAGAGCGAGTACAGAAGGCAGGCAAGAATGCAGCTTGCAGCCGACGACACCTTCTGGAACTACCCAAGCGACCCACATACAACATATATCAGAGAGCAGCTTGATACAAGCGTCGGCGAATACTTCTACGGCTTCGGCGAGAAGTTCACCACCTTTGCAAAGAACGGACAGACCGTTGAAGTATGGAATTCCGACGGTGGCACCTGCTCGGATCAGTCATACAAGTGCATACCTTTCTATGTATCGTCAAGAGGCTACGGCGTTTTCGTGAACAGCTCTGACAAGGTATCCTATGAGATCTGTTCAGACACCGTTTCTAAGGTTTCGTTTACGGTTCCAGGTGAAAGCCTTGAATATTTCGTATTTGGCGGAGAGAACATCACAGATGCTCTGGCAGGCTATACAACACTTACAGGCAAGCCTTCGCTGCCGCCTGCATTCAGCTTCGGTCTTTGGCTGACTACCTCCTTCACCACCACATATGACGAGGAGACTATAACCTCCTTTATAGACGGCATGGCTGAGAGAGATATCCCCCTGCAGGTATTCCATTTTGACTGCTTCTGGATGAAGGGATTTGAATGGTGCAACTTTGAGTGGGACAAGAGCCAGTTCCCCGAGCCAGAGGCTATGCTTAAGAGACTGCACGAGGATAAGAACCTTCACACCTGCGTATGGATAAACCCATATGTAGGACAGAGATCAAGACTTTTTGACGAGGGTATGGAAAACGGCTACTTCATCAAAAACGAGGACGGCAGCGTATTCCAGTGTGATACATGGCAGCCCGGAATGGCTATAGTTGACTTTACAAACCCCGATGCATGCAAGTGGTTCGCATCATATCTCAGAAAGCTCTGCGAAATGGGCGTAGATACCTTCAAGACAGACTTCGGTGAGAGAATACCAACCAGGGGCGTTAAGTATTTCGACGGCTCTGACCCGATAAAGATGCACAACTATTACACATATCTCTACAACGAGTGTACCTTCAACGTGCTCAAAGAATATTACGGAGAGAACAAGGCTTGTCTATTTGCTAGATCAGCAACAGCAGGCGGACAGAAGTTCCCTGTTCACTGGGGCGGTGACTGCTCAGGCAACTACAACTCTATGGCTGAGGTAGTAAGAGGCTGTCTGTCGCTGTGCATCTCCGGTTTTGGTTATACATCTCACGATATGGCAGGCTTTGAGGCAACCGCAACACCCGATATCTACAAAAGATGGGCAGCTTTCGGTATGTTCTCATCTCACAGTCGTCTGCACGGAAACCAGTCTTACAGAGTGCCGTGGCTGTTTGACGAAGAGGCTTGCGATGTTCTTCGCTTCTTCACAAAGCTCAAAGGTCAGCTGATGCCGTACATCTGGGCACAGGCTATCAAGACTCATGAGGTGGGCGTGCCTGTAATGAGAGCTATGGTGATCGACTATGCTGATGATCCTACCTGCCTGACTATAGACAGACAGTATATGTTCGGTGACAATATCCTCGTTGCACCTATCCTCAATGATGAGGGTATGGCTGAGTACTATCTCCCTGAGGGCAAATGGACCGACATCATCACAGGCAAGGTGCTTGAGGGCGGCAAGTGGTACAGACACAAGTGCTCATATTTTGAGATACCTGCCCTCGCTAAACCAAACAGCGTGATAGCTTATGGCAAGTTCGAGAACGATATTGAGTATGACTACCTTGACGGAACTACCTTTAAGATCTACGAGCTTGAAGACGGAAAGAGCGCTTCGGCAAAGATATATGATACCGAAGCACAGCAGATATTTGAACTTACATCTGTAAGAAACGGCAATAAGATCGAGTGCACATACACCGATACCAAAGCAAGCTTTACTATTGAGATCGCTGGCACCGATAAGAAGGCAGATGTAAGCCCTAACTTCGGCGGCAAAGTAATAATCGAGCTTTAAGATTATAACAATACAGAAAAAAGAGCTCTGTGGAAACAGGGCTCTTTTTTTGGTGCAAAAAAATCTGCGCTGTCATCAGGCAGCGCAGTTAACTATTAATCGTCTTCCTTCTCGAACTTCATTGTGATTCCGCTCTCAGTAATAGAGAGGTTTCCGTATATGAACAGATTTTAACTTTCTCACAAATAATCTCGGCAGTACTTATGCACTTTCAACAATCAGTCAGCAAAGAAAACACAGAATGCCTTATAAGCCATATAGTCATCAAGCTTAGCTGTTATCTCAAAAGGTGCGTGCATAGAAAGCACAGGCACACCGACATCTATAACATCAAAGTCAAGATTTGCGATATACTGAGCGACAGTTCCGCCGCCGCCTGCATCTACCTTTCCGAGCTCTCCCGTCTGCCAGATAACACCGTTATCATCAAAAAGCTTTCTTATCCTGCCCACAAATTCAGCCGATGCATCTGAAGTACCGCTCTTTCCTCTTGCGCCCGTAAATTTGGTAGCTACGACTCCGTAATTGAGCTGCGATGCATTTCTTATCTCGAACGGTGATGAGAAAGTTGGGTCAACGCCTGCGTTAACATCAGCGGAAAGGCACTCAGAAACAGAAATGATCTCTCTGCCCTCATAGCCGAAAGGCTTAGCAAGATCAGCTATGAAATACGGCAGATATGAGCTGTTGAGACCTGTGTTTCCGTCGCTGCCTGTTTCCTCCTTATCAGTAAGGATAGTAAGGCAGGTCTTTTTAGGGCTGTCGCAGTCAAGTATCGCCTGCAAAGCCGTATAGGCACACACTCTGTCGTCCTGTCCGTAGGAGCCGACCATGCTTCTGTCAAATCCAACGTCACGCGCCTTGAACTGAGGCACAGCCTCCAGCTCTGCTGAAATGAAATCGTCCTCCACTATACCATATTTCTCATTCAGTATAGCCATGATATTGAGCTTTACCTTGTTCGATATCTTATCATCCTTGAACGGACGCGAGCCAATAAGAATATTAAGCTCCTCACCCTGGATAAGCTTAGGTGCAGGACGTCTCATCTGCTCATCTGCAAGGTGCGGAAGTATATCAGTAATACAGAAAACAGGGTCGCTTTCATCCTCACCGATGCTCACAGCTATTTTTGAACCGTCACCCTTCACGATAACACCGTGCAGAGACAGCGGTATAGTAGGCCACTGATATTTCTTTATACCGCCGTAATAATGCGTTTTGAACAGAGCAAGCTCCTTCTCTTCATAAAGAGGGTTCTGCTTAAGGTCAAGTCTGGGTGAATCGATATGTGCAGCCGCAAGACGCACACCCGTGCTGATATCCTCTGAGCCCATTACACCGAGAATTATCGCCTTTTCACGGTTCACAAAATAGAACTTTTCATTAGGCTGGTATTTCTTTCCCTTTTCAAAACGCCTGAATCCGGCAGCCTCTGCCTGTTTCACTGCCTCGATAACTGCCTCGCGCTCTGTCTTGGCAGTATTGAGAAATGCCTTATAGCCCTCGCAAAAAGCATCTGCCTCGGCTATCTGCTCATCGCTCATTCTGAGCCCTGCATTTTTCTTGTCCGACAGGATCTTTTCAGACAGCAGCTCTGCCTGTGACTTTTCTTTTTCGCTCATAGTATTTCCTCCTTATCGTCATTGCGCAACTGTGCTGCGCACAATTACCGTTATTCACTTACCGTGTGGCTGCTCGCCAGTATGTCTTTATAATGACTGTAGGCAGTCATTATCTTATCAACGTAATTTGCAGTCTGGTCGTTAGCATCGGGAATATCCTCTATGCGGAAATTCTTGGGGTCGATAGTACCGTCCGCTATCCAGCTGTCAACGAGACTCATGCCACAGTGATATGACGCCGCAGTTAGCTCTATCGAGCCGTCATATTTTTCAAGCAGATAGCTGAGATAATATGTTCCGTACTGAATATTCAGCTTAGGATCAAAGATATCGTCGAACGTATAGCCCCTGTCATCATCGAGCCTGAATTTTATCCAGTCGAATGCGTCCTTCATCAGCTGCATAAGACCTCTCGCTCCGACCTCCGATACTGCATCGGGGTCAAAACCGCTCTCGACCTTTATCACTGAGAACACCAGCACAGGGTCGCAGTTATACTCCGATGAATACTTAACGACATATTCCTCATAATCCGTCGGGTATGTAAACGCCTGCGGCAATTCCTTTACTTTCTTAGCTATGTCCTTTCCGTGCAGAACTATCAGTGTAACTATAGCCGCAAGCAATACCACTGCAAGAAAAACAGGTCCCTTTTTTATTCTTTTTTTAGTCTTTCTTTTTACTGCTCCCTTACCTCTCGGTGCAGAAGTTTTTCTAACTGTTTTTGATGTCTTTGCAGGCATTACCAAACATTCCTTTGATCTTTCTTGCGACCTCCTCAGCCGAACACTCCACGTCGGCAAAGGTGCCGTTATTCTCTATTATCAGGCCGCAGCGCTCCCTGAAAAACTCTTCGTCGTGCTGAGATGAAAACCTCTTTTTTGCAAGCTCTTCACTAACTGAGTCGCGCTCTGTTATCCGCCTGAGCCTTATATCCTCATCGCTCACAACTGCCGCGATAATATCACAGCTGCTGTCGATACCTGCCTCAAAAAGTGTCGGTGCATCAAGCACGATATAGTCCGCTTTTTTGGACAGTTTTTCAACTTTTTTCTCGATCTCTGCGGTTATATATTTAAATTCTATTCTTTCCAGCAGCCAGAGACTTTCACTGTCAGAAAAGACGATCTGTGCCATTTTTGCACGGTCAAGCGCAAAGCTTTCATCAAAGCATTCAGGGAACGATGCCGATAGCTCTCTGTTGCAATCCGAACCTGCCTTAGTGACCTCAGCCGCGACCTTATCACAGTCGATCACCGCAAAGCCCTCCCGCTTGAACACTCTGCAAACAGTGCTTTTGCCTGCACCGCTCTGGCCTGTAAGCCCAATAATGATGCTCACAGTCTCACCACCTTAAAGCCTGCTGCCCTTAGCAGCCTGTTATACACTGCAAGACCAACTCCGCTTTTTTTGGGGCAGCGTGCATACACCTTTTCAGCACCAAGCTCATCAAGCGTTCTCAAAGAAGTAAAAAGCCTTTTCGCCTGCTCCTCTGCGGTCTCACCGTATTCAATAAATTCGATATCAAGTCCTTCACAGTCAGCCTCAGAGAACACCATCAGCATTGTTGCGTCATCGCTGTTTTTTCTCACATAATGCTTAAAGCTGTCACGGTCAGAGTCGATAATTGTCACGTCTGCCTTCGGTGCATAATGCTTGTATTTCATTCCCGGTGAACGAACCACCGCATCAGCTCCGAGCTGTTCAAGAACTCCCTTGTCTATGACCGTATCTGCGATCTCCGAAAGCTCCTCGGGAGAAATAAAGCCAGGGCGCAAAACACGTATCTTGTTATCATCAAAGCTTATAACGGTAGATTCCACCCCGACGGAGCAGTCGCCGCCGTCAACTATTGCTGATATCCTGCCGTTCATATCCTCATAAACGTGCCTGAATGTCGTAGGAGACGGACTACCCGAAACATTTGCCGATGGTGCAGCCAGTGCAAAGCCGCAGCGCTTTATTATTGCTCTGGCAGTCTTGTCAACGGGCATTCTTATCCCGACAGTATCGAGACCGCCGCTTGTGACCGAGGGTATAATATCTTTTTTCGGAAGTATCATAGTTAAAGGTCCTGCCCAGAAAGCCTCGGCACACTTGTATGCAAGCTCAGGCACGCACGGCGAGAGCTTTTCAAGATAGGAAATATCAGCTATATGCACTATGAGCGGATTATCCGCAGGTCTGCCCTTTGCTTCAAAAATACGCCTGACTGCCTTTTCATCAAAAGCATTTGCAGCAAGCCCGTATACCGTCTCGGTCGGTACAGCTACGACCGCTCCTCTTGTCAGCAGCTCAGCCGCTCTGTCAAGAGATGCACCGTCTGTTCCAAGTATCTCGGTTTTCATCAGCTATCCTTCTCTCCTGCAAGCTTGGCTGCCTGATCGGCAGTTGCAAGGGCATCTATCACCTCATCAAGAGCGCCGTTAAGCACCTGCTCCAGCCTGTAGATAGTAAGCCCTATCCTATGATCTGATATGCGCCCTTCGGGGAAGTTATAAGTTCTTATCCTCTCGGAACGGTCACCCGTACCGACCTGTGAACGCCTGTTGTCCGCTATCTGCTTATCCTGCTCCTGCTGTTTCTGATCGAGCAGACGTGAGCGCAGTATCGCAAGCGCCTTAGCCTTATTCTGGAACTGTGAACGCTCATTCTGGCACTCAACTACCATACCGGTGGGCAGGTGGGTTATCCTTATCGCAGATGAGGTCTTGTTTATATGCTGACCGCCTGCGCCTGAGGAGCGGAAAACGTCTATTTTCAGATCTTTTTCTTCGTTTATATCAAGCTCAACGTCCTCAGCCTCGGGAAGCACAGCCACCGTCACGGTAGATGTGTGCACCCTGCCCTGAGATTCTGTCTCGGGCACTCTCTGCACACGGTGAACTCCGCTCTCATATTTGAGCCTTGAATAAGCTCCCGAGCCTGAAACACTGAATGTGACTTCTTTATATCCGCCAAGCTCAGTCTCATTAGAATTAAGCACTTCCGTCTGCCAGCCCTGAGATGATGCATACATAGTGTACATTCTGTAAAGAGAACCTGCAAACAGTGCAGCCTCTTCACCGCCTGCACCGCCTCTGATCTCGATGATAACATTCTTCTCATCATTCGGATCCTTTGGCAGAAGCATTATTTTCAGTTTATCCTCAAGCTCAGCCATTTTCTCTTTTGATTCCTCAAACTGCGCCTGCACCATTTCTTTGAAATCCTTATCAAGTCCGCCTGCATCGAGAAGCTCCTGTGCCTCATCGAACTGCTCCTTGGCATTCTTGTATTCACCAAAGCTTTGTGCTATAGGCTCCAAGGTCTTGTATTCTTTCATAAGCTCAGTATAAAGCCTGCTGTCATTGACTACCTCAGGCTGCATGAGCTTTTCATTTATCTCATTGAATTTATCTTCCAATGCAAGTAATTTTTCAAACATAATTATCCTCCTGTTGTAGTTTTATACTAATTTATGCCGAGTAAAAAAGCTACAATCCGTCACGGAGTATCTGCTTGATATTTTTTTCTGCCTTTACGCGCGGTATCATAAACTCTCTGCCGCAGCCCTCGCATCTGAGCTTGAAATCCATGCCCGAACGCAGAACTGCCATTTTATTCGCACCACATGGGTGTTTTTTCTTCATAACAAGCACATCGCCCTTCTGTACGTCCATAAGGCACCTCCTTTATATCGCTCATATCATATTAGTATACCACAAACGCCGTAACATTTCAATAACTATATGTTAAAAATATTTGCCGTCCTGAGATCAGAACGGCAAACTGTATTATTCAGTTTCTTCCAACAGTGTCAGTTTCACATTTAGGTCACCGTCTACCGTGACGAGGTATTTCTCCTCAGCGGGCGGAACTATCGGTGAAAAAGAAGATATCTTCATTGTCGTCTTACCCTCTTTTAACCCTTTGAACGTGAATACCACATCATAGCCTGCACCGCATATTTTTTCATGATCCTGCTTGGCATAATGGCGAACACAGCTGCATGTAACTATGGTCTCATCTTCTATCTCGGCAGTATACTCGGGTCCACCGCCGTCAAAAGAATCATACCTTAGCTTAGTGCTTTCATTCTCATTATTCTTTACACTTTCAAAAAGTCCCACTCTAGTCACTCCTTAACGATGTCGCCTGTCCAGTCTATTATCCCGCCGAACTCATAAACATTGGTATACCCCATATCGGCAAGCTTCTGCGCAGCCTGTTTGCTTCGCCTTCCGCTTCGGCAGTACACAAGTATCACCTGATCCTTATCGGGAAGCTCTTCGGGCTGCTCTGTCATTATCGACTCATTCGGAATACACACTGCTCCGGGTATATGACCCTCATCATATTCGTCCTGACGGCGCACATCAATGATGATATTACTGTCATCATTGTCCATCATCTGTTTTGCATCTTCCTGTGATATCTCAACATATATGCCCTTTATATCCTCCTCGGAGGAATCGTTTTTATCCGCTGCACAGCCAACTGTAAGCACAAGCGCAGCAGCTGACAGTATTATCGCTATAAGTTTTTTCATATAAGACCTTTCTATTTCAGTTCAACTATAGTTACGCCGTCCTCGCCTTCACCGTAAACTCCCGGACGGAACGACTTTACCGAGCGATGCCTTTTCAGATGATTTCTTACAGCATTTTTCAGCACTCCCGTGCCGCGTCCGTGGATTATGGTAAGCATAGAAACCCCTGACATTATAGCGTCAGATATGAACTGCTCTACCTCATGTACGCCCTCATCTGCGGCATAGCCTCTGATATCCAGCTCAGTCGAGAGTTTTCTTGTCATTCTGCTCTCAACGCCTGTTTTCGTTATGGCTCCGCCCTTTGGCTTTTTAGGCTGCTTGGCGCTCTGGGGCTCGTCCTCGATAAGTCTGAGCTTAGAAGCATCTACCTTGGTGCGCATCACACCTATCTGCACAAAACAGCTGCCTGACGCATCAGGCGCTGATGTCAGTATGCCCCTTCTGCCGTTATCTGCGAGGAGCACCCTGTCGCCTTTTTTGAGAGGTCTAGGCAAAACATAATCTTTATTTCGGCTTTCCATATCGGGCATAGATTCATCATACAACCTGTTTATCGCTCTGCGCTGCATACCCTTTGCCTGAGCTGCTTTCTGAGAAAAGTCTGCCATATCCTTCTCTTTTTTCATAGCCTCCAGCTCTTCGACCAGATGCTGTGACTCTATCCGAACGTTCTTAACGATGTTCTCTGCCTCAAGTCTTGCCTGCTCCAGTTCTTTTTCCTTGCGGTCATAGAACTTCTCTCGTTCCTTTTCAAGCTCTTTTCTTATCTTCTCTGCTTCTCGCCGTTCGTTTTCAAGCTCTCTGCGGCTTTTTTCCAGCTCAGTTCTTGACTCCTCCAGCCTCTCGATAACATTCTCAAAGCGGCGGTTGTCATCAGTTATAAGGCTCTTCGCGTGCTTTATTATGTCATCATCTATGCCTAAGCTTCTTGAAATGTCAAAAGCGTTTGACTTTCCGGGTGAGCCTATTATCAGCCTGTAGGTGGGTTTGAGCGTCTGCGTATCAAATTCGCAGGAGGCGTTCTCAACTCCCTCTGTATCGAGAGCATACATTTTCAGCTCCTGATAATGAGTTGTTGTTACAAGTGTTGCCCCGAACTTGCCTATCCTCTCGATAACAGCGACTGCAAGCGCAGCACCCTCAACAGGGTCGGTACCTGAACCCAGCTCATCAAGAAGGACGAGGCTTTCGCTGTCTGCCTCATCAAGTATCTCTTTTACTCTGTTCATATGAGATGAGAACGTTGAGAGGTTCTGCTCTATCGACTGCATATCACCGATATCAACGAGAATTTTCTTATATACTGATATCTTGCTCCCATCAGAAGCAGGTATAAGAAGGCCGCACATAGTCATAAGCGTCAGAAGGCCCACAGTTTTTAAAACAACTGTTTTACCGCCTGTGTTCGGACCTGTGATAACAAGAGACTTGTAGTCCTCACCTATAGAGAAATCTATCGGCACTGCCTTGTTCTTATCAAGCAGAGGGTGCCTTGCCTTGTTTAAAATAATTATACCATCATCTGATATCTCGGGAGTCATCGCGCGCATATCGGCAGCAAGGTTCGCCTTTGAAAAATACAGATCAAGCTGCGCCGCCGCATTGTATCCCGAAATAAGCTTATCGGCAGTTGCTGCACACATATCCGAAAGCTCTCGGATTATTCTTCTGATCTCGTCCTGCTCCTCACCCTTGAGTATACGTATCTCGTTGTTTGCTTCTACAACGCTCATAGGCTCGATAAACAAAGTAGAACCCGTTGCAGAGGTGTCATGTACAAGACCCGGCACACGGCTTTTATATTCAGTTTTCACAGGCAGAACAAAGCGCCCGTCACGAAGTGTAACAACGCTTTCCTGCAAATATTTCGTAACGCTTGATGACTTTATCATCTTATCAAGCGATTCTCTTATCTTTATGCCGCCGCGGCTTATCTTCAGCCTGATAGACCTGAGCTGTGCGCTCGCATCATCAGTGAGCTCACTCTCACTAGCGATAGCTGTTTCAAGTCTTGTCAGCAGCGCCTTATCGGGGAACAGCTGCTCAAACAGGTATGAGAGCTTTGATGTGTCCTCATCTCTTATCTGACTGAACCAGCTGTACAGCTCCTGCACCTGAGAAAGCAGCCGCCTTATGCGGATAAGCTCCTCCAAGGACATAACTCCGCCGCTCTGTGCTCTTTTCAAAGGCGCGGAAACATCAGGTATATTATAGAACACAGGTGTACCGTAGCGCACCGATAATTCCAGCGCCAGCGTAGTTTTTGCCACCTCGTGCCTGACATCATCAAGCTCATCAGAAGGCACGATCTCTGACGCCATTTTCTTAGCCTCGGGATTTGAACACTTTCCCGACAGCATTTCAAGTATTTTATGTAATTCCAATACTTCGCAGTTTTTTATATTCATTTTATTCTCCGTTGTTATTAGTGCTAAAGATCATTTTTTAAAAGCTGATCTTATAAATTCAATATTCTCTTTTAATATTAGCTTTGTCTCGGGAGATCCTGTCCCTATCGTAGAAAAGGCGTGGAAAGCCCCTCTCATTTCTATCATCTTCACAGCTATACCCAGCCCTTTCAGCTTTCTGTAAAGCCAGATAGAATCTGCAAACAGAGTCTCATTTGCATCACAGGTTATAAACGTCGGAGGAAATCCTGCAAAATCGCCAAAAACAGGAGAGATATACGGGTCATCAGCGCTGTTTTTTACAACATATATCTCATTCAGCGGTTTAAGACAGCCGATCTTCACTGTAAAATCTCTTATCTTATGCTCTGTTCTGTCCAGCTTTCCCGTGAAATCCATAAAAGGGCTGTGTACAGTAACTGATGATATTTTATTAGCGTACTTTAGCCCAAGCCCGACACAGAGATTTCCGCCTGCACTTTCTCCCACAAGTGCTATTTTTGCCTTCGGTAACTTTTCAGCTATTCTTTCAACGATCAGGCAGCAGTCATTAAATCCATAAGGAAAAGGCTTTTCAGGCGCCAGCGAATAATCCACAGCTATAACTCTGCAACCTGAATAAGCGCAAAGCATAGAGCTGTACCCTCTCGACGAGACGGCACTTCCCGAAACAAATCCTCCTCCGTGAATATAAACTATGATATTTTTTGACAGTATTTTATCAGGTATGGCTATCTCAAAGCTTAGTCCGTCAGCTCTGAGCCGTTTGAATCTTACTCCTTTTTCCTTAGGCATCAGCCGACAGCCCAACCCCGATATCAGTCTGACAGCCCTCCAGTTCACATTCCCCATTTTTTCATCAAAGCCCATTCCGCTCGTCATTTTCTGAACCACTCGGATATGCTTTCTTATTTCGGGGCTTTCAGCTTTCCTTATTTCGATAGACATATTTCAACACCACTGTTAAGCTTTTCTCTTAAGGCTGTTGTTTTTCTTTTTCGGCTCAGGCAGCTCGTCATACATCTCTGTCACAGCCTTTGTCAAAAGCTCACTGTCCTCGATCTGCGCTGGCATGAGCATAGGCTTTGCGCCATCATAGGGCAGCGCCTCAACTGCATCAGGGAATACCCTGCTGACTGCTTTCGTCGGCTTTAACAAAAGCCTGTTATCATAGATACCGCCTATTATCTTGCCGCGGTAATAGAGTATGTATTCGCCCATCATAGATCTGTATGTTATCCCGTCCAGCTCAGAAAGCTGATCGAGCACAAAATCAAGATATCCCTTAGACGATGCCATGTCAATCTCCCTTTAAAGCCTTATAGAATTTTAATGTTCTGAGTTCTCCCCTGACATGATATCTCAGATACTTCTTTGTAAATTCGCAAAGCTGCGAAAGATATTTATCACTGAGCCGAAAGCTGAACAGCCTGTCATACTCTGCAAGCGCGATAAAGCGTATAGTATAAAGCAAGGTCTTATCCGCTTCAAAGATATTGAGCTCTCCTTTTTCCTCATAACAGTCCTTGCAAAGCATACTGCCCGAGGCGATATCTATATACATCATATCGCTCTCACTTTTCAGGCACTCTGCGCAGCCCAGAAGAGCAGGTCTGAACCCTGTCTCGCAAAGCAGTCTGAACTCAAAAACAGCCCTCAGAAGCTCCATATCTATCCTGTCGGTATCAAGGGAATAAAAAGTATTGAGAGTAAGCCTCAGCAGCTCTTCGCTCGCAGTCTCCTCTGTCGCAATGTAGCCAAGCAGTTCACAGAAATACATTCCCAAAGCCATTTTCACAGCATCGAGCCTTATATTATAAAACAGCTTTTCCGACTCACAAGAATTAAGATAATACATCTGCTGAGTAGCCTTTTTCTTTTCCTCCAGACAGAATGTCGAATAAGCGAACAGCTCAGAAGGAGACGCATTTTTCGAGCTTTTCTTTCCGCCCCTGATGAACACATTCACAATGCCTCTCTCGGCAGTCAGTATGCTTATCGACTTGCTCGCTTCACCTCTGTCGCTCTCCCTTATCACGAGGCCTTTCAAGGTCAGCACTGCGCTCTTCCTCCTTCTCGTTTCGGCAGTAGGCAAGATAATCCTCTATCCTGCCGCTTTTTAAAAACCTGTCCCAGTATGACATAACCTATCCCTCCCGCATCAATAGCAAACGATTTTTCGTTCATTATATTATCTGCGCAGAGGTCAGCATTATCAGCGGTCAAGTCTTCCAGTTTTTATTCCAGCCCGAAGTTTTTGATGAGCCCTTCGCGGTTTCTCCAGTCCTCCTTCACCTTTACCCAGCACTGAAGATTTACCTTTATCCCGAAAAAACCTTCCAGCTCTTCTCTTGCCTGAGAGCCTATCCTTCTCAGCATCGAGCCGCCCTTGCCTATAAGTATTCCTTTATGGCTCTCACGCTCACAGTAGATAGTAGCATCAATATCAAGAATAGCTTCACCCTCACGGTTATCGCGCTCATTAAGGCGTTCTATCGTCACAGCGATACCGTGCGGCACCTCCTCATTGAGGTTCAGAAGTGCCTTTTCTCTTATCATCTCAGCCATTATCACCTTTTCGGGCTGATCTGTGAACTTATCATCAGGAAAATAATGCGGTCCCTCCACAGCATTTTCCTTAAACACATTCATAATTATATCAAGACCGTCGTCCTCGGCAACGCTTATCGGCACTACTTCATCGAAATCATAAAGTGCTGAATACTCCGTGATGACTTCAAAAAGCTTTTCCTTCTCTTTGATAAGGTCCGTCTTGTTTATCGCAAGTATCACCTTTGTTTTGTTCGTAAAACCCTGTACAAGCTTTTTTTCGCTCTCATTAGGCTTTTTGGTGCAGTCAGCCATCATCAGTATAAGCTCACCCTCAGATACCGACTCATTCACCGCCTTGAGCATATGCTCACCAAGCTTGTTATGCGCCTTATGAACTCCGGGGGTGTCCAAAAAAACGTACTGTACATCTCCCTCGGTCAGTACACCCGTTATCCTTGTTCTGGTTGTCTGCGGTTTAGAGCTCACCGCCGCTATCTTTTCACCCACCAGCTTATTGAGCAGTGACGATTTTCCTGCATTTGCCCTGCCCACTATAGTTACGAATACACTTTTGCTGTTATTGTTTTTGTTCATTTTCAACTTCCTCACTTTTCCTCGGAAAGAACACCCACACAAGCCATATCGCAGTCAGCGCTGCAAGAATACATATCCTGTAAGGCTTGTCCGTCATCACTTCCCATATATGTGCGAACACTGCCGTATCCCATAGGATATACACAGCGCAGATCACACTTATAAAAGCCATAACAAGGACTGCGCCAGCGGCACAGTCCTTTGCCTTTTTTGCCTTATTGTTTTTATCGGGAGACACAAGATCCACAACGCTCTCTATCGCAGTGTTTATAAGCTCAAGCGCGATAACTGCACCTATGCAAAGATAGAGCACAGCGCTCTTTGCAGCAGAAAGGCAGTAAAACCTCATTATCCATATTACGAATACCGCCGCCCCGATATGAAATCTCATATTCCGCTCTGAATTAACACAGCTTATCAACCCTTGCGCTGCAAAACCGAAGCTTCTCAAAAACCCTTTGATATTATTCCCTGTGCGCATGCTCTTCGACAAAGGTCTCATCTCTCGAAATACCGAGCTGAGAAAGGATAGCCTCTTCCTTCTCACGCATTATGCGCTCCTGAAGAGGACCCTCTTCGTGGTCATACCCCAGCAGGTGCAGCATTGAATGTACCGTCAGAAATCCTACCTCACGCTCCAGCGAATGACCGTACACCTCAGCCTGACGGTATGCAGTCTCCAGGCTTATAACTATATCACCGAGAAGCGATGCTCCGGTTTCATGATCTATGTCATAAACTCCGTTCTCACCCAGCGGGAAAGAAAGCACATCTGTAGATCTGTCGATGTTTCTGTGCTTCAGGTTCAGTTCGTGTATCTGCTCATCGTTCACGAAAGATACCGACACTTCAAAATCATTTTTAAAGCCTTCATACTCCGTAACTGCATGGCAGCAGCGTCTTATAAGCAGTCTTATCCCTACGGGCACCTTTATGTCCGACTGCTCGTTCGATATCAAAACCTTTACCTTTCCCATATTTAACACCCTTTTCTCAATATTATTTATCTGTTATCCTTCTTGGCATATTTCTCATATGCAAGTATAATGTCCTGAACCAGCTTGTGCCTTACAACATCCTTGTCAGAAAAACGGTTTATCTCTATCCCGTCGATGTTTTTGAGCACATTCATTGCCTGTATCAGCCCCGATCTTCTCTGATCGGGCAGGTCGATCTGAGTGATGTCTCCCGTAATAACTATCTTTGAATTAAAGCCCAGACGCGTAAGGAACATCTTCATCTGCTCATGTGTCGTATTCTGAGCCTCATCAAGAATGATAAACGAATCGTCAAGCGTCCGTCCTCTCATATATGCAAGAGGTGCGACCTCTATACAGCCTCTCTCCTGCTGTCTTGCAAATGTCTCGGGACCGAGCATTTCAAACAAAGCATCATAAAGCGGTCTAAGATAAGGGTCAACCTTGTTCTGCAAGTCTCCCGGAAGAAAACCGAGCTTCTCGCCTGCCTCGACCGCAGGTCTTGTCAGTATGATCTTTTCGCACTCATGCGCCTTGAACGCCTTTACTGCCATCGCCACCGCAAGATAAGTCTTTCCCGTTCCCGCTGGGCCCACGCCGAGCACTATCGTGTTGTTTTTTATCGCATTGATATATCTCTTCTGCCCGAGCGTCTTGGGCTTTACCACCCTGCCGCTCATCGTTACACAAACGCCGCCCTCCGAGATATGGCTTATCTCATATTGCTTTCCCTCCTCGACCAGAGAGAAAACATACCTTATGGTCTGCTCAGTAAGCTGCTCGCCCTTGTTTATCACTGTTATGAGCGCCTCAATAGCCTGTGAAGCCTTGAAAACACTTTCCTCATCACCGCTGATTTTTATATTATCGCCCCTGCAAAGTACCACAACTCCGTATTCCCTCTGGATAAGGTTAAGGTTCTCGTCGTAATTTCCGCAAAGGCTCAGCACTGTTTCCAGCCTGTCAACACTTATCGCTTTTTCTGCCATTATCAGACTTCCGTTTCCTTTTACGATATTTAAGATAAATCTCCGAAAACGATTTATCACAATTAGTATATCACATCTTCAAAAAAAATGCAACACATTTCTGGCAAAACTCAACAAAAATTCCAGACATTCTAAAGCAGAGTAACTAAAAATAATTATTGCTCGTTATCCTCATCTTTCCTGAAAAGCTCTCTCCCGAATTTATCCTTTGGCACAAAAAAGCTTACCTCTCTGCAAAGCTCACCGTACAAAGAATACTCAGCCGTAACGTTAACGCTTTCATCGCTTTTATTTTGTGATACCGAAACATTTTTTATATCATATCCCGCAAGAAAATTCTGCTCATATATTTGTTCTTTCTCATATGCAAGCGCCAGAGCCTGCTCATAAGTCAGTTCGGTCTCTTCTATCTTATAGGGTATTATCTCATCGCTCTCTATCCCTATCGGCAGCCGCAGACCCAGCACCTCGATATCCGACCTGCTCTCATTCACCTCATAATTCCCCTTAGGGGCAGACAGAAAAAGCGGCAGCTTTGCATCAAAAAAGCAAAAAAACTCTTTCGTATCACTGTCAGGCGAAAACACCTGCGTTTGCTTTACCAGCGACTGAGTGAACGTAAGTGTTCTTTCAAACGTACCCAGCACTTTTCCCCGTGAGCGTGCGTAGGTTATCTCGGTGTCGATGTTTTCTTTTCCGTCTATCCAGGTAGATGTGTTTGTTATTATCTCCCCCGATACTACTGTATCTCCCTTTGTGACACCGCTTCCGACAGGTATCCTCACTTGTCCGTCCTGTATCTCTATCGTTTCTATAACTCCGTTCTCGCACGCCACCAGACTGCTTGGATATACGTCTCTTTCGTGTTTCATCTGCATCTCAGCCTCGACAACGTCTATTATAAGCGAATTTCCCTTTCTTGTTATACCTGCCCACGATATACCTTTTACCTTTTGCTTCAGCGCTCTTTCCGTCTGCACCAAATTGATAGACGGTATGAAGGCTCCTGTTTGTATGCCCTCTTCCTTCAGCACCGCCATTACCGAGCTTTTTATCTCAGGGTCATCATTGAGTATCTCGAACCTTGCCACGCGGTTAGAAAGATAAACTCCCAGACATACACATATTATTATCCCGACAGCAAACCCTTTTCTTGATATCACAGTATGTATAAGCCACGCGATCGTGCTTTCGTATAAGCTTTCCGCATCTGCACCGCAGCTGAGACACAGCTCCTCAAATTCTCCGCAGTCCTCTGTGGCGACCTTTATCCGTGCATTGTCTCCTCTTTTTCTGAGTGACGAATACATAACGCTGTTTCTCGGCAGCTCTCTTATAACTTTATCGAGCCCGTTGCCGCCGAGTCTATACACCTTATATCCGAATATCATTTTTCAGCACTTCTTTCTCTGTGCCTTCTCGAGTTAATTGCCACACTTTCAATAACTCCCCTAACCTCGACCGATTTATTTTTATAGTCGGCAAGCTCCAGCTTACGCCCTCTGACCGTTATCTCAAAGCGCCCTGCTATGGCTCTGGCTTCATTGTCGTTACATTCGAGCACTCCTCTGCAGTCCTCTATAACAACGCTTGAATTGCCGTTTATCCCAACAAACGACCCCAGCGAAGCCAGTTCGCTGACCCTTCCGAAGAATGAAAATACAGGTATTTTGCTCATGATATCCCCCGTTTCCGTAGTCTGTGATCTATGACATTATAATTATATTATCCGATCGGACAACATATACATATGAAAACGGAGGTGCTTATGAAAAAACTCTTTAAAAACATCGTCTTACCGCTGCTCAGCGCCATTTTAGCTGCCGCTGCCTTTTCAGGTCTCACTTTTTTCTCAGATGAGATAACCGATGCTGTTAAAAACTCCGTCATGCGCTGTATGAATGTTATGATACCTTCTCTGTTTGCGGTAACGGCGCTTTCAACTCTGCTGGTAGATACAGGTCTCTGCCGTCTGGCAGCTAAACCCTTTCACCCGATAGCAAAATATATCTTTCGCCTGCCCGATGAACTTTTTATCATAGTTCTTCTCTCCAATGTATCAGGCTATCCGATCGGGATAAAGCTGCTCTCCGAGCTTTACAAGAAAGGCAGCATCACAAAGCGCACCGCAGAGCTTCTCTCCTGCTGCTGTTATTGCGGAGGTCCAGCATTTTATGCCTCTGCCATAGGACTTGCACTGTTTGGTGATATCAAGTCAGGAGCTGTGGTGTTTTTATCTGTCTCTTGTTCAGACATTGTAGCCGCTGCCGCAATAGGTCACATTTTCAAGCCTAAAGTCATCGGAAAGAATAAAAAACTCAAATTTAATGCCGACATACTTAATTCCTCAGTTCTTTCCGCAGGCAGAGCAATGTTCGTTATCTGCACTTTTATCGTTGCTTTCAGCATACCTTGCGCCGTGATCGACGCTCTCGGTATAACGCACAGGATATGCACCTTTTTCGGCGCAGATACGAACTCAGAAGTTCTCCTGCGCTCCTGCCTTGAGATCTCAAACATCTCAGATATCAAAGGCGTTCCTTACGGGCTGCTCCCCGCGATATCGGCAGTATGCTCCTTTGGAGGGATATGTATAATATTGCAGCTGTGCGCTTTAAGGCATAAGGATATATCACTGGTGCCTTTTTTGCTCTCACGCATACCGACTGCAGCTTTAAGCTTTGCCATTTGCAAGCTGATAAGCAGGAGCATTTTCCCAAAGGCTTTGCCTGCATTTTCCGAGCAAAAGCACATTTTCGTCAGAATGAACAATTTTATCCCGTCATTTTGCTTGATAATGATGATTTTAATACTAAATTTTAAGAAAACACTAGCATTTTCTAAGAGGGTGTGATATAATATCTTTTGATAGAAAATATGTTATTTCATATAAAGGAGCTGCATAGATCATGGCAAAGAAAAGTTATTTCGGAAACAGGATCTCGCCTTCATGTTCGTATTGCCTTTACGGCAATCGTTCCAAGGAGGGAAACAAGGTTCTCTGTGAAAAGCAGGGACTCGTTGATGCAGATTACAACTGCAAGAAGTGGGTATATGACCCCATAAAGAGAGTTCCCAAAAAACAGCTTGAGATCCCGAACCAGGAAGATGATGTTATCTGATATGACTGTTGAAGCCGTCGGAAAACCGACGGCTTTTTTAGCATATTATTTCGGGAAAGAAAGCTAGGCCTTCGAAGAGGTATCCATATAACTCTGCACCCCTGAAAAGCTCCTACAAGATCGACTGGTAAATATCAAAAATCTAGCTTTTTACCCTGACAAGTTAAATCGCTTGTCAGGCTATTTTTTTGTAGTGAAAGTTTAATATTTTTATATAATTACTTATTCTTTTATCAAATACTATAAAAATCATGATAAAAACCATAGCGGCAACTGATCTGCGTTAAAACAGTTTTAAAGCTTTTTAACGTAAAGCAGGCATACTTATTGTTTACAAAAAGTTCAAAACACAATATTTGGTATGTATTTACAGTTTGGAACCAGAACATTTGGTTGTAAGTTTTATAGAGTCAGGAAATTGTATAATATTTTAATAATTTTATATACACAAATTGTTCGATTTTTCTTGACTTTTTGTATCATATGTGCTATATTTAAGTAGTATATAAAATATACTTAAACTGGCTTAGTGTCTGTACAAAAAATAGGGGAAATGACACAGCCGAATGATCATATGAAAGGGGGAAAGTGGGTGGTTTTCCGCAGATCGGGAAACAAATCACTCAACGTCAGATAGTTGACGTAAGCCTTAAAGCTTGTGCTGTTATCGGCAGAACTTTGAGGCACAGGCAAAAGGCAAAATATATATTATGGAAGGATGATTTAAAAAGTATGAAAAAGACACTTGGCACCCGACTTTTAAGTGGTGCTACAGCGCTGTTCATGTCGGCATCGCTGGCTCTGGGAAGCTTCCCTGCAGCTGAGATCATAGCTTCTGCTGAAGCCGAAAACGGCAATCAGATCTTCGCACTTGACGAAGCTGCTCTCGATGCCAACCGAGATAACGGTCTTTATCCCAACAACATGTACGCGAAGATAAGCTTTTCTAATGCTGACGGAAGTGACTATACTACTTCACTCCCTGACAACACGTATTATCTTCTTGTTCATGCATTAGGCAAGAACAGCGGCAGCTACACTTATGCAACAGGTGCTGACCAGAATCACTACAAGCTGTATGAGATCAGCAACGATAATGGCTCTTGGACATCTCCTGCGTTTGGTGCAAACATCAATGATGCTCTGATGCCAACTATTGTTGATCATAGCAATCCGTGGTCAACCACATATCGTTCACCTGATGCAATGAGTCTTGACGGAACTATCCTCAAGAACACCGCAGGCGGCGAACTAACTCTCGAGAGAGCAAAATCTTTATCGGGCTGTGAGGAGACCAAGTATATCGAAGGAATCTCTGTTACCAATTCAGGAGAACTTGTTAACAATGCAGGCAACCAGTGGGGAACTAAGAACACCTTTGATCTTGCAGCAGTAAGCGGACAGGTTGTACACATCGATGTTTTCGACTTTGATAACCAACCCGCAACTCTTGTCAACGACATATCTGCCAATTATTTTGCACTGGCACTTATCACTGACAAAGAGACAGGAGATAAGTTAGGCTGGGCAGTTCAGCAGTTCTATCCTGAAACGGACACAAAAACCACGCTTGCATTCACAAAGTTCTATCCTTACGGTGAGGACGGCGGAGACACAACAGGTACTCAGTTCGCGTTTGATGCTGAGAACCAGAAAATCGATATCCGTGTATATCGTACACTTGATGAGACGACCGAGCTTGAGACCTACAAGGACTGCACTGACACAAGAAAGGCAAGCTACGATTTCAGGAACTATACCTTTACTAATGAGACAGAGGGCAATGTTACAAACATCACAATGACACAGAGTTCTATCTGCTACGAGGTAGACTTTGATGTTACAGGCGATGTTCAGATATCTGACAGTGATGATGTTTACGTATATGTAAGGGTACAGCATAAGTCTACAGGTGAAGATTACTACTTCCGTAAGCTCAATCAGACCGATATTGATGCCGGCAAGATCGTTATTCAGGACGGCGACACCGAAAACTGGCTGACAGAAGGCGGCGCTCATAAGGATAACGCACGTTTCAACGGAAACGAGGACGTTTACTTCTACCTTGTCAAAGGACTTAACGGAAACAGCGTCAACATCAACATGGCAAACAGCGGCACAGACTGCGGAATTATCAATGACGGTGATATTGTCACAAATATCAAGGTAACATACAACGAGCAGCCCGGCGAAAAGAGCAGACGCAAGGAAGGAACTACAGTTGTATATTCCAACACTGTAAATCTTGAAGCTCTGACCGCATCGAGCAGCAGCTGGAACTATCAGTCTGTACTTGGCGACGGTATCAACTTTGGTATCACTGCTGACAGATTTGAGCAGAACATGCACGCTGAGACAAACTTCGCTGTGAATATGTATGAGACAGGTCACGACCTTGAGCCTGACCTCTCAGGTCTGTTCGGCGGACACATCTACGTTGCAGAGTATGTTCATTTCCAGGATAATATGACCAAAGAGGGCGTCAATAAGGACACCTATAAGGACTTTGATTTCTACAACAAGATCGAACATGATCTTGCACCCGGCACAGATAAGGTCGGAAGGATCAGCATCGGCGACGCTCACTGTGACAATGGTGTTGTACTCCATACTGATGATCCTCTCAACAGATTGACAGATCAGCGTCGTGCAAAGGACGCTACTCATGACGGCTTCGTAGCTCTCGTTCCCGAGACTAAAGAGGATATCAGAAACAACACAGTTAACCCGGCGCTCAGAAACATGGAGGGCGTTTCAAAGGAACTCCTCAATAATGAACCTACAGTTTCACCCGTTATCATCGGTGGAAAGGCATACATCGACACAACTAAGTTTGCAGATGATGCTACTATCTTCATTGACGGTGACGATGAAAACGTTCTGAATTATCTTAGCGACAGCGGTAAGTTTGTTGCAAATATCAAGGACGGTCAGACTATCATCTTTAACTTTGATGAGTCCAAGACCGTAAGAGTAGATGAATTCGTAGTTCACGTATTTGACGAGAACGGCGATGAGATACTTCCTCCCGGTTTGACCGCACCTGACAATAACTCTCAGACGACTGCAGGCGGAAGCGGCAAGTCAAACAACATTATCGAAGATGTAAAGAATAAATGGCTCGGCCAGTATGCAACAAGACAGTTTGTTTTTAATCTCAATTCCGCAGAATATGTTGAGATCGATAAGGCTGCAGGTATCTTCCTCAACCCGAACGAGAAATCTATCACCAACGTAACAGGAACAAGCTCAGGCTGGCTGATGTCAAGCGGCTATGTTTCCAACACCGGCGGTGAGTGGCACTTCCTTTATGACGGTATCCCCGGAAACACCACACAGATCAAGATCGACAAGACCGATATCACAGGCGATTACGAGATCGCAGGTGCTCAACTTGAGATCGTTGATAAGAAGACAGGTAAAACTGTTGCTAAGTGGACATCTGACGGAGAGAATGTACACTCTGTAAGACTGGCTCCCGGAACATATATCCTCAAAGAGACAGGCGAAAACTTTGAGTACGAGGGTACTACATACTCTGTAACAGATTCAACACTCGAATTCACAGTAACTGCTATTGAAAACAGCTACGACTGCAAAGTAACGGTTAATGATCAGACTTCTCTTAAGGAAGCGGCTGATGATACTCTTACTGATGCATACTATCTGTATGATGCTGCAAACAAGGTTATAACTATTTGCGATGCAGCAGCAAACGGCACTCCTGTTGAGCTCGCCAAGACCGATATCGCAGGTTCACCTGAGGTTAGCGGTGCAAAGATCGAGCTTTATCAGTATGATGTACAAAAAGAGGAGTACGTCAAGTATAGAGAGTGGACTTCTGACAACGGAAAAACCGCTACCTTCTATCTCCCTGACGCATCATACTATTTTGTAGAAACCGCAGCCAATGATGCAGACACATTTAAGGACGGCGACAAGGAATACAAGATAGTTCCTAATAAGATCTACTTTGAAGTATCTAACGGCACAGTTACTCTTGACGATGAGAAGGCTACTGAAAACAGGACCGCTCAGGCAGTAGATGAAGAGAACGGTTATATCAAGTTTGAAGAGGCAAAAGAAGCTACAACTACAACAAAGGCTTCCAATGCTAAGTTCACTTTCCTCGATGCCGAAGTAGAAAAGATCACAGTTGATATTGATCTCGATAAGGTGGCTATTTCAGGCAATGAAGAGATCAAGGGCGCTAAGATCGAGATCTACAAGGTAGAAGGCACAGAAAAAACTCTTGTTGACAGCTGGACATCAGGCGATGCTACAAAGTCTAACACATTTACACTTGGCGAGGGCAATTACGTTCTCAAAGAAGCATCTGTTGACAACAACCTGAACAAGTATTCCTACAAGGTAATCGAAAGTGAAGTTGAGTTCTCTATTGATAAGGAAGGCAACCTCACTGTTG
>JAFUTU010000043.1 GCA_017484095.1 Ruminococcus sp. | reverse complement strand
TTCAGCTGTTCAGACCTGCCAGCTGTTAAGATACTTTTCCTGTTCATCTGTGAGCTTGTCTATCTCAAAGCCCCAGAAACGCAGCTTTCGCTGTGCGACCTCGTTGTCTATCTCCTCGGGAACATAGAACACTTTGCTTTCTTCGTCTGCCATTGCGTTGTGCTCTTTAACTATATAGGCTGCCGAAAGTGCCTGAATAGCGAATGACATATCCATTATCTCAGCAGGATGACCGTCGCCTGCCGCAAGGTTAACCAGCCTACCTTCACCTATAACGAAAAGCTCTCTGCCGTCTGCCATTCTATATCCTTGGATATTGTTTCTGGCTTCGTACTCCTCGACAGCGATCTTTTTAAGTCCCGCAACATCTACCTCGCAGTCAAAATGCCCTGCATTGCAGAGGATAGCACCGCTTTTCATATTATTAAAAGCCTTTTCGGTTATAACGTCCTTGCAGCCTGTAACTGTAACAAAGAGATCGCCTCTTTTTGCTGCATCTTCCATTTTCATAACGGTAAACCCGTCCATGACCGCTTCGATAGCCTTAACGGGGTCTATCTCTGTTACAATAACTTTTGCTCCAAGCCCTTTGGCTCTCATAGCAACGCCCTTGCCGCACCAGCCGTAGCCTGCTACAACAACGTTTTTGCCTGCAACTATAAGGTTAGTCGTTCTGTTTATGCCGTCCCAAACTGACTGCCCTGTACCGTAGCGATTGTCAAACAGGTATTTGCATCTGGCGTTGTTTACAAGCACCATCGGGAATTTAAGCTCTTTTGCCTTGTTCATGGCGATCAGCCTTATAATGCCCGTAGTGGTCTCCTCACAGCCGCCGTATACACTGCTTATCAGTTCAGGATATTCGTTATGTATCATATTCACGAGGTCTCCGCCGTCATCTATTATCACATTTGGTCCGGCACTCACGACCGCAGCGATGTGTCTGTTGTATTCATCGGGTGTGGAACCGTGCCAAGCAAAAACATTCAGACCGTCATGCACAAGCGCCGCTGCTACATCATCCTGAGTAGACAGCGGATTACTTCCTGTTATGTACATCTCAGCACCGCCTGCAGCCAGTACCTTGCAGAGATATGCAGTCTTAGCCTCGAGATGTATCGAGAGAGCAACTTTAACGCCTTTGAACGGCTGCTCTTTGATGAAATCCTCTTCGATGCTCCTGAGCAGCGACATATTCCGTCTTACCCAGTCAATTTTCCTTTTTCCGCTCTCCCAAAGAGAAGGGTCTCTTATCTCGCTCATTATAAGGTTCCTCCGTATATTCAATAATTTATACCAGTGTAGCATATATAATTTACTGTTTTGTTAATATTCTATAAATTTCTTAATTGGAAGAATTCTACTATTGAAATATTTATAATTATGTGGTATGTTATATATAGTATTTGTTTGGTATGCACTATACTTTTTGTGCATTTTAATGTATGGAGGTACTTTTATGATATCTGCACTATTCAAAAAGGTCATAAGCGGTTTTGTCAGCGCTGTGTTTGCTGCCGGCATTGTTTTGGCGGCTGCGCCTGCAATGCAGGTCGGTGCCGCTGCTGGCGATACATTTACATATGATTTTACTGTTGGCGGCTCTCAGTATGTAAGGGATATGATCGAGCGGGAGTATGGTGCCGAATATGTGCTGCTGTATCAGGACATGGTAGATCAGCTTGCTGCACAGACACTCTCTGACAAGGATTTTGGCAGTTCTGTAGACATTACATACAATGTTGGTGATGGTATACTTCCGTCAGATGCTAATAATACAAAGCTTAAAAACCTGGCTATGCTTGCAATGTATGACGAGCCTCAGCTTTACTGGCTGGACGGCTACGGCATATCCTGGAGTTCAAGGTTCTATAAGCTTATGTTCAGCCCCGAGGCTGCCTATAAGTCAGCATCTGCCAGATCTGCTGCAAATAATGTTATAGTCTCAACACTTAGCGAGTATCATGAGCTTCTTGAAGGTAAAAAGGGTACCTTTTTTAAGCTTGCTGCTTTGAATGATGCTTTGGCTGATGCAACTAAGTATGACCTGAACGTAAAAAACAGTGACAGGTACAACATTCTTGGCTGCTTTAGAGATAATCTTTGTGTTTGCGACGGATATGCAAAGTCTTTTGAGCTAATTTCCAATGTTGAGGGCATTGCAGATACTGTTAGAGTGTTTAACAGTACGCACGCGTGGAATGCTGTAAGCTTTAATGACAGCTGGTACTATATAGATGTTACTTTCGATGATGTTATAGTAAATAATGTTGATTACCCGAACTCTGAGTACTGGAGAAGGTTCTTCTTGAAATCAGTTGCTGATTTTGATGCTCAGGATAGCAAGCATTTGAACCCCGATCGGCTTTACTCTACGTTTGATAGACCTGATATATCTCCTGTAAGCTATGTTTATAAAGAGTCTATCAACACGAAGGTGCCTGACGGGTTTGATAAAGGCTCCTGCAGCTATGATATCAAAAGAACAGATTCAGGCTATAGCAATACAAAGACCGTTTCTCTGAATGACTGGACTCTTGATTTTACAGGTGTGTCTGACGGAACTTATCAGATGACGTTCTATTCTGCTAATACAGTTCCTTTTGATATCGAGACAGAGGTAAAATACGGCGCGCCCACTCAGCCGCTGGAGATCAAGCTGAATCTGATCGGTGACCCGAACGGTGACGGCAAAGTAAATGCGTCTGATCTGCTTATGGTCAAGTCTGATATCAAAGGAGTATCAAAGCTGGATGGCTATTCTCGCAAATGCGCAGACATTACAGGTGATAATAAATTGAACGCATCTGATCTTCTAAGAATTAAAGCGCATATCAAGGGCGTAAGCTCTTTATGGGAATAACTCAGAAAACGGTCGCAAGGCCGTTTTCTTTTTTGCTTGACAACAAAGCAAAAATATGGTAGAATGTTCTTCGGACAGTTTGCGGGTGTGGCGGAATTGGCAGACGCGATAGATTTAGGTTCTATTGGCAACACCGTGCAGGTTCAAGTCCTGTCACCCGCATTTTTCGCCCTGTGAGATCCTCACAGGGTTCTTTTAATTTAGAATGCTAATTTGTAAAAAAACTGTTAACACTATTTACAAGATCGATAAAGTAGTGTATAATGAAAAAGCTGTGCAATGCAGCGTTCCCTGCGACAGAATATGGGCTGCGCTCCTAAGTGAGAAAGTTACCTGCCATATTCTTTTTCAGAGGAAAATAATTTTGAAAGAGGTACAAAATCATGCTCAGAAAAGACGAGAAAACGGCTATCATCGAAGCCAACAGAACTCACGAGACCGACACAGGCTCACCTGAGGTGCAGATCGCTATTCTTACAAAGAGGATCAGCGACCTTACAGAACACCTCAAGACACATAAGAAGGACAATCACTCCAGAAGCGGTCTGTTCAAGATGATCGGTAAGAGAAGAAACCTTCTGAAGTATCTCAAGAACAACGATATCGAGAGATACAGAGCTACTATCGAGAGACTCGGAATTCGTAAGTAATTCAAATGAAGCATCAAGGCAGGGCGCATTTATCGCCTCTGCCTTTTGGTGTTTATTTAAGGTAAAGTCAATAAGGACTGCGGGGGCATCATTTAGCAACAAACAGAGCCCTCAGGCAATGAGGATTGTGTTTATTGCTAATGTTATCACCGCGTCTTTAAATATTAAAAACGGAGGATAATAGTATGTTTGAAAATTTCAGGACTTTTGAAACTACCTATGCAGGCAGACCTGTTGTTATCGAAACAGGAAAGACCTGTGGACTTGCTAACGGTTCTTGCTGGGTAAGATACGGCGAGACAGTCGTAATGGCGAACGTAACAGCATCCGCAAAGCCAAGAGAGGGCGTAGACTTTTTCCCTCTTTCCGTAGACTTTGAGGAGAAGATGTATTCAGTGGGCAGGATCCCCGGCTCATTCACTAAGAGAGAGGGTAAAGCCTCCGATAAGGCTATCCTTGCATCAAGATGCGTTGACAGACCTATCAGACCTCTTTTCCCGAAGGATATGAGAAATGACGTTTCTGTTGTAATGACAGTTCTTTCTGTTGATCCCGACAATTCACCCGAGATCGCTGGAATGATCGGTGCTGCAGTGGCTATCTCTATTTCGGATATCCCTTGGAACGGTCCTGTTGCTTCTATCAATGTAGGCTATGTTGACGGCGAGCTCGTTCTCAACCCAACACTTGAGCAGAGACAGAACAACAGACTTAACCTCACAGTTGCAGGCTCTGAGGATAAGGTAGTTATGATCGAAGCAGGCGCTGATGAGATACCTGACGATCTTATGCTCGAAGCTATCAAGTTCGGCCATGCCGAGATCAAGAAGATGGTCGCATTCATCAAGGATATCCAGACTCAGATAGGAAAGCCTAAGTTTGAGTTTGAGTCAATGGAGCTCGATCACGATCTTATGGACAAGATCGCTGAGCAGTTCGGCGACAAGCTCAGATATGCACTTGACACCGATGATAAGACAGTAAGAGATGCAAGACTTGTTCCGATCCAGGACGAGATACTTGAAACATTCTCTGAGGAGTATGAAAACCTTCCTGAGATAATCGGAGAGGTAATGTATAAGGCACAGAAGACTATTGTAAGAGACTGGCTTTATGAAGGCAAGAGAGTTGACGGCAGAGGTATTGACGAGATCAGACCTCTCGCTGCAGAGGTAGACGTTCTGCCGAGAGTTCACGGCTCTGGCATCTTTACCAGAGGTCAGACTCAGGTACTCACTGTATGCACACTTGGTCCTGTATCAGATGCCCAGAAGCTTGACGGTATCGATGAAGAGACCTCTAAGAGATATATGCATCAGTATAATTTCCCGTCCTACTCTGTAGGCGAGACAAGACCTTCCAGAGGCCCCGGAAGAAGAGAGATCGGTCACGGCGCACTTGCTGAGAGAGCTATCGTTCCTGTTCTTCCTTCTGTAGATGACTTCCCCTATGCTATCAGATGCGTTTCCGAGGTGCTTTCATCTAACGGTTCAACATCACAGGGTTCTATCTGCGGTTCTACACTTGCACTTATGGCAGCAGGTGTTCCGATCAAGGCTCCTGTTGCAGGTATTTCCTGCGGTCTTATCACTAAGGAAGACGGCAGCTGGATGACAATGGTAGACATTCAGGGCCTTGAGGACTTTTACGGCGATATGGACTTTAAGGTAGGCGGAACCAAGAACGGTATCACAGCTATACAGGTAGATATCAAGGTTGACGGACTTACCTACGATATAATCGAGAGCGCTTTTGCAAAGACTCATAAGGCACGAGACTATATCCTTGATGAGATCATGCTCAAGGCTATCCCTGAGGTCAGACCTGAGGTAAGCAAGTGGGCTCCAAAGATGCTCAGCACTAAGGTGCCTGTTGATAAGATACGTGAGGTCATCGGTTCTGGCGGAAAGGTAATTCAGAAGATCTCCGCTGAGTGTGACGTCAAGATCGATATCAACGAGGACGGAAGCGTGTTTGTTTCAGGTATCGATAAGGATAAGTGTCAGATGGCTATCGATATCATCAATACTATCGCTAACGATCCTGAGATCGGCGCTATCTACAGAGGCAAGGTCGTAAAGATCATGAACTTTGGTGCCTTCGTTGAGATCGCTCCCGGTAAGGACGGCCTTGTTCATATCTCTAAGCTTGACAAGAGCAGAGTAGAGAAGGTTGAGGATATCGTTTCTGTCGGTGATGAGATCGTTGTTAAGGTAATGGAGATCGACGATCAGGGAAGAATAAACCTTTCCAGAAAGGACGCTCTTGCAGATATCGAGGCAAAGAAAAACGCTCAGGCGTAATTAACAAAAATTTTATATTAAAAAATTAAGGCGAATAGAAAAATATTCGCCTTTTTTATTGACAAACTGTAAAGAATGTGTTAGAATTGTGATGAGCACTTTAGGTGCTCAGAGTAAATGAATTAAGAAAGGCGGCAGTATTATGAATTGTACTGTATGCGGAGCAGAACTTGAGCGCGGCAAGGATTTTTGTCCCAACTGCGGAACTAAGCTTACAGAAATGCCAGGTCACGGCAAGGGCGGCAGCACTTTTGGTAAGAATAATCAGCAGATGCAGGCCAGCCAGTATCAGAATGAGCTGAACTTTACTAAAGATTTTAACAACGTATCTGTAAAGAAGTCTGGCGGTAGCGGTTCAAAGGTTGGCGGAATAATCGCATTAGTGCTGGTGCTGCTTCTTGCAGGTGTGTTTGCTGCATATTGGTTCTGGATAAGACCTATGCAGACAAAGGTATTTGAGTTTGATAAGTTCTCTATCGAGATGCCTAAGACTATGGAGCAGGCTACCGATGAAGACAATATTTTCGGTTCTTTGAATTCTTCTTCGGCTTTCGGCTTTGATATCGATGCTGACGCTTACGAGAACAATGATGTAAAGTTTTTGTATCTAGTTATGGATTTTTCTAATGTTCAGCAGATACAGGACGGAAGCGTTACACTTGATTCACTGTCTCCCGAGACTATGATGCTTGGCGTTGAGAGTGAGATGAAGACTCGTCAGGATTATGAGGTCCTCGGAAGCGGTTCTGATTACATAAAGTGTAAGTATCAGGATAATGAAGGCGATGATGCATACATATATATGACAGTAAAGAAAAAGGATAAGGCTTTCTATATCTTCGGTATGGGCTGTACTGCATCTGATATGAGTAAATATCAGGCAAAGATAGATAAGTGGATGAAGACTATTTCGATAAAGTAGTGTCAAAACGGGGCGGCTGATTAAACTTCCGCCCTTTTTTTGAAAGGAGAGATCTTATGAAATGTCCTATCTGCGGCGCAGATAATGATAATAATGTTAATTATTGTAATTCATGCGGAACCGTTCTGAATGATTCGACAAGCGGCTTTATGGACGGCATAGATACATCTAATCTCGATCTTGACAGTCAGTTCGCAAACAGCGGTTTCGGTAAGAAAAATCAGAATGGTGCTGCACCTCCGCCTACCGTTGAGCCTGTCAGTCAGACAGCACAGCCAATGCCTCAGCAGCCCACACCTCAACTTCAGAGACCGCAGCAGCAGACTCCGCAGATGAGTAATGATCCTTATGCTACAAACAATTATGGCGGCAATCAGGGTGTATACGGCGGCTATCAGCAGCCGCAGTATCAGCAAAACTACGGTCAGCAGCAGGCTTTTAACCAACAGGCTACGGGCTTCGCTCAGAATAATGCAGCCTTTAATAATGCTGCTAAAGGTTTTGTCAATCCCGCTTATAACGGGTTTGAGCCCGGAAGAGCTGGCAGCGGTGCAGTTATAAGAAAAAAGTCGAACACAGGTGTTGCTATTGCTATAGCTATCCTGATTGTTGTAATAGGCGTTTTCATATTTATGGCGCTGAAATACAGTAAAAAGGCATCTCAGGAAACGACTGTTAAGATGAGATGCATGACGGTTACTCTTCCCGCAAGTATGGAGAAGGATACTTCCTTTGATGAAACTGAGTTTCTTGGAAGATATGACCCTTCTGTGATGAATGTTGTTACTGAGTTCTATGAGGACTCTGATGATTCTGCTTTCATTTATATGAAAATTTCCTATCCGACTTTGACATCGTCTGATCTGTCAGGAATGAATGCAGATATGTTTATGAATTTGTGGGTGCAGACCATGCGACGCAATGACCCAAGCTTCAAGGATGTTTCCAAGGCTACCGATGAAGACAATTGCAAGAACAGATGCATAACCGACTATGACGGTAAAAGGGCTTTCATTTACTCTGCATGCAGATTTGAGAACAATTCATTCTACTTCACGATGTTCCTTTGTCACGAAGAGGACAGATCGACATATGAAAGCAAGTTTGAAAAGTGGGACCGTTCAATTAAAATAACAGACTGATAATCTTAAAGCCGTTTGAAAAAAACGGCTTTTTGCTTGCATTTTTTTGAAAAATGCTGTAATATATATGTAGCAGTATATCTCAGTAACGCATAATATGTGTTATCATATTTGGAGGTCAGAGGTATGGCTGCTGCGATAGTTGTATTGGTATTTGTTGCCGTTTCTGTATTTGTTGTGTTGTTTACAGGCAGAAGAAAAAGCTGTGCCTGCAATAAAGGCTACATAGTTGTGCCTTACAGGGGCGATATGAAAGAGCTTGAAATGACGGTCAAGAGTTATTACTATGAGGAGCTTTTTGAGTCAGCCGAATACAGACGGAAAATAGTAGTAGTGTATAAAGATGATGAGGACGAATGCTTGGAGCTTTATGATAAGTTTGGGTTTATTGATCTCGTCAGCGAGGATTGTCTTGCACAGTATCTTAGAAAAACAGAAGGTAAAGATCTTTAATGGCAGAACTTGTAACTATAAAAGGTGAAGTTGACAGTATAATACATAAGAACCCCGATACGGGATTTTGTGTTTTGATGATGGAGCATGATAATGATCTTGTGACCGTTGTCGGCGAAATGGGTGACGTTGAAGAGGGCGAAGAGCTTGTATGCACGGGCGAATTTGTTGTACATCAAAAATTCGGAGAGCAGTTCAAGGTCTCGGTTTTTGAACGCTCTTTGCCAACAACAGCTGCTGCAATACAGCGTTATCTTGCGAGCGGAGCTATCACAGGTATCGGACCGGTACTTGCAAAGAAGATTGTTAAGCTTTTTGGCGAGGATACATTCAGTGTGCTTGAAAATGAGCCTGAAAAGCTATGTGAGATCGATGGCGTAACTATAAAAAAAGCTAAGGCTTTCTCAAAGCAGTTCAAAACGACATTTGCTGTAAGGTCTCTGATGTCATACCTCGGAAAGTATGAGATTGCCACAACCTACAGCATAAAGGCATGGAAACGCTGGGGCACTGATGCCGAGACTCTGATAAGGGTCAATCCGTTTGTTTTGTGTTCTGCGGGAGTTGATCTGCCGTTTTCAAAGGCTGATGAGCTGGCGGCAAAAAACGATATCCCTGCTGACAGTGAGAATAGGGTCAAAGCAGGGATAAGTTACACTCTCAGGCAGAATGCGGATGCAGGTCATACCTGCTTGCCTGAGGAGACACTTATTAAGCTTTCCTCTGGTTTTTTAGGCGTTGATAAGGAACTCATCAAAAGAATGATAGCTGATGAAGTCGAAGAGGAAAACCTTTTCTTCTACTATAAGGACAAGCGCCGCTTTGTTATGCTGGCTGATTATTTCAGGGCAGAGGATTATATTTCAAGACGGCTTGCTCTTATGCATGATATTTCGTATGATAACAAGATAGATTTTTCTGCCGTTATTGACCTTGAAGAGGAAAATAATGGCATCAAGTATGAGAGCATACAGAGGCAGGCGATCAATCTTGCGCTTTCAAAGGGCTTTCTCGTTTTAACTGGCGGCCCCGGCACTGGAAAAACTACAACTCTTAATGCTATAATATCACTTTATGCTCAACAGGGACTCAATGTTATGATATGTGCACCTACTGGCAGAGCCGCAAAGAGACTTACTGATCTTACTGGTGTTGAGGCAAAAACTATACACAGACTGCTTGAGGTGAAGTTTCATTCCGGTGAGACTGCGTCATTCGTACATAATGAGAGTGATCTGCTCGACTGTGATGCGCTTATAATCGATGAGATGTCAATGGTGGACAGTTTGCTTTTTGAGTCTGTTCTCAGGGCTGTGAGCGTGACCTGCAAGCTCGTTCTTGTTGGCGACAGCGACCAGCTGCCATCTGTCGGTGCTGGCAATGTTTTAAGAGATATTATTGACAGCAGGGTGATGCCTGTTATAACTCTGAAGGAGATCTTCAGACAGGCTCAGGAATCTGAGATAGTTATGAATGCCCACAAGATCGTTAAGGGTGAGCATATTGATCTTACTAAGCGTGATAAGGATTTCTTTTTCTTTCAGCGGCTTGAATTTAAAGGCTTGCAGGATATTATTGTTGAGCTCACAAAAACCAGACTTAAAAAGGCATATGGGTATTCGGCTTTTGAGGATATACAGGTGCTGTCTCCTACAAGAAAGGGACCTGCAGGTATAGTTGCGCTTAACAAACGATTGCAGGCAGAGCTTAATCCTCCTGCGGCAGGGAAGTCAGAAGTTAAAACCCCTGTTTACATCTTCCGAAAGGGAGATAAAGTTATGCAGACAAAGAATGATTATGATATTCTTTGGAAAAAGCAGGTAACTGATGAAAAAACTGAGAGCGGAGCAGGCATTTTTAACGGCGATATCGGAATAATCATTGGTGTTAATAAGGTGCTCGGTACTGTTACTATTGACTTTGAGGGCAGAGTGGCAGTATACAGCGGTATGATGCTCGATAATCTTGAACTTGCATATGCCGTGACGGTGCACAAGAGCCAGGGTTCGGAATTTAATGTTGTTATTCTGGCTGTCTTTGGCGGGTTTGACAAGCTTTATTACAGAAATCTACTTTATACTGCCGTGACAAGAGCAAAGAAAATGCTTATAATCGTCGGTTCTCAGAAAAGAGTGAACTATATGATAGATAATGACAGAAGAACTCTAAGATATACAGCGCTAAAAAGTATGCTTACAGAGCTTGCAGGAAATAATGATGACTGAAAGAAGCATGATATATAAATATCTCATAAATATCGTTTTCCCGAATGTATGTCCGATTTGCGGAAAGATCATTGAATGGGATGAGCTCTTGTGTGCTGATTGCATCGAGAAGCTGCCATATAACGATGATAAGCTTTGTTCTGTATGCGGCAAGAGACGCTGTCGGGAACACTCATTGATAACATTTGACGGGGTATATACTCTTGTGCGTTATGAAGAGCCTGTGATTTCCGCGATATACGAGCTCAAAAACGGTGAAAGCCTTAATCTGTCCGAATTTGCAGCTTTGAAGCTTGCGGCTGAAATTAAAAAAGACGGCATAGCAGATAAGATAGATATTGTGACATCGGTGCCGATGAACTGGCGCAAGAAAAGTGATAAGGGTATAAATCATGCTGATAAAACAGCAGGCTTTATGGCAGCAGAGCTTAAAAAGCCGCTGGGTCTGTTTCTTCTTAAAAAGAGAAGAGACAAAACGGTTCAGCATAAGCTTGCTCCTGAGGAGAGAATGTCCCATGCAAATGATGTTTTCAGAATTTCGAATAAACACATAGACATAAAGGGCAAATCTGTTTTGATATGTGATGATGTTTATACTACAGGTGCAACATTTAACAGGTGCGCATCGCTTCTTAAACAAATGGGTGCAGATAAGGTATATTGTATGGCTATTGCCAATACGGAGCTTGATGAGAAAGGATAAAAAAGAGATACAGTCTTTGTGACCGTATCTCTTTTAACTTATTTGTGAATAGCTATATCTTCGGGAATGTGAAGATCGATCTGTTTGAATGGGATCGTTATGCCGTTAACGTTAAAAGCATCGGTAACTTTCTCTAAGATGTCTGACTTTGCAAACAGGTATTTCTCGGATGGTATCCATACTTTTACTAATATCTCTACAGAACTTTCGTTGTGAGCGCTCATACAAACAATCGGTGCTTCAGGCTTGTCAAGAACGTACTTTTCATTTATAAGCACCCCTCGGATTATCTCCTTTGCTTTGTGGTAATCATCGGAATAGCTTATCTGGAATTTATGCACCAAAAGCCGCTTGTCGTCTTTGGTCATGTTTACGATGCTTGACTTTGAAACGTTACCGTTCGGTATGAATATCACTTTTCCGTCGACGGTTTTCAGCACGGTATAAAGAATGGATATAGCCTCAACTGTGCCCTCGTCAGAGCCGATCTTAACATAATCACCGTATTTGAGGGGCTTTGTGAACAGGATTATAAAACCGCCTGCAATGTTTGAAAGGCTGTTTTGCAGGGCAAGACCTATAGCGAGACCTGCTGCCGAGATCGCAGCGATTATTGATGCCATAGGCACTTTGAGTACGGATAAGCAGATAATGATCGTAAGTATCATTATCACAGCACGCGTGACAGACATCAGAAATTTATGCACTGTTATATCAACGTGTTTAAGGTTCATCGTTCGTTTCATTATGCTGAGGGTAACGCGCATTATTATATGGCCGCCTATAAAAATTATTATAGCAGCTATAAGCTCGGGAACTAGTTCCTGTATATGGTTTATGAGTTTTTCAGACATTGTATCACCTCTCTAATGTTTAAGTATATCACAGTATTTATTGAAAGTAAAGAGTTTTTGCGAGAATGAATAATTCTCTTTGTTCACGAAAAATTCATAATCATTTAATTTTAAATTATGTAAATAATTTGTCAAAGCACTTGTAATTATTTGCGAATTGTAGTATAATTAATTTGGTTTAATTTTGTATTAAGGAGAAGTTGTAATGGGTAATTTTTTGTCATCATTTATTACAACGGCTACTATCGACCCGAACAAGAAGGATCTTAATGCAGGAACTGTGTCATCGGTCGTTATAACGGGTATAGTTGTCGTGTTTATAGCGCTTATACTGCTGATTGTATGTGTAAGTATCTATGGTGCGATATTTAATGCTGCCGCAAAGAAAAAGGCAGCTAAAGCAGAAGCCGAAAAGAAGGCTGCAGAGCTTGCCAAGGCTAAGACTGTGCTGCCTGTACCAAAAGTTGAGGCCGTTCCTGCGATTGAGGACGGAATCGAGGAGGAGACAGTTGCGGTAATAATGGCGGCGATTGCTGCTATGAGCGCTTCGGCAGGGAAAAAGCTGGTTCTTAAAAGCGTGAAAACTTCAAGGCCTCAGAGGTCGGCGTGGTCGTCTGCGGGCATTGCCGAGAACACAAGGCCGTTTTAGAAGAATCGTGAAAGGAACGTGAGTTTTTAATGTCAATAATCAGTTCGTTTTTAGATACTATGGCTGCTTTGGCAAGAGAGTCGGGCTTTGCAGGCTTTATGGCTGACGGCGGCTGGAAAAATATCGTGATGATACTTATTTCATTCGTGTTTATGTATCTTGCGATAGCCAGAGGATTTGAGCCTTTGTTGCTTTTGCCGATATCATTCGGAATGCTCCTCACTAATCTGCCTTATGCTGATCTTTATCATCCTGATTTCTGGAACTATCAGACAGTCGGTGATAATTCTCATTATATAGATTACGGTAATATACTTCAACATGGCGGTTTGCTGGATATTTTGTATATGGGTGTTAAATTACAGATATACCCACCGCTTATATTCCTTGGCATAGGCGCAATGACGGATTTCGGACCGCTGATAGCCAGCCCCAGAAGCTTTCTGATGGGTGCTGCGGCACAGGGAGGTATCTTCTTTACCTTCGTTGGTGCTGCAATCCTTGGTATGAGTGCTGCTGAATGCGGCTCTATCGCTATCATTGGCGGCGCTGATGGCCCTACCTCTATCTATGTTTCGTCAAAGCTGCTGACTGACAAGAGCACTATCGGTGTCGGAACTATAGCGCTTGCGGCTTATACGTATATGGCACTGGTGCCTATTATACAGCCGCCTATTATGAAGGCACTGACAACAAAGAAGGAGCGTTCAGTCGTTATGGGACAGCTCAGGCCTGTTTCAAAGACGGAAAAGCTGATATTCCCTGTGCTGGTTACTATTATAATCTCACTTATGGTTCCTTCTGCTGCTCCGCTTGTTGGTATGCTGATGTTCGGTAACCTTCTCAAAGAGAGCGGCTGCTGTGACAGACTTGTTAAAACTGCTCAGAATGAGCTTATGAACATAATCACCATTTTCCTTGGTGTTACGGTAGGTGCTACAACTCAGGCAGATAAGATCATGAATCTGCAGTTTGCTGAGGTAATGGGTCTTGGTGTTGTTGCATTCTCTATAGGTACTGCTTGTGGTGTGCTTCTCGGAAAGCTTATGTACATCGTTTCAGGAAAGACGATCAATCCTCTTATCGGTTCGGCAGGTGTATCAGCCGTTCCTATGGCTGCTAGAGTATCTCAGAAGGTAGGTCAGGAAGAGGTTCCTACAAACTATCTGCTGATGCACGCGATGGGCCCGAACGTAGCAGGAGTTATCGGTTCTGCAGTTGCTGCAGGTGTGCTGCTTGCGATCGTTAAATAAGATATTTACAGCAGGGGAGAGATCTCCTGCTGTATTTGTTGACAAATGTTAGTTCTTAAAGTATAATTAATATAGTATAAAGAACAGGAGCTTTGATATGGTAAGCAGATTTTTTGCTTTTATTTCCAGAATGAAATACATTAACCGTTGGTCCACTATGAGAAACACGATAACTGAGAATATCAGTGAACATTCTCTTGATGTTGCTTTTATTGCTCATGCGCTGGCGCTGTTGAGAAATAAGCGCTTTGGCGGAAATGTTGATCCCGAGAGATGTGCTTTACTTGCAATGTTCCACGATGTTACAGAGATTATAACTGGTGATCTTCCGACGCCTATAAAGTATTACAGCAGGGAACTCAGGGGCGCATACGATGAGATCGAAAAAAAGGCAGAAGATACACTGATCTCTTATCTGCCTGATGATATGAAAGATGATTACAGACCGTTGTTCTCACGAACTGAGGAGGAAAGTGAGCTCTGGGATCTTGTGAAAGCAGCGGACAAGATATCTGCGCTTATAAAGTGTATTGAAGAAAGACAGATGGGCAATTCGGAGTTCAAGTCTGCTGAGGATTCAACTTTGAAGGCTATAAAAGCTCTTGGCGTACCTGAGGCTGATGCTTTTGTTGAGGAGTTTATTCCTGCATACAGTATGACACTTGATGAACAGGCGTAAGGTTTGGATAGATCGGAGCGAGAGTATGGAAAATATAGTTTCTGCATCGGTACTGGGGTGTGATCTTGCACGGCTTGGTGCGGAGGCTGACAGAGCTGCAAAAGCAGGCGCAAAGTGGCTGCATTTTGACGTTATGGACGGATTGTTTGTCAATAATATAAGCCTTGGTATACCGCTGCTTAGCTCGGTCAGAAAGCATACAGATATGTTTGTTGACACTCACCTGATGATATGTGACCCTATTCGGTACATTGATGCATTTGCAGACGCGGGTTCGGATAATATCACTTTTCATGTTGAAGCTGCAAAAGATGCTGCTGCTGTGATAGAAAAGATACATTCTCGTGGCATTGCGGCAGGTATATCGGTAAAGCCCGGTACTCCTGTCGCTGAGATCAAGCCGTATATCGGCTTGGTCGATCTGGTGCTTGTTATGACTGTTGAGCCTGGATTCGGCGGACAGGGATTCATCAAGGATACGCTTCAAAAGATAAAGCAGTGCAGAGCATTGATAGATGATTCTGGAAGGAATATCAGGTTAGAAGTGGACGGCGGCATTAATGCCGAAACAGCTCTTCGTTGCAGACAGGCAGGCGCTGATACCTTTGTTTCGGGAACATATCTGTTCAATTCCGAGGATATATCAGCGGCTGTAAAAAACATAATAGGATAAATAAACCCACGGAGGATCCTTCCGTGGGTGATTTTATATCTCGTCTGACAGTTCTGCCCATTCTTCCATCATCGAGTCAAGTTCGGCTCTTTTTTGTTCAAGCTCGGTGCATTTTATATTCATCGCTTCATAATCATGCGCAAGCTCAGGTGAGGCGATCTCTACTTCCATTTGCGAGATCATTATCTCACTTTCCTCAATGAGAGATTCAAGCTCTTTTATCCTGCTGCGCTTTTTTGCATCGAGCGCTCTTTGCTGCTTGGTTCGGTGAAGGCGCTGCTTCTCTGTTTTGCGAAGCTGCTCCTGTTCAGCTGCTTTTTTCTCCGAGACTTCCGCTGCCAGCTGCTGTTCTTCAGCAGATACAGCTTCGCTGTAAGCGGTGAAATTACCCTCAAAGGAGCGCAGCTTTCCGTTTTTCATCTCAATTATTCGTGTCGCAGCCCTGTCAAGCAGATATCTGTCATGTGATACGAGGAGCATTGTGCCCTTATATGATGCCAGCGCTTCTTCAAGCACTTCTTTGGCAGGCAGATCAAGATGATTTGTCGGCTCATCAAGTATAAGAACGTTTGCTTTTGAAAGGATCATTATAGCAAAGCATACCTTTGCTCGTTCACCGCCGCTGAGAATAGATATCGGCTTGAAGACATCTTCACCTGTGATAAGGACAGAGGCAAGAACTTTTCTGGCTTGTTCAACTGAAAGACCGCTGAACCTGTATAGTAACTGATCCAGTACCGTCATGCTCGGATCCAGCGATGCGTGCTCTTGATCGAAGTAGAAAAGCTTGACGTTCCCTCCGAAAATGACAGAGCCTTTTTCGTGAGGTATAGTGCCCATTATAAGCTTTAGTATACTGGTCTTACCGGCGCCGTTTATTCCGATAAGCCCTGTATGTTCGCCGCGCCTGATAAGCATATCAATCCGGTCTGATATCAACCTGCTGTCAGTTCCGAGCCCTACTCTCAGTTCACAGCCGTTGATCTTAACCGCCTCTTTGGTTGGTTCTATATCGTATTCAAGATCAATTTTCGGCGCTTTGTTTAGCATCAAAGGTTTGTCTATTCGCTCAATGCGATCGAGCATAGCTTGCCTTGACTTTGCCATTTTAGCCGTTGAAGCTCTTACTTTATTCTTTTCAATATATTCTTCCAGCTTTTTTATCTCAGCCTGCTGTGCTTCATACTCCTTCATCTGGCGCTGAGATGCTGCTTTCTTAGCAACTACATACTGAGAATAACCGCCTTTATACGATGTCAGTCGGCAGTTTTCAAGTTCACATATGCGGGTACATACCTTGTCAAGAAAATACCTGTCATGTGAAACTATGATAATAGCACCTTTATATGACTTCAGGTGATCTTCAAGCCATTTAAGCGTTACAAAATCAAGGTGGTTGGTAGGCTCGTCCAGTATCAGAAGCTGTGGTTCCTCAAGCAGAAGCTTTGCGAGAGCCAACCTGGTTTTTTCTCCGCCTGACAGCGTAGATACTGTCCTTGAAGAATCATCGGGAGAAAAGCCCATACCGTTCAGCACCATATCTATCCTTGTATTCATACGGTAGCCGTCACGGGCTTCAAAATAGGCAGAAAGCTCTGCATATTCAGAGCTTAACTTTTCCAGTTCTTCTCCCTCGGCATCGCCGATAGTTTGCTCCAGCACTTTCATTCTGTCAAGCGTATCGTTAAGGTCGGAAAATGCGTTTTTCATCTCTTCTTTTATTGAGAGTGAGGAGTCCAGACCACTGTTCTGCTTTAAATAGCCTATCTTGACTCTCGGATCTATACTAAGGCTGCCAAGCCCTTCGGAAGTAAGATCATAGTCAAGTAAGCCTGTTATGATATTTAGCAGCGTTGATTTTCCGCAGCCGTTAACGCCGATGAGCCCGACAGCTTCTTTGTTCTCGACTGTCAGGCAGATATCCTTTAAGATCGGCTCAGCACCGAAATATTTGTATAAATGCTCAATGCTTAAAACCATAAATGCTCCCGTTTTTTGATATTAAATCTATATCAATAATTATATCATATTATTATTCAAAAGTAAAGTCGCGTGTGCAAATAACTGACTACACAGTCTTGTGCGCGATGTCCAGCAGTGCGGCGAGCACTTATTTCATATTATTATTCAAAAGTAAAGCCATTCAAGATTGAGTGTTTTTCTGACCAATTTCAAACATATTCTTTACAATTTGATTTTTTTGTGCTATATTATAAATAAGGACGGTGTTAGTAATGAAAAACAGGTTCAATGATACTTCTGTGATTGTTTTGTCGGTAATTATCGGCATATATTATATTGTGCTAGGTTCTATACTTGTTACTATGGACGTATCAAACTCTGTTGAGATCGTATCTCTTGTTGTTCCTGCACTAGTCACGGGTTCTCTTACGACACTTCTGGTTCAGAAGCTTATAAGATACATTAAAAATAAGAAAACAAATGATAACGCCGATAACGAAGAAAACACTGATGAAAAATAAGCTTTCACAGAACTACACTGTGAAAGCTTATATATTATAAACAATATTTACTAATTTCCTTCATAACGGAGTTCTCGTTGTTAGAGCCTGTCAAAAAGTTAGCGACCTGCTTTATTGAATCGTGTGCGTTTGACATTGCAAAACTGTAATATGAATTGTTCAGCATATCTATATCATTAAGATAATCACCGAAAGCCATCGTTTCTTCATAGCCTATGCCTATTCGGTTTTCGAGCCTTTTTAATGCAGTGCCCTTTGTAGAGCCCTGAGACATAAGATCGACCCAGTATCTGCCCGAAAGCTGAACATTGCACTCGCTTGCGAATTCATTGAGTAGCTTGATATATCCGTCAGATTCTATGCCGCCTTCTTCGAAAACAGCAGCCTTGAAAATATCATCGTTAACACTGTTCAGGTCTTCTGTAAACACCTGATTGTTATAGTACTGCGCTATCTCTTTATGTGCGGCTGTGTTTTTAGAATTATGCCATGTGCCGTTTTTTCCGCAGAGAAGAAGCGTATAACCGTTTTGTTCGCACAAAGCTATGCAGCGCTTTACAATATTCTTTGGCAGAAGAGAAACATATATAAGCTCTCTGCAGTCAACAACATAAGCACCATTATCGCAAATAAAGCTCATATCATCAAGATAGTCTTTAAATTGGGCTTTTAAAGCACAAAAGCTGCGCCCACTTGATATAACGAATTTTATGTTTTTCTCGAAAAGTTTATTGACGACTTCATCAAAATTCTCAGGCAGATTCTTTTTGTCATCCAGTAAAGTGCCGTCCATATCTGTTGCGATAAGTTTGATCATAGTTATACCTCGCTTTTTGATCTCACCACAATTATAATCTATTTTTTTATTAAAATCAATAACAAAAAACATCTTTGTAGCTTTGTATAAAAATCACAGCCGATTTGATAAAAAACAAGCAGATTTTATGGAAACATCTGCAAAATAACTAAAAAGTTTATTATTACGATTACATTAATATTACAAAAGTGAAAGTTAGCTGAAATTTTGAGTTTTTTTGTTGACAAAAATGAAGTCTGAGTGTAAAATATATCTATCTGAGATGTGTTTATGCTTTGTTAATAGTTTATGATTTTGTATACATAGTATATCGGAAGGGAGGATGGCCCGTATTTCGGGTCTGTAAGGCATGAAGGATAAGGTCTTAAAATGCTTGCGCGGCATCAAGGACTACGCTGTGAACAATCTTATAGTGCTTGTATTCATATTTGCATCTGTTTTGAATGCATTTATGCTGAGAGCCTTTACAGTAAAGTTTGAGTATAATCAGATAAAGCCGCTGCTTGCAGATATAGCTCTTGTGCTTTTCTGGGCGTCGTTTTCCTACATATTCAAAAAGCCTAAGAGACAATTCGGATATCTGCTGTTTTTTTCGGTGATATTTGTAATTCTTTGTGTTGCCAATTCTATTTATTTCACTAACTATAAGTCGTTTGTTTCGGTATCACTTATTTCGACGGCTTCGCAGCTTGGCGGAGTTATGAACGCCGTTACAGAGAACATTATGGAATGGAAGGATCTGCTGTTCATTTGGCAGATACCTGCGCTGATAGTTACTTATATCTTTCTAAAGAAAAGAACAAGAAACTATGAGAGCCAGAACAGAGAAAAGAAAAGCCGCAGAAAACGCGGCATTGCCACATTCTGTACATCTCTTGGTCTTGCAGGCATATTCTGCCTGACACTTACGGGTACTGATTATTCACGTCTTGCAAAGCAGTGGAACAGAGAGTATGTAATGGGAACATTCGGACTTTATACATATCAGGCAAGTGATATTGTTTCCACCATAAATGCAGAGGTAAATATGCTTTTCGGCTATGATGAGAGCGAGGAGGCATTTACCAAATTCTATGAGGAAAAGAACAAGTCAGAGGCAGAGGAAATAAAGAAAAACGATTATACAAACATCTTCAAGAATAAGAATGTTATAGCTATCCATGCCGAGAGTATCCAGCAGTTCTGTATGGAAACTTATATAAATGGCGAGGAGCTTACTCCTAATCTTAATAAGCTTGCTCGTGAAGGCCTTTATTTCTCAAACTTCTACGCTCAGGAAAGCGTAGGAACAAGCTCTGACAGCGAGTTTACATTCTCATCATCGCTGATGCCAGCATCAAGCGGTACCGTTGCGATAAACTATTGGGACAGAGATTATTGTACGACCCAGAAAATGATGAAGGACCTCGGATATTATGTGTTCAGTATGCACGCAAACAACGGTACGTTCTGGAACAGAATGAATCTTCACTCATCATTGGGTTATGACAGATTCTATAATTATACCACTGATTTTGATATTGATGAAACTATCGGCCTGGGTCTCTCGGATAAGTCATTCTTCAGTCAGGCGGTCCCAAAGATCGGCGGTGTAGCTAAACAGCACGATAAATGGTTCGGTGTTATGATAATGCTTACAAATCATACTCCGTTCACTGATATCGAGCGCGTCAGCGATTACAATGTTGACTTTAAGTATCAGATATATAATGAAGATACAGGTCTCTATGAGGAGATATCTGCTGATTTCCTTGAAGGAACTAAGCTTGGTTCATATTTCAAGTCAGTTCATTATGCCGATGAGGCGCTTGGTCAGTTCATGGAAGAGCTGGAAAGCGAAGGGCTTCTCGATGATACGGTGATCGTTATCTACGGAGATCATGATGCTAAAGTAAAGGCTGAGGAATATGACAGATACATAAATTACGATCCGTTCACAGATACTGTTCTTTCTGAGGATGATCCCGGTTATATTCCTGTTGACGATTACTATTATAATCTGAACAGAAAGGTACCTTTTATCATCTGGTCTAAAAACGGAGAGTACGAGCCCAAGGAATTCACTCAGGTAATGGGTATGTATGATATTCAGCCAACGCTTGGTAATATGTTCGGCTTTTATAACAAGTACGCTTTGGGTCATGATATAATGTCGATAGCTGAGGACGAAGAGAACGTTGTTATTTTCCCCAATGGTAACTTTGTTACAGACACTGTTTATTATGACAGTCAGAAGGATAAGTATTTTGATCTCACAGATTATCATAATGTGATGACTCAGGCTTCGTGTAATCAGATCTATAAAGATACACCAAACCTGATCTTTGATGAGACAGAGCACGGTCTGTTCAAAGCAGTTGACGATGAGGTATACAATCAATCGGCTATTGATGCAAGGATCAATGACGGTGTAGTTGATGAGTATTATATATCTTCGTACTCCGAGTATGCAAACGAAAGAATAGATATATCTAATGCTATCATTTATTTTGATATGATAGATAAGGTCGATGGCGGCTTTGATTCCTCAACTCCGCCAGATCAGATGAATGAGACTGAGACTTCACCGTTTGCTCCGCCGAACAAACGACACAATTACGGCAGACTTGCCGCATAGTTTAAAGGCTCCCGAAGAACGGGAGCCTTTTTTGTTTGCATGAAAAAAGACCGACATCACTGTGTCGGCCTGCTTTTTTCGTACTTATCTGCCGCTTATTGATCGACAGCTGTCGTCATTACGCTCTCTCAACCTTGCCAGAACGCAGACATCTTGTGCAAGCATAAACGTGACAGGGAGTGCCGTTTACAACAGCCTTAACTCTCTTTACGTTCGGCTTCCATGTTCTGTTGGTTCTTCTGTGAGAATGAGAAACCTTAATTCCGAAAGTAACGCCCTTTCCGCAAAAATCACACTTTGCCATGAGGCTGCACCTCCTTTTACCTAAACTGATACTAAGTCCATAACATTTAGTATTATAGCACAACTGAAAGAAAAAAGCAAGTCCTTTTTGCGATTTTTTTTATTTTTTGCGAAAATAACAATATTTCGAGCAAATATGAGCAATTTTGAGTGTAAAATCCCTTGAAATTTGTTCTGATATGGTGTATAATAACAATGTATATTATGTTATTATGTAATGAAAGGTTTGTTTACATGACTGCGGAAGATGTTCTTAAATACGGAACGAAGCTTATGATAATATTTATGTGTACTCCTATCCATGAGTTTGCGCACGCATGGGCAGCAGTCAAGCTGGGTGATGAGACCCCTCGCTATCAGGGAAGGCTTACTCTTAATCCACTGGCACATATTGATCCATTGGGTGCAGTCGCTCTGTTTTTTGCAGGCTTTGGCTGGGGAAAACCTGTGCAGATCAATCCTGTAAGGTTCAAGCATTATCGCCGAGATATGGCTCTGACGGCTGCGGCAGGTCCTACCTCAAATATTTTGCTTTCTCTTTTAGGTATTATTTTTTATAAAATATTTTATAGGGTCTATTATGTGCAGCTGTTTTCAGGTTCTGATCCGCAGGCAATGTATTATGTAACTCTTATATTTTATTACTTTACGGCTATTAATATCGGTCTGGCAGTGTTTAACCTCATACCGATATTTCCTCTTGACGGTGAAAAGATACTAAATTACTTCACCGGAAAGAAATTTGATTCTTTTATGAGAAGAAACCAGCTTTATATAACTGTAGGTTTTATGATATTGCTGGTTTCCGGAATTCTGAACAAACCTCTCGGTTTTGTTCAGGGGAAGCTTTTTGACTTTATTGATCTGATAACGAGCTGGCTGGATCCTATCTTGAGATCGATTATTAAATAGGCAGAGAAAGGACTTCAATTATAAATGATGACCGCACATTTCAGGCTCGATACATTTGAGGGGCCGCTTGATCTGCTGCTTACGCTTATTTCTAAGCATAAAATGAATATCTATGATATTGAGATATCTTTGTTGCTTGCACAATATTTAGAATATATGGAGCAGCTTGAATATGTCGATCATGAGTATGAGGCTGAATTTCTTGAAATGGCTGCACGACTTGTTTATATCAAGACTTGTGAACTGCTGCCGCACGATGATGAAGCCGAGGCTCTGAAAAAAGAGCTCGAAGGACGGATAATTGAGTATTCTTTGGTAAAGCTTGCGGCAGCTGAGCTGTCCGAACATTACAGCTGCGGTAATATTTTTGTAAGAAAACCTCTGGTATTACCGATAAACAAGACTTATTCCCGAGAGCATGATCCTGATATACTATTGCAGGCATATCTCGGTATACATAAACGAGTAAAAGAGAATGAGCCGCTTAAAGCCAAGCTTTTTGAACCGATAGTTTCTCATAAGATAGTTTCTGTAACTTCAAAGATAATTTTTGTTTTAAAAAGGCTCTATCGCACGGGGGAGTGCGATATGTCTTGTCTGTATGACGGGGTTCAGACTAAAAGTGAGAAGGTAGCGACATTTCTGGCAGTTTTGGAGCTTACCAAATCGGGCAGAATAACGATCAATGATGATAATACCAAGATATATTTCAATAAGTCATCTCGGCAGAAGAAAACAGCAGTAGTTAGCAGTGAGCCTGGTGCTGCTGCCGATCCTGTTATTGATGATAATGCAGATGATGAAGCTGTGCCGGTCACTGAAACGGTTGATGAAATAAGTTCGGCTGTGTCTGATGAGTCTGAAATTCATACCGAAGCTGTTGATAGTGTGAAAGATCTTAACAAAGAACCTGAGGCGGAGTTCGTCAGAAAAGCTGAAGAGAGGGCAATGTCAGCGAGAATAGCGCCATGTATGATAAGCATACCTATGACTTTACTGGATATCAAAGCTTCTGATATTTTGGAAGAGAAAGACAAGTGTCAGCAGAATAAGCCTTTGTATGAAGAGATAGTGATCGATGTTTTAGCTGACGAAACAAAAGAGCAGTTTATGAGCCCTAATCTGTGGAACAAGAGGAGATACTACTGGGGCTTTTCTCCTGTAGGTTCACAGTTCAGAAGGGGCTACTGGAAGTACGGATAATGAGGTAAATATGGAAGAAATAAATCTTAGTGCGATCATTGAAGCTGTCTTGTTTGCGGCCGGCGAGCCTATGGAAGAGGAAAAGCTCTGCGAGGCTGCTGTCGTAACAAAAAACGAGCTTGATGATGCTATAGAAAAGCTTAATGAGAAATATTCATTTGATAACAGCGCTTTGATGCTGCTAAAGCTTGAAAACTCTTATCAGCTTGCTGCAAAGGAGAGTTTTGCGCCATATATCAAAGCGGCACTTGAGATCAAGAAAAACTCTGTTTTGTCTCCTGCTGCTATGGAGGCATTAACGATAGTTGCATATAACCAGCCTGTCACAAAAGGCTTTGTTGAGCAGGTAAGGGGAGTGGATTCCTCGGGAGTTGTTAATTCTCTGGTCGAAAAGGGTCTGCTGGCAGAGGCAGGAAGGCTTGATCTGCCGGGAAGGCCTATTGCTTATAAGACCACTGATAACTTTCTCAGGGCATTCAGGCTTGCTTCAATAAAAGACCTTCCCGAGCTTTCTGATCAAAAGGAGCAGATATCATTTGATGAACTTCTTGAAAACAAGGAGCGCGAAGAACAGCAGTAGTATGTGATCTTGAAGGGAGATGATAGCTATACTTGCATTATGGATAATTCTGGGCATTATTGCTTTTATAGTTATCCTTCTCCATTTTTCTATAAGGATATATGTCGATGCGAGCAAAGATGGAATCGATGTTAAGGCTAAATACCTGTTTTTTACAGTGTATAAAATGAATACGGCTGATAAAGGCGATATAGCTTTAAAAGAGGCCAAGCCTCAAAAAAAGCCGAAAAAAGAGCATGAGAAGGCAGCGCCGGAAGAGAAGCAACAGGAAAGTAAAACTATCAGTCTTGATGAGCTGGACAAGCTTGACGAGGAAGATAACACTGACGATGGACCTGTAAAAATAAAGGGTAGCTCTTCAGGCGATGATAAAGCGCCTCTGAAACAGGTAAAACAAAAGCTGACGAAGGAACAAAAGCAAGCCCTAAAAGAAAAGAAAAAGCTTGAAAAAGAGCTGAAAAAAGCAGAAAAAGAAGCAGCAAAGGCTGAGAAAAAACAGCACGGCAGCAAGCTTGATAAGCTAAAGGAAAAATATCAGTTCTTCAAGCCTTTTATACCACCTACTTTGAAATATACAAGAAAGCTGCTCAAAAAAATACGAATCAATAAACTGGAGCTTGAGCTGTATATTGCAAAAGAGGATCCGTCAGAGTCTGCCATCTTTTACGGAAAGCTCCAACCGATAGTATTCAGTGCATTATCGCTGATAGGCGGTATATTTACATTGAAGGTGAAAAAAGCTGATATCACCTGCGGCTTTTTTGAAAAGAAGCTCGATTTTCACATAAAAACTACAGTTTGTGTGAGACCGAGCTCGGTCATCGCTATCGTCTTCTGTCTTGGCTGCAAGCTGGCAAGACTGTTCCTGCCGGGCTGGTGGAGAAGACGCAGAGCCCGTAAAAAAGCTGAAAAAGCTGAACGAAAAGCACGTGAGCAGGCAGAAAAGGCTGCCGCAGCTGCTGTATTATAGTTTATCATTGACAATATAGATCATAACAGAAAGGTTGAGTTAAAATGAACGAAAACAGTAAGATCGAATCCCTTGTTAAAACAGCTACAGAAAAGATCAGAGAGCTTGTAGATTCTGAAACTATAGTCGGAAAGCCTGTTGTAACTCCCGACGGAACTACTATTATACCTGTTTCAAAGGTATCTATTGGGTTTGCTTCCGGCGGCTCTGATCTTCCGACCAAGAATACCGGTAATTTCGGCGGTGGTTCAGGAGCAGGAATAACAATTTCGCCTGTAGCTTTTATTGCTATCTACAACGGCGAAGTAAAGCTTTTACAGCTTACTGCCAATGCACCTAAGGAGAACGCCATAGTTAATATGGTCCCTGATGTTCTTGACAAGGTGAAGGATTTTATCGATAAAAAATCGTCTTCTGGTGACTTTGACGAATAATTGAATTTTTTCACACCCTTTGTGCATAATAAGTAAAAAGCTTAAAGGGTGTGAATTTATGAGGTTTTTGTCTTTTGTACTCGGATCTGTATTGCTTCTTTCCGGTTTTCAGATATCTGCACAGGCTGTTGATCTGCCTGAAATATCAGCGAAGGGTGCTGTAGTGATTGATGCTGATACGGAAGAGGTGCTCTTTTCAGAAAGTAAGGACGAGCGACTGCCAATGGCAAGCACGACCAAGATCATGTCAGTATTGCTGGTACTAGAGCACGGTGAGCTTGACGAGGAGTTCGTCGTTGACAGTGAAGCTATAAAGACCGAGGGTTCCTCGATGGGTCTCCAAGAGGGCGATATCGTTACTTTGAGAGAGCTTTGCTGCGGAATGCTTTTGCCTAGCGGTAATGATGCTGCTAATGCTGCAGCTGTGAGGGTTGCCGGCTCTGTTGAGAATTTTGTCGGTAGAATGAATGATAAAGCCCATGAGCTTGGTCTTAAAGACACTCATTTTGTGACGCCATCAGGGCTTGATGATAATACAGATGAGCATTACTCCACGGCCTATGATATGGCAAGACTTGCGGCTGAGGCGATCAAAGATCCCGACTTTTGCAAGATATGTTCATCGCCCTCAATGCCCGTAGAGTTTGGTGCTCCTCCGTACAGAAGAGTTCTTTATAACACGAATAAGCTACTCGGAAGCTGTGACGGTGTGTTCGGAGTAAAAACCGGCTTTACTGATAAAGCAGGAAGATGCCTTGTTTCTGCCTGCAAAAGAGATGGAAAAACTCTTATTTGTGTTACTCTCAACGACAGAAACGATTGGGAGGATCACAAGGCTTTATATGACCGCTGCTACAGCTATTATTCGAGACAGCTTTTGCCGAAAAGCAGCATTACCTTTGAAATTTCGGTAGTCGGCGGTAATGCTGATATTGTAAACTGCACGTCTGAAACAGTTTTTGCTGTTATGCTCAGAGACAAAGCTCAAAAGTGCGATGTAAATGTCTATATTCAGCCTTTTGTTTATGCTCCCGTTAACAATGGCGACAAAGTTGGTCAAATAGTATATTCTTATAACGGTTTTGAGATAGCCAGAGCAGATATTACAGCTGACAGCTCCGTGAATAAATACGAGAGCAGCAAGAAGAATGATACATCTTTGATAGATGTATTTATGGATATTATTGACTTTATAATATAATGTGTACAAAATCATTGACAGATAAGAGGTAGTTATGGAAAAGGTTCGTATACAAAAAATAATAGCGGACAGCGGTTTGTGTTCTAGGCGCAAGGCCGAGGAGTATATAGAAAACGGCAGTGTTCTGGTTAATGGCAGAAAATGCTCCCTCGGAGACAAAGCTTTGCCTGATAAGGATATCATAACTGTTGACGGGGAAAGAATAGGTGCTGTCAGAAAAAGACGGCTCTATTACATAATGCTTCATAAGCCTAGAGGTTATGTAACTACTATGAAGGACGACCGTGACAGAAAATGTGTTACAGATCTTTTGAAAGGTCTGCCTGATAGAGTATACCCTGTAGGAAGACTTGACAAGAACTCAGAGGGGTTGCTCCTTTTTACTAATGACGGCGCTTTTGCTAATGATATCATGCATCCTTCTCATCATGTTAATAAGACCTACAGAGTTACAGTCAGACCCGATATAAATGACGATCAGCTGGTGCAGCTTTCATCAGGTGTCGAGATCGACGGAAAGATGACGGCTGAGTGTTCTGTAGTTGTGCTTGAAAAACAGCAGGGCAGAGTTGTTCTGCAGATGACAATACATGAAGGCAGGAACAGACAGATCAGAAAAATGTGTGAAGCTGTAGGACTTGAAGTTGCACGACTGAAAAGAACTGCTATCGGACCTATAAAACTCGGAATGCTGCAGCCGGGTGAATACAGAGAGCTGAAACCTGATGAGTTAAGAGCTTTGAGAACTGCAATGTTGAAAAAATAATTCTGAGCGGCTTTTTTGCCGCTCTTTTTATGTAAATTTGCTCAAAGTGTTTTGTAATTATTACAAAATAGTAAACAATCACAATTCGATTAAAAAACATCTTGTAAAATCAAGAAAAAAATAGTATAATAAATTGTGTATATTTAGAACATTATTTTGAATGGAGGAAATTGTATGCCGGATACATTTTCGACACTTGAAGAGCTGCAGGCAAAGGTGTTTGCTGACAGCGACGCAAGAAAAAGACTTACATATCTGTTCGACGAGGGCAGCTTTACCGAGCTGGATGCTTATGCTTTGGCTGCCGGTGAATTAACAGGCGTCATTACTGCTTTTGGCTATGTTGACGGAAATCCTGTTTATGCCTTCTCACAGGACATAAGTGTTAAGAACGGTGCCATGAATGAGGCACAGGCAAAGAAGATCTCTAAGGTATATGAACTTGCTGCTAAAACTGGCGTGCCTGTTGTGGCTGTCTATGATTCGTTCGGAGCTGATGTCAGTGACGGTTCTAAAGCGCTCAGCGCTTACGGAGAGCTTTTGGCACAGGCTTCAAATCTTTCGGGAGTTGTGCTGCAGATAGCCGTAGTTGCAGGTACTTGTGCAGGCTGTGCTGCAATGCTTGCTCAGACTGCTGACCTTACAGTAATGGCTAAGGGAGCATCAATGTTCGTTGCGGTAAATTCTGACGATGACTCGTCTGCTGAAAATGCTGCTGCTAACGGAACTGCTGCTGTAGTTTGTGAGGATGACAAGACTGCTGTTGAAGCTGCTGCAAAGCTTATTTCAAAGCTGCCTCAGAATAATCTTTCACCTGCACCTATGTATGAGTTTACTGAGCCTGATACGGCATTTGGCAGTGATGCTGACACAGCTGTCAAGTCTGTTTCAGACGCTGAGAGTGTGACTGAGCTTTATGACGGCTTCGGAAAGGCTGCTTATACGGCACTTGCAAGTGTTAATGGTTCCGCTGTAGGATTTGTGGCAACTAATAAGACAACTGATAAGCTGAACGCTGATGACTGCACCAAGATCGCCAAATTTGTAAGGCTTTGTGATTCGTTCTCCGTTCCTGTGATAACATTTGTTGACACTGAGGGGTTTGAGTCTGACGATAAGACTGAGGCAGCAGGCGCTGTCAGGGCAATGTCAAAGCTTTGTCATGCTTATGCCGAAGCAACAACAGTTAAGATCTCTGTGGTTGTCGGTAAGGCTTACGGTGCTGCGTTTATAGCATTGGCAGGAAAGGGTGCAAATGCTGATCTTGCATATGCACTTGATAATGCCGTTATTTCGGCGCTGGCTCCTGTTACTGCCGTTGAATTCCTCGAGCATGATAAGCTCAAGGGCGTTGAAGACACAGGCGCAGCCAGAGAACAGCTGGCAAGTGAGTTTGCAAGAACTCAGGCCAGTGCAGCAGCTGCGGCAGCTAACGGTAATGTTGATGGCGTTGTTTCTCCAAATGGGCTCAGAAAGCTTATAGTTGATTCACTTGACGTTCTCGCAGGAAAGAGAGTTTCGAGACTTCCCAAGAAGCATAGCAATATTCAGCTTTGATAATTTAAAGATTGGTGGTAATTATTATGAAAAGATATAACATAACCGTAAACGGAAAAGCTTATGACGTAGCTGTAGAAGAGGTAGACGCAGGCTCAGCTCCTGCTGTAGCTGCGGCTCCTGCAGCGGCAACTGCTCCTGCTGCAGCACCTGCACCTGCTAAGGCTGCACCTGTGGCTGACGGTACAAAGGTAACTGCTCCGATGCCCGGAACTATCCTTGATATTAAGGTCGCAGTCGGTGATACTGTTCAGTCAGGTCAGGCAGTTTGTGTGCTTGAAGCTATGAAGATGGAAAACGATGTTAATGCTCCCTGCGACGGCAAGGTGCTCAGCATAAATACTACTAAGGGCTCATCTGTTGAGACAGGTGCAGTGCTTGCAGTGATCGGCTGATCGCTGAGTTTGTTCGGAAAGGATTGAATTGATAAATGGGTAAGCTAAAGATTACAGAGACAGTTCTTCGTGATGCTCATCAGTCACTTCTTGCAACCAGGATGTCACTCGATGAGATGCGTCCGATACTTTCGGAGATAGATAAGGTCGGCTTTTATTCTTCTGAATGCTGGGGCGGTGCGACCTTTGATTCTTGTATAAGATTTCTTAACGAGGATCCTTGGGAGAGACTGAGAACTATCAGAAAAGAGATGCCGAATACCAAGCTGCAGATGCTTTTCAGAGGACAGAATATGTTAGGCTATCGTCATTATGCTGATGATCTGGTAGAATATTTTGTTCAGAAGTCCATTGCTAACGGTATTGACATCATAAGAATATTTGATGCTCTCAACGATATCAGAAACCTCCAGACAGCTATTAAGGCTGCTAAAAAAGAGCAGGGACACGCCCAGGTAGCGATCTCATATACCCTTGGTGAGGTATTTACACATGAGTATTTTGTCAAATATGCAAAGCAGATCGAGGAAGCGGGAGCAGACTCTATCTGTATCAAGGACATGGCAGCACTTCTTACTCCGTATGAGGCCGAGAGCTTGGTAAGAGACCTCAAGGCAGCAGTAAAGATACCTGTTCAGCTGCATACTCACTATACTTCGGGTCTTGCTTCTATGTGTATAATCAAGGCTGTTGAAGCTGGTGTAGATGCTGTTGATACTGCTATGTCGCCTCTGGCGCTTGGTACATCTCATGCACCTACAGAGTCTATTGTTGCTACCTTCCAGGGTACCGAATACGATACAGGTCTTGATCTGGTCAAGCTCAATGAGATCAGAGATTACTTTATGAAGCTTAGAAAGAAATACATAGATAACGGTTTGCTGGATCCGTCTATGCTGGCGGTAAATGCTAACGCTTTGCTTTATCAGGTGCCGGGCGGAATGCTTTCAAATCTGCTTTCACAGCTTAAAGAGGCGGGTAAAGCCGATCAGCTTGACGAGGTTTTGAAGGAAGTGCCAAGGGTTAGAAAGGATTCAGGATATCCTCCTCTGGTAACACCCACGTCTCAGATAGTTGGTACACAGGCTGTGTTCAATGTCATTATGGGCGAGAGATACAAGACCGTTACCAAAGAGTTTAAGAGCATGGTCAAGGGAGAGTACGGCAAGACTCCTGTTGATATTGATCCTGAATTCCAGAAAAAGATACTCGGTGATGAGGAGCCTATAACCTGCAGACCAGCTGATCTGCTGGAGCCTGAGTTCGAGACGATGAAGGCTGAGGCTTCCGAATGGACCGAGCAGGAAGAGGATATCCTCACTTACGCAATGTTCCCGAAGGTCGCACCTAAGTTCTTCAAAGAGCGCAGAGACCGCAAGTATGGCATAGATACAAAGCACTCTGATGCTGAGAACAAGGTTCACCCTGTATAGAATTAATTCAGGCAGTCTTTGGACTGCCTGTTTTTGTTGTAATAATCGTAAATAATTTGTAATTAAAATTAATTTATGAAACTATTGAAAAATACGAAAAAGTATGCTATAATGTGTGTCGAGGTCTAAAGAGCGTTTAGACCTGCAAAAGAACAGGAAACGGAGGTCATGATCTATGCCTGGTTTTATTGCTGATCTGAGCTCTACGGCTCTGATGATATTCTGGGCGGTCGCTTTTGTGTTCTTCCTGATAGTTGAAGCATCAACCGCTGCACTTGTGTCGATCTGGTTTGCAGTCGGCGCGCTGGTTGCAATGTTTTTTGCACTTGCAAAAATCGGATTTGTTGCTCAACTGTTTGCGTTTGTTATCACTTCTGCGGTCGTGCTGGTGTTCACCAGACCAATAGCAAAACGGATCAATCAGAAAAAGGTCCCGACCAACTATGAGCTCGATGTCGGAAAAACAGCTCAGGTGATCGAGAAGATCGACAATACAAAAAACAGTGGCAGAGTCAAGCTTGACGGTACATTCTGGTCTGCAAGATCTGAAAAGGGTGAGCAGATAGACGAAGGTAGAGATGTAACGGTCGTCAAGGTAGACGGCTCTAAGCTGATAGTAACTCAAAAGGTAAGTTGATCTCAGGAGGTATTTATTATGGATGATATTGCTCTTATTATAATTGCTGTGATCGGATTTATAATCATTGTTGGACTTATCCGCTGTGTTAGGATAGTTCCTCAGGCTTATGTGTTCGTAGTTGAAAGATTAGGAACTTTCCACGCATCGTGGGGAACCGGACTTCATCTGAAGTTCCCTGTTATCGACAGGATAGCTAAGAAGGTTTCCATTAAAGAACAGGTTGTAGATTTCAAACCGCAGTCAGTTATCACTAAGGATAACGTAACTATGCAGATAGATACGGTAGTATTCTTCCAGATAACTAATGCTATGCAGTTTGCATACGGTGTTGAGAGACCTATTTCTGCCATTGAGAACCTTACTGCTACTACACTGCGTAACATAGTCGGTGACCTTGACCTCGAAGCGACTCTTACTTCGAGAGATATAATCAACACTAAGATCACTGCTATACTCGATGAAGCTACAGACCGCTGGGGAATAAAGGTTCAGAGAGTTGAGCTTAAAAACATTATTCCTCCTCGTGAGATCCAGGACGCTATGGAAAAACAGATGAAGGCTGACCGTGAGAGGCGTGAGAAGGTAATCCAGGCTGAAGCTGAAAAGAAGTCTCAGGTGCTGGTAGCAGAGGGTGAAAAGGAATCTAAGATACTTAAGGCGCAGGCTGAGAAGGAGTCTCAGATACTTGCGGCAGAGGCTGAGAAGCAGTCGATGATCCTCAGAGCTGATGCTGTTAAGCAGCAGAAAATGCTTGAAGCAGAGGGTGAAGCGCAGGCTATTCAGATGGTTCAGCAGGCACTTGCTGACAGTATAGAAAAGCTGAATAATGCAAATCCTAACGATCAGGTGCTTAAGCTTAAGAGCCTTGAAGCGTTCCAGAAGGCTGCTGACGGAAAAGCGACCAAGATCATTATACCTAGTGAGATCCAGGGTATTGCCGGACTTGTTTCGGGAATCAAGGAAGCTGCTAACGATAAGAATATCCAGTAGTGAAAAGGCGCTGTGAACACACAGCGCCTTTTTTATGTCTTTTTTCTGATCGATATTTCACCTGAGGTAATAGTTGCCTCTGTCCCGTCATGATATCTCACTAGAAGTGCGCAATCATCATTAACACCCAGCATAGTTGCTGATATAGAATCTTCACCTCTGAAAAGGTTTATCTGTTCTCCTACCCAGATAAGCCTTTTTTTGTATTCCGATAAATATGCCTTTTCATTGTTGCTTGTATAAAGCTCGAAAAAGCTGTTTATCAGCTCGGCAGCCATTTTGTTTTTTGCGTCAGCCGTCCTTTTGTTGAGAATTGCTCCTGCAGTTTGTCTTATCTCTTCGGGAAATCCGTCTTTTGGCTCATAGATATTGATACCTATGCCGCATACTGCGTAATCAAGACCGCCGCTCTCCATGTCAAGTGATGCTTCCGTCAGTATTCCACATATTTTTTTGCCTTTTATATAAACGTCGTTGACCCATTTTATGTCTGCGCTCACACTGAATGCTTTCTGTACGGCCATAGCTACAGCAACAGCAGCAACTGTCGTTATCCTGACAGCCTTATCAGCCGGTATTCTGGGTCTGAGAAGGATACTCATATAAAGACCTGAATCTGCCGGTGAAAAAAAAGAACGTCCAAGCCTGCCTTTTCCGCCCGTCTGTTGTGAGGCGATAGCTATAGTACCCTCTTTGGCTCCGCTTTCAGCAATGCTTTTTAAATAATTGTTTGTCGAATCTATCGAGCTGAAAACCTGTATGTCTAGTCCACTGAGCTTTTTATCAATATACTTATTGACACCTTCAAAGCTAAGAATATCTGCGTCTGTATCAAGTTTATATCCTTTATTGGTTACAGCGTTGATCGCATAGCCGTCGTTTTTAAGTGATTTTACTGCTTTCCACACAGCACCTCTTGAACAGCCCAGTGCTGCAGCGATATCCTCTCCTGAAATATAATTGCCGATATTTTCTGTCAGCATATTGATAACTTGCTGCTTGATAGTCACAAAAACACCTTCTAAAAATTGATAAATATATTATAACAGATTGTTT
>JAFUTU010000042.1 GCA_017484095.1 Ruminococcus sp. | reverse complement strand
GAGGGTTCGAAACCTTCTGCCCCTGCCAAAGAAAAGCCCGCAAACACGTTGTTGCGGGATTTTTTCTTTTTCTGACATCGGTGAAAAATATGGTTTTGGTGACTGTTTGGTGACTAATTTTATATCAATTTATTTTGGGTTATGCTCTGCTGATTCAAGTTATACTAAATTATGTCTTTCATAATTTGGTATAACTTTTTTTGTGCCGTTTTTATCAAGACAGTAAGATAACATTCTAATTCTACTATACATATTTATATTATACCGCCCTTGAAATTTATATACAAATATGATATAATATGTGGGAATAAATATTAACGATCTGCAAATGAAAGGAGTTAGCATGTTTGGTAAGCATTTTCAACTGAATGAACAAACTCTCTCTGTTATTGAAGAGATAGGCAGACATCTCCCGGGTGGTTTCTTTATATACAAAGCGCAGCAGCCTGAGGAGCTCATTTACGCCAATTATGCGGTGCTTGACCTGTTCGGATGTGAAAGCCTTGATGAATTTAAAAAGCTGACAGGATATGTTTTCAAGGGCATGGTACATCCCGATGATTACAGCCAGATATCAGATTTCATTATACAGCAGGTACTAAGCAGTGAGGAAAAGCTGGATCATGTTGAATACCGTATCGTTCGTAAGGACGGCTCTGTCCGTTGGGTCGACGATTACGGTCGCTATACCGAAACAGATGCCTGCGGTGGCATATATTACGTATTCATTTCTGATATAACCGAAAAACGCGAGCAGATGCAGTCCGATATTGCTGTTCGAAATGCTGTTATTGAAGCGCTTAGCGAATCATACCATACAGTTTGGCTGATAAATGATATTGAAACTGAAAGCTTCTCGCTCTACCGTGGAGATACTAATGGCAGAACTTCCCATGCCGTACCTATAGCTGATGCGCTTGCGCATACGAAATACTCTCAGGCAAAGGAATATTATATTAATGTCACTGTCGCTCCCGAGGACAGGGACAGACTGCAAAAAGAGCTGACCATTGAAAGCATTGCCGCACATCTTGCAGACAAGGCTCAGTGGTATATCAATTATCTGCGGCTTATGGACAATGGCTCGAAGCGGTATTTCCGTATCGAATTTGCCAAGGTAAATATGCCCGGAGGAAAAGTCGGCGTCGTTTGCGGATTTAAGGACGTTGATGATGAGATACGTGAACAGCTTGCCATTCAGGATGCTCTTATTGAAGCTAAAAATGCAGAGGCAGATAATATCAGACTTGTTAAGGAGGTACAATCCGCGGCAAAGCTTGCCGACCTTATGGGCTCTGTTACCTCAATGCTCTCAAATATGCCTGCAATGAGCTTCTCGAAAGATGCCGAGACGGGAAAATATCTTGCCTGCAATCAGCCGTTTGCGGAATATGCTCATAAAGAGTCTCCATCGGAAGTTGTCGGTCTTACAGACCACGAAATATTCGATAAGCTTACCGCAGATCATTTTGTTGAGGACGATAAAAAGGCACTGTCGATGGACAAGCCTTATATTTTCTTTGAGGATGTGCCCGATGCAGCGGGCAATATGAGAAATCTGCAGACAACAAAGCTTAAATTTATAGACAATACCGGGAGACTTTGTACGCTCGGTATGTGTGTGGACGTCACGGAGATGTCGAAGATCAAGGTGGCAGAAGCCAAGCGTCAGGAGCTTAAACAGCGCCTTGAGTTTCAGGAAAAGCTGCTTGAAGAAGAACGTCAGAGAGTTCAGCAAAAGAGCATGATAACGGCCCTTGCATCGGACTATTGGAGCGTTTACTACATTGAGCTTGATAAGGACGAGGGAATATGCTACCAGTCACATGAGGATATCGAGGGCGGCTTTAAGGTAGGCGAATCATTTCCATATCTTAGATCAGTTATTGATTATGCCAATAAATACATAATTGAAGAATACCGTGATGAATTTATCAGGTTTATACAGCCTGACTCTATCAGAAAAGGTCTGATGGAGCAAAGAGTCATATCCTACAGATATATGGTACACCGCCACGGCAAGGATTCTTACGAGATGGTGCGTTTTGCGGGAGTACGTCACCCTGAGGACAGAGATGACCATGTTGTTCATGCTGTCGGCGCCTGCTTTACCGATGTTGATGCCGAAACGCGCATCACTCTTGAACAAAGCCATGCGCTTACCGAAGCGCTCGCTGCGGCTGAGGGAGCAAATAAAGCAAAGACTGCTTTTCTTTCTAATATGAGCCATGAGATACGGACACCCATGAACGCAATAATCGGTCTTGATAATATAGCATTGAGCGATCCGGGTATCTCAGATAAGACAAGAGATTATCTTGAAAAGATCAACAGCTCCGCACAACACCTGCTCAATATCATAAATGATATACTTGATATGTCGAGGATCGAGTCGGGCCGAATGACGATAAAGAATGAGGAGTTCTCCTTCTCTAAGGCGCTCGAGCAGATAAATAATATTATCAGCGAGCAATGCAGAGATAAGGAACTTGGATATGAATGCCGTATAAACGGAAGTATCAGAGATTACTATATCGGCGATCACATGAAGCTTCAGCAGATACTCATAAATATTTTAGGAAATGCCGTGAAGTTCACTCCTGCCGGAGGAACTGTCAGCTTCAACATTGATGAGACTGCAAGGTTTGACAGAAAATCTACACTTCGATTTGTGATCTGTGATACCGGAATAGGCATGAGTCGGGAATATCTGCCTAAGATATTTGAAACATTTTCACAGGAGGATTCATCTGCAACAAACAAGTACGGAAGCACAGGTCTGGGTATGCCTATAACCAAGAGCCTTGTCGAGCTTATGAATGGCAGTATAAATGTGGAGAGCGAAAAGGGGAAGGGCACAACATTTACCGTTACAGTCACCCTTTCTGATTCCGAAAGAGTAACTGAGGAAGCGAATAATGATGACCTGCACCCGCATGATATGACGGTACTTGTTATAGATGACGACCCGATAGCTTGCGAGCATGCACAGCTTGTGCTAAAAGAGGTCGGCATAAGCTGTGATTCTGCTTTATCAGGTGCTGAAGGACTTAATATGATAGAAATGCGTCATACACGCAGAGATCCTTATAATCTTATACTGGTCGACTGGAAAATGCCGGATATGGACGGTATTGAAACCACAAGGAGGATACGTTCGATCGTTGGTGAAGAGCTGGCTATCATTATACTGACCTCCTATAACTGGGATGACGTTGCTGATGAGGCAAAGAAGGCAGGCGTTGATACCTTTGTGCCTAAGCCGCTTTTTGCATCAAAGGTCATGGATGAATTCAGAGCAGCCTTCAGAAAAAAGAATGAATCAAATCAGGTATCAAAGGCTGATCTGACAGGCAGACGTATACTGCTAGCAGAGGACGTGAACGTCAATGCTGAAATAATGATAATGCTGTTGTCAATGAAGGGTATGGAGACAGAGCTTGCCGAAAATGGAAAGGTCGCTGTTGATCTGTTTGAAAATAATGCACCGGGGTATTATGACGCCGTGCTCATGGATATGCGTATGCCGGTAATGGACGGACTTGAGGCTGCGAAGACTATAAGAGCTTCAAATAAAGCAGATGCAAAAACCATTCCCATCATCGCATTGACAGCAAATGCATTTGACGAGGACGTTCAGCGCAGTATGCAAGCAGGTCTTAATGCTCACCTCAGCAAGCCTGTACAGCCGGAAGCGTTATTTGAAACCTTAGAGAGTTTAATAAAGTGAACTATGATCGAAAGAAGGAGGCGGTCTGATATGGCCGGTTCATTGCTGTCATTTGATACCTCGGAATACGAACGTCATGATATCAGCTCGTTTATCTATGAGCCGGTGATGAATGAGGACGGAAGCCCGAGGGATTTCAGAATACTATACGCAAGCGATGTATTTGCGAGGGACTGGCTTGCTATTTACCATAATGAAAATTACCTTGGCGCACTTTTGCGTGACAGCACATTAATGGACGATTATTCCCTTAAACTGATGGAACGGTTCATCACGGAGGAGCCTTACCCGTTTGTCACCTATATGCCAATGGTAAATCTTCATCTGTATTTTGAGCCTATCTATGGTCTGCCCGCACCATATGCCGGATTCTATCTGACAAACATCACAAATTACGCCTCGAGAGATGCAAAGGAGCATTTTTTTCGCAATATCCGCCAGATGAAGAATAATTCCGTGCTTATTCAAAAGCACGATAACGGAAGATTTGAACCTGTGTTTGTGTCTGAGGATTTTGCAAAGATGATGGAATGCTCGATCTTTCAGGCTAAGACGATGATATCTGGTATGGGCTTTTATAAGACTACGGTCGCGGAGGACCGTCCTCTGGTAAGAAGTATGATGGAGCGTCGTGTAGCATACGACGGCAGCAGCATATTGACTATCCGGAAGATAACGGCTAAGCGTAATACTGTGTGGTGTAACGTTCATTATGCTTTTATCGACGATTTCGGCGAAAGCTATATATATTGTACCTATAATGATGTGACAGCTCTCAAGGAGCATGAGGAACGCTTGAGAAGTACATATTCCAGCCTTGGAAACAACTTCTATCAGCTCAGCAACAAAACATTGTCAAATATGCGGGTCGATCTCACCAAAAACAGCTTTGAGGAGATAAAAGGAAACGATCTGTTTGATACGGATTCTCCGAGTCATTCCTATTCGGAAGCCGTGCGGCTCAGGGCAGCTCATTTTCCTATCTCCTCGGAACGGGCGCAGTTCTTAAAGCTTTTTGATAAGGAAAGACTAAAGTCAGGCTATCTGGAAGGGGTCACTAATGTATCGCAGATACTTTATTCGATACGCAGCGACGGAAGAGCGTGCTTTGTAAATATTTCTGCGGCAATTACCCGTCATCCGCTGAATGGCGATGTTGTTGCTTTTATTACAGAGCGGGAGTGCAACAGTGAAAAGGTAAAAGACACGCTGACGGATAAGATACTCGCCGAGAAATTTGATATGGTCGCATATTTAGTAGATGGTCAGTATGGCGTCACCATCGGTGAAGCTGCTAAGGTCAAACACGGCAGCATTTTTCCCACCTCGAATCACGGAGATTACAGTTCATATCTTGACAATCAGATATTTCCGGTGCTTTCGGGAGATGATGAGCAAAAATCAGAGGCGATAAAGGCTCTGAGCCTTGAAACGGTAGGAAAACAGCTGAAGATCAAGGAACCGTATATTGTCAATATAGCTATCGAAATGGGAGGAGAGATATATTACAAGCAGTTCGATTTTTACAGCATTGATCCAGAGGCACAGTTTTATATTCTGCTGAAAAGCGATACCACCAAGATACAGAAGGAGCATATGACTCTTAATGAGCACCTGCGTATGGCGCTCGAAGCTGCAAATCAGGCAAATGCGGCAAAAACCTCGTTTCTTTCCAGCATGAGCCATGAGATAAGAACTCCTATGAATGCTATAATCGGCTTAAACAACATAGCTTTGAAAGACCCCGAGCTTCCAGACCGTATCCGCGGTTATCTTGAAAAAATCGACGCCAGCACACATCATCTGCTAAAGCTTATCAATGATATTTTAGATATGAGCAGGATCGAAAGCGGGCGTATGACATTAAAGAACGAGGAATTTTCGTTTTCCGAAATGCTTGAACAGATAAACACGATGATAGATTCGCAATGTCAGGAACACGGGCTGAACTATAAATGCAGAGTAAGCGGCCATGTACATGAGCATTATATAGGCGATGTAATGAAGCTCAAACAGGTCTTGATAAATACATTGGGCAATGCGGTAAAGTTTACAGCTGCACCGGGAGAAGTCAGCTTTTTAGTGGAACAAATAGCGGAATTTGAAGGGCAGAGCACATTGCGCTTTGTCATAAAGGACACGGGCGCGGGCATGGACGAAAAATACCTGCCTAAAATATTCGATGCCTTTTCTCAGGAAAATGAAAATCAGGCACATAAATCCGGTTCAACAGGTCTGGGAATGGCTATTACAAAGAATATTGTTGACCTTATGAACGGCGATATATCTGTTACGTCGGAAAAGGGCGTAGGAACGGAGTTTACAGTAACGATCACGCTTCGCAGCAGCGAGCACAAGAGCGCCGCTCTCGAAAACTTCAAGCCGCATGAGATAAAAGCGCTCATCATTGACGAAGACAGTTTTTCAAGAGAACACGCCGCGGCTGTAATGCTTGAGGTAGGCATCTCTGCTGATACAGCAGATAGCGGAAAGACAGCAATTGAAATGATACAATTAAACTCAGCCAGACGCGAGGCGTACAATCTTATCGTAGCCGACAGTAAGCTTGATGATAAGAACAGCTTAGAGCTTATAAGAGAGATACGCGATATTATCGGCACAGGGACGGCGGTAATAATAATGACTGCATACAGCTGGGACGACATAAAAGAGAATGCTTATGAAGCGGGCGTAGACAGTTTCATGTCAAAGCCGCTGTTCGCTTCAAGTGTTATTTCTGTATTTCGGAATGTCATGGATTTACGAAATAACACCGTTAAAGACCGCCCTAAGGCTGAACTGACCGGGCGCAGGATACTCCTTGCAGAGGACTTATTTATAAATGCTGAGATAGTCAAGCAGCTTCTTGGCATGAAGGGTATGCTGGTCGAGCACGCTGAAAACGGGCAGATGGCAGTAGACAAATTTCTGAAAAGTGAACGCGGATATTACGATGCCGTCTTGATGGACGTGCGTATGCCTGTGCTAGACGGACTCGGAGCTGCAAAAGCAATTCGTTCACTCAACAGGACAGACGCTAAAAGTATCCCGATCATCGCGATGACAGCAAATGCCTTTGACGAAGACGTACAGCTGTCTTTACAGGCGGGTATGAATGCGCACTTATCTAAGCCTGTTGACCCCGAGCGGCTTTTTGAAACGCTCGGAGAGCTGATATATGACAGCTCAGAAGTTTCAGACTAAAGGGAGGAAAACATATATGGACATATTACAAAAGCAAATGCTCGATGATGTGTTCGATGCCTTTACCATGCTTTCAAACGGTGCAATAGTATCACTTATGCACGTCCAGGGAAATACTACCCGCTGGTCGCCTGCGGCAGTAGAACTGTTCGGACTTTCCGGAGAGTATATACCCAACGGTTCAATGGACTGGGGAGACTTTGTACACCCGGAGGACCGCAAACGCTATATGGATGTTATGACGATGCTTACGAATGGTGAAAGAAAGAACTATGATCTTACCTATCGTGTACGAACCAAGAGCGGAGAGTACGGTAATTTCAGGGTCATTGGCAGCGTACTGCGCAATGAGGACGGCGCGCCCAGTCTGATCGGCGGAGTTATGGTAAATCAGGGTTTGATGGAAAACACAGACCCTGTCACCGTACTTCCAAACAAAAATGCCTATCAGGAAAATTTAATGAAGCTGCTTAATGACGGTAAAAATGTCATTTCATTACAGGTGGGGATCAGCAGATTTGCCGAGATAAATGAAGTATATGGCTATACATACGGTAACCGGGTCCTGCAGGAGATCGCATGGCAAATACAGGAGATAACGAAGGACCGTGGAACAGTATACCGGACAAGCGGGGCAACATTCATTATATTGTCTGATACGCTTGTGAGAGACGAGCTTGCAGCCATATACGACCATATTCGTTATCAGCTGCAGCGCGGCATTCAGGTAGGCGGTATCAAAAATATACTTACGGCAAACGGCGGTTTGATATCCAGTCAGGGTACAGAGGTAGGCATAGATTCGATATATTCCTGTCTGCACTATGCTTACGAGGAATCAAAGATGCGCAAGCACGGAGACCTTGTTGACTTTAACGGCAGCATAAATTATGAGGGCTCGAAGTCTTTAGAGCTAATCAATACCATACGCGACTGCGCTGCCGAGGGCTGCAGGGGCTTCTCGCTTGAATATCACCCTGTTATAGATGCTGAAACCAAAAAGATCAACGGCGCAGAGGCTACTATTTTCTGGGAAGACGAGCAATACGGCAGAGTTGAGCCGGAGGATTTTATGCCCATACTGGAACGCGATTTTATTTTTGAGGAAATAGGCGATTTTATTTTTGAGCGGGGACTTTCCGACGGTGTAAAAATGCTTGAAAGAGATTCCGCATTTTTGCTTTGTCTTAATGTATACCGCATACAGCTCGATTCAAATTATTTTATTGACAACCTTATGCACTATTTATCGGTTACAGGCTTTCCAACGCAGCTGCTGAGTCTGAAATTCAACAGTGATTGCCGTTTTATTGGTATGGAGCGACTGAAGAGCATTATCACAAAGCTGCATGAGCACAGAATTTTAGCCGTTATCGGGGATTTCGGCAGCGGAACTGATTCAATAGGATTTCTGAAAAGTGAACCTATTGACGCAGTAAGTATAGACAGTACCTTTATCAGAGATATTGAAGCGGACGAAAAGGCAAGAAACATGGTAGACCATCTTTCACAGATAGCCGCAGGATATGTCAAGCATATCAATGTTAAGGGGATCGATACGCCTGAATTGTGTGATATTGCAGAGAAATTTCATATCACGACTATGCAAGGAAAGTATTTTACCAAACCTCTTTCCTTTGAAGAACTGGCTGAAAGATACTATTCAGACAAAACAGTAAAAAGGTAGTAAAATAAAAAACCGGGCTGTGAATATCCTCACGGCTCGGTTTTGTTCTGGGTATTGCAGCTTACAGGCTGTCAAGCTCCGCTTTTTTCTTCTTTATAGTATCTATCAGCCCCGAATAATCGGTCTGAGTGCGGCTTCTTAAAAGCTCGGTTATCTCGGTAACGGGAGCGGACAGCGGCGTAAGCGCAAGATTAGAATACATTCCTTTAAGCGCATGAGCTGTCTCGAAAGCCTTGTCAAGATCTCCATCGGCAATAGCGGCTTCGAGTTCCGCGATACGTGTATCGGGTATTACGCTTTTGACCAGATCAAGGTAAAAGCCCTCGTTGTTAAGGCATCGCTTCATACCGTCGTCAACGTCTGCACCGTATTCTCTCAGTGAATCTATTGTCAGCACAGTAGTTCCTCCTTCTGTTCTGCTTCTATAAGTTTATTGAATTCTTCGGGTGATACCGGTTTTGAAAAATAGTAGCCCTGAATAATATCGCAGCCTATCTTTTTAAGAAGTAAATACTGCTCCTCGGTCTCAACTCCCTCGGCTATTACCGGCACATTCAAGAACCGGGCGATCCCGATCACAAGCTCTACCATTTTAAGATCCTTTTCACTGCTGCATATAGTGCGTATAAACTGCATATCAAGCTTCAGTGCGTCAATGGGCAGCGCTGCAAGCATATTCAGCGATGAATAGCCCGAACCGAAATCGTCCATCTCTACCCTGAATCCGTCTTTTCTCAAAAGGTTTACCTTATCTATTATCTGCTCGGAGTTATCGGTGTACGCCGATTCAGTTATTTCAAGCAGATATTCGTTCGGCTCAAGCCCGTTCGACCTTACTATCTCGCGCAGCTTTTCTTCAAGCTGCGCGTCATATATATCTATCCTCGATACATTGACAGATACCGGAACAGTTCTGCCGTACTTGTCCTTCCAGCGCTTTATTTGCGCCGCCGCCTCGCGCCATACAAAGTGATCCAGCTTCTGCACAAGTCCGTTTTCCTCAAATAGCGGTATGAATGCCCCAGGACTGACCATGCCAAGCTCGGGGTGTATCCAGCGGATCAGCGCCTCTGCGCTGGCAAGAACCGGCTTGTCCCCCTTAATATTGTACTTGGGCTGATAAAATACCCTGAACTGCTTTTCCTCAAGAGCCTTGTCCATATCGCTTATGAGCTTTTCGTTATAAAGCTCACGCTCATGGAGCTGGGTGTCATAGACAGCATATGAGCTTGTATAGGTGCTCCTGCGGTTTGTGCAGGCAAGATTAGCTCTGTCAAAACGCTGCTCTATGTCTATACTCATATCAACGTTCTCGTATATTCCAAGACGAAAGCTGATCCTTGAGCTTTCAATCGCAGACCTGAACCTCTCAGCATATTCTGCAAGAAGCTCTCCGTAATCGTCACGGTGAGGCGTATATATGAAGAAAGAATCAGCTTCACAGCGGCAGGCAAGACCGTTTGTTTCATTCAAAAGAGTACGTATATTATCTGCGAGAAGCATCAGTACCCGGTTTCCGTACTCTCTGCCGTGAAGTTCATTGACGAGATGAAAGCGGTTTATGTTCAGCACCAGCGCATCCATTTTCATATCAATGCAGTAGCGGTCGTGCTGTCTGCAGTACTGATAGAAAAACTGCTTGGTGTAAAGTCCCGTCAGCACGTCTGTTTCTGTTTCATGAATGATGATATTGTCCTCGGCAAGCTCGATAGAGCGGCGAACTCTTGCTAGTATCACCTCCGGCATATCATAGGGCTTCGGTATAAAATCGGCTGCGCCCAGCTGCAGGCTTTTTACCTCGGCAGTTTTTTCGGAGGTCAGCACTATGACTGGGATCCTCTTCAAAGCAGGGTCTGCCTTAAGTATCTCCAGTAGCTCGTAACCGTCCATCTCAGGCATGAGCAGATCGAGCAGGATAAGAGAAAGCAATCTTTCATTTTTCCTGATAAGCTCAAGCGCACGGATACCGTTTTCAGCATAGATGACCTCGTAATCACGACTGACGATAAAGCCCAGCAGTCTGCGGTTCACAAGCTCGTCGTCTACCACAAGTACCTGCCTGCGTATATTTTTTTCACGTCTGGCGGTTTTCTCCATGACAGATCAACTCCTTAAATATAAGGGATTTTTACTTATATGTTCATATTATAGCACATATATAATTATTTTGCAAGTAAGTACAAAAAGTTAATAATTTCAAAGTTGTATGTTTTATTATATAGTCGTTGACAAAGTGTACAAATTGTGATAGAATTATATTGGATAATTATGTAATATATTGCTGTGGGAGGTTTGATATATGTCAAACTCAGAAAAAAGCTCAAAGGGCCTGATGGATCATGACCCCGAATTCTACAAGGAGCTTATAGGCTCTCTGGACAACAACACCGTACTCAGGGTGCGCAGCGAGGACGGTATATATATTCCGGTAAGCTGTTCACGCGAATTTGCCGAGATGATGGAATGTACTCCCGAGGAATTCCTTGCAGCCGAAAAGGACGAGCCGCTGTCTACCGTTTATCCCGAGGACAGGGAAGCGGCCGCATATCTGCTGACACATGGACAGACCCGTGAGGGCGGCACACATGTCATTATCAGAAAGCGCACTATGAAGGGCAATATAATATGGGTCGATTTTCATTACGCTTTCTTTACTCATCACGGAAATAATTATGCCTACTGTAATTATTTTGACGTAACCGGACTTAAAGAAAATGAACAGCGCAGTCAGGCAATGTATGACGAGCTTAATCGTGAGGTGCAGTCTTTATCGAGCGAGCGACTTGCGGTAATAAGGTCGAATCTGACCGACGGCGTGGTAGAGGAGATAAGCGGAAATGACCTTTTCAACTGTGACAGGGTGGGCGAGAGTATGCAGGTGCTTTTGGAGCGTCGACTTGAAAGTATGCCCAATCCCGCCGACAGAAAGAGGTATCTTGAACATTTTGACATCAAGAAGACTCTGGAATATTACGAGCAGGGTACAGATATCGAGCCTTTGGTCATCTTCTCAAAGCGTCAGTCCGGCAGACAGTGCTTTGTAAAGTATTCGGCGAATATGAGAAAAGACCCTATAACAGGTAAGGCTACAATTTTTGGTATAGAGACTGAGTATAACACCGAAAAGGTCAATGAGCTGCTGAATCAAAAGATACTTGCAAGACAGTTCGATATGATAAGCTATATCGTGGACGGCAGTTACGGAGTGGTGATCGGAGACCCTGCGGCAATTACAAAGGGCAGCATTTTCCCTAAGCAAATGAACGGTCTGTATATGGATTACATAACCGAGCAGGTCATTCCGGCCGCATATACCGAAGTGCATGATAAAGAAGAGCTCGAAAAGGCGCTTTCACCTGAAACTATATCGGAGGTTCTTGAGCATGAGGAGTCGTATTCGGTAGATGTTACCTGTGAAATAGACGGGGATATTTTCTACAAGCGGTTCACATTCTATGTGGTTGATCCTGTGGCGAGATTCTATATCCTGCTGAAATCTGACTATACAGAGCTGCAGAAGGAACAGGCGGCAAGAAACGAACAGCTGAAAAATGCCCTTGAAGAAGCAAGACAGGCTAATGTTGCAAAGACGGCTTTTCTTTCAAATATGAGCCATGAGATCAGAACACCCATGAACGCTATCATCGGGCTTGACAACATAGCGCTCAATGAACCGGGCATCTCGGAAAAAACAAGAGAGCATCTGGAACAGATCGGCGTGAGCGCAAGGCATTTGCTCGGACTTATCAACGATATATTAGATATGAGCCGTATCGAAAGCGGCAAAATGGTGCTGAAAAATGAAGAATTTTCGTTCAGTGGCATGATCGAACAGATCAACACCATGATAAGCGGTCAGTGCAGAGATAAGCAGCTTGAATATGACTGTGTATTCAGCGGAACGCTTGACGAATACTATATAGGCGATGACACAAAGCTTAAGCAGGTGCTGATAAATATCCTCGGAAATGCAGTGAAATTCACTCCTGCTCCGGGTAAGATACTTTTACAGGTGGACCGCACAGCGAATTATGAGGACAAGACAACTCTGCGCTTTATCGTAAAGGACACGGGTATAGGCATAGACAAGGACTACCTGCCTCGTCTTTTCGATGCGTTCACTCAGGAGGATATCGCAAACACAAGCCGCTACGGAGGCTCGGGTCTTGGTTTGGCAATAACAAAAAATATAGTTGAGATGATGAACGGCACAATATCCGTCAAGTCCGAAAAGTTCAAGGGCTCTGAATTTACCTTTACAGTTACTCTTGGTAATTCAGGCAAGACAGGCAGCAGCTCGGGCAGCGTAAGACCGCAGGATATGGACGTGCTCGTAATAGATGACGACCCGATAGCCTGCGACCATGCCAGGCTGGTTCTCGGCGAAGTCGGTGTGGCTTCAGAGGCTGCACTCAGCGGAAAGGAAGCGCTGGAGCTTATCCGCATAAGGCAGGCTAGACACGAGCCGTATAACCTCATTTTGGTAGACCTGCATATGCCGGAGCAGAACGGCATAGAGGTCACAAGGAAGATACGGGCGATGGTAGGCAGCGAAACTACAGTAATAATCCTGACTGCCTATAGCTGGGACGATGTTATGGATGAAGCCATTGAAGCGGGAGTTGACAGCTTTTTGGCAAAGCCGCTGTTCTCGTCTAATGCTCTCGAGCTTTTTGCGCAGGCAATACGCAAAAAGCAGGACAAGGCGGCAGCTGAAAGGAAGCTCACCGAGCTTGAGGGCAGGCGTGTACTTCTTGCTGAGGATATAGAGATAAACGCACAGATAATGAAGCATCTGCTTGAGATGAAGAAGATGACAGCAGATATTGCCGAAAACGGCGAAATAGCGCTTCAGATGTTTCTTGACAATCCCGAGTATTATTATGACGCAGTGCTTATGGACGTGCGTATGCCGGTAATGGACGGTCTTGATGCTGCCGCAGCCATACGTGCGCTTGATAAGAGGGATGCAAAAACCGTTCCGATAATAGCCATGACAGCAAACGCCTTCGACGAGGACGTTCAGCGCTCATTGCAGGCCGGCATGGATGCACATCTCAGCAAGCCGGTAGACCCTGAGCTGCTGTTTGAGACGCTGGGCAGTCTTATAAAGTCGTAAAGGAGAGCTATATGAAGCAAAACACCTATCGCAATTATATAAAGAATGCTCTGCCGCTTCTGCTTTTGAGCATACTGGTCATTGCGGCCTTTGCCAGGTTTATGTATGACAACAGAAAACGCATAACCTCTCAGAACGAGGTATATCTTGAAGACCTGACTGTTCAGAGAGCGGTCATGATAGATAATCTCTTTGCTGAAAATGTCAATTACATACGTTCAACCGCTTTTTTATACGGCGTTTCCATTGGATCCGCCGCTCCTGATTATGCTCTGTTAAAATATTTTGAGCAGAGCACGGGCTTTGAACGTCTGCGCTTTATTGACAGTGAGGGCAACGATCATACCAGCGAAGGACTTGCCGCCAATGTCGCTGACAGGGAGTATTTTAGATCCGGTATGGAGGGAAATACGGGAGTGACCTATGTTCTCAACTCCCGCGTTACCAATGAAACGCAGATAGGCTTTTATTCGCCTGTGTATTTCGATGATGAGATAATAGGGATAATGGTAGGCTTCTACGGGGAGCAGTTTATCGAGGAGCTTATAGACTTTGAGCTTTTTGGTCATAAGGGCGAGGGATGGCTGTGTCTTTCTGACGGAACTGTCATAGGTACTACGGCATCTCAAAAGGAAGAAAACTATTTAAACAGTCTTGAAATAAGCGGCAGCTGTACCGTGGGCGAAATGTCGCACATAAAAAACGCATTCAGTACCAAAAGCAATACGCTTTATACCTACACGAAAAACGAAGAAGCAGTTTCGGGCTATATTGCAAATTTAGAGCAGGCGGACTGGGTGCTGGTACGCTCATTCCCCGCCGAGGCAGCAACTCAAATGCTTCGGAATGCTAACACAGAGGGTGTAGAGCTGCTGCTGATACTGGTGGCGTTGTTTCTGGCATACGCAATTTTCCTTGTGGTGAGATTTATCCGTCAGCGCAAAAGGCTCGTTGAAGAAAGCAGAAATGCAAACGATATATCCACAGGAGTATCAAAGCTGTTTGAAAAGTTCCAAACTGTGGATCTCACAGACGATACATACAACTATATTTACGGTATGCCCGATGACAAGGCGCTGGATACTCACGGCAGGTATGAGGATTTTTGTCATATGCTGCTGTCAAGGATAAAGAATGATGACGAAAGACAGACAGCTTCGGATTTCCTGAAGCTCGACAACCTGCGGGAGATTTTCTCAAAGGGCGCGGAAAGGCTTACTATCAGACTTCATGCTCCTATTGAAGACGACGAGTGGTTCACCTATAACTTTATTGCTCTTGAAAAAGACGGCGGTCAGATAAAGCGTATGCTGATAATAAGGCAAAACGTTACAGAGCTGCGTGAAAAAGAATTGCAGGAGCAGGAAGCGCTTAAAAAGGCATACGAGGAAGCCGAAAGAGCCAATAGGGCAAAAAGCGATTTTCTGTCCAGTATGTCTCACGATATAAGGACCCCTATGAATGCGATCATAGGCTTTACAAGCATTGCCAGAAATCATATCGACGATACGGCTCAGGTAAGCGACTGCCTTGAAAAAATAGGCTCCTCCAGCTCACATCTTTTGTCGCTTATCAATGACATTCTGGATATGTCCAAGATAGAAAGCGGCAAGATACAGCTTAAAATAGAAGAATATGATCTTTGTGCGGTGCTTGATGACCTTGCGGATATGGTACAGTCGCAGATACTTGAAAAGCACATTAATTTCACCGTTGATACGGACGGGCTTGTGCACAGGACAGTTAAGACAGACGAGCTAAGGCTTAATCAGGTGCTCCTGAACATTGTAGGAAATGCAGTAAAATACACCCCCGACGGCGGAAACATAACGATAAAACTATGTGAGAAACAAACTGACAGGTTAAATGTATCGGAGTATTCGATCAGCATCAGAGATACGGGCATAGGCATGAGTAAGGAATATCTGCCTCATGTGTTCGAGAGCTTCACCAGAGAACGCACATCTACGGTCGACAAGATACAAGGCACTGGGCTTGGTATGGCGATCTCAAGCCGCATTGTTGAGCTTATGGGCGGAGAGATCACTGTAAGCAGTGAACCCGGCAAGGGTACGGAATTTGTGGTGAGTCTGCCGCTTACATACTGCGAGAACGGCAGAGCTGACAGCGTAAAGGAAGAAGTCCATGAGCAGTCCGAGGTCTCGTTTGACGGAGTAAAGCTGCTGCTTGTTGAGGACAACGACATTAACGCTCAGATAGCAGGCTTTGTACTGAAAGAACACGGCTTTGAGGTAGACAGGTGCGAAAACGGCAGGTTCGCCGTAGACAGGCTTGCCGAAAAGGGTCCGGAATTTTACCGTATCGTGCTCATGGACATACAAATGCCAATCATGAACGGATACGAGGCAAGCCGTGCTATACGTGCGCTTGGCGCAGAATATTCCGGGCTGCCGATAATTGCTATGACGGCAAATACCTTTGAAGATGACCGGAAAAACGCTTTTGATTCGGGCATGAATGATTTTGTTACAAAGCCCTTTGAGGTAGAAGATCTGCTCAGAACGCTTTCAAAGTATATCTCACAGTAAAGTATTGATACTGTTTAAACATATATTACAATAAAATGGATAATATCCAGTATAATGGAGGAACGATAAATGGATGATCTTCATAACGTAACGATCGCAAGCGTGGCACAGGCTTTAGCGGCTGACTATTTCAGTATATATTACGTAAATACCGAAAACGACCGCTTTATTGAATACAGCGCATCGTCTGAATATCAGGAGCTTGGCATAGAGACCGAGGGAGAGGATTTCTTTAATCTCAGCAGAAAGAATATCCGGCGTATCATTCACCCTGACGATCGGGATTTCTTCCTTGAGCGTTTCACAAAAGAAAAAGTGCTCTCTGCCTTGTTTACGCAGCCTACATTTACCCTTACATACCGGCTTATGTTCGGTGATACGCCCACCTATGTGCATATGAAGGCTACCCGAATGAAGGACCGCAGCGACTGTCATATAGTTATCGGTGTCAGCAACATCGACGATCAGATGAAGGCGCAGGAGGAGTACCAAAAAGCAAAGAAAGCAAGCCTTACCTATTCACGCATAGCACAGGCGCTTGCGGGCGACTATTTCAGCATTTATGTGGTAGACCCCGAGACCGAGCGCTTTTCGGAATACAGCGCTACCGAGGAGTATGACACCCTCGGAATAGAAAAAGGCGGAGAAAATTTCTTTGAGACCAGCCGCAGCAATATACAGAAGGTCATATACCCCGAGGACAGGGATATGCTGCTTTCCGTTTTCACTAAGGAAAATCTTATGAAGGAGTTGGAAGAGAACGGCATATTCACGTTCAATTATCGTCTGCTCTTCGGCGAAAACCCAACCTATGTCAGCATGAAAGCCACCCTTATGACCGACGATGAGGGCAGATATCTTATTATCGGTGTCAACAACATTGATGCGCAGATGCGGCGGGAGTACGAATACGCACGGAATCTGTCCGCTGCAAAGGATAAAGCCTACCGCGACCAGCTTACAGGCGTAAAGAGCAAGCATGCTTTCAGCGAAGCTGAGGAAAGGCTGGAGCAGCAGATAGCCGACGGAAGCGCAGAACCGTTCTCCATTATTGTATGCGATGTAAACGGACTGAAACAGATCAACGACACGCTGGGACATAAAGCAGGTGATGAATTCATCAAAAAGGCGTGCGCTGTAATATGTAAGACCTTTGACCACAGCCCCGTTTTCAGAATTGGCGGTGACGAGTTTGTTGTTATCTCAAGCGGCGCCGACTATGACCGCAGGGACGAGCTCATGACGCAGATTCAGGAGCACAATCAGGCTGCCCTTAAAACAGGAGGGGCAGTTATAGCCTGCGGTATGTCTAGCTTCGACCCGGAAAGGGACAAGAACATTTCCGATGTATTCGAGAGGGCTGACGAGCTTATGTACTCGAACAAAAAGCGGCTTAAAGAATAGGAAACTCGCTCACCTCGTCCCGCAGCTTTTCTATGCATTTCTCGCCCCGCTTCAGCTGATTGACAAGCCCAGCGGCAATCTTGACAGTCTGAACGAAGCGGTGATACTCAAATCTCTGCTGGGTGAGGACGATGATAAAACGGTCGCGCTTGTCAGTCACAGATCATCGACTATGCGTATCTGCGATGTGGCATATAGCGTTGAGAACGGGAGAATGAGCTGAATTATCAGCATAGAATTGGAGTTTTAATGTCAATTAAAAAGATCATATCAGTTACTGTCGGTTGCATCTGCCTTGCCTTTGGAACGGTGGGTGTAGTGCTGCCTGTGCTGTCGACGGTGCCGTTATATCTGGCAACTGCTTTTTGCTTTGCGAAATAGAAGTCGGGAGACCGGCTTCTTTTTATTTTAAATATTGACGTTTTGAAAAGAGTGTGATATAATGTAGTTAGTTATAGCTAACGCGCTTGCGTTGATATAAGCTGCAAATATTCAGGCGAATATTTAATTATCACTATCAGGAGGATAACATCATGCTTTTTACAATTTTTCTGGCAATAGTATTTTGCGCTGCGATAACGATCATGCTGCTCTCGGCGGTCGTTTTTATCAAGGATAAAAGACTGTTTTCTTCCGCTCCAAAGGAGGCGCTGGAGCTGGTAATAGACCGGAAGCAGGAGGAATTCTACGGCGCCCGCAGGATCGGCTGGACCTTGATGATCATGAGCGTGATAATGATACTGGGAGTCGGTGCAGTATCAATATGGGACGGCTTCAGAAGCGACTACACATTCTGGCAGTTCTTCTTTAGATTTGTCATGATCTTTACGATATACAAGGTCTATGACATGATCTTTTTCGATTATTTCCTGCTTTGCAAATTCCAATTTTTCCAGACATTTACCCCGGAGGTAACGCCGGTCTATACGAACAGGAAATACGGTTATAACATCAAAAGCCAGCTGCTAAAGCTTCTTGTCATTTTCCCGGCAGCGTCGGCGCTTGCTGCGTGGGTATGCACTTTGTTTTAAATCTTTACATTTAAGGAGGGCTTAGATATGATACTGGCTGTTATTGAGGGCTTTGTGCTCTCATTTGTACTGCTGTTGGTCTGCGTCGTCAATATCCGCAACGGCGCAGTTGGCGGCGTGCAGTATTACGAACGAGACGTCAAGGAGAGAGTTGTTGAACTGGGGCCTATCTCGGCAGAGCAGATAAAGCGAAACAAGATGCTTTCGTTTATCCCGTTTGCAGCAGCCCTGCTTATATTTGCGCCCGTTATGGCATTCTGTGTAAACGGCGCAGAGACGTTTTTACAGGGCTTTGCACAGCTGACAGCTATGTATGCGGTATGCGGACTGTTTGACCGCATCTTCATTGACTGGTACTGGGTTGGGCACACCAAGGCGTGGCTGATCGAAGGAACGGAAGACCTGATGCCGTACATCAACGGCAGGGTGTGGATAAGAAAGCTCGTTATGACGATAGTGCTATACCCTGCACTTGCGGCACTGCTGTCCTGGGTGTTTATGTTGTTCAGATGATTTTTTGGAAAAGAGTGTGAGTATATATGAGCGATAAAAACATTTACAGAGCAATAGTCGGCACTAATTCATGGGGCAGCAAGGCATACGGTAAGGTGCTGCGCGGCAGCGGCGTTGACAAAGAAACGCTGCGTCAGACAGTCAGGGAAGCTATGGATAAGGGCCTTGCGATTTTCGATACTGCGCAGGATTACGGCCTCGGTATGGGGCAGAAGCTGATAGGCGAGCTCTGCCCGAAGCAGGCGCTTATCTCGGCAAAATATACGCCCGGGACAAAGTATGCAGAGGGTCAGGTCAGACGTTCATTTGAAAAGGACTTGAAGGACTTTCGACGTGATCATGTTGATATCTACTGGCTTCATCTTCCGAACTTTATAGAGCAGAATCTCTCGGAAATGATTGAGCTATATAAGGAAGGGAAGATAGGCAATATCGGCATATCGAACTTCTCGCTTGATGAGTGCAAAAGGGCCAAGAAACTGCTCGACGATGCAGGCGTTCCGCTTTTTGGAGTGCAGAACCACTACAGTATTATTGCGAGAGAATGGGAGAAAAACGGCCTTGTGGACTGGTGCAAGGAAAATAGCATACAGTTCTGGGCGTGGGCTGTGCTTGAGGAGGGTCTGCTGGTTCCGCCGAAAAAGGGCAGCAAGCTGTCTGTGATGAAGCTGATATATCTTAACCGCCAAAGCAGACTGCTGCCGCTTTACAAGAAAATGTATATTATTGGCAGGCGCCATGGGATCACTGCGGCGCAGGTGGCAATGGCATTCTGCTCGTCAAAAGGGATAGTGCCAATATGCGGGTGCAGAAAGCCCTATCAGATAACCGACCTTGATGCGGCTGCGGATGTCCATCTGACCGACAAGGAGATAAAAGTTCTGGAGCAGACCGCTGACAGCACAGGGGTAAAGATACTCGGTGCGGATATGTTCAGATTTGCGGTAAGAAAGGGATAATAATTATGCAAAGAATAAAATCACTGCCAAAGGAAAAAATCGACGAGATCGCAGGACTTATCGGCGAGTCTTTCTGGGATTATCCGTATGAGGACGGCGAGGGCGGACTAAAGCCATTCTTCCCGAGCAAGCAGGCGATGTCAGACTATATGCGCACATTCGTGGTCGCAGGGATAGAGAGCGGCACATTCTACGGAACAGACGGCGGAGAGGGGTATATCCTAATAACAGATACCGAAGGCAACCACCCCGGTTTTTTCAGCATAGTGAAAATGGCGCGGGGAATGAAAAATGCTATGGGCGGCTGGAGGAAGCTGTTTGCATTTTTAAAGACTGCAAACGGTGGCGAGGAGACTCTGGAGCAGCGCCTGAAAAAGCAGAAACGCAAGTATGTCAAGGTGGAAATGCTGATCGTAACTAAAGAGCATCAGGGGCAGGGCTATATGAGAAAGCTGATGACTTTTGCTTTCAAAATGGCGCAGAAAAAGAACTGTCCCTGCATACTTGATACCGACGCAAAGGGCAAGTGCGACAGATATGTCCACCTTGGTATGAGGCTTGAGCAGACACGAACTGCTGCGGGTGCGAAGATATATGATCTGATATTTGAGCCTGAGAAAATAGTATTAAAGGAGAAAGAATGAAAACGCTGACAGTTTACCGAAAAAGCATATTTCCTGCCGATATTGACCGAGTATATCGTCTCCTTAAGAAGCTGAAAATGCTACAGTATATCGCGAAGCCCTACGCATCGTTCACACCCGTTGACGGCGACAGCAATATCCGCTGGGAGAAGGGGCAGAGGGCAGCTTTCAGGTTCAGGCTGTTTTGTGTTGTTCCCTTCGGCGTTCATACTATTCGGGTCATTAGCTTTTCAAAGCAGGACATCTACACTCACGAAAGCAACACCTATGTGCCGATCTGGAACCACAGAATAAGGCTGAGGTCATTGCCCAACGGCAGAACAGAGTACTCAGACGAGGTTGAGATCGGTGCCGGCTGGAAAACTGTATTTGTGTGGTTGTGGGCAAAGTGCTTTTACTCTCACAGGCAAAGGAAATGGATAAAGTATCTTTCAATAGAAAAGTCATAATAAGGTAACTGCAATGGATAACAAAAAATTCAGAAACGGAATGCTTTTCGGAATAATTGGGGCGATACTCACCCTGCTTGGTGATCTGCTCATCGGAGCCAACCCTGCCTCAGACATAACCACCGGCTCGCAAATGGTGGATATGTTCATTGATGCGGCAGGAAACTCTGAGCTGAGAATGGTCTTCGGCGGAATGCTGGGAGCTGTCGGCATTCCGATAACTGCGCTTGGGTATTATCAGCTTTATGAAAGGCTATTTAAACCATTGTGTGGGATAATGCCCACGGCCTACAAGCTTGGAGTGTTCGCAACTGCCGTGCTTGGCGGTGCGGGTGTACACTTGCCCTGCGCTGTGATACCTATGCTCTACAAGTGGATAGCCCCTACAGATCCTGCGCTTGCAGCAAGTGTTGCGGAGCGCTACTCAAACTGGTTTATGATGCCGTCAATGGTTATATTCGGTGTGCTGCTGTTTGCGGCTCTCATCTATCAGACCATAGTCATCTTCAAGGGAAAGACTGCTTACAAAAGGCGGGCAGCGCTTTACAATATGGCGATAGGCGTGGCGGTGAGCTATGTCCTTGCCTGGGCAATAGGCAAAAATGCCGTCGGCAACGGCATAGGCACCGGAGCGATAAGCATCGGGCATCTGTATATGTTCACTATGTTTTATGCAGATATGCCAAAGGAGTACATAAAAGAAGAAACCTAAAATTAATGTTACAGTGATAATCGTCAAAATTTTCGTATTTTCGGCGATATTCACAGCGGCTTGCTTTGCGACCACAGGTAGCAAGAACGATCTGTAATCATATCTACCCGCCGGAGATGCAGGAGGTATATTTCAAGACCCACAAAAAGCTCGCACCTGCGGAGTTTTCAAGATCTGCTGCCATAAGAAAAGGAATAGCTATACTGGTCTTTGCAGCTGTGCTGGCGATCATGGCAAAAGTTTCGGTGAGGGGCTTATGTATTTCACGGCGATGAATATCTGACATACCACTTCAATAATATAGGAAATACACAAGCAATAACCGATGAAACTGGTGAAATAGTAGAATCTTACGACTACGGACCCTATGGGGAGTTGCTTTCCGTAAGTGAATGTGGTATAATATTCTTGTCCAACGGCGAGCTTGTAACGGTTGAATGGGTTCAGCATGAACTTCTTGAAGCACCTATCAAGGTTTATAACTTTGAGGTTGAGGATTTCCATACATACTTTGTGGGCGAGAATTGTGTTCTTGTTCATAATGAGTGTGGCGGTAGATTGGGTAAAGAAGAAACAAGGGCTCAAAATAGAGAAGTAGCTGAAGCATTAGACGATCAAGGGTTTACTATTACTGGTGGCGGAGGATATCCAAAGAATTCTGATAAGTATATTTCAGAAGAATACTTAAAGCCTATAAGCGGAAATGGAAGAAAAGGTGGTAATTATGTCGACATTACTGGAGAAATAGAACTTAATGGTCAAAAAGTTAAAGTTCGTGTGAATACGGTTGATACTTTAGCAGATAAAGTAACTCTTACATCAAGAGAAGAAAATGCTAGAAAACTAATAAATAAAAAAATTTATGGAGAACCCACACTAATTTGTATTCCCAAAGGACAAGGTATAGGAAATTTATTAGATCAGCTTAGAGTTAGAGGCTTTGATGTGAGGTGATTATTTGTGAATAAAGGTCGTAGAATTATGTTCTTCGCAACAGCTGCCGATATGGTAAATGCTTTTGAAAATGATGAAAGAATAGATATTAATGTAAAATATATCAGATGTGGTTTTTATGATATTCCATTTATCAATGAATATTACTCGCTGAACGATATTCCAAATATTGGTTATTCTTCAGGGAATTCACAGGGACTAGACAATTACTATATAGTTGAAAAAGCTGCAATTCCTAACCCGGATAAGAAAATTTTAAAAGATGGAAAGACAGTCTTTTCCGTAGATCCGTGGAATGTCGATAAAAGAGAGAATAGTGCTTTAATAAAAATATCACTTGGAGGATTATCTAAAAGTGGTGACTGTTTAATTCATGCGGAAATATCTACATGCAGTGATAATGATCCAACTAATAAATTAATGAAAATCTTCAAGTCGCAAATAAGAAAAAATTTTATTAAAGCACATAGTGGTTGGTGGATAGGTTTGGAGGCAATAGACAAATACTATAATAAAGTTAGATTTGTTTCAATAGGTGCTGGAGAACCAGAAAGCTGTGATTTTAGATTCAGTGTTTAGTTTGGTTAAAAAAGTATATTGAATTTAAGCAGTGGAGAAATCCACTGCTTAAATTCTAAAATAGCAGGAGATATTTTTATGAATAAAGAATCAAACGCAAAGTTATACATTACAATAGGCATAATTCTGATACTTGTAGTTGGATTTATTGCCTATAAGAATTTAACAAAGGTACGGAACTATAAAGAAAACGGCAAGGAAGTTTAAAATCATTCATCAAGTTCTTACAAGGCGAGCTATAAAATTGCATAAAATTGACACTTTCAAGAGGTTATGATATACAGCGCGAACGAATATTCTTTGCTCCGAAACTGCAAGCCGAGGGTTCGTAACCTTTTTTCTGGCTTTTCTCCCACCGTGTGTCCCTTACACGGTGGGGTTTTTGTTTATTAATTCTGTGAGATACCTGATACCATCAAATGATGACAGCGTTATCTCATAATTATCTCAGTTTTACTTGTGTTTGTCTGCCGCTTTATCCGAAATGCTCCGAAACAGCGATGATACATTGTGATAACGTTCGCACGGATATGGCGGCTGTTGCTTGTTTTCTCTTGTTTTTTCTATGAAAACACATCGTTTTGGAGGGCTTTGATGACCCTTTTTGCTTGCTTGTGCTAACGTTGTCACGATTTATTGTTGACCTTTTTCACCTTTTGTTTTAAACTGTACTCATCGAAACATTGATCCAGTCACGGAAACGAAAGGATGAAAATTATGGCAAACTTAAAATTTGACACCCAAAAGATCAAGGCAGGCTATGATCCTCTGCAGAACAACCTTGCGATCTCGCCGCCTATCTACCAGACGACGGCGTATGACTTCAAAAACACTGAGCACGCTCAGAACCTGTTTACTTATAAGGAGGCAGGCTTCCTCTATACAAGAGTTGGCAACCCAACTGTTAATTTCTTCTCTGAAAGGGTGAAGGCTCTTGACGGCGCTAAGAACGCAGTTGCTGTTGGTTCAGGTATGGCTGCTATCTCATATACACTGCTGAACCTTGCAGCCAAGGGCGGTACGATCCTTGCATCTCCTTACCTTTACGGCGGCTCTATCGACGCTTTTGACCGTCTCTTCCCGGAGCTCGGTGTTAACATAAAGCTGACTGATGCTGTGCTTGATCCCGAAAAGCTTGCTGAGGAGATAACCGATGATGTAAAGGCTATCTATGTTGAGTCTATATCCAATCCTAACGCATATCTTCTTGATATTGATGCGATCTCTGAGGTAGCTCATAAGCACGGTGTGCCTGTAGTTGTTGATAACACTCTTGCTACTCCTTATCTGTACAGACCTCTCGAACATGGTGCCGATATAGTTGTATATTCTGCAACGAAGGCTCTCACAGGTCATGGAAATATCATTGCCGGCCTTATTCTTGATAACGGTGATATGTCCCTTTACACCAAGGAGCGTTATCCTCAGTTCTATGAACCGATAGTAATGCTGAAGGGCAAGTCTACGGCAGATATTTTCCCCGATAACTTCTTTATCTTCCGTGCTACGCTTGTTTATCTCAATCTTCTTGGTGCAGCTCTCTCTCCGCAGGACGCTTACCTTGGTATAATAGGGCTTGAAACACTCTCCGAAAGAGTTGCAAAGCAGACCAAAAATGCCGAGAAGCTGGTCAAGTATCTTGAGAGCTCACCTGCCGTTGAATGGGTACGTCACCCAAGCGCTAAGGACTATAAGTTCAAAGCCCTTGCAGATAAGCACCTCACCAATGGCGGCGGAGGACTTCTCGCCTTCGGGATAAAGGGCACTGCAGAGCAGGAGGAGACCTTTATCAATAATATCAAGCTCTTCCACTATCATGTTAACTTAGGCGATGCCCGTTCTCTCATAGTTGACTCACCTAATACAACTCACAGTGAGCTTACAGAAGAAGAAAAAGTACTGGCAGATATCCCGTCTAACCTTATCCGTATCTCAGCAGGACTTGAGGATGCCGATGATCTTATCGACGATCTTGAACAGGCATTCAAGGCAGCCGGACTTATCTGATACTCCGATACAATAAATCAAAACAGCCGACCCTACGATATCAGGTCGGCTGTTATTTTGTCAGAACTTATAAGGTGTTATCTGGTAAACGTAATAGTTCAGCCAGTTTGAGAACAGCAGGCTCGAGCACGCAAGCCAGTTGCTCACAGGCTCCTTGTCAGGGTCGTCGTCAGGGAAGTAATTCTTCGGTATCGCAGGGTCTAAGCCTCTGTCTGTGTCCCTGATGTACTCCTCTGCCAAGCGGTAAAGATCATACTCGGGGTGACCGTTAACAAATATGTTCTTGCCTCCGTCTGAAACTATATAGGCGCCTGCCTCGTCAGATTCAGCAAGTATTTTAAGCTCATTTACCTTTTTTATGTCCTCGCTCCTGACGCCTGTGTGTCTGGAATGGGGAGCATAAAAATACTTGTCAAAGCCCCTTGTCAGTTCACAGCACTGCTCGGTAACTACGTGCTTGAAAACACCCGACAGCTTTTTGTCAAGATCGTATTTCGGCACACCGTAGTGGTAGTAGAGCCCTGCCTGTGCTGCCCAGCAAAGATGCAGCGTTGACGTTACGTGTATCTGTGACCATTCCATTATAGAGGAAAGCTCTCCCCAGTAGTCAACGTCTTCATATTCCAGCTTTTCTACAGGTGCGCCCGTTATTATCAGTCCATCGAAGTATTTTCCTTCTATCTGATAGAACGGTCTGTAGTTTTTCAGCAGATACGATGCAGGAGTGTTCTTATACTTGTGAGTGACCAGCCTGATAAATGTGACCTCTATCTGCAGCGGTGAATTAGAGAGCAGACGAAGCAGCTGCTGCTCAGTGTTTTCTTTGTCAGGCATGAGGTTTATCACCCCGATCTTCAGCTCTCTGATGTCCTGGTGTCCTGCGCGCTCCTCGGTCATTGCAAAGATGTTTTCCTTTTTCAGCTTTTCAATAACGGGAAGCCCCTCTTTCAATCTCAGCGGCATACTTTATCTCCTCCTTATTTAGATATAAGCTTTTAAGGCGAGAATTAAAAAAACACGTATTTTCCCACCTTTTCAAGAGTATAACACTTAAAACATACTAAGTCAATAGAATTAATAGGAATTTAACAATATAGTCATTGAAATGTTTGTAAAAACGTTGTATGATGTAACGAGAAAGAGGGTGATGAGAGTGTCGCTTAAACAGATAGCGGAAATGACGGGTGTGTCTGTATCGACAGTGGGCAGGATACTCAGCGATCCTATGCACAAGTGTGCCAATGAGGAAACACGCAAAAAGGTGCTCGCTGCCGCACGGGAGATCAACTACATACCTAACGCTGCTGCAAGGAGCCTTAAAAGCGGAGTTAAGGACGAACAGAGGATATATTCGGTTGATATACTTCTCACGCGCTACAGCTCAGAGTCTGCCGATCCGTTTTATGATGAGCTTCTGATGATAGCTGAGAAAGAGCTTCGCAGCAAGGGCTGTATAGTTTCCGGCGTGTGGCATCAGGCAGAGCTTTCAGACGATAAGTATTCTGCTGACATTGACACTATTGTTTCAGGCTTTTATGCTGACAGACAGCAGCGCTCTGACGGTCTCATCATCATCGGTAAATGCACTGCAAAGGCTTTGAGAAGCTTAAAAAAGCATGAGAAAAACCTCATTGTCATCAGCAGGAACTCCACCAATTATGAGGTAGATGAGGTGATCTGCGACGGAAGCAGGTTGGCAGCCTGTGCTGTGTCTTATCTTGAAAAGCTTGGTCACACTAAGATAGGGTATGTTGGTGACTGTCACAATGAAGCTCGCTTTTCGGGATATCAGTCTGCAATGGTAAAGGGGCATCTCACGCCTGATATAGACTATATATTTGATACTGTCCCGAATGAGCGCAGCGGTTACGCGGCTATGGAGCATTTTCTCAGGCTTCCGGATCCGCCGACAGGTATCTACTGTGCTAATGATATACTTGCGGTGGGAATGTTAAAATGTCTCCGCAGCCACAGGAGCAGGGGTTATGAACCGTCAGTTATCTCTTGTGATGATATCGAGGAGGCACAGTATACGGTGCCTATGCTCACAACTATAGCGCTGCCGAAGAATGAAATGGTAAAATTTGCGCTTATGCTCCTGCTGGACAGGATAAACGGCGGACATAAAGCTGTTGCGAGGATAGAGCTTGAAGGCACGTTGGTAAAGCGTGCGAGCTGCCGCCCGTTCAGGGAGCTTTCAGAGCCTGAATACTACATATGATATGTACAGCTGCTTTCTACACAGGCAGCTGTATTTTTTTCCGCCTTGTGATAACGTTGTCAGCTAAGAGGGCGTATTAACCTAATGTTCATAAATTTGTAAATGTGTTGTCGATATTTTCTTTGAAAACAACAGGAAATGTCTATCGACGTAACGCAATGCTGACAACGTTATCACGTTTTAGGATTGACGTTTAACTCATTTTGTTATAAAATCTACAATACAGGTAGGAATAATATGAAAGGAAGATCGCAATGGCTTACAAGAAATTTGATACAGCGCTGATACACGGCGGCATCTCGACAGATGAGCGCACGGGCGCTGTAAACGTACCTATTTACCAGACCTCCACCTTTAAGCAGGACGGTCTCGGCAAGATGCGCGGTTATGAGTATTCACGTACAGGCAACCCCACCAGAGAGGCTCTTGAAGCACTGATAGCTGAGCTGGAAGGCGGTTACGCAGGGTTTGCGTTTGCATCGGGGCTGGCTGCAGAAACAGCGGTACTGAGCCTTCTCCACTCGGGAGACAGGGTGCTCATATCCTCAAATGTTTACGGCGGTACGTTCAGGCTGTTAAACCAGGTGTTCGACCACTTCAATATAAACTATACTATATCCGATACGGAGGATATAGTAAGCTTTGAAAAAGACATAACCGCCGACGTCAAGGCTGTTCTGATCGAAAGCCCTGCAAATCCGCTGATGACGGTCACGGATATACGTGCGGTGGCTGAGACGGCACACAGACACGGTCTACTGGTGATAGTAGATAACACATTTATGACACCTTATCTGCAGAAGCCTATAGACCTCGGTGCAGATATAGTTATACACAGTGCGACTAAGTATCTCGGCGGCCACAGCGATGTTGTTGCAGGTCTGGCAGTGGTGAAGACAAAGTATCTTGCTGAGAAGATAGCATTTATACAGAATTCAACGGGCGGTGTTCTTCCTCCGTTTGACAGCTTCCTCCTTATAAGAGGGATAAAGACACTAGCTGTAAGGCTTGACAGGCACGTAGCCAATGCAGAGGCAGCCGCAAAGAGACTCTCAGATCACCCTGCAGTAAAGAGCGTTCATTACCCCGGGCTGCCGACCGACAAAGGGTATGAGGTGAACAAGAGACAGGCTAAAAACGGCGGCGCTATGATATCGTTCGAGCTTAAAGACAATTATGATATTAACGTTTTCTATGAGAGCTTAAAGCTCATCACCCTTGCAGAGAGCTTGGGCGGCGTTGAATCTCTCGTCTGCCACCCGTCAACGATGACGCACGCAGCTATCCCCGAGGAGATAAGAAAAAAGGTTGGCATAACAGACGGCCTTATCCGCCTTTCTATCGGTATTGAGGATATAGATGACATTCTGGAAGATCTTGAACAGGCAATAAAAGCAAGCGAGGTAAAATAATATGCTGTATGACAGTATGCATTCGCTGATAGGGCACACACCGCTGGTAAAGCTGAATAATATGGGGGTCTCCCCCAAGATAAATATTTATGCAAAGCTGGAGATGTATAACCCTTCGGGCAGCGTTAAGGACAGGATAGGCGAATATATGATACGCGCTGCCGAAAAGGAAGGCGTCCTTAAAAAGGGCGGCACAATAATTGAGGCTACCGCAGGCAACACAGGCTTAGGTATTGCGTTTGCAGCACTTGGCAAAGGCTACAAGGTGATCTTCACCGTGCCGACCAAGTTCTCCGCAGAGAAGCAGGCGCTTATGAGAGCTCTGGGAGCACAGGTGATAAACACACCGCGTGCTGAGGGAATGCTCGGTGCAGTGAGAAAGGCTGATGAGCTGAGGTCACAGATCGAGGGTTCCGTATCGCTGGAGCAGTTCAAAAATCCGAACAATCCTCTTGCCCATTATGAGACCACGGGCAGAGAGATATGGGAGGATTCTAACGGCACTGTAACTCACCTTATCGCAGGTGCAGGCAGCGGCGGCACATATACAGGAATAGTAAAATTTCTGAAGGAGCAAAACCCCGATGTGCGGGGTGTGCTTGCAGACCCCGAGGGTTCGACTATCGGCGGCGGTGAGCATTTTGACTACAACATTGAGGGCATAGGCAATGATTTTATTCCCGATACAATGGATATCGGTCTTGTTGACACTGTTGTAAAGGTGAACGATGAGGAAGCTTTCAGAACTGTACGAGACCTTGCAAGAAACGAAGGTATCATCGCAGGTTCGTCTTCGGGAGCAGCAATGGCAGCAGCAATAAAGCTGTCTCAGAAGCTTGAAAGCGGCAACATTGTGGTAGTTTTCCCTGACAGGGGAGACCGGTATTTCAGCACGGGATTGTTCGGCTGAGGGAGATATAATGATCTATAAAATAGCATTTGCAAGCAGCGGCGGAGAACGCGTTGACAGGCATTTCGGTCAGGCAGATCAGTTCGTTATCGCAGAGCTTGACAGCGACAAAGAGGATTACGACATCAAAGAGACAAGAAGTGTAATAGCTCCGTGTCACGGAGGTGAACATTCAGTGCTCTCGTTCGAGGAGGTCCTTGAGGAGCTCAGCGACGTATCTGCGATAGTGGCTCAGAGAGTAGGACCGGGTGCTGCTAAATTTATCGCAGAGAAGGACATAAGGATATACACCCTTCCGACAGGTATAGAGGAAGCGCTGTGTACCTTGCTTGAGAAAAAGGCGTGGGAGGTGGACAAATGGCAGTATCATACGAAGAGCTGACCGATAAGCACCCTTGCTTTGCCAGAAACGCCGAGCAAAGAAACGGAAGGATACATCTTCCGATAAGTCCCTCATGCAACATTGAGTGCAGATTCTGTGAGAGAAGCTTCAACAGCTATGAGGTGCGCCCGGGCGTCAGCAGAACAGTTATCAGACCTGAGGAAGCTATAGATGCTATAAGGCGCGCACTGGAGGTCTGTCCCGAGATAAGGGTAGCAGGCATAGCTGGCCCGGGAGATACTCTCGCAAGCCCCTATGCGCTGGAGACTTTCAGGCTGATAAAAAAGGAATTTCCTGATCTTATCAAATGTATGAGCACTAACGGGCTTCTGCTGGCTGAAAAGGCACAGGAGATAATAGATGTAGGTATAGATTCGCTCACAGTTACGGTGAATGCGGTCGATCCTGAGATCGAGGCGCAGCTCAATGACGGTATCATATGGCACGGCAAGCACTACACAGGCGTTGAAGCAGCAAAGATACTTATCGAGCAGCAGCTCAAAGGCATAAAGCTTGTCTGCGATGCCGGGCTGACACTGAAAATAAATACCGTGCTCGTTCCAGATATCAATTCAGGCCATATAGAACAGATAGCACGTACCGTTGCGGAGGCAGGCGCATCACTTTATAATATCATACCGCTGATACCTCAGCACAAGCTGAAGACCTGCCGCGAACCCGACTGCACCGAGATCGAACAGGCGATAAGGAGCGCATCGAAGTACATAGATGTGTTCAGGCACTGTCAGCGCTGCAGAGCGGACGCTGTCGGCATACCGGGAGGAAAGGATTACGGCAGCCAGATCTATATAGATCTGCAAAAACTCGCGAGGAAAGATACTTTCTCGCACGGATAAATACACCATATTGATATGGATATATAAACAAAATACCGTATAGGGTATTTATATATGAGGAAAGAGGTTAGTAAAATGGGCAAACAGTTAAGACAGATAGCTATTTACGGCAAGGGCGGTATAGGTAAATCAACGACTACTCAGAACCTTACCGCAGGACTTGTGGAGCGCGGCAATCACGTTATGGTTGTTGGCTGCGACCCTAAGGCAGATTCAACGAGACTTCTTCTCGGCGGTCTGCATCAGAAAACAGTTCTCGACACTCTGAGAGATCAGGGTGATGATATAGAGCTAGAATCTATCCTGAAAGAGGGCTTTATGGGTACGAAGTGTGTTGAGTCGGGCGGTCCTGAGCCCGGTGTTGGATGTGCGGGCAGAGGTATCATTACATCTATCGGTCTGCTGGAGAGACTCGGCGCTTATACCGAGGATCTGGATTATGTTTTCTATGATGTCCTCGGTGACGTTGTCTGCGGAGGTTTTGCAATGCCTATCCGTGAGGGCAAGGCCAAGGAGATATACATAGTAGCTTCGGGCGAGATGATGGCGCTTTATGCGGCAAATAACATCTCAAAGGGTATTGCAAGGTATGCCCGTCAGGGCGGTGTTCGTCTGGGAGGCATCATCTGCAACAGCAGAAACGTTGACCGTGAGGCAGAGCTTGTACGTGCCTTCGCTGAGGAGCTCGGAACACAGATGATACACTTTGTTCCGCGTGACAATGACGTTCAGAGAGCAGAGATCAGAAAAAAGACCGTTATCCAGCACTTCCCGGATTCAAAGCAGGCTGATGAATACAGAGAGCTTGCCAAGAAGATCGAGGAGAACGACAAGTTCGTTATCCCGAAGCCGATGACTCAGGAGCGCCTTGAGGAGATACTTCTTGAGTACGGCCTTATGGACGACTTGAAGGACGATTACCGCATTTAAAGGAGGGTCACGATGAGCAAGGTCAATTTAGATATACCCGAAGTCGAGATACGTGAGATAAGACTCGGCTCGATAACTGGATTTCAGGGTACAGCCAAAGAGCTTGTGAGCGCGTGCTCCGGCTGCGGCAAGCTAAAGGATAAGAACCGTTCATTCAGCCAGTGTCTTGGCTGCGGCACATCTAATGCTGCCTGTACGCTGACACTTATCCAGGACGCTGCTATAATCAGCCACGGACCTGTGGGCTGCTCGACCTGTCTGCATGAGTTTGCCTTTACCTACAGAGTGAATGCTTATCTCAGACAGCTGGATCATCCGACGCAGAGAAAGATCTACTCCACAAATCTGGAGGAAAAAGATACTATCTACGGCGGTGCCAAGAAGCTTGAAGCTGCAATCAGAGAGGTACATAAAAGGGCAAAGCCAAGCGCAATATTCGTAATAACTACCTGTGCCGCCGGTATCATCGGTGATGACGTTGAGAGCGTTACCAATGCGGCAGAGGCTGAGCTCGGGATACCTGTTGTTGCAGTGTTCTGCGAGGGCTTCCGTTCAAAGATGTGGACCTCAGGCTTTGATGCAGGCTACCATGGCATAGCAAGAAAAATAATCAAGCCAGCAAGACAGAAAAGAAATATCATAAATGTTATAAACTTCTGGGGAAGTGACATCTTCCGTGAGTGGTTCGGAGAGTTTGGCTATGAGCCTAATTATATCACTCCGTTCGCAACGGTAGATTCACTCAGCTATTCCAGTGAGGCTGCTCTCACTGTTCAGGCTTGCTCAACTCTGGGCTCATATCTGGGCGCTGCTTTGGAGCAGTCATTCGGAGTTCCAGAGATAAGGAACTCGCCTCCCTACGGCATAGCTCAGACTGACCGCTGGTTCAGAGAGCTCGGTCAGATAATAGGAAAGGAAAAAGAGGTAGAGGACTTCTTAGCAAGAAAGAAAGAGGAATACCTCCCGAAGATAGAAGCTCTGCGTGAAAAGCTGAAGGGCAAGACCGCCTACGTAACGGCAGGCGCATCACACGGACATTCACTGCTGGCACTTCTGAAGGAGCTCGGCATGGAGCCGCAAGGCGCAGCTATCTTCCACCATGACCCGCAATATGACAATGAGGACGAGCGCGCAGATACCTTGAAGCATACGGTCGAGGATTACGGCGATGTGCCGAACTACAATGTATGTAACAAGCAGGAGTTTGAGCTTGTGAATGTGCTCAACCGCATCAAGCCCGATATACTTCTTGCTCGTCACGGCGGAATGACCCTCTGGGGAGCAAAGCTCGGAATACCGTCACTTCTTATAGGTGATGAGCATTTCGGCATGGGCTATGAGGGTCTTGTAGCTTACGGTGAGAGGATACTTGAAACTATAGAGAACGATGAGTTTGTAAAGAACCTTGCAAAGCACTCGACAAACCCATATACCAAATGGTGGCTGGAGCAGGAGCCTTACACATTCTTAGGAGGTAATTTCTGATGGCAGGACTTATAGAACAGGAGCGCTATACCTGTGCGATAGGTGCGCTGCAAACAGTTGTGGCTATACCGAGGGCAGTGCCGATACTGCATTCGGGCCCCGGCTGCGGAGTTATGATAAAGGGCTTTTTTGAGCGCTCGGCAGGCTATGCAGGCGGAGAGACCGCACCATGTACGAATTTCAGTGAACGTGAGGTAGTGTTCGGCGGCACTGACAGGCTCAGGAGCATAATAAAAAACACCTATAAGGTGCTTGATACAGATCTGCAGGTCGTAGTTACGGGCTGTACGGCAGGTATCGTCGGTGATGACGTTGCAAGCGTTACTGATGAGTTCCTCTATGAAGAGGACAGACCGATAGTGCACGTTGAGACCTCGGGATTCAAATCAAGCAACTATGTTTCACATTCTGCGGTGGTCAATGCTATAATAGACCAGTATGTGAGCCGCTTTGAAGAGGAAAACCCTTCAAGAAGCGAGAAAAACCTAGTGAACGTTATTGCCTCGATCCCCTATCAGGATCAGTTCTGGAAGGGCAATCTCAAAGAATACAAGAGACTGCTCGAGGGACTGGGACTTAAAGTGAATATACTTTTCGGACCTCACAGCGGAGGTGTAAAGGAGTGGCAGACCATACCGAAGGCTAACTTCAATGTGTTCGTTTCTCCGTGGTACGGTGAGCCGATAGTGAAGAATCTGGAGAGGCGCTACGGTCAGCCTTACTATCAGTTCGGCTACCTGCCGATAGGCGCAAATGAGACGACTAAGTTTTTGAACGGCGTTGTAGATTTCGCACTGGAGCAGGGCGCAGAGATAGATGAGAAGAAAGCAAGAGCATTTATCGCAGAGGAAGAGAAGGCATATTATGAGGAGCTTGACAATCTTGCTACCTTCTTGCTCGAATTCCGTTACGGTCTGCCGAGCTATGCACACATACTGCATGATGCAGGCTATGTTACGGGGCTTACACGCTTCCTGCTGCACGAGACAGGTCTTGTTCCCAAGGAGCAGTTCATAGTTGATAATGTTCCTCTGAAGTATCAGGAGAAGATAGCTGAGAACATCAAGTCAACATCTGACAAGAGAGATATCCCTGTTTATTTCGATCCCGATGCAGGTGCGATGCAGGACGTTATAAGAGGGCTCTCGCATAAGGGAAAGGGAATAATCATCGGCAGCGGCTGGGACAAGGAGCTTGCTGAGGAGATAGATGCTGACTTCCTTTCTATAGCTTGCCCGACACCCTACAGGATAGTGCTTACCACTAACTATGTAGGCTATACAGGCGGCCTGAGAGTTATAGAGGACATTTATAATACGGCGCTCGTTCAATACAAATAGCAGGGAGTGACAGATATGCCGACTTTAGCTGTTGCAACAACAGACGGATTGACCGTTAATGAACATTTCGGCCATGCTAAGTTTTTTCATATCTATACAAGGGAGAACGATGCCTTTGAACTGTCAGAGGTGCGTGATGTCGTAGCTGCCTGTCAGCATGCTTTGGGGCACGATACCACTCGTTTTGATAAGATAATAGAGCTTCTTTCTGACTGCGATGCAGTCCTCGTCAACAGGATAGGAGAGGGCGCAGCAGCATATCTTATCGAAAGGGGAGTAAGAGTGTTCGAGGTGAGCGGTCTTATAGACAAGGTGCTGCCTGTTCTGGCAGAAAGGTATGATTTGACAGTATAAAACAAAAGGCAGTCCATTTTTGGGCTGCCTTTAAAGCTGTTATAAAGCCAGATATTTATTTCTTTATGAATCTAAGTACGTTCCATGAGTGTGCCGAAAGGACTGCTTTTTCACCGATAGCTTTCTCGGAAGGCTTTACGTTGTCAGGCTGCGAGATAGAGTTCACTGCCTTCATATCGTCGCAGCAAAGCTCTGTATGCTGCTGCAAAGAGTATCCTTCAAGCCCGCTGAGTTCAAGCTCTGCCTCTTCGTCGAGCGACCTGTTTACCGCAAATACAGTTATTGTTCCGTCATCATTCTCAACTGCCGATGCCGTGATGTACGGAACATTTTTTGTGCTGTCCGTATCATATGTGCCGCAGCCGATATCTGTTTTCAGAGCTGTTCCTCTCCCGAATGTCGATGCGTGCAGGAACGGATAGAATATCGTCTGTACCCAGCAGCCGTCGTCCTCTGTCATTATAGGGGCTATAACGTTGACGAGCTGTGCCAGACAAGCTATCTTTACTCTGTCAGCGTTGTTGATAAGTGTTATCAGCAGCATACCAACGACCAGAGCGTCTTCAAAATTATAGATATCCTCCAGAAGTCTCGGTGCGTATGACCACCTCGGTACCTGCTTGTCCTGCTCGTTGCTGTGGAACCATACGTTCCATTCATCGAAGGAAAGGTTTATGGTTTTATCACTGTTTTTCTCAGCCTTGACCTCATCGCATATCTTTGCTACGGTTTTTATGAAGTCGTCCATTATCAGCGGCTGTGCCAGATATTCGGGGGTGTTGTTGTTCGGGTTGCCATAATAGCTGTGCAGTGAGAGATAATCAATATCATCGTAACATTCGCGCAGCACGGTCTTCTCCCAGTCGCCGAAGGTAGGCATCCACCTGTTTGAGCTTCCGCAGGCTACCAGCTCGATCGAGGGGTCGGTCCATTTCATTATTTTTGCCGCCTCATGAGCCTTGCGTGCGTATTCCTCAGCCGTCAGATGACCTATCTGCCAAGGGCCGTCCATCTCATTTCCGAGACACCATACCTTTATGCCGAACGGCTCATCAAAACCGTTTTTGCGCCTCATATCCGCATAATAGGTGTCAGTATCGAGATTACAGTATTCAACAAGGTTACCTGCCTCGGCAGCACCCCTTGTGCCAAGGTTCACCGCCATCATTATCTCTGTATCGGCGCGCTTTGCCCACTCCTGAAACTCATCGATGCCTATTTCATTGGTCTCAATGCTTGCCCATGCAAGGTCTAGCTTTTTCGGTCTGTTCTCACGGGGCCCCGTGCCGTCCTCCCAGTTGTAGCCTGAGACAAAATTTCCGCCCGGGTATCTTACTAACGGAACTTTCAGCTCCTTGACCAGCTCCAGCACGTCTTTTCTGAAGCCCATTTCATCGGCGCTCTTGTCCTGAGGGCGATAGATGCCCCCGTAAACAGCTCTTCCGAGATGCTCTATAAATGAGCCGTATATCCTGTTGTCTATCGCAGATATTTTATCGTCTTTGTTTATTGAGATTGAAGCCTTCATATTATTACCTCCTGAGTTTTTCTATATTTTACAGCAGTGACACAGAAAAATCAATACCCTTTTGAAGAGTTTTAATTTTGTTAATAACTATACTCTGACAGGATTTTTGACCTTGACAATAAGTACTATATATGGTATACTCAAAACGGCATAATCACAAAAAACTACAAAATATGTCGGGGGTAATCATATGAATATTATTTACGATGTACAAGACAAGCCGAAGCCCTCGAGCGTGCTGATATTTGCCTATCAGCAGATGCTCGCCATACTCGCGGCTACGATAGCGGTGCCGCTCATCATCGGCAACGGCCTGACGCCTGCCGCAGCTATGTTCGGTGCAGGTGTTGGAACGCTTGTATATATCCTTTTCACAAGAAGAAAAAGCCCTGTGTTTCTGGGCTCATCGTTTGCATTCATCGGTTCTATGGTAACTGCCTTTGCCGGCGGCGTTTCTATGCAGCTCGGTATGCTGGGTCTTCTGATAGGTGCGCTTTCGGCAGGCCTTGTATATGTGGTGATAAGTATAGTCGTCAAGGCTGTGGGCGTCGGCTGGATAGACAAGCTTATGCCGCCCGTGGTAATAGGACCGACAGTTGCAATCATAGGTCTTTCTCTTGCAGGCAATGCAGTAAGCGATCTTCAGAAGAGCAGTGTTGCCAGCGGTGCCGCAGACAAGAACTCTGTTTATGTGGCACTTGTGTGCGGCCTTATAACTCTTGCGGTAACAATGCTTTGCTCGACCTACGGAGGAAAGAGATTGAAGCTCGTTCCGTTCGTATGCGGAATAATAGTCGGATATATCGCAGCTTCGATATTCACGGTTATAGGCTTTGCGGCTGACATTGATGCTTTCAAGATAATCAATTTTGATGTTTTCAAAGACTATATGTTCAAGGACGGAGTTTCATTGCAGACATTTATAAGCGTGCCCGATTTTACCTTTGTAGAAGCATTCAAGGGCACGGGAGAGCTAAGCGCTTCATATGTTCTTACTATACTTATCGCTTATGTGCCTGTTGCTTTCGTTGTGTTTGCAGAGCACATTGCCGACCATAAAAACCTCTCCTCTGTCATCGGCAGAGATCTTCTGAAAGAGCCCGGTCTTTCCGCAACACTGCTCGGTGACGGTATCGGCTCTGTAGCCGGCGCATTCTTCGGCGGCTGTCCCAACACCACCTACGGTGAATCGGTAGCCTGTGTAGCTATCACGGGTAATGCCTCTGTGATAACCATTGCAGCAGCAGCAGTCGGCTGTATGCTTCTTTCGTTCATAACTCCGTTTGTCGCTTATGTTAACTCTATACCCTCCTGCGTTATGGGCGGAGTTTGTATAGCTCTTTACGGCTTTATAGCTGTGTCGGGTCTTAAAATGTTCAAGCACGTTGACCTTGACAAGAACAGGAACCTTTTTGTCGCATCGGTCATCCTTATCTGCGGTATAGGCGGTCTCAGCATAAGCTTTGGCGAGGTCACTCTCACAAATATTGCCGTGGCTCTTATCCTCGGGATACTGACAAACCTTATGCTCTCACGCTCGGATAAGGCAGACGCCAAGAACAACGACTGATATTTTTATATGCCTTTCTGTATAGTCAGAAACGACATAACATACGCTCTTTGTTATCACTACTGACGGACTCGAGAACTCCGGCAGGAAATACAGCGCATCAAAGGTAAGGTCGATGATATCACGCCAGCAGGAAAAATACGGCTGGGAATTCATCTTCCTGGGCGCTAACATCGAATCTATAGAGACAGCACGCTCCTTTGGTATCGACGAGAGCAGAGCAGTAAATTACAATGCTGACCGCAACGGCACATCCGTGATGTATGAGGCGGTATGTGCTGCGGTTTCCGAGGTGTACAGCAGGGGTCTGGGCTCTGAAAATATGGCATGGCGTGAGCAGACAGACGAGGACTTCAACAACAGGTAATTATCGGCAGAGGGCAGGAAGATCTCCTGTTCTCTGCTTTTGCGTCTTTACTTTTCTGCACTTTTGTGCTATATTATTATCGGAGATGATACTTATGAAAGACCTTTATATAAGCTCGCAGGCTGACCTTGAAAAAGCTGTTGAAGAGTATGGCTTCCTGCCGTATTTCAGAAACAGTATAGAGGGCTTTTCGATAGAGGAGCATATTGACCCGCGCTTCTGGTTCTCGGCAGAGGAGGGCGCATGGGAATGGAAGGGCCCCGTTATCAGGAGCACAGGCTGTGCATACGGCAAGTTCTTTGAAAGAAAGGCGGTTTATGTCAGCCGTGAATGGTTTCCCGAGCTTGCAAATTACAGGCGAAACGGTTATGACTTTGACGCTCTTTATGATGACGGCCTTGCCAAAAGAGCTGACAAGACCCTTTACGACCTCATAGCCGAGAACGAGCCTGTTATCTCAAAACAGCTAAAAAAGCTCGGCAATTACCGCAAGGGCGGAAACAAGGGCTTTGACAGCTCTGCTGTCAGGCTTCAGGAGCAGTGCTATGTGGTGATAAGCAACTTTGTATATATGCAGGACAGATTCGGCAGAGAGTATGGCTGGGGCGTTGCGGAGTATTCCACTCCAGAGCGGTTCATCGGTGATGATTTTACCGATAGAGTTTACAGGCATGAACCCGAGGAGTCCTACGAGCTTGTATTCGATCATCTGCGGCGGATACTTCCCCATGCCGATGAGAGAGACATAAAACGTATGTTAAAATGATCTATAAGCGTTCTGCGTTCAAAACAGAGCGCTTTTTTTGTTGAAAAAATGAACATTCAAATGTGATTTAAACTAGAGATAGCTCGTTACCTTGTCTTGGGGGCTTTCCGGTCGCCCCCACCCCCCTTCGGGTATATATTTCTAACTTTATTAATAGAGCGAAGCGTTCTGCGTTCAAAGCGGAGCGTTTTTTTCTGATCGTTTCGGAATTGTCTGTTTTTTAGAGGCATAATATACGATTTTTTGCTAAAGTTGAACGCTCTTTTGGCGTTTGTGCTATTGACAGAAATGCGCGAATAGTATATAATAACTACGTATGGACAGGCGAGCTTGCCTGTTAAAAAAGAAAGAAAAAAGAAAAGAGACAAAATTTGACAGGAGGAACCCTATGAACAAGATACTTTGTTCTGCGATCTCGGCTGTGTGCGCGTGTGCATTTCTGGCAGGATGTGCAAATCCCTTTGCAAAAAAAGAGGAAGAAGACACCACAATGTCTGGCTATTCCTACGATGCTAACACCACTGAGAAGGAACAGGCATATAAGTGGCTTCTGGAGCCATCAATAGATGCTGACAACATTATAACCTTTGATGCGAGCCAGGTCGATCCCGATAATGAGAAAAGCGCTATGTGTGAGAATTATTCGGTTATCAGAAGAGGCGGAAAGTACGGTCTTATAGATTACGGCGGAAATATAATCGTTCAGCCAAACTATGACGACTATTACGCTTGCTGGTGCGGAGAGATAGTTCTTTTCAATGTTGTCGATGAGAAAAATGATTACTATGAATACTGCACGCTGGACAGCTCGAACCAGATAGTTGACTATGTGAGCGATCATACAGATAACGCTCCCGAGTATTTCTGGAACGATGCTGAGAGCCAGATATATGTAAAGCACAAGAATGAGGACTACGGCAGCAAGTATACAGGCAAGAAGGCTGTTGTTGTCGGAGAGGCAGATATCAGCGAGGCAGGCGGAGACAGCTACGAGATAACCCCGAAGGAGAGCACTCTTTACGGACTGGCTAAGAATGATGAACTGATAATAGAGCTTAAATACGCTGACTATTATGCGCCTGCATATAAGGGCGCAGGAAAGACTGCTATAGCCTTCCGCAACAGTGAAGGCAAATGGGGCTATGTGGGCTCTGACGGAAAGACGATAGTTGACTTTATTTGCGGAGGAGACCTTAACGCCTACTGCGGTGAAGTGATAGACGATCTTGAAAAGGTACATCCGTATCTTTTCTCGGCTGACTTTGTACCTGTGCTGGTAGATTCGTTCTACGGCTACTACAGCATTGAAGGTGAGCGTTCCGTGACCCCCGGCGAGTTCGAGCAGGCAAGACCTGTCCACAACGGCAGGGCTTGGGTAAGATCGAACGGCTTATGGGGAGTTATACAGCTTGGCGAATATGTAGAGCCTATAGTTACCACGACCACAACGACCACCACCTCCACCACAACGACTACTACGTCAGCTTCGTCTGTTTCCACCACGGAATCTTCACTGACAGAGCTCACAACATCGCCGACCGAGACCACTCTCTCGACTTCGGATACTCTCCTTCCCGATACCGGAACAGAGATACCTGTTGAGCCGACAGAGCCTGATGTGCCTGTTGAGCCGCAGCCCGATGTACCGGTCGAGCCTGTGGTGCCTGACGTGCCTCAGCAGGAGGTACCTGCGGAATAAAAGATATCAACATCCCTTGGTTATCAGGGGATGTTTTTTTGTTCAGGTGGGTTTACTTTTCGAGAAAAATGTGGTATACTAACAGCGATAATATTTCGGGCACACGCCCGTATAGAAAGGTCGATAATATGAACGAAGAAAGAATTCCTAAGAGAAGTGAGGTGCCCGAGGAATATAAATGGGCGCTTGAAGATATTTACGAGAGTGATGAAAAATGGGCTGAGGATCTTGAAAGGCTGAAAGCTTTTCCTGAGAGGATAGCGTCTTTCAAGGGTAAGATCAGTTCAGACCCAAAAGCTCTGCTTGAATTTCAGAACCTTACCGATGAGCTGACAATTCTTGCTGACAGCTTGGGCAACTATGCTCAGAGACGTTCGGATGAGGATACTGCAAACTCATTCTATCAGGGGCTTATAGGTCAGCTGATGAGCGTATATACTGAGGTCAATTCCGCTTCAAGCTTTGCCACCCCTGAGATACTGTCTGTTGATGATGAGACCTTTGAGGGCTTTTATAAGTCTGTTCCTGAGCTGGAGCTTTACAGGCTGAATTTTGATCGCATGAGAAAGCAGAGAAAGCACATTCTTTCCGAAGCTGAGGAAAGAATACTTGCTCTTTCGGGTGAGCTTGGAAGAACGCCCGAGAACATTTTCTCTATGTTCTCCGATGCTGACCTCAGATATCCCGATGCTGAGGATAAGGACGGAGTTAAGCATCAGGTCACTGACGGAAGCTATGTTCCTCTTATGAAGTCTCCTGACAGAGTTCTTAGAAAAAATGCTTTTCAGGCGATGTACCACACCTATGATAAATTCAAGAACACTGTTGCGGCTACACTGTCGGCTCAGACAAAGTCCGTGAATTTCTATTCAAAGGCACGGCATTACAGCAGCGCTCTGGAGGCATCACTTGAAAACAATGAGATACCTACAGAGGTATATACCAATCTGATAAAGGCTGTACACGAGAATATGCAGTATATGTATGATTATGTCAAGCTGAGAAAAGAGCTCCTCGGCGTTGATGAACTGCATTTTTACGATCTGTATGTTCCTGTGGTGTCTGATGTGGATATGAAGATAACCTTTGAGGAGGCTAAAGAGACTGTTCTCAAAGCTCTTGAGCCTATGGGAGAGGATTATCTTAGAATAATCCGTGAGGGCTTTCAAAACCGCTGGATAGACGTGTATGAGAACGAGGGTAAGACCAGCGGAGCCTATTCGGCAGGCGCAAGAGTACATCCGTATGTCCTTCTTAACCACAAGGATACTCTTAATTGTATGTTCACTCTTATACATGAGATGGGTCATTCTGTCCATTCATATCTGTCGAACAAGACCCAGCCTGTTGCCTATGCGGATTATTCTATCTTTGTAGCTGAGGTAGCCTCCACCTGCAATGAGGCGCTGCTTATGCAGTATCTGCTGAAGAATACTGAGGATAAAAAACAAAGAGCATACCTAATAAATTATTTCCTGGAGCAGTTCAGAACGACACTTTACAGACAGACTATGTTCGCTGAGTTCGAGTTAAAAATAAACGAGATGACTCAGAACGGAGAACCGCTTACTGCCGAGAATATGTCTGAGATATACGGTGAGCTCAATAAGCTGTACTTTGGCGACGGCATAGTTCCGGACGATGAGATAAAGCTTGAATGGGCGCGTATACCGCATTTTTACTATGACTACTATGTTTATCAGTATGCTACGGGCTACAGTGCGGCTATAGCCTTGTCTCAGCGGATATTGAATGAGGGCGAAAGCGCTGTTAAGGATTATATGGGCTTCCTCAGCGGTGGCTGCTCAAAGGATCCGATCTCTCTGCTGAAGGGAGCAGGCGTTGATATGGGCACAACGAAGCCGATAGCAGACGCTCTGAAAATGTTCGGTGAGCTGATAGAGGAAATGAAACAGCTCATGAAATGATGAGGTCAAAAACAGTGACAGTTCAGAAGCTATTTGGTGAATAAATGGTTTCTGAACTGTTAACAAAAATATCTCGAAAAAGTGCTTGACAAACCAAAAAGAATGTGTTATAATACGTTGGTAAAACAAAGCAGAACATGATCCGTTCTCACCTTAGGCGCTTGCAGCAATGCTGTAATGCAGTGAAGAGGTCAATATTGTCGCTTTTTTTGCGGTGTTATTGCGGGTACGGGTCATTATGCGTATCCGTTTTTTATTTATAGCAAACGATGGGGGTGCTGTGTCATAAGCAAAAAGGAACATGAGATCAACGAAGATATCCGCGACAAGCAGCTGCGTGTTATCGGCGTTGACGGGGAACAGCTTGGCATCATGAGTGCTGATGAGGCTCTCAAGATAGCGTATGAAAAGGACCTTGACCTTGTCAAGATCGCTCCGCAGGCGACTCCGCCTGTATGCCGCATAATGGATTACGGCAAGTACATTTTTGAACAGACGAAACGCGAAAAGGAAGCGAGAAAGAATCAGAGAGTCATCGACATCAAGGAGATCAGGATGTCATCAACGATAGACACTCATGATTTTAACGTAAAGGTCAATCAGGCTGTTAAATTCCTTAACGGAGGAGACAAGCTGAAGGTGTCGGTAAGGTTCCGCAAGAGAACTGTGGCTCATCCTCAGTTCGGTGAGGAGCTTCTGAACAAATTCAAGGAGGCTGTTTCCGAGGTCGGTGTAGTTGACAAGCCGTCCAAAATGGAGGGACGAAGCTTAGTGATGTTCGTTTCTCCGAAGCCAAACAAGTAAACAGAGCAGGCTAGAGCAATCGAAGCAGACTGTCTGTGCAGTCGGCAGGGGCTCCGCTTAGGCGGGGCAGTGCGGTCAGCTTAGAAATTTTTAAGGAGGATAAATCAAATGCCAAAGATCAAGACACATTCCGGTGCCAAGAAGCGTTTTAAGGTAACGGGCAGCGGAAAGGTAAAATTCCAGCACATCAACAAGAGACACAGGCTCACCCAGAAGGACCACAAGCGTAAGAGGATCCTCAGGGGCGCAGCTTATGCTGATGATTCAAACATCAAGAACGTAAAGGCTCTTATCCCTTACAAATAAACGAGTTGTAGGGACATTTCAACAATATTTTTCAGGAGGTAATTAACTATGGCTCGTGTAAAGGGAGCAATGATGACTCGTAAGAGGAGAAACAAGACTCTGAAGCTTGCAAAGGGCTATTTCGGCGCAAAGAGCAAGCACTTCAAGATGGCTAAGCAGGCCGTAATGAAGTCAGGACAGTATGCATACATCGGAAGAAAGCAGAGAAAGAGAGATTTCAGAAGACTCTGGATCACAAGAATATCGGCAGGCTGCAAGCTTAACGGTATCAACTACTCGCAGTTTATGAACGGTCTCAAGAAGGCTGGCATCGACCTCAACAGAAAGATGCTCTCCGAGATCGCTATCAACGACCCTGCAGGCTTTACTGCTATCGTTGAGAAGGCAAAGGCTGCTCTTTAATAACAACTGACACGCAGGTTTTTATAAGCATGCGTGTTTTGTTGTCTTTACAGACCTGTTGTGACAGGCTCGTAACATGGCATATCTGTAAAATTATGTAAAATAAATGGCGCCTTTATAAAGGTATCATTTTGACGGATGAGGTGAAAAAATGCTTATCTCGGGCAGAGAAAATCCGCGGCTGAAAAGGCTCGCAAGGCTTTACAAAAGCAGCAGCTTCAGGAGAAGCGAGGGCGCCTTTGTGATTGAGGGTCTGAGAAACTGTTCTGATGCTGTCAAGAGCTATGAGCAGGGTCTGCTTGAGATAACTGCGTTTTTTTACGAGAGCTCTGCGCTTTCGGAAAACGGCTATGTGCCGAGAGAGGTGTTTGAGGCTGTTCCTGAGGAGCTGAGGTTCGAGCTGGCTGACGGGCTTGCTGCCAGAGTGAGTGAGACAAAGAGCTCACAGGGGGTGTTTATCACTGCTAAAAGGCAGGTGAGGGACATTGCCGATATTGATGCGGAAAGAACGCCGAAGATACTTGTGCTGAATGCAGTGAAGGACCCGGGAAATCTCGGGACACTTCTGAGAACTGCGGACGCTGTCGGCATAAAGGCAGCTGTTATGAGCAAAGAATGTGCTGATGTTTACAGCCCGAAGGTGGTCAGGAGCGCTATGGGAAGCCTGCCAAGACTGGAGCTTTACATCGAGAATGATTTTTCGGCTGTGATAAAAGCACTTGATGAGCGAGGCGTTATGACTTGTGCTGCCATTGTTAGAGACGGTGAGAGCGTACCCGGTTTTTGTTTCGGCGAGAAGTGCGCGGTCGTTATCGGCAACGAGGCAAGGGGCTTGTCTGAGGAGGACGCAGCGCTTTGCAGCGGAAGGGTAACGATAACGATGCAGGGAAATGCTGAGTCACTTAACGCGGCTTCGGCCGGAAGTATCATCATGTGGGAGATGCTCAGAGGTGATCTGCTATGAGGATAAATGAACAGCTTATGTGGCTCTGGGTGACTATGGTGTTCGGACCTGCCAACAGAAGGTTGTGGGAATTGTCGGCAAACTACAGCGGCGTTGAGGAGTTTATCAGAGAGCTCAGAAAGAACAGGGTCGCAGGTGTGAGCGACAAGGAACGAGAGCGTGCCGCCAGAACTACTTCTGCAGATACGGTAAAAGTATATGAGGCTGTATGTGAGAGCGGCTCAAAATTATATTGTTATGGAAGTGAGGGCTACCCTGCAAGGCTGCTGGATACGGCAAATCCGCCTGCGGTGTTGTTCGCAAGAGGTAACCTTGACTTTTTGAACGATAATGACGTGCTGACTGTGGTCGGTGCGAGAGAACCGTCTGAATACTCACAGGAGGTATGTGTTCAGTTTTGTGCCGAGCTCTCAAAGAAAGGCGTTGTGCCTGCTGCCGGCATGGCAAAGGGAATAGATCAGCTGGTGCTTAAAAACGCTGTTGAAAACGGGAACATTGCAGCGGCGGTGTATTCCAAGGCGTTTGAGGAGTGTCAGGGCGAGCAGGAGCGCGAGCTGATAGATCGGATCAGTGAAAAGGGCGCTGTGATAACCGAGTATTACCCGGGGTGCAAAGCGGGCATGAGGGCATTCATCGAACGTAACAGGATCATGGTAGGTATGTCCGATGCGGTGCTGTTTATCCAGTGCGCCGAGACGAGCAAGGGGCTCGATAATTATGACAAGGCAGTTTCACAGGGAAAACAGGTGTTCGTTGTGCCGCCAAGAGATATTTTTGACAAGAGATACAGCGGACAGGCGATGCTTATAAAAAACGGCTGCAAGACGGTAAATTCTGCTGATGATATACTTGCGGTGCTGGGCAGGAGAGATCTTATTCATAGCACTGAAGAAAGTGAGTATAAATATATCGTGAAGGACAGACCGAGAGGCACGGCAGCTAAAAAGCATACGGACACCGAGAAGAAAAGAAGCGAGCCAAAAAAGGTTGATGTTTCGGGACTGTCTGAAATACAGGCTAAAATATGCGAACTTCTCGGCGGCGGAGATATGCTGGTAGACGAGCTTGCGGTCAGGCTTCAGGCTGACATTGCAGATGTGTTTATGGAGCTTACCGAGCTTGAAATGGCAGGTATAGTTGTCTCCAAGGCAGGAAAAAATTACGGTCTGAGCTGACCGACGCTGTATAAACAGTATAAGCTCATACATTGGAAGGAGGATCGGCATGGCTGATCTTATTATAGTTGAGTCTCCCACAAAGGTGAGAACGATAAAAAGATATCTGAGCGGAAAGTATGATGTGGTAGCGTCTATGGGGCACCTTAGAGATCTGCCGAAATCAAAGCTCGGAGTGGATATTGAGAAGGACTTTGCTCCGCAGTATGTGAACATCAAGGACAAGGAAGCTCTGATAAAGGATATAAAGAAAAAGGCTAAAAAGGCTGACCACGTTTACCTTGCAGGAGACCCTGACCGTGAGGGAGAGGCTATCTCCTGGCATCTGGCGCAGCTGCTTGATCTTGATATGAATGAGGAAAACAGAGTTACTTTCAATGAGATCACTGAAAGCGGTATCAAGGCAGGAATGAGCCACCCGAGAAAGATAGACCTTAACCTCGTGAACGCCCAGCAGACGAGACGTATCCTTGACAGGATAGTTGGCTATAAGCTTTCTCCGTTTCTGTGGAGAAAGATCAGAAGAGGTCTTTCGGCAGGAAGGGTGCAGTCTGTTGCGGTGAAGATGATCTGTGACAGGGAAGAGGAGATAAGGAACTTCAAGCCGCAGGAATACTGGTCGATAGATGCGAAGCTTTCTGCTCACGGCGAGAGAAAGATGTTCTCGGCAAAGCTTGCACTTGTTGACGGCGAAAAGGCTGAGCTTTCCGACAAGGAGCAGACCGACGTGGTGCTCGCTAAGCTTGAGGGCGCAAAGTATACGGTCGCAAATGTGAAAAAGAGCGTTCACAGAAAATCACCTGCGGCACCGTTCACAACTTCTACTCTTCAGCAGGAGGCTTCAAAGAGACTGAGCTTTCAGGGAAGAAGAACGATGAAGGCAGCTCAGGAGCTTTATGAGGGCGTTGAGATAAAGGGTATGGGACCTACTGGTCTTATCACATATATGCGTACTGACAGCCAGAGGATATCCGATGAGGCAAGGGCTGCGGCATATGAATTTATAAACAAAAACTACGGTGAGAAGTATATTCCCGAGAAGCCGAGGGTATACAGATCTAAGGGAAGCGCGCAGGACGCTCACGAAGCAATCAGACCGACACACCCTGAGCTTACTCCCGATAAGGTGAAGGCAAGCGGCGTTACAACAGACCAGTATAAGCTCTATAAGCTCATCTGGGAGAGGTTCATAGCATCGCAGATGTCTAACTGCCTGCTAAATACAGTGTCGGCTGATATTGAAGCTAACGGCTGCATTTTCAGGGCAACGGGAAATACCGTGAAATTTGACGGATTTACCGTGCTTTATGAAGAAAAGAACGATGATGAGGAGAAAAAGAACGTTATCCCCGATATAAAGAAGGGCGATGAGCTGAAGCTGCGCGACCTTTCGGGCAATCAGCATTTTACTCAGCCGCCTGCAAGATATACCGAGGCTTCATTAGTCAAAGCGTTTGAAGAGACCGGCATAGGCAGACCCTCTACCTATGTGCCGACTATCACCACTATCCTCAACAGGAGCTATGTTGAGCGTGAGGGAAAATCATTGAAGCCGACCTCTCTGGGAGAGGTGACTAACGATCTTATGAGCAAATGCTTCGATAAGATAGTTGATGTGAAGTTCACTGCAAATATGGAGAATTCACTCGATGCGATAGAAAGCGGCAAAAAAAGCTGGACAAAAACTCTGCACGACTTTTACGGAGAGTTCGACAAAGAGCTTGTAAAGGCAGAGGAGGATATGGACGGCAAGCGCGTAAGGGTGCCTGATGAGGCAACGGACGAGGTCTGCGAGGTATGCGGAAAGCCTATGGTCATAAAGATAGGGAAGTTCGGCAAGTTTATGGCTTGCTCGGGGTTTCCCGATTGCAGAAATACTAAGAGGATAGTTACCGAAACAGGCGGGAACTGCCCGTTCTGCGGAAAGAGAGTGCTGCTCAAAAAATCAAAGAGGGGCAAAAAGTATTACGGCTGTGAGGACAACCCGAACTGCTCGTTTATGACGTGGGATGTACCTACCGAGGAGAAGTGTCCGAAGTGCGGCTCGACTTTGTTCAGAAAGGGCGGCAAGAACGGAATACTTATCTGTCATAAGCAGGACTGCGGTTATGAGAGGTCACTAAGTGATGAGAGCTGACGTTATCGGCGCAGGGCTTGCAGGCTGTGAGGCTGCAATGCAGCTGGCAAAGGCCGGCGTGCAGGTAAGACTGTTTGAGATGAAGCCCAAGAAGTTTTCTCCTGCGCATAAGTATGAGGGCCTGGCTGAGCTGGTGTGCTCTAATTCGCTGAAGGCTGGGAGGATAGGCTCGGCGGCAGGTATGCTCAAAGAAGAGATGCGCCGTTTAGGTTCCGTCACTATGAAGGCAGCGCAGATGTCAAGAGTCAGCGCAGGCGGAGCTCTTGCGGTAGACAGGTATAAGTTTTCAGACACAGTGACTGAGATCATAAAGACTGAGCCGAACATCGAGCTGATAAGTGAAGAGGTAACGGCGATCCCTGAGGGAGCTTGCGTTATCGCAACGGGTCCGCTGACAAGTGATGCTCTGGCAGAGAGTATAAAAAATATCTGCGGAGAGTATCTGTACTTTCACGATGCGGCTGCACCGATAGTGACTGCCGAGAGCATTGATATGGATAAGGCGTTTTTTGCATCCCGTTACGACAGGGGCGAGGCTGACTATATCAACTGCCCTATGGATAAGGATGAATATGAGAGGTTTTACAGCGAGCTCATAAACGCTGAGTCTGCTCCGCTGCACGAGTTTGACAGGGAGCATTTCTCAAAAATCGGGTTTAAGGTCTATGAGGGCTGTATGCCGATAGAGGCTCTCGCCAAAAGGGGTGAGGACACTATGCGCTTTGGACCTCTGAAGCCTGTTGGACTCAGAGATCCGAGAACAGACAAAAGACCATATGCTGTGGTACAGCTGAGAGCCGAGAACGCAGAGGGCACGATGTATAATCTTGTAGGATTTCAGACAAACCTGAAATTCGGCGAGCAGAAAAGGGTGTTCTCGCTTATACCGGGGCTTGAGAATGCTGAGATCGTCAGGTATGGCGTTATGCACAGGAACACCTTTATCAATTCTCCAAAGCTGCTGACACCTCAGTTTGAGATGAGGGAAAGACCGCTCACCTGTTTTGCAGGGCAGATAACGGGAGTTGAGGGGTATATAGAGTCGGCTGCAAGCGGTATTTTTGCAGGGCTTAGCTTAGCGCGAAAGCTCTCGGGAAAGAGCGCTGTTACGCTGCCGAGGGAGACGATGCTGGGTTCACTTGCAGCATATGTGAGCGATCCGACGGTCGAAGCATTTCAGCCAATGGGCTGCAATATGGGCATACTGCCTGAGCTCGGCGAAAGGATAAGAGACAAAAAGCTGAAATATGAATCATTTGCACAAAGAGGTCTTGAAAAGCTTGATAAGGTCATAGAGGAACTCTGACAGGAGGTGTCAGGATATGCTGGGGCGGCTGGATATATCGCAGTTTATGAACAAGTATACGTTCGCTGTATATAACTGGTTCGGCGTGTTCATTCTTGCGGCGCTGGCCATCATTATGATGAGCAAGGGCAAGCGCAGCGGCAAAAGAGAGCGAATGATATGGGGCATAATCCATGGCACTACAGCAGCAATATGGTTCGTAACGGATTGTGTGCCGTGGGCAAATCTGATAGCGGCTCAGCTTTACACAAGAAAGGCAAATGCGCTTGATCCGGAAAGTGACAAGGCAGCAGATCTCCGGGACCGAGCTGACAGCTGTGCAGCGCTTGCCGAAAAGCAAGCGGCGCTGCTGGGTTCGATATTCTTTGTACTGACAGCTGCTGCAATGATATTCATCGGCGTGAGGTCTGTCGTCAGGAAAAAGCAGTATGAGGACGGCACTGCGGTATTGGGAGTTATCAACCTGCTGATGTCGGTGATATACATATTCTTTGGAGTTTTATGTATCTGCAAAGCCATATCGGTTTTCAGTCTGGTTTGATATAAGGTCTGAGGTAAGATGCTGAAAGGTGTTTTTGCCTCTTACGTCCGACCTTGATGTGACATAAAGGAGGAAAAATATGAACATAGTGATCGATGCATTCGGCGGCGACAATGCCCCGATAGAGGTATTAAAGGGTTCGATAGATGCCCATAATGATTTCGGTGTTGATGTAACGCTGGTCGGTGATGAAGAGAAGATAAAAAAGTGCGCCTTAGATAACGGACTGGATATCACAGCACTGAAAATACGCCATGCGGATACTGTAATAGATATTTGCGAGGAGCCTACAGAGGTCATCAAGGGCAAGAAGGACTGCTCGATGGCTGTGGGACTTAAAATGCTCGCTGACGGTGAGGGCGATGCTTTTGTTTCGGCAGGCTCGACGGGTGCGCTTGTCGTGGGCGCAACGTTCATCGTCAAGAGGATAAAGGGCATAAAGAGACCTGCCCTTGCTACGGTTTTGCCGACTGCGGGAGACCCAACGATGCTTCTCGACTGCGGTGCGAATGCTGACTGCCGCCCTGAGATGCTGGTGCAGTTCGGAATAATGGGTTCGGCTTATATGAACAAGATAATAGGTGTCGAAAAACCGAGAGTTGCGCTTGCAAACATCGGCGCAGAGGAGTCAAAGGGAAGAGACCTTGACCGAGAGGCTTATCATCAGCTGCAAAAGGCACCCGTGAATTTCATAGGCAATCTGGAGGCAAGACAGCTGCCGATGGGTGACTGTGATGTTTGTGTAGCAGACGGTTTCAGTGGAAATATGCTTTTAAAGCTCTATGAGGGTATGGCAAAGTTTTTCTCGGGAGAGCTGAAAGGAATGCTCACAGAGAGTGCAAAGAGCAAGATAGCTGCTCTGATGCTAATGAAGAGCATCAAAGCTTTCAGAAAGAGAGTTGATTACTCCGAGTACGGCGGAGCTCCGCTTCTCGGTACGGCAAGACCTGTTATAAAGGCACACGGATCGTCCAATGCAAAGGCTTTCTACAATGCTATAAGGCAGGCAAAGCTTTTCTGCGAGAGAAACGTTATTGATGAAATAACATTGGCTCTTGAGGCTATGAAGAATAATAACGGAGATGCTGAAAAATGAACGAACAGACAGCAATAAAGGAGTTTCAGGAGAAGATAGGATACCACTTCAAGAATGAAGCTCTGCTTTATGAGGCGCTTTCGCATTCTTCCTACGCAAATGAGAACAAGAAGACCAGAAACAGCAATGAAAGACTTGAGTTTTTAGGCGACTCTGTTTTGTCTATAGTGGTATCGGATCATATTTTTGAGCACTATAAGCATATGCCCGAGGGAGACCTGACGAAGATGAGGGCAAGCTTAGTCTGCGAGAAGGCACTGTTTGAGTTTTCAAAGAAGATCGATCTCGGCTCATACATATTTCTTGGAAAGGGCGAGGAGCTCACGGGAGGTAGAACACGTCCTTCGATAGTTTCAGACGCTTTTGAAGCAGTGATCGCAGCTATCTATCTTGACGGCGGTATGGAGATAGTTTCAAAGTACATTCTTTCGTTCCTGCCCGATAATATCACACCTGATTTCTCAGTTTTCCATGATTATAAAACCGCACTGCAGGAAGTGATCCAGAAAAATCCCGAAGAGAGGATAGAGTATCATTTAAAGAGTGAATCCGGACCTGACCACAATAAGCAGTTTACCGTGCAGGTGCTGCTCAACAGCAATGTTATCGGCGAGGGCACAGGGCGATCGAAAAAGACTGCCGAGCAGCTTGCAGCTAAGGAAGCGCTCAGCCTTATGGGACTGGATATCAAGTAATGGCTCACAGCAATATTTCGATTTTTGTGACACACGTCGGCTGTCCGCACCTGTGTGCATTCTGCGACCAGAGAACGATAACAGGCACCGCTGATCTGCCTACAGGTGATGATGTGAGGAGGATATGCTCCGAGCAGCTCGGCGTTATAACCTCTCCGGAGGATACCGAGATAGCCTTCTTCGGAGGAAGCTTTACGGCGATAGAGCGCAGCTATATGACTGAGCTTTTAGAGGCGGCGCATGAGTTTGTCGGTGAGGGCAGGTTCAAGGGGATAAGGCTTTCTACCAGACCCGACTACATTGACCGTGAGGTCCTGGACATTCTCAAAAGGTACGGTGTTACTGCTGTTGAACTCGGGGCACAGTCGCTTGACGATAAAGTGCTCGAAGCGAATGAGAGGGGCCACTCCGCGCAGGATATAATCAATGCAGGTAAGCTCATCAAGGAATACGGCTTTGAGCTTGGGCTGCAGCTTATGGTGGGGCTTTATAAGTCTGATGAAGAGACCGAGCTCATGAATATGAGAAAGGTGCTTGAGATAAAGCCGTCGGCTGTAAGGATATACCCTGTTGTGATACTCAGGGGCACCAAGCTTGCTGAGCTTTATCTTTCGGGTGAATATAAAACGCTCCCGTTTGACAGGGTAGTTGATATTTGCAGTGAGATGCTTCTCTTGTTTGAGAATGCTGGGATAAAGGTCTTGAAATGCGGCCTTCACGCAAGCGAGTTCGTAGAGCGCGATATGGTGGGCGGTTATTATCACCCCGCGTTCAGAGAGCTCTGCGAGACTGAGATATACAGAAAAGAGATAAACAGTACACTTTTTTGTACAGATAAAGATGGTGCCGAGCGCCGCCTGGCAGTGATAGCTGTCAATTCGGCGTGCATAAGCAAGGCTCTCGGGCACAGGAGATCAAATTACGAGTATTTCAAAAGGCTCGGTACCGAGCTGAAAATAATCGGGGATAAGAGTATCCCGAAATATAAATGTGAACTAAAGGAGGTGAGAGCGTGTATCTGAAAAGTCTGGAAATGCATGGCTTTAAATCATTCCCTGACAAGATAGAGCTGAGATTTGATAAAGGCATCACAGCTGTTGTAGGACCCAACGGCTCAGGTAAGAGCAATATCGGCGATGCTATGCGCTGGGTAATGGGCGAGCAGTCATCAAAGCAGCTCAGAGGAGAAAAAATGCAGGGTGTCATCTTCCACGGAACGCTCTCCCGTCCGAAAGCATCATTTGCTCAGGTAACTATAACTATTGATGACTCTGACAGAGAGCTTGGCTATGAGAGCGATACTGTGAGCATATCTAGAAAGCTTTACCGCAACGGCGACAGCGAGTATATGATAAATTCTCAGCAGGTGAGACTTAAAGACGTTGTTGAGCTGTTTATGGATACTGGTCTCGGAAGGGACGGTTATTCCATAATCGGGCAGGGAAGAGTTGCAGATATTGTTAATGAGCGTTCAAATGAACGCCGTGAGATATTTGAAGAAGCAGCAGGCATTTCAAAATTCCGCTATAAAAAAGAGGAAGCTGAAAGAAAGCTGCTCGCAGCGGAGGACAACATTGCGCGTCTCGGTGATATACTCGGAGAGCTCGCATCTCGTATAGAGCCTTTGAGACAGCAGTCAGAAAAGGCTAAGAAATTCAGAGTTCTTGATGAAGAGAAGAGAAGACTTGAAGTATCTATCTGGGTAAGAAGACTTGATGAATATATGGAAAAGAGCCGAGAGCTTGAACAAAAGCTTGGATCGGTAAAGAGTCAGTACGCTGAGCTCTCTGAGGAGCTTAAAGACGTTGAAAAACAGATAAGCGACAGCTTTGAGATGAGCGCTCAGAAGGCTGAGGAGGCTGAGGCTCTCAGGCAGAAGATACATGATACACAGCTCAGGAGCTCAAAGTCTGATTCAGATATCGCTGTGCTTGAAAATGACATCGAGCACCTGAATGACAATATCAGTCAGCTGGAAGAGCAGATAGCTCAGGCGAAGGAATCGGCAGAGTATCTGGCTCAGCAGAAAAAGCAGCAGGAGCAGGAGCTCGATGACCTGAGACAAAAGGAAAAAAACTCTGTGGCTGAGGCTGATGAGCTGGAACGTTCATTAAGGCAGCTGGAGGAAAAGACCGATGAGACCGACAAGAGCCTCAGTGAAACGAATGACCTCATCAGTTCGGTCTATGTTAAAAAGTCAAAGATAAGCTTTGCGATGGAGAACGCAAAAAACGAGATCGCCGAGTGCGAGGACGAGCTTTCTCAGGCGGTAGAGAGAAAGAATGAGCTGAGCGCTCATATAGATGATGCAGCGGCTGAGCTTAAAGAGCTGAGAGAAGCCAGAAATGCTGCCGATGAAAAAAGACAGGATTCTCTGAACCGAGTTGGCGGAATGGAAAAACTGCTTGCTTCAAAAAAGCAGAAGCTTGATAAAAGCAGCGCTGACTTTGCAGATACAGACGCATCTCTCAGGGAGACTGATTCTAAACTGGGCTTGCTCAAAGACCTTGAAAACTCAATGGAGGGCTTTGCCTACAGCGTAAAGCACATTATCAAGGCTTCAAAGCAGGGCAGGCTCGGAGGAGTGCTTGGAACGGTAGCACAGCTTATAAACGTTAAGCCTGAATACTCTCTTGCAATAGAGACGGCTCTCGGCGGTGCTTTGCAGAATATAGTGGTGGAGAATGAGGAGACCGCAAAGCGCGGCATAAGGCTTCTTAAAGAGAGCAATGCGGGCAGGGCGACCTTCCTGCCGATAACCTCTGTAAAGGGCGGCAGACTGGAGATCGACGGTATCGAGGACGAGGAGGGCTTTGTCTCGAATGCGAGTGAGCTTGCCAGGTGCGATACAAGGATAAGACCGGTCATCGACAGCCTTCTCGGGCGGATCACAGTTTTTGAGGATATAGACCTTGCAGCAGCGGCTGCAAAAAAGTATAAATATAAGTTCAGGATCGTAACTCTTGACGGACAGATAATAAATGCAGGCGGTTCCTTTACGGGAGGAAGTGCAGCCAGGAAGACAGGTATCCTTTCAAGAAAGAACGAGATCGAAGCGCTTGAACAAAAAAAGCAGAAGCTTTCCGACAAGTATTCAGAGCTCAAAGCCGTAAGAGAACGTCTTGTTCAGGAGAATGCAAAGCTTGAGGCTGACCTCGAAGCTTTGAAGGCAGATGCAGCTCAGACAAATGAGGACCTGGTAAGGTTCGAGCTGGAGATAAAAAGAGTGGCTGAATTCAAGAACGGCTATGAGGAACGCCTTGAGCAGACTGGTGAATTTATAGAGGAGCTTGGCAAAAAGCTTGAAGCTGCCCGCAATGAGATAGATATACAGACTGCCGAAATGGAAAAGACCGACCGCGAGATAATCGAGACAGAAGCGCGGCTCTCCGAGTCTCAGAATGAGCAGGCAAAGCTCAGGCATGAGCGTGAACAGCTCGGCGAAAAGCTCTCGGCAGCAAGGATAGCGTCAGCTGAGCTTGCAAAAGATATACAAGCGTGTGTATCTTCGATAGAGCAGCTTGATAAAACTATCGAAAGCGGCGGCGAAGAAAGCGAAAAGCTGGCACAGTCGGTGCAGGCAAACAGGAAAACAATCTCTGATAAAACTGAGGAGATAGGCCGCATAAGACTTGGTCAGAGCGATGCTTCCGCTGAAATAAAAAGGATAGAGCGCGAAGCAGAGCAGGCGCTTGCCGAAAAGATCAGGTTTGAAAATGAAGCAAATCTTCTTCGCAACAGCCAGAAGGGCAAGCTGACAGAAAAAGAAAACCTCTATGCTTCGATCTCAAGAACTGAGGAGCAGCAGAACAATGTTCAGGCACAGTTTGATAAGCTTGCAGGTCAGCTTTGGGATGAGTATGAGCTGACAAGAACTGATGCTTCTGCAATGGCAGAGGAGATAGAGGATTTCTCGGAGGCTGACAAGAGACTTGTTTCCCTCAGAAACAAGATAAGGAACCTTGGCAGCATAAACCTTGATGCGATAGAGGAATTCAAAGAGGTATCCGAACGGTATGAGTTCATAAACGCACAGCTTTCCGATGTGAACACCTCAAAGGCAGAGCTGGAGGAGCTTATCCGTGACCTGACCGAAAATATGAAGTCGATGTTTATTCAGACCTTTGACAGCATAAATGAGAACTTCAAAAAGATCTTCACCGAGCTTTTCGGCGGAGGCAAGGGAGAGCTTACACTTTCAGACCCAGACAATGTTCTCAGCTGCGGCATAGAGATAAACGTTCAGCCGCCGGGAAAGGTGATAACCAACCTTATGTCCCTTTCGGGAGGAGAACAGTCACTGGTGGCTATAGCTATCTACTTTGCGATACTTAAAAATTCACCGTCACCGTTCTGTCTGCTCGATGAGATCGAAGCGGCTCTCGATGATGTTAACGTAACAAGATATGCTCAGTACCTTCACAGGCTGACCGATAAAACTCAGTTCATTGCCATAACCCACAGGCGCGGCACTATGGAGGAAGCAGACGTTCTCTACGGAGTAACGATGCAGGAAAAGGGAATATCAAAGCTTTTAAAAATGGATACTTCCGACAGTCTCAGCACTGCGGCAGTCTGACAGGATATAGTTTGGAGAGATACTATGGGATTATTTGAAAAGCTTAAAAACGGTCTGGCAAAGACCAAAAATTCTATGATGGGCAGGATAGAGGCTCTGCTCCACTCCTTTACAAAGATAGATGAAGACCTTTTTGAAGAGCTGGAGGAAACACTTATCCTTTGCGATATCGGAGTCAACACCTCAGTGAAGATATGCGATCTTCTCAGAGAGCGTGTGAAGAAAGAGGGCGTCAAGGATCCCGAGGCTATCAAGGATCTTCTGAAAGAAGTTATCACCGATATGCTTGGTGAAGATCAGCCGCTCGATATGTCCACAACGCCTTCCGTAATACTTGTGATAGGTGTAAACGGTGTCGGCAAGACAACTACCATCGGCAAGCTTGCTAACAGCCTTCATAACGAGGGCAAGAAGGTCATTGTTGCAGCTGCGGATACGTTCCGTGCTGCGGCCATAGATCAGCTGGAGGTTTGGACGCAGAGAGCCGGCGTAGATATAATAAAGCATAATGAGGGCTCTGACCCTGCATCTGTAGTGTTCGACGCTATGCAGGCAGCAAAGGCAAGAAATGCCGATGTTGTCATCTGTGATACGGCAGGCAGGCTCCACAATAAGAAAAACCTTATGGATGAGCTAAAAAAGATATCACGGATAGTTCATCAGCAGGCTGAGGGCTGTGCTCTTGAGGTGCTGCTGGCACTTGATGCAACAACAGGTCAGAATGCCGTAAATCAGGCAAAGCAGTTCAATGAGGCTGCCGACATTACGGGAATAATCCTCACAAAGCTTGACGGAACGGCAAAAGGTGGTATAATAATAAGTATAACCGATGATCTTAAAGTGCCTGTGAAGCTGGTGACTGTCGGTGAGCAGATAGACGATCTGCAGCCGTTTGTTGCAAGAGATTTTGTAGAAGCACTTTTTGAATAACTAAATACTTGTAGGGTAATTACGGGGGTAGTACAAATGGAAAAAGCCTTAATGGTATTGGATATGCAGGAGATGTATGTCGGTGCTGGAAGGGACAAGAATGTTTTCTCTTATCCCGTTGATATACTTATCAGCAATGTCAACGCCAGGATCGCAGCATACGATCCCGAAGCGGTCATCTATGTTAAGAGCATCAAGAAAGGTCTTTTCGGTGGTGCAATGCCCAAAGCAGGCACTGCAGAGGCAGACTTTGTGATAAATCTGAAGGTCGTATCAAAGCACATTTTTGAGAAAAACAAGCCCGATGCTTTTTCATCGGACGTGATTTTTGAATTCGTCAGGGCAAGAGGCATCAAAGAGCTTGAGATCGTCGGAGTTGACGGCGGAGGTTCTGTCGGGTTCACAGCTATAGGAGCGACGGAGGACTGTGATCTGAAGATCATTTTCTGTGAACCTGCTATCGGAACTGTTCAGAACGATAAGGCTATGAAATGCCGTGAGAAGATAAGAAAGACCAGAATGACAAGCACCTTCGATGTGCGGGACTGATAATATGAAGCTGATAATCGCAAGCAATAACAAAGGAAAAATAAGAGAATACAAACAGATATTGGAGCCTCTGGGCTATGAGGTTATCTCTCAGAGAGAGGCAGGCCTTGATATCGAGGTCGAGGAAACAGGCACAACATTTGCCGAAAACTCTGCACTGAAAGCGAATGCCATATTTGAGAGACTTGGCTGCGCTGTTCTTGCAGATGACAGCGGTATCGAGATAGACGCTCTTGGCGGTGAGCCGGGTGTATACTCAGCCAGATACGGCGGCCTTGAGACAGAGCAGGAGAGAACAGCTCTGGTGCTGGAAAAGCTTAAAGATGTTCCCGATGAAAAAAGAGGTGCACACTTTACCTGCACTATCTGTTTTATTGATGAAAACGGTAAGACTATAACCGCCGAGGGCAAGGTGTTCGGAAAGATAGGCTATGAGCCGATCGGAGAGAACGGCTTTGGCTATGACCCTGTATTTATGTACGGTGACAGAAGCTTTGCACAGCTTAGTGCAGAGGAGAAAAACGATGTGTCTCACAGGGCTAATGCGCTGAGAGAGCTTGAAAAGAAATTGAAGGAAAGATAATATGGATATAACTACCAAGCAAAGAGCAAAGCTTAAATCTATCGGCGCAGGGATACAGCCTGCCTTCCAGATAGGAAAGGTAGGCGTGAATGACGCTCAGGTGGCGCAGATAGATGATTATCTCAGAGTGCATGAGATAGTAAAGATAAAGGTGCTCGATAATTCTATGCTGACTGCCGGAGAGGCAGCCGAGGACATTGCAGCAAGAATTGACGCAGTTGTTGTTCAGACGATAGGTTCAAAGGCGGTGCTCTTCAAGAGAAACGTCAAGAAGCCTGTTATAAAGCTTTGAGAACGGCGATATTCGGCGGCACATTCAACCCTGTTCATCTGGGTCATAAAAATGCCGTGAAAAGAGTTTTTGAGGCGGTAGAGCTTGACCGCGTGATAGTACTTCCTGACAGGATACCTCCCCATAAGGCGGTAAAGGAGCTGGCTGCCGAAAAGGACAGGCTCGCGATGCTGGAGCTTACATTTTCTGATGTGCCTCAGACAGAGATATCTGACTATGAACTGAAACGTGAGGGCAAAAGCTATTCGGTCATAACTCTCAGGCATTTTAGTGAGACCTTGCCGAAGGACAAGCTGTTTTTTATAATGGGCAGCGATATGCTCCTTACCTTCAGCAAATGGTATTGCTGGGAGGAGATACTATCTCTGTGTACTCTCATCTGCGTTTCAAGGTGTGATGAGGACACCGGGAAGTTAGAGCCTTGTGCCGAAAGCCTGAGACATTTCGGGGGAGAGGTCATCATCGTTCCTGTTGAGCCGTTTGAGGTCTCATCTACACAGCTCAGGGATATGATAAGAAAAAATGAGGATTGCTCTTGCTATTTGGACGAAAATGTAGTAAAATATATTACGGACAATAATTTGTATGGCAGAGGGGTTTGAATGACGGATAAAAAGCTTATCGGAAAGTATAAAACTTACATAAAAGAAAAGCTCTCAAAAAAGCGGTATACACATTCGATAAATGTAGCGAATGCCGCTCTGGAGCTTGCAAGGCGTTACGGTGCCGATGAGGACAAGGCTTATATAGCAGGCCTTCTTCACGACTGTGCCAAGGAGATGCCGATAGAGGAGCAGCTAGCTCTGGTAAAGCACTCTCAGCTGGATGTTGACGATATAGAGACTAAAGCAACGCCGCTTTATCACGCTATAGCAGGTGCCGAGATAGTCAGGGCAGCGCTTGATATCAAGGATCCCGATATAATACTGGCGATAAGATATCATACTGTCGGCTGCGGCAGTATGAGCCTGCTTTCGCAGATAGTGTATCTGGCAGACCTTATCTCCGAGGACAGAGATTACAAGGACGTAAAGAAAATGCGCAAATATGCAGTGCAGAGTCTGGATAAGGCTATGTTTGAAGCGTTCAGGTTCTCGATAAAGGATTCCGCGGAAAAGGGAAACCTTATCCCTAAGTCTACATTCGATGCCTATAACGAATTTGCGGCGATAATGAAACGTTCACCCGAGAGGGAATGATATACGGATAAAGGAGTTAATATGGGAAACATCACTTATGAGGAAAAATTAAAGACCATTCTTAAGGCTCTCGATTCAAAGAGGGGCGAGGATATCAAGGTAATTGAGATAAAAGACCTGACTATAGTTGCGGACAGCTTTGTTATTGCAGGCGCATCATCAACGACCCAGACAAAGGCACTGGCTGAGGAGGTCGAGTTCAGGCTTACGCAGCTTGGCATAGAGCCTCACCACACTGAGGGCTATGGCCCTAATAACTGGATACTTCTCGACTACAGTGATATAGTGGTTCATGTTTTCAATAAGGAAACAAGAGACCAGTACAATCTTGAAAGGCTCTGGGCTGACGGCAAGGAGATAGACATTTCAAAGTATCTGGGAGATGAATGATATGAAAGACCTTTTTGAAAAGGCAGAACCGAAAAAGGTCTCTGAGGCGGTAAGCTGCTGGATGGTGTTAAAAAGTCTGATAAATCTGATCATCGGCTTTTCGGCTGAGAATGTCGTTATGCTCGTTGTGGCAATAGCGCTTGGATATACACTGATAACCAAAAGATCGTATATGAATATCGTTACTGCCGTGCTGCTTGCGGTGATCGTTCTTATGCATCTGTGGGACAATCTGACGAATGCGCGTATCTTATATCTGCTGGAGGCGGTAGTTGACGCACTCAGTATAGCAGTTCTGGTAGTGCCGAAGCAGGTAAGGGCATATTTTAATAATGAGTTCTGACCTGATGTTCAGGCTTGATATAATAATTATTTATAAAGGATTGATAGAAATGAACAATTACGATTTTAAAGCTGTTGAAGCAAAGTGGCAGCAGTTCTGGGACGAGGACGAGACCTTCCGCGCGTCAAACGATCATACCAAGAAAAAATTCTACGGGCTTGTAGAGTTCCCGTATCCTTCGGGCCACGGTATGCACGTTGGTCACATTAAGGCTTATTCAGGTCTTGAGGTCGTATCACGAAAGAGAAGGCTCCAGGGCTACAATGTGCTCTTCCCGACAGGGTTTGATGCTTACGGTCTGCCTACCGAGAACTCCGCTATTAAGTTCGGTGTTCACCCAAGACAGATCACAGATGAGAATATAGAGAAATTTACAGGTCAGCTCAAAAGGGTAGGCTTCTCGTTTGACTGGTCAAGAGTTGTCGATACAACAGATGAGAACTACTACAAGTGGACACAGTGGATATTCCTCAAAATGTTTGAAAACGGCCTTGTTTTCAGAGACAAGACCCTTGTTAACTATTGCCCGAGCTGTAAGGTGGTCCTTTCAAATGAGGATTCTCAGGGCGGTAAGTGCGATATCTGCCACAGTGATATCGTTCAGAAGACCAAGGAGGTATGGTACCTCAGGATAACCGAGTATGCTGACAAGCTCCTTGAGGGTCTTAAAGAGGTAGATTATCTGCCCAATATCAAGCTCCAGCAGGAGAACTGGATAGGCAAATCAACAGGTGCTTTCGTAAACTTCACTATTAAGGAAAACGGCGAGCAGATGAAGATATACACCACCAGACCTGACACTCTCTACGGTGTTACATTCATGGTAATGGCTCCCGAGCATCCTCTTATAGACAAGTACAGAGACAGCATCAGGAACATAGCTGAGCTCGATGCTTACAAGGCAGAGTGCGCTAAGAAGAGCGAGTTCGAGAGAACACAGCTCGTTAAGGACAAGACGGGCGTCAAGATCGACGGCTTCACGGCTGTGAACCCTGTAACAGGCAAAGAAATACCTATATACATCTCCGATTATGTAATGATGGGCTACGGCACGGGCGCTATCATGGCGGTGCCTGCTCACGATACAAGAGACTATGAGTTTGCTAAAAAGTTCGGCATCGATATTATCGAAGTTATCAAGGGCGGAGACATCAGCGTTGAAGCTTATACAGGCGACGGCGAAATGGTGAATTCGGGCGAGCTCAACGGCATAAAGAATAAGAAGGACGCTATCGAAAAAATGCTCAAGGTGATAGGAAAGCTTGGCTGCGGTGAAGCAGGCGTTCAGTATAAGATGAAGGACTGGGCTTTCAACAGACAGAGATACTGGGGCGAGCCTATACCGATAGTTCACTGTGATGACTGCGGAATGGTAGCTGTGCCTTATGATGAGCTGCCTTTGAGACTTCCTCCTGTTGACGATTTCAAGCCGGGTACAGACGGTGAGTCGCCTCTTGCAAGGATAGAGAGCTTTGTAAAGTGCAAGTGCCCCAAGTGCGGCAAGGACGCAAGACGTGAGACAGACACAATGCCTCAGTGGGCAGGTTCTTCGTGGTACTTCCTTAGGTACTGTGATCCGCACAACAATGAAGAGTTCGCATCTCAGGAGGAGCTCAAATACTGGCTTCCTGTTGACTGGTACAATGGCGGTATGGAGCACGTTACCCGTCATATGATCTACTCTCGCTTCTGGCATAAGTTCCTCTATGACCTCGGTCTTGTACCTACTTCTGAGCCCTATGCCAAGAGAACGGCTCAGGGGCTTATCCTTGGTACCGACGGCGAGAAAATGTCAAAGTCAAGAGGAAACGTTGTTGATCCTAATGACGTAGTTGATGAGTTCGGTGCAGATGTGCTCAGGCTTTATGTTCTATTCATGGGCGACTATGAAAAGGCAGCGCCTTGGAGCGAGAACAGCGTTAAGGGCTGTAAGAGATTTGTTGACCGTGTATGGGCTTTGCAGGATAAGGTCACTGAAGGTGATGATTACAGTGATGCCCTCAGAAGCTCGATGCATAAGACTATCAAGAAGGTAACAGAGGACATCGAGGCGATGAAGTTCAACACTGCTATCGCTGCAATGATGAGCTTGCTCAACGAGATATATGCTGCAGGCACAATCACAAAGAAGGAGTTCAGGGACTTCCTCATTATCCTCTATCCTTTTGCACCGCATGTCACTGAGGAGCTCTTTCAGCTGATCGGCTGCGAGGGAATACTCAGCCACCAGGAGTGGGTAAGCTTTGATGAAGCGCTGTGCATAGACAAAACTATCGAGATAGTTGTTCAGATAAACGGCAAGCTCAGAGCAAAGCTCATGATAGCCGCTGATGCAGCCAAGGACGATGTTCTTGCTCTTGCAAGAGCTGACGAAAATATCGTCAAGGCTGTTGGTGACAAGACAGTAGTCAAAGAGATATATGTTCCCGGTAAGCTCGTAAATATAGTTGTAAAATAAGATATCAACGCTTGCTGCTCCTTTGCCTTGTGCAGAGGAGCAGTTGCTTTGGAAAATAATTTGTTAAAAACCAAGAAATGCTATTGACTTTTTTGTATAAATGTGATATACTCTATTTGTAATTGTTTTGGTTTTATGGCTTTGTGATCTAAAGACAGAGATACTGCGCTGACAGCGCAGTTGGGGACCGCTTTTTATAAGAGTGGCATTGCCTTCACTATCACCGAGTTCACACAGTTGACCTGCGATTACCTCTGTCATAAGGTGGCAAAGGGAGGGAATAATTTTGGCAGAAATCCGTGTTGGTAAGAACGAGACCCTGGATACGGCACTCAAGCGTTTCAAGAGATCCTGCGCAAGAGACGGCGTTATCGCTGAGGTTCGTAAGAGAGAACACTACGAAAAGCCTTCGGTAAAGCGCAAGAAGAAGTCCGAAGCTGCTCGTAAGCGTAAATATTGATTTCATCAAAGCGGGCATTTTTTTATGTCCGCTTTTTGTTTTAGGAGAGTTATATGTTTATTTTTGAGCCGACCTATGTATTTGATAAGATCACTGATATAACACCTGATATCCTGAGGCAAAAAAGGGTCAAGGGTCTGATACTTGATCTTGACAATACCCTGACTACCCACAATAATCCCGTGGTGCCGAAGAGCAGTCTGGAGTGGGTGTCAGAAATGAAGGCAGCAGGTATAAAGCTGATGATAGTTTCAAACAACCATGCGCCAAGGGTAGAGCCTTTTGCTGAGCAGCTCGATCTGGAGTTTGTCTGCGAGGGAAAGAAACCGCTTACCTTCGGATATAACATGGCGGTAAGAAAAATGGCTCTCGACAAGGCGAATGTGGCAGCGGTCGGAGACCAGATATTTACCGATATCCTGGGCTCGAACCTCTGTGGGATAAGGTCTTTCTTTGTGTTTCCGATACAGCCTGAGACCAGCCTGCCGTTTCGTTTCAAAAGGGCAGTTGAGAGACCTCTCCTGCCGAAAAGACCGATAACAAACACCGATAAGGAGTGATACTATGAAAAAAATTCTTGTAATGCACGGCCCTAATCTCAACCTTCTTGGAGAAAGAGAACCCGGGGTATACGGAACTGATACGTTTGAGAGCATCAATGCTGAGGTATCAGCAAGGGCGAATGAGCTCGGCTTTGAGTGCGAGGTGTTCCAGTCAAACAGTGAGGGCGCTCTCATAGATAAGCTCCATGCAGCACGCCTTGACTGTGCAGGTGTTGTTCTGAACGCAGGTGCGTACACTCATTACAGCTATGCTATAAGAGACGCGATCACTGCGGTAAAGATACCTGTTATAGAGGTACATATCTCAAATGTACACTCGCGCGATGAGTTCAGACACACATCTGTGATCTCTCCTGTGTGCAGGGGAGTGATAGCAGGATTTGGGAAAAATTCATATCTGCTCGGTCTTGAGGCGCTTAAATACATCATAGAAGGAGAAGCATGATGACTCATATCGAAAGCTTGCAGCAGCTGATGCAGGAGAACACCTGCGCAATTATCGACAGTGAGGTGAACAGGAGATACTTCACGGGTATGAAGTCAAGCGCGGGAACACTTCTGGTTTTTAAAGATGCTGCATATTTCATAATTGATTTTCGCTATATCGAAAAGGCGAGAAAGACTGTCAAGACATGTGAGGTGATCCTTCAGGGCAGGCTTTATGCGCAGATATCTGAGCTTATCAAAAGGCATGGTTCACCGACCCTTATGATAGACAGCTCTGTATGCACTGTGGAGCAGCTGGCTGTGCTGTCAAAAAGGCTTGATACGCAGATAGCCTCGGACGATACTCTTTCAAGGCTTATTTCTTCTCTCAGGATAGTCAAGTCCCACGAGGAGCTTGATAAAATGATAGAAGCACAGCGTATCGCAGAGGCAGGGCTTTCTCATATGTTCGATTTCGTTGAGGCAGGAAGGACAGAGAAAGAGATACAGCTGGAGCTTGATTACTATATGCTCTCACACGGAGCAGAGGCGCTCTCGTTCGATACTATAGCTCTTTCGGGTGCGAACACTTCTCTTCCTCACGGTGTGCCTTCGGATAAGAAGGTAGAAAAGGGAGATCTCGTTTTGCTTGATTTCGGTGCGGTGGTAGACGGCTGGCACAGCGATATGACAAGGACGTTCTGCGTCGGTGAGCCGACCGATGAAATGCGAAAGGTGTATGATATAGTACTAAAAGCTCAGCTTGCAGGCATTGATGCTGTTAAGGCAGGCATCAGCGGAAAGGAGCTCGACGCTGTATCAAGAAAGATCATCGCGGATAACGGCTACGGCGGTTATTTCGGACATTCTCTTGGTCACGGGGTAGGTATGGAGATACACGAGAGCCCCTATGCATCGCCCTCTGTCGCAGATATAATAAATGAAGGCGCAGTAGTGACAGTTGAACCCGGGATCTATCTGGAAGGGAAGTTCGGCGTGAGGATAGAGGATTTTGTTATCGTGACTTCTGACGGCTGTATCAATATGACAGAAGCCCCTAAGGAGCTTATCTGTCTGTAAATTTTTTTGAAACTTAAAAAAATTATGTCAAAAGCCTTGCAATGTGGGAAGATATATGTTAAAATATATGTGTAAGCGTGTGTGCTTATTGGTTTAAGAAAATAACGGAGGTATAAAATAATGGTAACTGCAGGCGATTTCAGAAACGGAATGACTTTTGAGGAAGACGGAAATGTAATGCAGATAGTTGAATTCCAGCACGTTAAGCCCGGTAAGGGTGCTGCATTCGTAAGAGCAAAGGTTAGAAATGTTATTTCGGGCTCGGTCGTTGAGAAGACCTATAACCCTACCGCAAAGTTCCCGACTGCTTATGTTGAGAGAAAGGATATGGAATATTCCTACAACGACGGTGACCTTTACTACTTTATGGACCCTGAGAGCTATGAGCTTGTTCCTGTTAACAAGTCTGAGCTTTCAGACAACTTCAAGTTCGTTAAGGAGAATATGGTTTGTAAGATACTTTCTTATAAGGGAACAGTGTTCGGTGTTGAGCCTCCTTACTTTGTAGATCTTGAAGTAACAGAGACAGAGCCCGGCATCAAGGGCGATACTGCTACCAACACAACAAAGCCCGCAACTGTTGAGACAGGTGCTGAGATCAGAGTTCCTCTCTTCATAAACACAGGCGACAGGATCAGGATCGATACACGTACCTGCGAGTACATGGAGCGTGCATAACTCCTATTGATGACAGGAGGTTTTGATATGGAGCTTACTAACAGAGCAGCATACCTGAAAGGTCTCATCGACGGACTGAAGCTGAGCGAGGAGACCGATGAAGGAAAGATAATCATAGCGATGGCAGAGCTTGTTCAGGATCTTGCCGTTGCTGTAGAGGATATCTCGGATGAGGTAGATATGGTCGTTGATACGCTTGATGATGTTGCTGAGGAGATCGCTGATCTTGAGGATGACATTTACGGTGAAGTTGATGATGACTGGGAGGAGGAATCCTGGGAGGACGGCGCTGATGCCGATGACAACTGGGACGACTTCGGAGATGAGCCGATGTACGAGTGCGTTTGCCCGAACTGCGGTGATACGATAATGCTCGGCGAGGGTATGGTAGAGGAAGGCTCTATCGATTGCCCAAACTGCGGTGAGAATCTGGAGTTTGATTTTTCCGAGCTGGAGGATGAGGACTGATATCTCGGCCGAAGAACGCCGCGGAGCAAGACATCATTCTGAAGTGTTCACTTATTACGATCGGAACGGGCTTTGCTCGTTTCAATAATACAAACAATAAACAACAAAGTTTCAGGGGTGGTGAAATTCCACACCGGAGGTGATCTGCGAAAGCATTAAGTCCTCGACCGCTTTTATGAGCGCTGATTCGGTGAGATTCCGAAACCGACGGTACAGTCCGGATGGAAGAAACGACGGTTCTATTTTGGATCACAGCCCCCGATGTTTTTCGGGGGCTTTTCATTTT
>JAFUTU010000005.1 GCA_017484095.1 Ruminococcus sp. | reverse complement strand
TGCTGCTATCAGAACTCTGAAACAAATAGAATCAGAAAATCGTTCAGCCACAGATGAAGAAAAGGAGATCCTTTCTCAGTACGTTGGGTGGGGCGGCATTCCAGATGCGTTTAACGAAAATGCTGATAACTGGTCTAAGGAATATGACGAGCTGAAAGAACTCTTGACGGAAGAAGAATACACAGCTGCCAGATCGTCGGTTAATGATGCGTTCTTTACTCAGCCTATTGTTATCAGGCAGATGTATGATGCTCTTGAAAGCTTCGGCTTTAAAGGCGGTCGAATACTGGAACCTTCCTGTGGTGTGGGTAATTTTATTGGCTGTTGCCCTGAAAGCTTGTCTGACAACAGTAAATTTACAGCGGTAGAGATAGACAGCATTTCCGGAAGAATCGCTCGTCAGCTGTATCCAAAGTCTGATATTCATATAACAGGCTATGAAAACGCAAGGCTGAAAGAAGGTTCTTATGACGTGGTTATCGGTAATGTACCTTTCGGTCAAACAACCATAATAGACCGCAAATATAATAAAACAAATGCTATGATACATGACTATTTCTTCCTCAAATCGCTTGAAATGGTAAAGCCTAATGGTATTATAGCATTTATAACTTCATCGGGAACACTCGATAAAAATGACAGCCGGGTCAGAGAAATGATCTCTGAAAAAGCTGACTTCATAGGCGCCGTAAGACTTCCAAACACGGCTTTCAAGCAAAATGCAGGAACAGAGGTCGTTTCAGATATCGTTTTCCTGCAAAAACGAGAAAGACCTATGACTGTGCGTGATTCGTGGCTCAATATCGGAACAGCAGAGTTTGAGAACGTAGTTAGCCGGTGGCACCATAAAGTTGATTTACCGATAAATCAGTATTTTGCTGAAAACCCTGAAATGATTTGCGGAGAGCTGCATCAGGTATCAGGCAGATTTGGTAATGTAAAAACCGTTGATCCGTTTGAGGATAGGACTTTTGAAGATGTTCTCTCTGAAAAAATGGGAAAACTGAAAGGCAAAGTCGTTATTGCTCCTGCATACACACCAAGCTTTGAGGAAGAGGTTGACGCTTCTAAGAACACTGACGAACTTCTTCCGCTTGTGCCGGGTATAAGGGACAGCTCCATTGTTGTTGTTGATAACGAGATTATTAAGCGTGAAGGCAATGTTATGAGGAAGCTTACTCCTTCTTATCTAAATGTTTCTGAAACAACATATAAGGGCTACGTTAAGCTTGCGAAGCTAATGGAGCAGACACGACACGTTATTTCTTTGCAGTCAACAGATATAGATGATGTGTTGATTACTCCTGAAAGAAAAATACTTCATGAGTTGTATTCTGATTTCGTTGATTCTGTCGGACATTTTGATCTCCCGAAAGTCAAAACAATGTTCAAAAAGCTCGATTCTGATGATGGAACAGCAGTTCTTGCACTTGAAAAGAGAAATGATGATCCAAAGAAAGATGATGAAGATTATAAGGAGTATATTGAAGCAGATATATTCACAAAACGCACAGCCGGTTTTATAGCGGAGGTAACTCACGCTGACACCATTGACGATGCTTTTCAGGCTTCGTTTGCGCTCAAAGGATATATCGACCTTGAACACATATCCAAGCTTTGTGACAAAAGCATAGAGGATTGCATCACTGAACTGAATGGTTCTTTGATGTTCAGGGATCCGTTGGTCTTTATCAACGGCACAGCCAATGATGATATAACTCAAGGCTGGATCATTGCTGATGAATACCTATCAGGAGAAGTTGTTGAGAAATACAACGTTGTGCAGTATCAGGCTCAGTTCCATAAAGAGCTTGAAGTAAATCTGAACGCTCTGAAAGCCGTACAGCCGGAAAGAATAAAGGCTCCTGACATTGAAGTTCAGCTCGGTTCTCCTTTCGTTAAGCCAGAACACATCGAAAGATTTATAGAAGAGGTACTTGAACAGTATGTTAATGTTGAACACAACATAAAAACATCGAGGTGGTATGTTTCTAATAAATCTAAAGGAGAAGAATCTTTTCGCTGTACAAATCAATACGGCACTAAAGACAGAAACGCTCTTTATCTTTGTGAAAACTTGCTTAATCTTTCTGAAACAAAAATCTATGATACGGAAATCAATGAGGAGGGCAAAGAAGTCAGAGTTCTGAACGCTAAGAAAACTCTTGAAGCAAATAATAAAGCTGAACTCATTAAGGATAAATTCCGTGAATGGATCTATCAAGATGCTGCAAGGACAAGAGATATCGAGGACAGATATAACACTATGTTCAATTCTACTCGTCTGCGTACCTTTGATGGCTCACACCTGACGTTTAACGGCGCTAATCCGAATATTACACTTAAAGAACATCAGAAGAACGCTGTTGCTCGAATACTTTACGGCGATAATACTTTGCTTGCTCATGTGGTAGGTGCAGGAAAAACATTTACGATGTGTGCAGGAATAATGGAGCAGAAGAGAATAGGAACCATAAACAAGGCTCTTGTTGTTGTACCTAATCACTTGCTTGCTCAATGGGGAAGTGAGTTTAACACACTTTATCCCGGTGCAAAACTTCTGTTGGCTACAAGCGAGGATTTCAAAAAGGAAAACCGCAAGAAATTTCTCACCAAGATAGCTTTGAATGACTATGATGCTATCATTATGGGTCACAGCACCTTCTCACAGATTACAGTCTCGCCCGAAAAGCGTGAACAGTTCTATCGTCATCAGATAGACGAATGTATGGAAATCATTAAGGCAGGAAGTAAAAAAGACCTGTCCGTAAAAGATGCTGAAATTCGCAAAAAGCAGATAGAAAATAGTCTCAAAAAGCTTGAATATGTCAACGACAGAGATTCTGTTGTATACTTTGAAGAGCTGGGAGTTGATGCACTTTATGTCGATGAAGCTCATATGTTCAAAAATCTGCGTGTCAACACTAAATTGTCAAGAATTGCAGGAATATCCACGTCGGCTTCTAAGCGTGCTGAGGATATGTTTATGAAAATACAGTATATCACAGAAAAGAACGCTAACCACAAAGGTGTTGTTTTCGCTACCGGCACGCCTGTTTCTAACAGTATGACTGAGATGTATGTAATGCAGAAATATCTGCAATCTGATTATCTCGAAAAGAAAGGACTTCAAGCTTTCGATTCGTGGATAGCTTGCTACGGCAAGATAGAAAGATCTGCGGAGTTGGGTCCGACAGGACAGTGGAGAATGAAAACTCGGTGTGGTAAGTTCAATAACGTGCCGGAGCTTCTCAAAGACTTTAAACGGATTGCAGATGTTCAGACCCGTGATATGCTTGATCTGCCTGTTCCAAAGCTGAAAAATGGCAAACCTACAATCTGTATATCTAAGCCGTCTGAAGAGCAGAAAGCATATATTCTTGAATGCGCTGACAGAGCTGAAGCAGTTCATAAAAAAGAGGTTGCTCCAAATGTTGATAATATGCTCTGTATTACAAACGACGGTAAGATGTGTGCTCTTGATTATAGGCTCATCGACCCGAACGCAGAGGACAGACCCGACAGCAAGGTAAATATGGCTGTTGAGAACATTCTCGAAAAGTGGGAAGAAACCAAAGCAGATAAGCTGACACAGGCTGTGTTCCTTGATAAGTCAACACCGAGCAAAGAGTTTAATTTGTATGATGATATCAAGCAGAAGCTTATTAAAGGCGGTATTCCGGAATCTGAGATAGCCTTTATACATGATGCAAAGAATGATACTCAGAAGCTTGCACTATTTGACAAGGTCAATTCAGGAGAAGTCAGAGTAATACTTGGTTCGACCGAGAAGATGGGTGCAGGCACAAATATGCAAAAACTACTTTGTGCAGAACATCATATTGATGTTCCGTGGAGACCCTCTGACATTGAGCAGCGTGAAGGTCGTATCCTTCGACAAGGCAATACTAATAAAGAAGTTGAAATATTCAGATACGTCACCGAGGAAACCTTTGACAGCTATTCTTGGCAGACGATTGAGACTAAGCAAAAGTACATCTCTCAGGTCATGACTGATAAGCCTATGGGCAGGAGTATTGACGATCTCGATGAAGCAGCTCTCAGCTATGCAGAGATCAAAATGCTTGCAACCGGCGATACAAGGATAAAGGAACAGCTTGAACTCCAGAACCGTGTTACTATGCTTAAATCTCAAAAAGCTCAGTTTGAAGCAAATCAGATCTCTGCAAGAGATAATCTTGCTTTTGTTTATCCAAAGCAGCTAAAAGAACAATCTGAGATCACAGCACTGATTGATTCGGAAGTTGAATACCGTAATCAGCACCCGATTTCTGAACAATTCAAGGTTACGATCGCAGGAACTGAATACACGGACAGAGCCGAAGCAGGTAAGGCTGTTAAGACATTGCGTATGGAACAACTCACAACTTTAGGTAACAACAAGGCAATAGATGTTCCTGTGTGTGATTATCGTGGTTTTAAAGTTAGTCTGCATTGGTGTGACGGAACTCTCGGTGCTAATGGATATTCCTGTTTCCAGATAAACACGAGACATAAGACAGAGTTTCAAACAGGCTTTGGTGTCGCTCATGAAGATGTTTTTAATTATATTGATAATGCACTTGATGAAAAGCTTGATAAGCGTTGCAGTGAGCATCACAAAAGACTTGATACCATTGAGAGAAACATCACTCTTGCTAAAGAGACCATTAACCAAAAGTTCCCGTTGCTCGATGAGTACAATGAGAAAAATAAGCGACTTATTGATCTGACTAATGAATTACAGCTCAATGATCGAAGCGATATGAGTTCTTTATTCTTTGATGATGAACCGCTTGATACAGTCAACAGAGACAAAAATAATAAGCGTTGATTTTGTCGCACGACAAAACTGATTTAAAAAGGCAGTCTTAATGGCTGCCTTTACTTTTCAAATTTCAGATAATGAACCGCTCGACCTTACCGAAAGTGATAATCTGAAAAGATAAATTTGTCGCACGACAATAATTTAGGAGGTGTAACATGAAAACCACTTTTACAATCGAAACAACAAGTGCGAACTTTGATTCTGATATAAATGATCGCTTTCAGGACTTTTTTGGAAGAGTAATTGCTGACATCAAATGTGATCTTGCTTCTGATACAATAGGTGTCTGTGGTCAATATGAATTAGAAACAGCTGAAATGCTTCGTGATGCTTTTCGGAATTGCAAAGTCATTGAACAGTCTGAAACAGAAAGTAACGAACTGAAAAACAAAGAAGCGAGAGCTATTCATAAGGTGGACCCTAGCGAATTTAATATGAAACTTGAAGGCGGAGACATTGAAAGATGCTTCGCTTTTAATGTTTTCAATAAAGAAATAACGCTCCTTGCCGACATTGAAAAAGGTGGTGAGAACGATAGTATTAGTCGGGTTGAGACAATGCGGTTTACAATCCCGAAAGATTGGAACGATAAGCTTGTGCTTAATTCGTCTGTTGATGTTCGTGGGCAATATGCAGGAGGGATAACCGCAGAGAACTACGAAAACAGGGCTGATGCCGTAAATGATTTTATGCACAAATATAATGGTCTTGTTGTTCGTCATTACGTTGCAACAGATAACCTCAAACTGTCAGCTTTGACTGATTTACCACCCGGTATTGCTTATGTGTATTTTCAGAGTAACAATGAAAATTTCAGTCTGTCAGATGTAATTAAACGTAATCATTTTGATTTTGAGGAAGAAATGAAAACTTACTCAGGAAAGATCGTTTACGACAGTGCTTACGAGATTGTGACAAAGAATGAAATTGCTGCTTATATTGAAAATACTCAGTTGGACTTGACAGAAGAACAACACAAAACTCTTTTATCGTCAAATAATCCTCTTGATGAGATTTATCAGACCTTTCTTAACAACGATCATCTGCGTTCTTACGAAGATATAGACGAAGCCATACAATTGACTGTGAGCGATATGCAGGAGTCTATAGCACGAACAGATAATGTCATTGATGATTTCATGTCTGATTCTAATGCTTCTCTTGATCTGACAGAGCAGAGCAAGAAAATCAAACGTTGATTTTGTCGCACGACAAAAATAAGGGAGGTGAATGTATGAAAGTGTACAAGCTTAAGCTGACCTTTCCTAACAGGCTGACTAAGATTTGCAATTTCACCGAGCAAACCTTTTCAAGTTATCTCGGTACAAACGATCCTAAAGTGATTAAAACCTTTGCTCAAAACCGTATGGGGTATTCCTGCCGGGTCTTGGAGGTGGTAGATGATACTACAGGTTTTATAAGCTCCATGCAGGATAACACACTTTCGGGTCTTTATCTTGCTGAATACATAATCACTAACTGCGACAGGGAATACGCCGAACAGGTTTGCAACAGGATCTATGCAAGTATATCAGAAGATAAATGCTTTAAGGGCTATGCTCTCACAGGGCTTCAATCTTTACATCAGATCGAATATGCCATTCGATGCAAAAAAGATTACATCGCTCACATTTCTAAAGTAAATAAGTCTAGTTCATATCGAGCATATCACCGGTTCAAGCTCAGACAGTATGCTCAGAAGCGTGAACTGGCTAAGAGCGGTAAGTAAGGAGGTGATTTGAAATGAATGAAAGACCTTCCTATATAGGTACCGGGCGAAAATATATCAGGTATTCAAAAGCTGAAATAGACGAGGGTCGTGACACTGATATGATCGAATTTCTCGGTCGTACAAAAGGATTTGATTTTAAGCGTGTTGGGAACGTATATGTATGCAATCAGCATGATAGTCTTGTTATTCAAGGGGATCGGCATAGGTGGTGTTGGAATAGCCAAAACGAATTAGGTCTTAGTGTGTACGACTGGCTCGAAAAGATTGAAGGAATGTCATTTACAGAAGCTTGTACGATAATCATCGGTAATAATCGAAACGAAGCGACGGCGTTTACTAAAGTGACTTCCGCTGTGTCCAATGGTTCTGAAAAAGAACAGAAAGTGCTTTCTCCACCCGAAAAGGCTGAAAATGCCGATAGGGTCAAGGCTTATCTTAGTCAGACAAGGTGCATAGATCTGCATATAGTCAACTACTGTGTAAAGTATGATTTGATTTATCAGGATAATCAATATAGCAATGCTGTTTTTGCCGGATATGACGAGGATCATGTTATGCGGTTCGCTGAAAGCAAGTCTACAAACACTTTTAAGAGTTATCGTCCTCGGAATGTATCAGGAAGTGATAAGAAATACAGTTTTAATCTATCCGACCTTAACGAGCAAAGCGAAAAGGACAGGCTGTATGTTTTTGAAGCTCCTGTCGATCTGTTATCTCATGCAACAATGGTTCAGATCTCTGAGAATAACAGAGCAAAGGTTGAGGGGCGCAAAGCTGATGTTAATGTGTGGAAACGACAAAACAGATTGTCGTTATCAGGCTGTTCAGATGTGGCTCTTGAAAGCTACCTAAAACGCCACCCTCACATTTCAAAGCTTGAGCTTTGCCTTGATAACGACGATGCAGGAATGAACGCTTGCGAAAGTATTATAGCTAAATATGGCGATACATATGACATTCATGTTCATCGTGTTAAAGGCGGTAAAGATTACAACGAAGCTCTGCAAAACTACGTTGCAGAGCTAAAAGCAAGGCAACAGATCTATGGAACGGTTGATAACAGTGATACCGCTGTTACAATAAACAACACAACTCAGCGGAAACGCTGAACAAATTCAAGGAGGAATTTCCAATGAAAAAGTCAACAAAAGCAATCCGTTGGTTCATCTTTACGGTGATTTCTGCAATCGTAATGATGACCGCAACCGTGTTCTCAGCTTCGGCTGATGGTGTAATCACCGAGAAAGCCGCAAAGCAGTCGGGACAGCAGACCGTTATGGAGCAGGCAGATACCGGAGGACTTGTACAGTGGATCGAAGGGTTAAGCGGTACAGTCAAAACGATTGGTATGGCTATCGGTGGTGTAGCTGTTCTTGTTCTCGGTATCATGCTTATCGGTGGCGGTAATGGTGCGATCAGCAAGAGCAAAGGCGTTGCAATTGGAATTTGCGCCGGAATTGCTGTAATCGGTTTTGGTCCGGCAATAATTTCTGAGCTTGCAAGTGCAACAGGCGCTAACGCAGCTCTTTATTTCTAAGCGATTAGCGGTACATACATTGTATGTGCCGTTATGGGCTTGATTTTCAAACTCGTAGCGGTGCATACAATTTGATTATGAAAGGATTGATAATATGTCGTTGAATTTTGCGAAAACTAAAAAAGGTAAAATGATATTTGCTTTTTTTATAGTTATGATGTTCTTTGCAGTTATGCTGCCGGTGACAACTTATGCATTGAATGCCAATGGGTTTGGTAAATTGAAAAATGTAACAAACCCCGATGTTTTTGGAAGAGTTAAAATTGCAACATGGTATAAAGACTTAGGCAGAGCGGGAATGTGGAAATTGTTAGTCGGTCTTTCAGGTATAGTAGATTTATTTGAATCTGCTGTTGATACTATTACAGGTTTAAATCTATACACTTTTATTCAAGACCAGTTTGATATAAACTCTGTAGTATATCCAATAGTAACAGCTGTAGCTTCTGTTGCTGTTGTATTTGTAGCTGTTTTGCTTATTTATAATGCTGACAAAACAAGACTAACTGATTTTGCAAGAGGTATTATTACCTCTCTTATTCTTATAATGGCACTTCCTGCTATGGTTTCTGCACTTTCTGAACTAAGAACCAAGGGTGTTGATTATGTCAAGGAATCAACAGGTGACGTTGCAGAAGCTAACTCAGAGGGTGTATATTATAGAGAGACATTAGGACAAAAGACATTATCACGTTATACTTATTTGATTTGGGAATCAATTCAAGCTAATACAAGAATAAGTGTTAGAGGTCCCAAATCAACGTGGAATCCTTTTGGAAGTTCAGAGAATAGTTCCGTGAGTGTTTACTATTCTCCAGCAACTCTTTATAGCACAGATATTAACGCAGTGTTACCTCACGAAACTTTAGAGTGCTATGTTGATTCTTATGAAACATCGCCCGTTGAAGTACAAAACAGTTATAGTGAATTGACTTATGAAATAAGACGTGAATTATGTGGAGTTAATGCACTATATAATGATTGGATGGAAATGAGGGATGGAAAAGAAGTCGGTCATGATGCTAAGATATCATTTTCTCCTACTATAACTTTACCAAATGGTATGCAAATTAGAAACACTGCGGATTCATACTATCGTTGGTTGTTTACTTCTGAAGCCCCAGAATGGCACGTTTCGTATGAATATTATATTTGTACAAGGGCTGCGGATTATGTATATGATTATTTGCTTCAATATGGTATTGGCTTAGATACTTCTGATATTTACCAAATTAGAAGCCTTCTTACAAATTCATATAGTTTATCAACTGGTTTGAAAAAACTAGATAGTTTTTATATAGAACTTGATGATAGAGAAATGTCTGTCATGGCATTTTTAAACATGAAAAACAATGAAGAAGTTCTTAATCAAAACGCCGAAGAGATTGTTGACGGTTACTATATTAAAAAAGTTGTTACTGATGAAGATTTTGAAGATATGGGGGATTTTGAAAGCTTAGGGCAAAGACTTAAAACACTTAATAACCCTATTGAACACGTCTATAAATATGACTTTGATTTCTTTTGGGCTGCTTTGGAGCTATTCATTCTAGCTATAGCATTGTTTTTCGCTGCTCTAAAGCTTGCGGGTCTGTTGTATGATATACTTTTTGCACAGATCATTGTTCCTATTATCGTTGCAAGTGATATGAACTCTTCTGGGAAAGCAAAAGCTGCTATACAAAACTTAATAAACACATTCTTGATTTTTATAATAGTAAATCTGCTGCTTAGATTATATATTTTGGTCCTTGGAGGTATTCAAGATTCTTCCACTATAGGTAATAATTTTCTTGTGAAAATAATTCTAATTCTAGCAGGCGCAAAATTCGTCATTGACGGTCCTGATTTGGTGACAAAAATATTAGGCATTGATGCAGGTGTCAAGAGCGGAATGGCAACTGTTATGGGTGTAAGAACTGCGGTTCAGATGGGTTCAAATGCTGTTAGAACTGCGAAAAATGTTGGTGGTAAAGCAGCAGGAGCTGTCGGCGGAGCTGCTTCTGGTATGGTTTCTGGCGGTGCTTCGGGCTTTTCAACTTCTCGTTCAACCGGGCAAGGTTATGTTGGTTCAACAATAAACGCTCTTGGTGGTGCTGTTGGTGGTGCTTTCGCAGGCGGAGTATCAGGAGCAACCGGGAGAGGAAACGCTTTACAGAGAGGTTCACACGCCGGACAAACAGCAGGACGTATTGCAGGAACACCTATTGGCGGTTCTGGCGGTGGTTCTTCGTCATCACAGCACCATACGGATAACCACGAACATAGTGGAAATGGTAATTCATCTGAAAGTAATAATGGCGGTGAAATTACAAATAATTCATCAAGTGGCTCTTCCGGTGGTAGTGAAGCATCGGGAGCAAACAATGAATCCGGTGTAAGCAACAGCACAAGTCATGTTTCAACTAATTCATCAGCTCCGACAATGGGCGGTGCTTTTATCGGCGGTGGCAGTAATGCTGTTCCCATAAAGGGCGATAAAGGCGATAAGGGCGACCGTGGAAACGACGGATTACAAGGCATACAAGGCAATCGTGGTGAAGTAGGAGAAAAAGGAAAAGATGCAGAAAATAATGCCCATAACGATAATCAAGCAAATACTTCAGCTTCTACTCCGTCAGGAGATAGCACCGTAACAAGCAGTGGTTCAGCGTTTAGCGGTACTTGGGCAGATCAGCAGAGGTCAGCAGAGAACAACAGTGCTTCTTGGGCGCAGGAAACAAGAGCAGCCGAAAGTTCAGCACCGACTTATGCAGAGCAGCAGCTTAGATCAGAACAAAGCTCCGCTCCGGCACCTAGCACGTTTAGTGCTCCAGAGCATCATGCTACAGTATCTCAGCATAGTCAGCCTGCACCGCAGGCTCCTGTAAGTGGAGGTCAGACAGCTAATCATACTGTTCAGCAAAGTGCGCCTGTTAATCATCAGCCTGCACCGCAGGCTCCTGTAAGCGGAGGTCAAACAGCTAATCATACTGTTCAGCAGAGTGCTCCAGTTAATCATCAGCCTGCACAACAGGCTCCTGCGAACAACACGTCTGACAATCCTGTTTCTCCGGCAAAAACAGAACCGAGAAACAACAAGAAGTAAAAATGTCTTGATACAAAAGCGCAAGCGGTCCGGCAGTTCTGTTTGATCGCTTGTTTTGCTTGACATTCTAATGAGATTATATTATAATTAGGAGAATAGAAAATATAATTAAAGGCGGTGAGAACTAATGTATAAGATTATGCACAAGAACAGAGTCATTGCAAAAGCAAGCAATGACAGTATTTCTGAAATAATGATCTCTGAACTATGTCCTGCTTGCTTTTGTGAAGGTATGGACTTAGAGTTCTGGCTCAAAAGCAGAAGTGTTGATATACACCGTTCTCATTCACGTCAGCTTTACAAGGCTTTGCGCTTAAAAACAGATTCTGAGCTTCCTGAAATAATAAATATCGGACACGGTATCTCTATTACTGATAATTGGTGGATACAGAGAGAAAATGAGAATTTAGATTATTGTTCTCTTAAAGAGTATAATGAAGACATTGCTCGTATAGCGTTCAGTGGTTCGGCAGACAAGGAAATTACTGTAAAAGGTTATACTGAGCTTGGAACTCTTGGAAGCTATGAAAAGGCTTGGAGATATATAAATGATAATTGGTATATGTTCAAGCGTGAGAATCAGGCAGAGCTGATATCGGAGTATTATTCATATTGTTTCCTAAAGCAAATGAATGTACCTGTCGCTGATTATAAAGTTCAGAGAACACGATCTGAATTGGGACTGACAGAAGAGTGCATTATCACTAAAGACTTCACTGATAATTGCAGATTTGACTTTGAACCTTTTCTGAATTATTTTCACGATAATGAAGATCATGAATATATAGTGTCAAAGCTGAAAAGCATAGAAGCAAAACAGAAGGTTGAAGGTCTGACCGACAGCTATGTCAGAATGTGTTTTTATGATGCTCTTCTTTTCAATGTTGACAGGCATAATGTCAACGCTGGTTTTTTAAGAGACAGCGAGACCGGCAAGATCGTTTCTCTTGCGCCGTGTTATGACTATAACCTTGCCCTCGGAGCGACAAAGACGCCTAGATTCAATAAAAGCGGAGATCTGATGAAGTATTTTACAGCTTCGGAAAGTTGCTTGTATAGAATTGGGGAATTACTGCCGACCAAAGCCGATATTATTGCAGCCTTGAAAGAAGCTACGAAAATAACGAAGGAAGCCTTTCCAATCATTGATTTTGAATACTCCATTTTTGAGAAATATGTTTTGTCGGCTTATGATTATTGTGCTGAAACCATGCAAATTCTAAAAAAAGGATTTTGAACAGAAAACAGAAGTCACTAACTATCCACTTGGGTTGAACGAAAAAGATGATTTTCCAGACTATTCTGGAAAAGGACAGGGTAATAAAGTTTAATTTGTCGCACGACAATAATACAATTAAGGACAGACCTTTTGGAGCTGTCCTTTTTTTGAAAAAGGAGAAAACAATGAAACTTATAATCGCCGAAAAGCCCTCTGTTGGCAAAGCTATTGCTTCTGCAATCGGAGCAACTCAAAATGGTTCGGGTTGTATCAAAGGCAACGGATATATCGTTTCTTGGTGCTTTGGACACCTCATGCAATTGTTTATGCCTGATGATTATGGCGAACAGTGGTCAGGCGATTGGAATTTTTCTCAGCTTCCGATGATACCTGAAAAGTGGAGATTCAAGATACTTAAAGGCTGTGGAGATCAATATAAAATACTTAAAAACCTCATGAGCAGCAGCGAGGTTAGCGAGATCATTTGCGCTACCGATGCTGATCGGGAAGGCGAATGTATTTTCAGATATGTCTTTTATTCTACAGGCTCTAAAAAATCTGTAAAAAGACTTTGGGTTTCATCACTTGAAGAGAAAAGCATTAAAGACGGACTTGCAAACATAACAGACTTATCTCACTATAACAGTCTGTTCAATGCCGGGTTCAGCAGAGCCAAAGCAGACTGGCTTATAGGTATGAACGGAACAAGGCTGTTTTCAGTTCGATACGGCACAAAGCTTACTCTTGGCAGAGTACAGACTCCAACACTTGCGATGATCGTCAAACGTTACTTTGATGTAAAAAACTTCGTCAAAGCGAAATACTTTACGGTTGACATTGACTGCGGAGCTTTCAAGGCTAAATCTGATAGGCTTGATGACGAAGATATGGCACAGCAGCGTCTTACTCTCGTCTATGGCAAAAATGCAACAGTAAAAAGCATGGACAGAGAAGAGAAGAAAGCTAATCCTCCGAAGCTGTTTGATTTGACAACCTTACAAAGAGAAGCTAACAGATACTTCGGCTACACAGCAGCTCAAACCTCAGAATATATGCAGAAGCTCTATGAAGCGGCTCTCGTCACATATCCGAGGACTGACAGCCAGTACATTACTGATGATATGGAAAACACAGCGATCAACTGTGTTCATGCAGTATATAAGACGTTTTCCTGTTTCGGCTCGGAGCCTGAGACTTTCAGCGTGAAACGTTGTATCAATAATAAGAAAGTCGAGGGACATCACGCTATCCTGCCGACAGTCAAGATAGCGGAAACAGATATAGATACGCTGCCTTTTGGACAGCAGAATATCCTGAGACTTATCTCAGCTCGTCTTATAATGGCGGTCGGCGAGGTATCAGTTTATGAAGCTGTTAAGATTGTAGTAGACTGCGAGAACAATGATTTTACTGCGACAGGCAAAAAAGTTATTACTGCCGGGTGGAAAGATACCGAGACTGCGGTCAACGCTATTCTCAGAACAAGCAAAACAGACAAGGACGATGAAGAGGCAGAAAACGATAGCATTCTACCTGATGTGGTGATTGGACAAACCTTTAGCAGCATATCGGCAGAGGTGTCAGAACATTGGACAGCTCCACCAAAGCTATATACTGAAAGCGCTCTCTTGTCAGCTATGGAAAGAGCCGGGAATGAGGAATACGATGACGAAACCGAGAAAAAGGGCTTGGGAACTCCGGCGACAAGGGCTGCAATTATTGAGGGGCTTGTCAAAAATCAATATATCGAGAGAAAAGGGAAGAAGATAATTCCTACTGACAAAGGCATCGAGCTTATAAACGTTGTGCCGGAAGAGATTAAATCTCCAAAGCTAACAGCTGATTGGGAGATGCAATTACAGCAGATCGAAAAGGGAAGATACTCTGCGGATTCGTTTTTACATGGCATTAAAGCTTATGTTGCTGACCTGTGCGATAAATACGCTGTCAGAAGCGAAAATTCGGCGTTTACAGCCGTTTCAACGAGCAGCTTGGGTAATTGCCCTAAGTGTGGCAAGGACGTCAAATACGGCAAATCTGGAGCTTATTGCACCGGACGGTGTGGAATGGTGATCGGTTATGTTTACGGTCACAAGTTAACCGAAAAACAAGTTTCGGCTTTATTGTCAGGACAACTGATTTCATATACTGTAAAAGGCGCAAAAACAATCGTTCAGCCGTCGTTCAGGCAAAACGACTATAACGGTAAGACCACATATCAGTGGGTCGCTGGATATAAATGATTTTGTCGCACGACAAAATCTGAATACACAGGAAAAGACAGTCTTTATGACTGCCTTTTGTTATTTGGAGGTTGACAATGAGAGAAGAAAATGGTAGGATAATTCTTGAAAGCATAGAGGACTGTTTTGAAGCAAACGATGACCTTCATTCCGTTTTGTTTAGTCCTCCTCCATACTCTGAAGAAGCTTGCAAGAAAAATATAATTGCTTTCTTTACAAAACTGGCTAAATATGAAGATTATCCTTATGAAACAGAAGAGGATTCCTCATATTTACAGGGTGTTCTCAGATTTTTATTTCGTTTTGCAACAGAATACGAAAATGGTCAATACGAATATGCTTTCGGTGATCTGATTGACGGTCCGAGACTCTCCTTTTTAGTAACTTGGTACAAGGCGATGCTTCTTGAAACAGGAAGAAAGGTGCTTAAAGATGATTTTCCAAAGCAACAGAATTGAAGCAGGAGAGAAAATAGCCAACAAATTAAGAAACGACCTTGTTTCCTCTGAAAAACTGTATATTGATACAATGGATGTTGTGCAAGATTTAATACATAAAGCCGATACGCAAAGCAACTCAGCGAATGATAAAATAGTAACTTTAGGTTTTTGTATTGATGTTCTTCTTGAAGCTATGATAGCTGACTACGCTGCAATGTATTTGTCTTATGATTATATATCTTTGAGAAACGATGAATTGCGTGGAGAACTTGACAAACCTTTTTGGCTGTTTGATCCAGTAAGTCAAAAAGAGTGCAGACACTATGAAATATCAACAAAAGGAAAAAGAATCTATTCTTTGCCAACAGAACCCGAAAACATAGTATTCTGGATAAAAAAACTCGGGAATAAAGACTCAGAAACGTTATTTCCCAAAGCAATCTATGTTCCATATCTGAATTTGATAATATCATATCAGGACGGAAATAACAGATTAAGCACTGTAAGATATTGCGATGCAGATGTTACGCTTCCTGTTTTTGAATATCCATTAGAATTAAAGTTTAACTATGTGTTTACTGACGGAAAATACTGGTACCACAAGAAAACTACAAAAAGTCTGTATAGGGTCAATGATTTCAGAGCTGCAATAATATATACACTGGCTAAAGTTAAATACTATTATGAGAATAATCTGAAAGCAGATTTTCTGAAATGTGACGGATTTGAAGCTAAAGAAAACAAACTTGCTTTTAATGAAAATATTCTCAAGGAGACGATCCATACGCTGTATAGAAATACAAAGTACGTTAATGAACCTGTTACTGTTCCTGAAACAGTTGTAAAAAAGGCCCGAAAAGGAACCAAGGTAAAAATATCATACATTAGAAAACAAAAACGTAGAAAGCGATTAAAAGTCGGAATCAAGGTGGGATATTACTGATTTTGTCGCACGACAAAATCTGAATACACAGAAAAAGACAGTCTTAACGGCTGTCTTTTTTGTTTGAAAATATTATCAATAAAGGTGGTAAATATGACTGAAAAAGAAAAAAAGATACTCGAAGAAGCGATTAAGATACAGCAAAATCAGATAGAAAGAGAAAACTATAAGGAATCTTTAAGAGAAACCTTATCTCACGATAACTCTCAACCTTTCGTGGTATGCAAGACTACAAATGCACTGGCTGTTTGCGGAGCAAAAAAAGATCTTGATATCATGATAACCCCTAGGGTTATATCAAAGTGTATGGCTGATGAAAGCAATCACTATCACGGACACAATCTAAGTCAAGATATTATCGAAAATCTTCCAGAGCAGCTTAGTACACCTGTTATGGTTTTTAAAGGCAGTAAGAATAAATCACTTGTCGTTATTACTGATTTAGAAGATGAAGAAAACAAAGAAATACTTATTGCAATATCCTTAGAAGATACTATTGGGTTCAAAGAGGTAAACAGGGTATCAAGTGTATACGGCAAAGATAATATGAGCAATTATCTTAACAGACAAATTGTTGAACACAACTTATTAGCTGTAAACGTAGAAAAAGCTAATGAAATGCTTCATTCCGCCGGGGTCCAATTCCCCATGGAGAACACATTCATTAGCTTCAATAATAGTATAGCATATACTATGGAAAATGTCAAGTATCCTTTATCAGACAAAGAGACTTTTTTCAGAGATTGTGCCCTTGCGTCTGTTATTGCGAAAAACTCTCTTGCCTATGATGAAATTGCGGATATAGGATATATGATGTACAGCTATAACTACAGAAAAGAGCATATTCCTAGCAGAATAGCTCGTTTTGGTCTTAGTGGTCTGCCCGAAACAGAGCTTTACTCTTTTTTAGATAGGTATGAGAAAGGTGAAGAAATATCTAAGGAACTGGTTTTAGGATTTTCTGGTCTTAACGTTAAGAATTGCATTATAGATGTCGGAGGTTTATCTATTTACCCCGAGCAGCGAGAAGAAACCGTAAATGGGTATAAGCTGACTTACGGGAACGTAGAAAGGGAGGTTACATACAAAGAACTTGAAGAAGCATATATAAAGCTTATCAAAGATGAGTACAACAGGGTCTTTCGAGAAGATGAATTAGAACAGGCTTGTTCAAATATCATTAAATATTTTGAAAATAACGCAGAAGGCGACAGCAAAACCAATACTGTAAAAAACATAATGAACATAAATGAAAGCGTGATGCTTGCCTATGATTATGATAGAGAAACTGATACAACATATTCAGCCTATGTTGACCTTGACAACAACAAGCTTGTTCGTAAATATGACCAAACAATAATTGAGCGTAAATATAATTCTCTCGATGAAATGAACCATATTCTTCTATCTAACATGACTTATGATGAGCTTCTGCATTCAGATCCCAGAGCATTGGAACAAGCAATAGAGTATATAGCAGATTTTTGTAATGAAGAGTATCACGCCGAGAATGATAATTATGATTATCCTGATAAACATGATCTACATCATGTTCCATTGGCACATACAACTCTTACAGATTATGAGATACCTATACAAGTTTATGCAGACCTTATTGACTATAAAATAATTAAGGAATTTGACGGTGATATTATTGAAGTCGAGCTATATAACAGCCTTAAAGAAATGAACGAAAAAGCTCTGTGCGGTCTTGATTTCAGTGATTTAGTCTATGTTGATTCGTCGATCGAGGAAAAATACGAGCAAATGTATAAACAGGCTAGCCATGATAGAGCTGAAGCCTTGAAAGATTTGCAAATAGATATTACTGAGTATGAGTTAGAACTTCCTATGAATCTGACGGAAGATCAGCATTATGAGTTTGAGGATAAGTATACTACATACTTAGGCGGTATCGACCTTGACGGGCATGAAAGAAAGGATAATTTGGAAGAGAATCAAAAAACTCTTGACATTAGCATCTCCAACGAGTTTTACTGTTCTAATTATATAAGGGTTTTCTCTTCTGATGAAAACGGTTTAACATTGCTTTATGATCCGTCAAACGAAAATGATTTGACTGAGTTAAAAAAACGTATTAGTAATTTCATAGATAAATCTGATAAGCTTACAATATATAAGTTTATGGGAAATGCTAACACAGGTTTATTCACATCACCTGAGATTGTACCATTCAAAAAGGAGACTGTAATAAAAGCTTTATCTAATAACGATGATAATGATGATAATGATGCTCCCGATTTCACAGGCTTGGGACACGGAATTAAGAGATAGGGGAGTGTATAAATGAAAATAAATAATGATCTTTCTCAGCTTGAAATTTCATTCATGGAGTATGATAATAAGCTGTCAAAAGAATTATTATCTTCTGTAAAAGACCTTGCATTAAGTTTAGGTGATTCCACTCACACGTTATCAGATAATTATTTGCTGATTGATACAGACGTTAATCATTATACTCAGATAAAAAAATATATAAAAAACAATCTTTCAGCTTATGAGATAGAAATGAAAAGAATATATAACGATGATAGTGTTGAGGGGTTAAAATATCACATCTATGATGATCTAAGCGGTAGTGCTGTTTATGCTTCTAATAACAAAGAGGTTAGAATCGGTGGATTTGGTATGTACACTGGAGAATATGAAATCGGGAGCAAAGTTAACTATTTAGTAGGAGAAAGCTACGATGATAGGTTTGAATACTTCAAATCAGAATGCAGAAGGTATATAAATGACCAAAACCGAAAAGAATCTCAAAGCATAAACGAAGATAAGGTTTTGTTTTATGATAAAACAAAGGAAGAACAGGAAAAAGATAATGATCCAATAGATCTGACAAGGGGAGGCAAAAGCTTATGAATGAAAACAATGATGAAATCAGGGCTGGTATTGTTCCAAAACAGACAAAATCTGAAATTAAGCTCATGAAGGGCTTCGATGCTCAACGCTTTTTTGGATTGCTGTTCACTATGATGATTGGGTATTTATTTGGAATAATAATAGGCGGTTGGTGGAAGTATCTGTTTGTACTTTTTGCAGTAGGTGTATTTTTTATAGCCACTACAAAAAGTCCAACGGACCCTCACAAGAAGTTTTATCAAGGACTTCTTGATTTTTTACGTTTTTCAGCTGCTCAGAAAACCCTGTATGGAACAAGAAATGATAATTATATAGCTTATTCAACAGCAAAAGCTATAGCTAAAAAAGAAAAGGAGGAGAAAGATGAAAAGAGAAAAGCAAAGAAAGCCAAAAAAGCAAAAGAAAACTAGGATCACTTCTCAGAATGCTCTGCCTAATTTTATAAGCTTTGAGGATTGTCGGCTAAAGGAAGATGATGTTAAAAAGCTTTCAAAAGTGAGAGCTGAGAGAGCATTAGAAAACATTTATAAAATAACGATCAACGGCAAACCTCAGTTTGTTACGCTTTTGGCGATTTATGGCATAGATATATTTCATTTTTCAAACGACGATAAAAGGGCTGCTTTTCACAACTTTGCTTATGCAACGTCAATGATTAAGCTTCCGCACAAGTACATTTTTTCCAAAAAATCTCCTGAGTTATCTACTCAGAAAGAGTTTTTGGAATACAAGAAAGAGAAAAGCGATCACACTTTTACAAAGGCTCTGCTCGATGTGAAAGTTCAGGAGCTCTGCAATCTCGAAAAGAACCATAAAATCAAGCTTGCATATCTGATGATATTTTCTGACGATATAGAAGATATCTATGACGGAACTGAACGATTTTGTGATGCGGTCAAGGAGAACACTGTTGAGTTGTGTAATTATCGTAGGTTCATTTACTTTTGCCGAAACTACATCAATTTTTCGGATAAGTCTGATCCATATAAAAAAGAAAATCCAAACGATTTTATTCTGCCGGATAATCTTAAACTGCGTCAGAACCATTTTGTGATTGAAGATAAGTATATAACTTCTATTATTGTATATAACTATCCGGCGATGCTTGCTCCACTTACTGTGGCAGATCTTGTATCAGCCAATTATGATGATGTTATCGTTACTTGGGACGTAAATCTTTCTGATAAATCTAAGATAAAACAGGAAATAAGCAAGTCGCTGACAGAGCTGAACTCAAGGGCAATACTTGATGAAAAAGTTACCGATGCTATGGACACTCAGGCTGAGTTCAATAAGCTTCAGGTGTTATATACAGACATATCGTCAGGATATGAAAACATGATGTATACAACGCTTCGTCTGTATGTATACAATACTGATCTTGATAGTCTTGAAAAACGTGTTGAACGAATAAGAACCGATCTTGATGCTGAGTATGGATTTGGCACTTACGTTCCGCTCAATCAGATGTTATCTGAGTACCAGAATTTATGCAGAACTGGCAACACATCAAACACACCTATGCCGATGAACGGAACATACGCTATACAATTTCCTTTTTACTACCAAGAGCATATTGATGATACAGGAATGTTTATGGGCTATACTCAGACTGACGGACTTACAGTACTTAATACATTCACAAGAAATGCTGCGAGACCGTCATATGATTTGCTTTCTATTGGTGTTAAGGGCGGTGGTAAAACTATTACACTTAAATCGCTTTTACAGGATCAGATTTTGCTCGGCAATAAGGTCATGTGTCTTGACCTTGAAAATGAATACAGTTCACTTGTGCAGATGTACAACGGTCAGACTATCAGAATGGACCGCAAGTCTTTTATTAATCCTCTGCAAATAAGGAATACAATTGTTGCAGAGCGAGAAGCTGCGGACAACCTTGACGATGATCTGAGTGACGAGGATAGATATAATACTAAGCTCGATGCTCTTGAAAGCAATTTCACGGCAGAGCTTTCGAGAATATGTACATTTATGTATCAGTTCTCGCCGGAACTTGACGGGGAAGCAATAGCGGTATTTCGTGATGTTCTTGTTGAGACATACGCTCAGAAAAACATCACAAAGACAACAGAACTATCAATTCTTACGCCAAAAGACTTTCCGATTTTTTCAGATGTTCTTAAAAATATTGAGCGTAAGCTTAAGGACAGTTCATCATCTGAGCTTGAACGAGGGCTTCTGAAAAAGCTCGAAATACAAGTTAAGAATCTGAGCCAAAAGGGTGCTTATGGTTCAATGTTTGATGCTCATACTAACGTTGAAATTGACGAAACAAACTTAATAGTGTTCGATGTAAAATCGCTTTCAGAAATGGACGAGAACGCTTGCAACGCACAGCTTTTCAATATTTTATCGCTGATGTGGTCAGAAATTTGCAAAAATGTTGCATACAATAACAATATAAAAAATCCGTATGACAGGCGATATGTGACTTGTCTGATCGACGAAGCTCACAGATTTATCAGCACCAAGAACACTCTTTGTACAGATTATATGCTCAAGTTAGTCAGACGTACAAGAAAATATGATGCTGCTTTATGGTTCGCAACACAGTCTATTTTGGACTTTCTTCCGTCTGATACAGGTGCAAGTGCTGACGATGTAAAGAAGATTTTTCAGCTTGTTCAGTACAAGCTCATTCTTAAACAATCGTCTAATTCTATACAGAAAATGCACGAAACATTCGATCAATTTACTATCTCAGAGCTAAAAAATACCGAGGGGTTTGCTCCGGGAGAAATGCTTTTATCACTCGGTTCAGGAAAAAATAAAGTGCATTTCAGAAAGCTTGTTAGCCAGTGTGACCTTTATTATATGGGCAATTCTCGTGACCGTGAAGAGATACTTAATAGTATTTTTAACAGGTTATATATGAACAATTATGAGCCGTCAGAGCTTGCCTTGAACATCAAAAACGATGTAGATTACTTTATAAATTATTTCACAAATGAAGTGATTGAATACTTTGGGTTTAATTCAATGGACAGTAATTATCTCGTTAGATTGGTTCAGCGTGACGTTAAAAATCTCACTGCTGATTTTATTGAAAATCACGCAGTTTAATAAGGAGACAGTTAATTATGGGTGATAAAAAAAGTAATACGATATATATTATTTTTTCTGTGATCGTCGCTGTTCTATTTATCTTTTTTATCATGATACCAATAACGAGGAACAATGGCGATAAAAGATATAGCGTAGATTACAATAAAAAATGTAGGGTCGGAGAGTTTGATTATAAGATATCTGATGCTACATATCTTAAAGATACTAAAGAACTATACTTCGTTTTTTCATCAAAATTAAGCTCTACAAAATTTAAAGACAATGATGTTATAAAGCCTAAAATTACTAACATTGAGCTTTGTTATAAGAATGAAAAAGGTAACGAAATAACCGAAGATGTTACCAACAAAGTAACAGAGGAAAAGCGAAGTGATATATCAAAGTATATCACCATTCCTGATGCTTCAGACAAATATATTTATGTTCGTGTTGACATGGAATCAGCAATAAAAGCATACGATGAGCCAGATACAACTGATGAATTTGGTGATACCGTTAAAGGTGAACATCATAAAAAAGAAGTGTTCAAACAGTATGTAATTTTTGATTACAATGATATAAAAGTCACAGATTCAGCGACTGATAGGAAAAACAGACAGGCATATAAAGATAGACTTGATTCTGAAAACGAAACGGATAATAACACAGATAGCGAAGCAAATTCGTATGAAGATGATGACATTGTTGTGTCAAAAAAAGCAGATAGCAGTAGTGAAGAAATCACAGAAACAACAACTAAAAAGACAACAATTACATCAAACGAATCAGATTCAGACAGCTCGTCAGATTCAGATTCCGAAAAAGCCGGACCTGTAACTCATTCCACCGGTGGTGGCGGAGGAGCTTCCGGCGGTGGTTATTCTGGCGGTGGTGGTGGTTCTGCCGGTGGCGGTGGATCGTCAGATTATTATAACAATAATGATTACAGTAATGATAATAACGATTATAACAATAATAATGATTATCATGAAGAGACAACCGCTCAAACTACTGTAGAAACTACAAAACAGACAACAAAAGCGACTACAAGACAAACAACTAAAGCAACAACTGTTCAAACTGATCCACCATATAATAATGTTCGTGGGCTTAAAATTGAGTGCGATTTTGAGAACAACGATGTTCAACTTACCGTTGATGAAACAACACAGTTAAAGGCAATTATTACACCGGAGAATGCTAATAATAAAGAGTTGAAATGGGAATCTAACAAAGAAAGTATTGCTACAGTAGATAAGGACGGAAAGGTAAAAGCAATATCCAAAGGCAAAGCTATTATCAAGGTAACTTCTGTCGATAATCCGTCTGTAACTGCAAGTATTATGATTACAGTTTCTTAAAAAGTGAGGGAAGAAACATGGAAGATAACACAAATATTATTTATCAATATCCCGAAGAAAGCAATAGCAATCGTTTTGAAAATGCGTTCTATGAAGCAAAGAAGAACAGAGATAAACAGTTTAAAAAAGCGATCATTGCATTTTTTATTTCTGTGATTTTTCTTATTCTGTTCGCTCTTCCTGCGCTGAATAAGTTTAGCACAGTTTTCTTGATCTGCTTTATACTGCTCCTTGTTGTCGGTATGCACATCTTAAAAGCTTTGACAGCTTCTATAACGCATTTGTGCGGTATAAATGCTCTTGAAAATGATATGACAATTACATATTATTCATTTAACAGAGCTTCTAAAAGGGTGTATCATATCCGATATGAGGACATAGTAAAGGCTCGATTTTCTGACAGCGATTTCTCTGCGTTCCAAATAGTATATAAGCCAAGTAACGAAAGTTATGAAGAAGATTATAACGACAAAGGTGAGCGAATCGACGATGAAAAATTGAAAACAAATCTCATACTTATAAAGCTGAACAAAGGAACTTATGAACAAGGTTTTTTCTTGTACATTGCCAAGACTTTGTTTAAAATTGATGCCTTTAAAGCTTCAAAAGTTGAGGATAAATACGGCACAGCAGAAGCTTTTTTTCAAGCTCTCGCTGAATAAAAGGAGTATGATTTATGGAAAATGAAACAAAACTTTATCTGAGAGTTAAAGATGAAGATTTAGTTCCAATGCTTACAAAAATTGCCGAAGAAAAGAATGTTTCTCTTAACAAACTATGCTGTGATATTCTTAAAAGATACGCTATTGTCTCTGATAAATACACACTAGAAGCAGTACCGATCATTGTTCAAAGTATGATAAAGGAAGAGCTTAGTAGTATAAGTTCTGTTTCAAACGATGTGCTGAAAGATATTTATATTACGATCATTAAGTTAAGAAAAATCACAGAAACTATGGTGACTTTTTTACTTCCAGAGTTCAATGAAGCTGAATATGATTCTTTAAAAACAAGTGAACTTTTGCAACTTTTAAACGCTATGGACGATGAAAAATAATGTTAATAAATCGTGAAATGGCTGATGTAATGATGATTATTTTGCTCAAAAAATAATATTAATATTTTGTTAAATCCAAAATTCTGTTTTTCAGCCGTTCTGATTCTGACAATTTTTAGGCAATTTCAGTAAATACTCAGTAAATTTTCCTGTATTTTCAGTAAATACACAGTAAGTACTCGTCTGATTTTAGTAAATACTTGCACTAAATTAGTAAATACTCGGTAAATACTCTTCGGTAAAAACTATAAATGTAGTAAATACTCAGTAAATACTTTTGTTTTTTATGCCACCACATAAACCTCGGTACTACCGAGGTTTTATTCGCAAATGCCAGCATTTGCTTTATGCTCTTTTTACTTTAGCCGTATTTGAGCATTATTATTTTGGAATTACAATTCCGCACTAACATTACTATGGAGATGATTGAATGAAAAAAATAAACAGAACCTATTCATTCTATGAAGATACTCTTAGACAGATTAATTTTCTTATGGATGAATACAATACAAAAAATGCTTCGGAATTAATTCGTATGCTCATTGATAATGAGTATAACCGATTAAAAAATCCACATTATCATGCTGATGCAAAAGAAAACCAATTAGAACAGTTAGCAGAAATCAAAAGAATGATTTCCTCATATGAGGAATATTTCTATGAGTGCAGAGATCTGCTTAACTCTTATGCAATTTTCATTGATTGTGATTTTTCTTCTTCAGATACAAACCTTAGTAACGCTAAACTTAGTGAATGCCTAGTTAAATCTCGTGAAAACTATCAGGCGCTCAAACATCAGAGGTCAGTAAAAAAAGCTATTATGAATTCAAATCGTCCTCCTGAAAAGAGGTGATATAATTGGGAACTCCTGCGGTAATTTTCACAAATAGTTTTCTTTATGAATGGCACATAGGCGACTTGGATTATTCTGATTATATAAGCCGAGAATCATCACAGATTCCTCTCTTAAAACCCGATGATGATAACGATTATTATGGATATATGAGCAGACCGCAGGCACAAGGTTCTGGCTCATTAGACAATGATACAGAATATACTACTATATTCGATGCTAAGAATGATTTTCTAACAAAGCAACAGATCAACGATTATAGACAGCTTGAAATTCAAAGTCAAAAAGAAGGTTGTCCTAAGTATATTCCGTGTATGTCATTTGATAATCAATTTCTCATAAATAACGGTCTTATGACAGGTGGCAGAGTTGATATTCAGAAAATCAAAGAAGTATCACGAAAAGCAATGAATTCTTTAATTAACACGTCGGATAAGCTTGATCCGACAAATGTATACTGGACAGCTGATGTTCATGTTAATACTGGTAACATACACGTCCATTTTTCTTTACTGGAATACCATAGACTTGTAGATCGAAAAAAAGAATATGCCCGTAAGGGAATGGATATGCTTGAACTCAAAGCTTTTGAAAAATTCAAATCAACTGTTGCAAATAGTATTATCTTAGAAAAGCGCACTCCTGAACTTACAAAATTCAAGCGTGAAAACCTTATTCCTGAATTTGCTTCGTCGGTTACAGCAAGTAAAGAAATTATTGATCTCATGAAAAAGCTCCCACCACCAAAGCCAAAGGTCGGGTGGCAATACAGCCGTAGAGATATGATTCCTTATCATGAAGATATAAACTCCTGCATTGATAAGATCATTCTCAGTAATGAGACTTTGCGTAGGCAATTTAATCATTATAAAAATTCTTTGCAAATTCTAAGTGATCAATATAACAACTTCTATGGTGACAGAGTTGACCCCGATGTTCTATCTTATTCTGAAAATCAAATGAACGATTTTTATTGCAGAGCAGGAAATAAGCTTTTACAAGCACTCAATGATATGCGTAACAATGACAGCGATTTTGCCTACGGCGTATCTAAAAAAGAAGAAAAGGAGATCCTTGCCCGTACAAGGTCAATGGAGACCGATAAGAATATTTCTGATGCAATCAAATATTTAGATGCTCAAAAACACCGTTCCCCATATTTGCAACTGACACTTGGCAGATTATGCCTTACTTCAACGGATACAGAGATAAAAGGGATCTCAATTCTTAGATCTCTTGCCGAGAGCACTGATAAAAGCGTAGATTCTAAAGTTATTGTTTCAGCTAATTCAATGCTTGGATATTGGTATCTAAAAAAAGAAGAAAATGAAAAGGCTGAGAAGTATTTGCTTTACGCATCTGAGCATGATGATATGCGTTCACAATTTCAACTAAGCAAATTATATGTTGATTCGGATATGTCAAAATCTATACAATGGCTCACTCGTTCTGCCGATTTTGGATTTGCTCCGGCTCAGAGTTCTTTAGGGCTTCTTCTTTTTCGCTCCGGCAATCACGAAAAAGCACTTCATTATCTGAACCTTGCTGCCAAACAAGATAATATTTACGCTAAACGCTTTTTGGAACGTATTGAAAACGGTGACTCAAAAAAAGAAAATAATGAACAGATCCGGGTGCAAAAGCCCGCAAAGGTTATTAAAGCTAAAAAGCACAAATCCTATCAATTTAAAAGAAATGTTTATGCTGCTAGGCATCAAATGGCGTTATGTTGGTCTGCAATCAAACAGCTCTTAGAGGAGTATGAACGGCATATTCGTGAATTACAAGAAGAGTTTAACGAGATGAACAATATAGCTGACGATGAATACGACTTTGATTATGAGTACACAATTTGAATGGAGGGTAGGTTGTTTATGTCAAAGAAATCAAAAAAAGAGCCGGAAGCTCAATGGGAAGATGAACAGCTTGTCAAAAATCGTGTCGGTCTGAAGCTTTTTCAGACCGTTTTTTTTACTGCACTTTTCTATTGTGGTTTCAATCTTGTGCTAAATTATTTAATTCTTATTCTTCGTGGAATTAATAACAGAGAGAAAAACTACTATGCTTTTAAGCTTATATACATACAGAAACCTCCCGGAAGCATTTCTCCGCTAATGGTAGTTATGATGGCACTAATTCTATCTATGTTCCTAGTTATGCGAATGGACACTCGCTATCGTATTAAAAATGAAAACAAAACAATTAAAGGTCGCCAAAGGTGGATGACAGATAAGGAAATGAATGACACCTTCTATTCTTTTCCCGCAAACAAGCCCGAAGCTGCCGAGAAGTCCGGCATCATTGTCGCTCTGCATAAAGGAAGATATTACGTTGATTCCGAAACAATTCATAATCTCATTATCGGTACAACACGTTCCGGTAAAGGTCAGACTTTCGTCCTTCCGATGATACGGCATATCTGTTATTCACAGTCTAAGCACTCTATGGTTCTTAACGATCCTAAAGGTGAGCTGCTCGAAAACTGTTACGATATGTTGATAGAGAACGGTTACAAGGTTACGGTTCTCAATCTGAGAGAGACTGATAAATCATCACTTTGGAATCCTCTCCAAATGATAATAGATTCATATCAAGAGTATCTCAATGAACCTAATCCTAATAAAAAAGAACTTTTAAAATCTAAAACAATCAAGTATGTTCAATCTCTGGCTACAGTATTTACTCAGAATGATAAGTCTGATCCGATTTGGCCGGAATCGGCTAAATCGCTTTTGGTAGCCATGATTTTATTCTTACTCGAAAAAGCTGCTGATGACGGGCATCTTGCAAACGTGTCTATGTACTCGATCTATTCATTCTTTGTTGAATTTGGTTCCGAGAACGAAGTGCAAGTTGTCAATGGTGCTAAGAGAGATGTTAATGCGCTTGATTCACTCTTTCAGTCTCTTCCCCGTGGCAGTGCAGCAAAAAACGCCTATGCTACTTCCCGTTTCTCTTCTGGAGATACAAGAGCATCTATTTTCACGACTCTTGCGTCAAATATCGGAATATTCGGTTCTGATATGGGTATATCTCAGCTCACGTCCGGCAATCAGATCAATTTCAATGAGCTTGTCAATCCTGACAAACCGCAAGCTGTATTCATGGTAGTTCCTGACGAGGACACTTCCCGGCATATTATTGCTTCGCTGTTCGTGAATCAGTGCTATAATTGTCTCGTTGAATATTCCTCTAACTTCCCCGGTCAGAAGCTTCCTCAAAGAGTTCACTTCATTCTCGATGAGTTTGGAAACATGGTTCCTATTCCTGCAATGGATACTAAGATAACTGTCGGCGCCGGACGTAATCTGCTGTTCTCGATGTTCGTTCAGGATCTTAATCAGCTCGATACAAAGTATTCTAATGCTGCTAAAACTATTCGCTCTAACGCTGGTAATCAGATCTACATCAATTCACTAGATAAAGACACCAACGAATATTATTCTGCTGTTCTCGGTAATAAAACGGTGGAATACATGACTTATTCAGGAGATCTTCATACATTCCTGTCTCATCAGTCCTCTGTTGTCGATTCTCAGCCCCTTATTTCAGCTGCGGAACTCGGTGAAATGAAGTTCGGCGATGCTATTACAAAGCGGCAAAGAGCGTATCCTGTCAGATCTCACTTGAAACCGTTCTATAAGTTCGGTATCAAACCAAGACCTATTGACGATATTTCTCAGCGAATGGACCTCATTCAGAGACCACTCGAAGAGACTATATATCCGCTCGATACTATTTGGGAACTTCTCTTCACACCAATGACTGATAAAGACGGTTATCAGTATATGCAGGACGAACGCCGGCGAAGATTCCGGAAAAAAGCTTCTGAGGACGAAACAAAGTGGACTGAGATAACTAGAGACAATCCGCAAGATGCAAAGCTCTATGAAGCCTGTGCTGCTCTGATATCGTCTGATGGGCATAGCCGTACTGAATGGGATAGCAAACGGTTAGCTATTGCTGAGAAAAACAAGGAAACTGACACACTTGCTGTCAGCACTGATTATTCTGATCGAACAGAACGAGATCTGTCTGCTATCGAGCTTGCGCTTATTAAGATAAATCAAACCTCATTCAAAGGATATGAGCCAAACTCATACTCTGCATTTATTGATAACAAGAATTACACCGAAGCAAAGGCTCTGGTGAATAAAGCTGCTATACACGGGCTGATTACAAAAGATGAAAAAGCCATTCTATTGAAAAATATCAGCGGTTATTACAATTAGCTATATTGGAGGAAAATAAAATGCCTAGACTCAGAAAAAAGAAGCCAAGTGGCTTTACAATTATAAGCAATCAAATATTCAATGATAAAAATTTAGATCTTGCTGCGAGAGGGCTTATTTGTACAATGCTATCAAAACCTGATTCGTGGAATTTTACAATCAGAGGACTTGCAAGCGAATTAAAAGAAGGTAAGTATAAGATCGAAGTCACACTAAACCTATTAGCAAAATATGGTTATCTTATGAGAAATCAAATCATTGAGCAAGGTAAGTTTGTTGATATGGAGTACATCATAAATGATGAGCCAATGCCCGAAGCTATTGAAGCTTATAAGAATAAAGAAGCTCAAAAAGCAAGAAAAAAAGAAGAAAAATCACAATCTACCGACCAAGCCAAAGAATTTGTTGAGGAAGAAGCTCTCAAAAACGACGTAGATACGCACTTTTCACCGTGTCCTAAAAATCGGGATACGGTGAAAAACGATCTGTCACCGTGTCCTAATTTTCAGGATCCGGAAATTTGGGATCCTGAAAATCGGGACGGTATTAAAGAACTAAAAAAGAAAATAAATAATACTAATAATCTATCATATCAATCAGATATAGTACATAGTGGTAAGGAAAAAATTGATAAGATTGATAGGATTGAAAAACAGGCAACAAATTATGAAGATTATGATACCTACAAAGAGATCATCAAAGAAAACATCGAATATGATTACTTTGCATCGGCGTACAGGGAGCCTGATATAAGAAATCGACCCGAAGGTAGTATACGTGAACTTGATGAGATAGTGGAGATAATGACAGAGACAGTATGCTCCTCTGCTCCAAATATCCGTGTCGGAAAGGAAAACAAGCCCTCTGAAGTAGTCCGATCCCGATTCCTAAAGATTAATGATCAGGATATATTATATCTATTTGAGTGCCTTGCTAAGCAAACAAAAAAGATACATAACCCGAAGGCGTATATCATCACATCACTTTATAACACTCCCCTCACAAAAGAGCTAGGGACCAGCGCAGCATTTAGGCACGACTTTTCTAACGACCCTATAATGTTAGCGAAGCAAATTATCTGAAAAAGGAGAAGAATGATGAAAAATGAAAAATTTGAAAGAGATTATTTTCGCAGATTAGTTGAACAGGCGGGAGAATCACAGCAAAGTCTATGCTCCAAGATAGGTTATCTTCCGCATAAATTCTACTACGAATTTATGTCGGGCAAAAACTTTTCAACTGCGGATATTGTACTCTTTTTCATTGAGCTTTCCCGGATAATCAATATGGCACCGCAAGAGTTATGGCTCTTTGAGTTCGATTATCAGGTCGAAAGATCAGAATTTTATAACAAATTAAGCAGCGAGGAAGTGAAAAAATGAAGCATTCAGGATTACTGACCGAAGAACAGGCAAGTAAAATAAGGCTCAACGAGTATGAATTTCCGAAAAATTCCGGTTCATTTATCGGCAAGCTGAAATATCGGAAAATGATACCCGGCAAGCCTTGTCTTATGTGCTATTTTCTATCTGATGACGGAAAAAAGATTGTTCTGCCTGTCTGGGAAAATGATAAGACAGGGCGTTATACTCCAAGAGACAATGGCTTTTGCTTTGCAAAAGACGTATCTGACGACTCTGAGTGGAATTGTGAATATGAGATCTATGGAAACAGAACACGCTTTTTATCTGCAACTCTCATTAATTCTGCTGAAAATGAAGCTATCTTTGCAGTCAAGTTCTTCTTGATGCTTATCAAAAGAGCTTTTCCCCGTCAGCTTATTGCTAATATAGCAGTATCAAAGTTTAGCCTTTCAGAAAAAGTTATGTTTGTAGGCAAAGATAATCAGACCAGATATACAATCGAGCTTAAAACGGGAGACTATCTTGTGACAAGAGAAAAGTCCGGTGAAAGCAAGGAAAAAAACACCTGTGTTCTTATTCACGGTCAGACTTTTGACAGTATTTCTAAAACCTACGAATAATTATCGAGGTGGTAAGATGAAAAGAATAATAACCATGCTGCTGTCAGTCTATGTGCTGCTATGCAGCTGTAATATGCCAGATAGATCTACATCGGTATCAGAGACACAAGCTGAGACTGCGATCGTTACGGCAACATCGCAGGAAACGCAGACAATGACTGCGGAAGTCACATTATCTTCCCTTTCAACAACTACGACCACTACTACTACAACGACTACAACAACAGCAAAGCCTTTTGAACTCTCTTCTATACCTGAATACAGTGGAAGTCCTTATGTTGAGGTCAATGATAACAAACCATACTTCACTGACTATCCGACAGATAGCTTTGAAACTTACAGTCCTCTTGACAGCTTGGGTCGCTGTGGTGTCGCTTATGCGCTTATAAGCAAGGATATAATGCCGACTGCGGAGCGTGAATCCATAGGCGATGTGAAGCCTTCAGGGTGGCACACAGCGAATTACAAGGGCATTATCGAGGATATATACTTGTATAATCGCTGTCATTTGATAGGCTATCAGCTTGCCGGAGAGAATGCAAACGAGCGTAATCTTATAACAGGCACCCGATACATGAATGTTGAGGGAATGGAGCCTTTTGAGAACAAAGTCGCTAATTACGTCAAGTCTTATGACGCTCATGTTCTCTATCGTGTAACACCTGTTTTTGAAGGCAATAACCTTGTTGCAAGCGGTGTCCTTATGGAAACTTATTCTGTCGATGATAACGGCGCAGGACTGCAATTCTGCGTCTACTGCTACAATGTACAGCCTGACATTGCTATCGACTATGCAACAGGTGATAGCTACAGCTTGATCGAACCTGTTACCACAACTGTAAGAGAAACTTCTGAAAAAGAAGAAAAGGATCCTGTCTCATGCGATTATGTTTTGAACACAAATTCTAAGAAGTTTCACTATCCTACCTGTTCGAGCGTAGATACAATGGCAGAACACAACACACAATACTATACCGGCTCTCATGAAGAAGTGATTGCTATGGGCTACGAGCCTTGCAAGCGATGCAATCCATAAAAACGCATATTATATTTTCTTTTTTAGACTTTCGCCCCTTCAGAACCTTGGGGCTTCGGGGTCTTTTTGTCGCACGACAAAACTTATTATTGACAAACATATGCCAATAAAGTATAATAAAACATATAGGAGGTTGTTAAGTTATGCAGTATACCTTAATGAATAAAAACTCTGCCATATTTGAATTTGAGTCAGATGATAACACGATTTATGCATTAAGAATAGGCAAGGTATTTAATGCAAAAGCAGCCCCTCTTTCGATAGAGATAGACGATGGAATTGCCAATCGTGCTGATTTCAATGATTGGCTCACTAACCGAAGAATACCTGCAAGCAGAATGCAGATAGAAGCAGGATTGAATTGTTTAAGCCAGTCTCTAAATCAGGATATTACGACAGCTATTCTCTCTGAAAAGAATTATTATCTTTCACTTTCAGATCAATATTGGATCAAGCCAAACGATAGTAATGTTACTTGGAATGAAATTAATTTCTTTACAAACACTTTTTCAGATGATGTAGGAAACGCTTTGTTTGATAATATACATTCCAAAAATATCAGCTTGCTAGATCCTGTTAATAGCTCTGATGGAGTGCTAAAGAAAAAATGGATAATTCACAATGGCAAGAGACAGCTTATCAAATCTGGTTCAGGCGCTATATCACAAGAAGTGTTCAACGAAGAAATAGCATCAGCTTTGTGCAAACTATTGAATATTGATAGTTATGTTGAATATAAAGCAGAGATATTGAACGGAACACCCGTGTCTGTTTGCGATTGTTTTATTGACGAAAACACAGAGTTCGTTTCAGCACAAGCTGTATTAAAGCACTTCCCATACAACACAAGAGGTGACGAGTATAAGAGCTATATAAACTGCTGCAAAAGTCTTGGTGTGACAGTGACTGATAGTCTTGATAGTATGATAGTGATAGATTATCTGATTGGCAATACGGATAGGCATTACAGAAACTTTGGACTTATCAGAGATGTTGAAAATTACCGTGTTGTTAATGCTGCTCCATTGTTTGATTTCGGAACATCTCTGTTCTGGAACAAGCCTGATAATGTTATTTCAAGTTCAGATGATATAGCTTCAAAACCATTCAGAGATTATCATTCTCAGCAAATTAAACTTGTCAAAAATCCCGAAAGGTTTGATTTAAACAAACTTCAAGGCTTTTCACAAGAAGCCTATAAAATACTCAATAAATATGATATTATTCCAAAGCAAAGAATTGAAATCCTTTGTGATGTTCTCGAAAAAAGAATCGAAAAATTAAAAGAGTAATGGAAAAAGTATATCAAGAAAAAAGATTCTTGTATATGAAGGAAAGGAGTGCCAACCGTGATTAAAAACATAAATGCTGTTGACAAACCACTTAATCAAGATGCTTTAAATGAAATGATAGCCGGTATATCAAATATTGTTGGTGTTCAAACTAAGGAAATAATTCTTTATGGCTCTGTTGCGAGAAATGAGTCAGAACCCGACTCGGACGTTGACATAGCAATAATTACTGATGGAAAAATAAATAAATCAATACAAGAAAAACTTCTTGACTTTGCTGTCGATTTAGATTTTAAATATGATTGTTTCTTCTCTTATGTTTATATCGAACGGCAAAATTTTAATAAATGGGTTGATGATTTGCCGTTTTATAATAACATAGCGAAAGAAGGTATTTCATTATGGACAGCCAAAACAGAATAGCTCTTTCATCATATCGTTTAAAAAAAGCAGAAGATAACCTAAGTGCATCTAAACTACTGTATGATAATAATGATTTTAGCGGTTCAATAAATCGTTCATATTATGCTATTTTTCATGCTGTTCGTGCTGTAACAGCTCTTGATGGTTTTGACTCAAAGAAGCACTCCTCTATAATTGGATTCTTTAACAAGACTTACGTAAAAAACAACGCTGTCAGTAGAGAGTGTTCCAAAATAATAAGGAATGCCTTTGAAACTAGAAATCGAGCAGATTATGATGACTTTTATATAGTTGATAAAACAGAGGCATCAGAACAGATAGAGAATGCCAATATTTTTATAGCCGAAATTTCTCAATATATACAATCGAGAAAAATAAGCATAACAGAAGAAGTTTATGAAAACTTAAAAGATTCAACTCCCACCATACCACCCATAAATCGTGGTAGAAGTTGATAACCGTTCTTCTTTCGTTTTTTAGACTTCTCGCCCTCCGGAGCCTTCGGGCTCGGGGGGCTTTTTTGTCGCAAGACAAGAGGTCAATAATCTTGCAATGTTTATTTTGCGTGATATAATTATTGTATAAAAATTTTGGAGGTGTAAGCAGAATGAAAAACAAAAAGATATCTGCGAAAAAATTTAAAACTATGGCTGAAGAGTGGTTCACTGAATATGCGAACCTCAATCTCAAAAGCACAACCCTAGCAAGCATGAGACAGCGTTCACAAAGAGTATATGCCGAATTTGGCAAAAAGAGTATTAAGAACATAACAGCAAAGCAGATTCAGGATTTTGTCAACTCTCTTGCCCGTCCCGGCGCAAATCAAAAGACAGGCGAACCTTTGTCCAGTAAGACCATCACACATCATCTTAGTTTTATCAGCGATGTGTTTGTCTATGCAATAAGAACCGGAGCCTGTACAGACAATCCATGCAGATCGGTTGTTGTTCCTAAACAGCCTAAGACAGAAAAGAAAATATATTCGCAGGAAGAGACTGCACTTCTCTTTTCCCGGCTTCGTGGAGAACCCTTGAAGTATCAGGCTTTCTTCTATCTGATTGCTTATAGTGGCTTTCGCAGAAGTGAAATGCTCGGTCTTGAATGGCGTGATATTGACTTTGATAACAATCTAGTCAGTGTCAGGCGTTCATCTAATTATACGTCCGACAAGGGCATCTACACCGATTCAACCAAAACTAAGTTTTCTTATCGAACACTTAAAGTATCGGACTACATAATTGATATACTCTGTCAGCTTAAAGCAGAGCAACAGGAAATGGCAGCTCTATGCGATAACTGGATACCGTCTGATCGTCTATTTATAAAGCGAAACGGATCTCCGATGAATCCGCAGACTCCTTACGGGTGGCTCAAAGAGTTCTGTAAAAGGAATGATATGGAGTTTCATGGTATTCACAGCTTTCGACACTTCACAGCATCAGCTCTTATATCTTACGGACTTGACGTTACTTCGGTGTCTCGTATTCTCGGTCACGGCTGTCCCGGAACAACACTTAATATCTATTCCCATGCGTTTCAGACGGCACAGGCGAAAGCTTCTGCTGCTATGGACAGTGCTTTTTTATTTTTGTCGCAAGACAAAAATGCCATATCTAAAAAAGAAGAAAAAATAAATGTTGCCGACAGCATTAAGAGCCTTGAAGAACTTGCTGAACAAATGGGAAAGACTTTAAAAATCGAATTTGTCTGATTATTGTCGTGCGACAAATACAGCCCTCGACCATATAATCGAGGGCTTGAATTATAATTTATTGTGTCTATCTTGTCCGGTCAAATCAAGCAAAATCTCGTCAAACAGATTGATTTCTTTACCTGTTGATGGATTTAAGTTCTTTTGTAGGTATTTGTCTAAAGCTTTTTCTAGCTTTTTAAAGTCACAGCAGCGACGGGTGAGGTTGCGAGATTTTTGGGGAGTCTCTGTAACAATTCTATATAGTTTGTTGGCTTTATTAGAAATGCTTTCCTCGTTTTGCTGACACCAACTTAATTCATCTTTCAACAATTCTGCATAAGCTCTATCTTTAGAGTTTCCTTTCATCAATTTGGGAATATTGATTTTTTGGATTAATGAATTATCAACAGGAATCATCTCATTGAAATTTAACACGCCAATAAGTTTGCCGGTGGGTCGATGGATTATTCTTGAAAAGTCCTTGTCATTTTTCATTTTATAGTGTTTTGGCTTTGGAGAAGATAACGGAATACAATACTGATTTGAATTACACATTAAAACCAATCCGACAAAAGGGCGACTTCCCTTGTTGATCTGAGGAGAAACCGACATGACGTTATCATCTACTTTTGAGAGTTCCCTGATGTATTTCATATCTATATAATAAAGGGACATAGATTCTTTTTTCATTGTCATTCTCCTTGCATCTTCAATAAAAAGGGACTGCACTAATGCAGCCCCTTACGAATAACTCCCACTCACAGTAGGGTTCACTGCTTTTACCACTCCCACTCACAGTAGGGTTCACTGCTTTTACCACTCCCACTCACAGTAGGGTTCACTGCTTTTTACAGAAACTAAAGTAGTTTCCATACGATAAGACATAGCTTATCTCCACCATTATTATATATCATTTTTATGGTTTTGTCAATAGCTGTTTTCTTCCTTTTTTAGATTTTGTCGCACGACAAAATAAGACCCTCAGAGTCTCACTAAAGCTCTGAGAGTCTTATTTTAAAGTCTTATTCCAAGCATTTCAAGTACCCTATCTCGATCGCTCTCAGAAAGAGCGTATATCGCATTGTAAAGCTTTTCTCCTTTTGTGTATAAGGACTGCAAGCTGTCTACGTTCATCGCTGCCATGCACTTTACTTCGTATTCCATACCGTTCATAACAAGGATCCTTTCTTACGGGCTTTTGTCGCACGACAATTCTTTCTTTGGCGTTTCAATAGAAAACTGTATCATTTTCACTCTTCGACCTTTTCTACGAGGATAATAGCTAAATTTCAAGTCTGTTTTTTCGTTTATTTCATAGTGACACTTTTTCAAAAGTCTGTTAAACTCTTTGAACTCATCATACATACTTGAATTACACTGAAGTATTCGCTTTAATTCGTCAACATCTACTTCCCATTCGTTACTAAGTAAACCTTTTCTGCGAGCTTCAAGATATAAGTATAATACATAGCTATATCGACTTGTTAGTTCTATTATGTTTTTAAGCATATACGGTAGATAACCCATAATCTCAACGTTAAAAATATATTCCATTGCCGATGGAGTACATACAAGATCGACCTGCCAAAGTCCATATTCATCTTGTTTTGCTTCCGCTTTTTCAAAAAGACCTATCTTAGTAAAACCATTTTCTTTATCTTTATCTTTTATAGTAACGGTCTTAAAAAGACCATCTAATCGAGCATTGAGGTCCTCTTTACGAATGCGTTCAACCCCTAAGAGTTTTTCGAGTTCTCCCTTTTCAAATCTCACAGATCTTTTTTCAGGAATTCGACTATCAATACGGCTTAGATATGCGTCTAAAATCTTAAATTCAGAAAGTGTCATTCCTGTCTCGGATAAAGATTTCAGAGGATTACTTTTCTGTACAATCAGCTTGTTTATATCTTCCGGTATGCCAATATAATCAGGCGTGGAAGGTAATGTTACTCTTTTTGGCATAATATCACCTCTATTACATCATAACATAAAAGTGATGTTTTGTCAATAGGTGATAACACGATAAAATAAAAAATCACTTTTGGTGGAGTGGAACACCACCTTTAATGGAGTAGAGTACCACCCTTAATGGAGCGGAGTATCACTTTTAAGTCTACAAAACCCCTAAAAATCGACATTTGAAGCCTGTCTAAATCAAGTATATAATCAAGAGTATAAATCAAGACTATCTAAAAAAGAAAAGAAGAGTATATAGTTATTTATAGTACGTTTAGTATTATATTGAGACGTACTTTTTCTGGAAAAGCTTCGTACCTTTTGCGTTCAGCACTCGGCTTGGCGTTTTTTTCTTTCTTTTTTAGATTGTTTTATCCACCATATTTTCTTATGTGTAAATTATGTTGTTCCGCGAAAAAGTCTATGGTGCTTTATTTTCTTCAAAATAACTTTGTATCATAAAGTGATAGTTTAACGAGCAAAAAGCACACATTTTTTGGAGCAGAATATCACCTTTACGACATATTTTTATACTTAATAAGTATGTCCTTTCATGAAAAAGTCTGTGTTCTTTAGAAATATCACATCATGTTTTCTTATGAGCAAATCATGCTATTCTCTGAAAAAGAATACGGTGCTTTATTTTTTAAAACAGCTTTATATCGCAAGGTGGTGGTTTAAGCGGCGTAAATCACACCTTTAGTGGAGCAGAGTACCACCTTTACAGCAAGTCGGGTGAGATAAAGTCAAGAATGACTCACCTTTAATGGTCGAAATTCTCACCTTTAGCGAACACCAGCCGGATCGTCAACCCTTTTCTTTCTTTTTCAGATTTTCCGACCCTCGGAACCTTCGGTCTCCGGGGGTTAAATTTTGTCGCACGACAAAATAAGACAATAAAAAATTCTCAAGGCTCAAAAAATTGGGCTTTGAGAATATGTTAACGGCATAAAATAAAATGTGAAAAGCGTACAAAGCGCTAATGAAAAACTTTTATAATAGAAAATCAGAAATTTCAATCAAACTATTGACAAATCAGATTAATTGTGGTATAATTAATAAAACGGACAGTGTAAAAAATAACACATCCGCCGTGCCTTATAAGTGTTACCAGCACTTATTTGGCGATATTTCGCAGCTTAGCAAGCACGAGCTGAGAAACACCATAACTACGACAGATGCGGTACTTTCTGTGTTCCATTATAACACAGTTAGCTATAAATGTCAAGAGTGTTTTTCGTTCATTAGTCTAGGCGAGCGAAGGCACTCTTGATTTTTTTGTTTGCATAAAGGAATGATAAAGAATTTATGAAAAATTCTATAGAATCAATACTTGTTAAAGAAATTTCTTCGCAAATAGGGATTGATCCGAACTCTAAAAAACTGGAAGTTTCAGAGTTCGATATATTGGAAGTGAAAAATCACGAAACCGGAAGAACTACCACCGGGATTGTTATCCTAATATCTGATACCATGCAGCTTGTATATAAGTTCACCTTATCAGAGGGAGAGTTTGTTGAAGGATATAGCTGCGGATTTGAACGGCTCGATTACGATAAGTGGTGCAGAGAATAAAATCAGAAATCTAATTCTTTGACTATGTAAGAATGCCATTCACCATCTTCAAAAACATCTTTTATATATCCTCTATCGTGCATTTCCTTAACATATCGTTTCATAGCGGAATAACTGCAATCAGGATTGTGACAATCTTTTGTTATGATACTAAAGATCTCACTGTAGCTGGATATACACCATTGACCGTTACCTTGTTTGATCTTATCGTCATAATAATTATATACATTAACAAGATACTGCCGATAATTAGCTTTAGGCATATCAGCCTGAGTTCTTAAATACTCAACATTAAGATATTTTTTCATGATATTAGCTCCATAGGAGTTGATATAAATGGGTTACTGCTTACGACCTTTGCGGTAACTGACAATTGAATAACAGTTTGGATTTGTAACTTGAGCTTATTCTTTTACAATGTGCCACAACTCCGAATAACCTTATCTTTGTTGCCGTTACCACACGGTTCCAAGCGAAGATGACCCGTACGGGAATTGAACCCATGATTCCGCCGTGAAAGGGCGGCGTCTTAACCTCTTGACCAACGGGCCTGAAAAAATCGCTATGGAACTTAATGGTAGCGGCAACTGGATTTGAACCAGTGACACCCTGGGTATGAACCAAGTGCTCTAGCCAACTGAGCTATGCCGCCCTATGTTCCATAGCGACTTACTTATTATACAGCATTTAGCGCTTCTTGTCAAGAGTTTTTTCAAAAAAATTTTGCTTCCTGCATATATTATGTATTTTTCTTGATATAACGATGTTCGGAATACCCTCACAAGGCAGGTATGCCGCTGTTTTTTATTTGCTTATCTTTCCCTTTAACTTTTCTATAAGCCTTTCAAAGCGCTCGTTGCCGTCAAACACTTCGCAGAATTTGTTCTCGGGTTTTGTGATAATGTTATATATAGTATCAAAATTCGTATTGGTGTCCATTTTGAGAACTTTTATCTGATCGTCGTCCATCTCACTAAGCCAGCAGGGGGCATATTTTTCTCCGGTGGGACGGTTTATGTAGCTTTCGGCATGATCGTATGCAGACCAAAGCATATCAAGAGCTTTTTCTTTATCACCGATCTTTAAATACAGCTCTGCTTCTGTTGCTGCATTGACCGATAATTTACAATGGAAAAAGTTGGGCTTTTTGCCTGTGATAAGCTCTGTCAGTGCATCATCAGCTTTCAGTATCTCTATTTTCTGCTCGTATGTGTAGAGATCGTCACGGGATATTTCCCAAAACAGACGGTGCATCATCTGTGTCATGCTCCACAGCAGTGCCGACTGCCTGCGCGCAAGGGCTTCCTTCCCCTCGTAAAGATCAGCTAAAAACCTTTCCCGTGTGCAATATACATTGGGCAGAGACATGACCAGCTCTTCGCCTTTTTTCTTATCATGCAGATAATAGACGTATTGACCGATAAGCACCTGCTTTGTGAAGTTATTGTCATCGGTAGGCTTGTAGTATCTCAGCGCTCTTTCGCACAGAGATATTATCTCGTCCGACTTTTCTTTTTTAAGTTCCTCGGTGTCTGCTTTCCCCTGATGAAAATAGAAGGTCTGCAAGGCTTCTGCAAGATGTGTAAGCAGATCAGGCTCATTGGGATAGATTTTCAGCTGCTCTCTGAGAAAAACTGCCGAACTCTCATGATCGCCCTGCGCCTGAAATCTGTTGACCTGCTTTAGTATCTTTTTTACTTTTTCCTCCTTGCGCCTAATGTCTACCCCGAGCAAATGGTCTGTCGTCACATCAAAGAAATTCGCAAGCGCAGGCAGTTGTGATATATCAGGTGCAGTTCTGTCTGTTTCCCACTGGCTTACCGCCCGTGAGGTTATGCCCAGTGCTTCGGCAAGCTGCTCCTGCGTTACGTCCTGCTCCTGTCTGAGCTGTTTGATGGTTGCTCCTATTGTCATTTGTATCACTCCTTGTCATTTTCAAAAGCGCCTTTGTTGATGTTATTATAGCGTATCTGAGAGCGTTTGGCAAGGAAGTATCTGTGGAGTATGGGTATAGCGCTGCTTTGAAAACAATTCGGCATACCCACACAAGGCAGGTATGCCGAAAACATTATGGATCAGTTTGCGTTTAGAATACCTGTCCGGGCAGCTTCAGTTTCGCTTTCTGCGGAAACTCCTTGTCAAATTTTTCAACGTCGGCGTCATCGACATAATACCCCTTCGGAGTCTGATAAACACCTGTAATACCGTTAAGGTATCCAACGATCAATTCCTTGCAAAGAAAGAACGATGCATCTGCATCATCAGGCAGATCGTGATATCTTATCCCGAATTTGCTTGCATAGTCAAATCCGCTTTTGCCGTAAAACTCTATATTTCCTTCAAACAGAACAGCACCAAAACCAAGCTCCGCTGCCATGTTAAGAGAATGATCCAGCAATATCTTTCCATAGCCTTTTCTTTTAAGCTCAGGCGTGATGCATATCGGTCCCATTGTCAAAACAGGGATAACTCTTCCGTCGTCAGCCTCTATGACCGTTCTCATAAACATATTCTGACCTATCAGTTTGCCGTCCCGTTCCATAACGAGATCAAGCTCCTTCACAAACATAGGGTCATCGCGAAGTACGTGTATCACGTAATGCTCGCTGCACCCCGGTCGGTATACATTCCAGAATGATTCTCTGATAAGGTTTTCAACTTCTCTATGCTCGTTATTATTTTCTAAACGAATTATGCAGTCATTTGTATTCATTATTTATCCTCCTGAAAATTGTTGACTTCAATAGCTTCAAAGCGGGAGGTCGTTCGATCGTAAGCAAACCTCCCGGTCAGCCTGCAATCTCCGATGCGTTGTACTTTTTCAAACAGTACTCTCCTTTTTAAATAATATTTATGATAAAGCCCACGGCTCGATCAACATACAAAACACCCCCGACTGTAAAAAACCGAGGGTGCTGATTTTCAGGATAAAACCTTATTTCTTCTTAACGATAACAACAGCCACGATAGCGATAACAACTACAGCGCCGCCGCATATACCAAGTATAAGCGGAAGATTGCTGTCCTCGTCGTCCTTGTCCTCATCGTCAGCCTTTGAGCTGTCAGCCTTCTTAGCTGCAACAGAGGATGCCTCCTCGACTGACTCGGAACCCTCGTCCTCTGTGACAGCAGTATCGCCGTCAGTATCGGTATCCTCAGTAGTATCTTCTGCGGTGTCGTCCTCAACTGTCTCGTCCTCAGCAGCGTAATCTGTAGTACCTTCGCCGTACACCTTTTCGATAACCTCGTCAGGGTTGTCCTCGATCTTATCAGTCGGCAGACCGCTTACAGTAAACGTCATTGTGATAGGGTCGGGAGTTGTCCAGATCTTGTTGTCCATAGCAGGCTCACAGAACTCAGGCAGAGTGCCCCAGCTGTTCTTGATCTTTATCATCTTCTGACCGTCTTCGCCTCTTTCAACGTCCTCAAGTATCTGTTCGAGCACTCCGTCCTCGTTAAGGTCATTCTTGAAGGTGTATTCTGTTCCGTCAATGACAACCTTTGTTATCTCGAACCTTACGCCCTGATCTGTCTCAACATCAGCATATGTATCGAAATCAAGGTCAAGCTCAACGCCGAAAAATCCGAGATCATAATCATAATCAGGCTTGTAGCCACTCATCTCAACGGTATATTCGCCGTTTCCTGTTATATTTACATCTTTATGGGTCACCCCTATGACAGTGTCCTCGGTCTCGTTAAGTGCTTCGAGGTTTATCTCGTTTCTGTGATCCCACTGATCGAGCACCTGCCAAACTATACCTGCGTGACAGTAAACTCCGTTTTCGTCTGCCTCGGGTACAGGAAGCTCAGCCTCAGCATCTGCGAAAGCAGGCATTGCGCTGAAAGCACCGATAACAGCTGCACATAATGTGCAGATACCTTTCTTGAAAATCATAAAATATGAACCCCTTTCATAAAAAACTTCAAACGTATTATACCACATTTTTTCACATTTGTAAAGATGTTTTATAAAATTTTGATAATATTTTTTTAATACTTTTTACGCAGGTCATATATTGCCTGTATTTTAAAGTATATCACAAACGGGCAGAAAAAAGCTCCGCGTGAAGCGGAGCTTTAAGCCTGTTAGTACATATATGTGTAAGCGTAATAGTCGCCGGTCTCTTGCTGATACTCTGCGATAGCCTCCTCAACAGTAGAGCAGTCGCCGTAAACTACCTTCTGGATAATAGCAGAATTAGCGTTTGCATTAAACAGCAGCACGTCCATATTAGCTCTTATTTCATTGGAATAATAGCCGTCAGCAGGGATCCTTACCTCCTGAACATCATATTCGAGATAATCGAATACATCGAGCAGTATAGATGCTATCTCGCCGTCAGTCATATCTGTATGAACGTTCGGAAGAACATCATTGAGCAGGGAATCTATCTGTAAAAGACTCATATTCTTTGACTTTGCAATGATCTCCTTGATGACCTTGCGCTGCCTTTCAGTTCTTTCCCAGTCACTGTTGCCGACGTATCTGAGTCTTGCATATGCAAGAGCCTGGTTGCCGTTAAGGTGCAGGTCTCCGCCCTCCCAGAGCCAGTCGGTCTCTCTCGAATTGCCGAGATACTTGTTCTGCTCGGCCATAGGGTCGTGCATTCCGATAGCCTCATCATCGGTGACATACATATCTATTCCGCCAAGTGCTTCGACTACTGTGATGAATTCCTGGAAGCTTACCCTTACGTATCTGTCGATATCTATCTTGAAGTAGTCCTCTATGCATTGTTCAAGATATTCACATCCGCCGTGCCAGTATGCTGAATTGAGCCTGTTGCTCTCATAATACTGCTCCATCCAGATGTACATATCTCTCATCAGAGAGGTCATAGTTATGGTCTTCTGCTCTTTGTTAAGAGAGATGATTATCATAACGTCAGTGTTGCCGCGTTCTTCGGTAGCGGTATCTCTCAGGTCTTCGCCTATAAGAAGAATGTTTGTAACATTCTCATCAGATATTTTTTCCTGATTCTCGCGCAGATACTTTTTAAGATCTTTTTCTTTTTGTTCAGCGTTGAACGTATCTGACTCATCAACAAAGTCGCTTGAATTCAGCGGGGGCGGCACCAGGTTTTCCTTTTCGCTGGTGTTTCTGTCCAGCAGGCTCGTATAATGGAAGAACATAAACACAATAAAGCCCACCATCAGGAAAAATATTATAAATATAATTGCAAGCACAACGCCTGTTTTTTTCTTGTTGCTCCATTTCGCTTTCTTTTTCTTGGGAGTTTCAGCCTTTTCCTCGGACTTATCTTTATCTGTTATAGCCGAGTCGTCCCAGTTATTGCCTGTCTTTTCCTCCTGCTCGAGAGTTTTCTTGTTCTCTATTGCATCGGAGATCATAGAGGCCAGTTTGGGACTTGCTTTTGTTTGGTTAGCTGCGTCATTTATGTTTTTTTCGCTCATATTTCCAATAACCTCACAGCGATCTCAACAAAAACGAGATCCGATAAAATGACATAATTTCAAAGATATAAACATTATATACTATCTGAGCACAAATTACAACAAGCAAAAATAACGAATTTGAGCTGCCTTTTCCCCATTTTTTTAGATATAAAAAATAATAAAAAAATATAACCATATGCAAAAATCACACAAACAGCGCACATATGAATGTCAATTGTCCAAAAAATGTCACAGACTATAGTGCTGTATCAAACTGCGTTTGCAGGCCAGGGGAGTTAAAAAAGGCTTTACTTTTATATAAATATGTGTTATACTAACAAAAAATATTCAAATCATAAAAGGGGTGCTTATAATGCTGCACGGATACTTTGATGTGCCCACCATTGCGTTTTTTGATCAGGGCAACGTATGGGCGGGAAGTATGTTTACAAATTTCAGCTATAAGATAGATATGCCAAAAAATGAAGACGGTGAGAAAGCTCTTCGGCTGAGGATATGGTACGGAACAGAGAGCTTTGATCTGGTGGAGGGATTTGTTCACGAGAGCAGCTATGAGTCTACTGCGCAAGGGTATGAAGAGCTTTTGAAGGTGCTCAATGAGCAGTTTGAAGTGTACAAAAACGCTCCTGAGGCAAAGCCCTCAGGACTTAATCTATAAAATCCAGTAAAAAAGCCTGGGAGTTAAAATGCTCTCAGGCTTTATGTTTGGTCTTACTTAGAAACAAATGCTTTATACGCCTCGTTAAAGGTCTTGAGCTCGGACTCGATAGTAGGCTTATACTGCTCCTTGAGCTGTGCCCAGGTGAACTGTGTGCCGTTATCATCGGTCTTCATAACAGAGGTGTACATATAAGGGATAACTGCTTCCTTAGTATCATTTGTAGCAGCATCGTCATCCGAAAGTGTGGTAGAGATACCGTAGCCCGGATCGAACAGTCTCGTGAACTTCTCTGTCAGAGGCTCGACGTATGCAATGTCATACATCTGATCTGTCCATGTAGGATTGTTTACAAAGAACTTGTCACGCTCAGTCTGAATGTACTCGTCCTGAGTGTAAACTATCTTTGCACACTCGAGCCAGCACTTCATAGCGTCGTTTTTGGTAGAACCCTTTACCCACATATATGCATTCATATCAACTGTTGTGTAAAGAGTATCACTGTTAGGATCCTTCGGGATAGGTACCATTACCCAGCTTTCGCCGTCCTTAGGGCAGTGTGAGCCGGACGAAGCCCACGGACCCATTGCATAGAAGAGGATATTCTTCTTGAACGCATCTCCTGTCTGACCTACCCAGTCAGCATAATAATAGCCGTTTTTCTGGATATCATAAAGAAGATCGGTAGCTCTTACAAAATCAGGGTCATCAAGATTAGATACATACTCATCCTTGTCGGCGTCATACTTGATAAGGGTCTTTCCTGTTGACTGGAAAATAAACGGTGCGAACCAGCCGTTTATACCGTATCTTTCCTCGTCGCCCTCAGCGCCCTGAACGTATTCCTCCATAAGATCATACCAAGCGTCCCAATCCCACTTGCCTTCCTGATAGAGCTCATACGGATCGTCAAGACCGTTTGCTTCTATAACATCGGCATCATAGGTGATCACGGAGTTCGGCAGGAAGTTGATAGGAGCTACATAATGCTCGCCCTTAAGAGTGAAGTTCTCTGCAACGTCCTTAACATCGCTCCACATAGCGCTGTCAAAATCAACGATCGGATCAACAGGCTGGAACATATCCTTGATACAGTTAGCAGGGAATGTCATCTTCATCTCATACCAGAACATATCAGGCGGATCGTTAGAGAGAAGTCTTGCTGCGAGCTTATCATACTTATCAAGTGATGAAGTTCTGTAATACTCGATAGAGCCGCCGTTCTGCTCGAAAAGGGTAAGGTCTGTTCTCTTCTCGGGGTCAGCTCTGGTAGGGTTGATGTCAAAGTAAGAGCACCACTCAAGTGTAGACTCTGCGCCCTCAGGTATCGGAGTGATATCAGCCGATTCCTTGACCTCTACCTGGTCAACATATGATGAGCTCGATGAGTTTTTGCTGCCGCCCGAGCTTCCGCAGGAAGCAGCAGAGAATGCGGAAATTACCGCCAGCAGCCCAGCGGCTGCACGTTTATAATTGTTCATTAAAAATAACCTCCTTCTAATGCCTGAATCACACAGGCAATTCTCATCACGACACATTATATCACTTAATGTAATCGTTGTCAATAAATCGGAGAACGCTGTAACCTTCGTGTACCTCTTTTTGTTGACCTTTCACAATCTTCCGAGGGCGTTTTTAGTCAGTTTTTTTAGCTATAAAAAAGCGCGGTTTTAATATTATTTTAAAAGATAATTTATTTATAAAAACAGCCCCCGTACTAAAAAACTGTTCTGTACTGTAATAGTTATACGCCCGATTTGGGGGCTTTCCGGTCGCCCCCCAAGCCCCTTCGGGTATAAAACTATTTATTAGGTGCGACCACTATCTTAGTGTTAAATCCAAAGTACGGCGTGAATTAGCCGTGCGGCGAGCACCGCCCCCAAGCCCCTTCGGATATAAAACAATAGAATGAGCCTCCGTACTTGACGGAGGCTCGAAAAGCAGTTTATTTATCACCCGTTGATTCTCTCAGGATAACGCGGTGCTTAACCGTGTAATAACGGTTATCTTTATTGTCGGTATGTATGTTTTCTATCAGCTTTGCGATAACGAGCTCGCCCATTTTCTCACAGGGCTGCTCAACAGTAGATACCTTAGGTATCATCATTTCACACATGGTAATGTTGTCAAAGCCCATTACTGCAATGTCTTCACCTGCTTTTATACCCATATCCCTTGCCTTGTTGATGACCGATATCGCCAGCAGATCAGATATCGCAAAAATAGCTGTAGGTCTGTCCTTCAAAGATGCGAAATAATCCATTGCTTTTGCGCCGCTGTCATATTCATAGTCCTCACGGTAGAACAGGGTATCATCGATCTTGATGCCGTGCTCGTCAAGTGCTCTCTTGAAGCCGTTCTCCCTAGCGATCGCCGATATAGCCGTGTCGCTCTTGATACCTATAAAGCCTATCCTCTTGTGCCCCTTTTTGATGAGCGCATCAGCGGCATCGTAGGCAGCCTGCTCATCATCAACAGCGACCGTAAGCACATTTGCGCCCTCAACGCCCTCGCAGCAGAGAGCTATATCATAGTTTTCAGCAAGCTCATTGAGCTGCTTTGCATCATACTGTGTTCCCAGAAGGACCACACCGTCGACCGTTCTGTTGAAAAGCATTGTCATCTGTCTTGCTTCGACAGTGCTTGCTGAGCGTGTTACCGCAGAGATGATGTCATAGCCAACGGTCTCGGCATACTTCTGCATACCCATTATTATTTTTGAATAGAGAGAATGCTCCGAGGTCGGCATTATGACCAGAATAACGTTGGTCTCACGCTTCCTGAGGTTCCTGCCCAGAAAATTAGGCGAATAACGCAGCTTTTTGACTGCATCGTTCACGCGCTGCGCTGTGTCCTCGGAGACACTGCAGCTGCCGTTGAGAACACGCGATACCGTCGCGACAGAAACTCCTGCCTCTTTTGCTACGTCCTTTATCGTTACACTCATAATGTGATGCTCCTCTGAAAATAAAATACACATTAAGTATACCACAATGTAAAAACTATTTCAATATACATATCGCTCAAATTTGCAGAGTTTTTTTAGATATATTGCAAACGTTTTCATAACAATAGTGTACCAAACAGGTATACTTGACATATCATCGGATACATAGTATAATATGTATCAGTTCAGTGTCTGTGAAGGGAGGAAAATACCGTATGAGCAAGCAGAGCTTTGATGTTTCTGGAATGTCATGCGCTGCGTGCCAGGCGCACGTTGAAAAGGCAGTTTCAAAGGTAGAAGGCGTTAAAGACGTCAGCGTGAGCCTGCTCACAAACAGTATGAGAGTAGAGTACGACGGCGGTATCTGCGACGACGGAAAAATAATCTCTGCGGTATCGGGTGCAGGGTATGGCGCAAGTGTAAAGAGCGCTGACAAGAAGGCACCCGTCGATGTGACTGACGCTGCCGACAAAAACGCTAAGGCTATGAAAAAAAGGCTGTGGCTCTCAGTGGGATTTCTGGTGCCGCTGTTTTATCTGTGTATGGGGCATATGGCAGGGCTGCCTATACCTTCGATATTCGCAGGCCATGAAAATATGATGATATTCGCGCTTACACAGCTTGTACTCACGTTTATTATAGCAGCGATCAATTTTCATTATTTCAGGAACGGATTTAAAGCACTCGTTCATCTTGCGCCAAATATGGACAGCCTGATAGCGCTGGGGGCATCTGCTGCGTTCGGGTTCAGCCTTTACGGAACCTATATGATCGCTTACCATATGGGCAGGGGAGATATGTCGGCTGCTCATCGATATATGATGGATCTGTACTATGAGTCGTGCGGTATGATCCTTACGCTTATTGATGTTGGAAAGTATCTGGAGGCACGCTCAAAGGGAAAGACTGCTGACGCTGTGAAAAAGCTTGTCAGCCTTGCCCCGAAAACGGCAATAGTTATAAGAGACGGTGAGGAGCAGGAGATCCCAGCGCAAGATGTGACTGTAGGGGAGACTATAGTGCTGCGTTCAGGTGCCAGCGTGCCGTGTGATGCGGTTGTCACTGAGGGCAGCTGTACGGTAGATGAGTCTGCTTTGACAGGTGAGAGCCTGCCTGCTGACAAGGAGACGGGAAGCAGGCTTATGAGCGCATCTGTTGTTACTGGCGGATACGTT
>JAFUTU010000041.1 GCA_017484095.1 Ruminococcus sp. | reverse complement strand
GACTGTGAAATCGTTGACAAAGCCGATATAATGTGGTATTATATTATCATATAATGCATATATTGTGTTTATTTGTCGAAAAGGGGGTGCGAGCTTGGGGCTGAAGATCGGAAAGTATGAGCTTCCGGAATACAGTGTGCTGATGTCGGTTTACGATCAGGAGCTGCCCGAAAACCTCAATGAAAGCTTAGAATCAATGCTCATGCAGAGCTATCCGCCCTCGGACTTCGTACTCGTCTGCGACGGAAAGCTCACCAATGAGCTTAACATAATTGCAAAATCCTTTCAGGACGAATTCAAGACCATATTCAGGATCATACAGATAGATGAAAACGTAGGCGTCGGCAAGGCGTACAACATTGGTATCGAGGCGTGCAGGTGCGACTATATCGTAAAAATGGACAGCGATGATATCTCCATGCCGAACAGGTGCTTGAAGCAAATGGCTCTCTTTGCCATAAAGCCCGAGCTTGATATAGTGGGCACCTTTGTTGAAGAGTTTGACAGCGAGACCGACAAGACAGTCGCCGTCAAAAAAGTGCCTATACTCCAGGACGAGATACTTACCTATTCAAAACGCCGCAACCCATTCAACCGCCAGACAGTCTCTATCAGAAAACAAAAGGCTGTGAGCATTGGCGGCTACAGCGATATGAAGCTTTGTGAGGACTATGAATTCTCCGCCAGAATGCTTCGTAACGGTGCGGTCGGTCAGAATATACCCGAGGTGCTTGTCCGCTACCGCATAAATGAAAACACTATCGATACCCGCAAAAGCTGGAAGCATACAAAAGCGTTTATCCGCGTCAGGTGGATAATTTTCCGGGCAGGTGATACAGGTCTGCGTGATCTTTTTATCCCCTGTGCCACCCAGCTTGCGCTGTTTGTTCTGCCAAGGCGTTTTACGGCATGGTTCTACCGCAAATTCCTGCGTCATTCCGATGAGAAAAAGCAGGCAAAAACTACAAAACAAAAGCATAAACAATAAACTCCGTTCGGTAAAAACTGAACGGAGTTTTTCTGTCTGATTTAAGGTGCGGTGCTCGCCACAGCTGAAAAGTTATACCCGAAGGGGGTAGTTAGGGGGCGACCGGAAAGCCCCCTAACAGGGCGTAAAACATAGTAATTATTCAGAACTGATTTTGGTCGTTTGATATTGTCAATCTTAAATACTTCTGCATAATATATCACAGGTCAACGTGTGCACAGAATATCCCAGCGTCTGTTATGTCTATATAAGCATAGCATGCAGGCTTGAAATCTCTCGGGCAGCCAGCGCTTCCCGGGTTCAGAATATGTACGCCGTCAGCATACTCGTAATAACGGCAGTGCGTATGCCCGAAAAGCACTATCTGCGCGCCGATATTCTTAGCTTGTTCAAGCAGCTTGTCGGTAGTGTATTTAACAGCCCACCTGTGCCCGTGAGTGAAAAATATCTTCACACCTGAGGGAGTAACGTATATATCGTTCTCGGGAGTCATAGAGGCATAGTCGCAGTTTCCGCTGACACTGAGCACTTTCTTGTCGATGTAATGGCTTTTTACTCTGTCAAGATCACGCTCTCCGTCTCCGAGAAAAATGAACAGATCTGCATTCCCGTTCCTTTTGAACACCTTATGCATAGCAGCATAGTTGCCGTGCGTATCTGAAAAAACTACTATCCTCATTTTAAAACTCCCCCTCTCCGATCTCGGTAATGGGTAATATACACTTGCCGGAGCACCGCATAATTTTAATCATAATAACATAAATATTTATAGATACTATTGAGAAAAGGAGAACTTTTTATGAGCAATCGAAAACAAAACAGCTCTTACGATAAGAGATCGGCAGATAAACTTCTCGGTGTGGCAGCAAAAAAGCTTGGCTCTGACCCCGAGACCCTTAGAAAACAGTTTCAAAGCGGCAATTATAACAGCGCAGTATCCTCCCTTTCAAGTAAGGATCAGCAGCTTTTGCAAAGGGCTCTCGCAGACCCCGAGATGACAGCCAAGGTGCTTAATTCTCCGCAGGCTCAGGAGATATTCAGAAAGCTTTCAGGAAAATAATGATAATAACGACAGGAGGTGACAGCTGATGGACGACCTGATGAGCAAGCTGCAAAGTGTTCTCAATGATGAGGAAAGCATGAAGCAGGTGAAAGAGCTTGCCGATATGCTCTCGGGCGGCAGTGCAGATCAGCCGCAGCTGTCTCAGCCGTTGTCACAGCCCGCTGCACCCGCGATCGACCCTGCAATGCTTATGAAAATACAGAGCGTTCTTTCACAGGCATCAAAGCCTGATAAGAATATCGACCTTTTGATGGCTTTGAGACCTCTGCTGAAGGACGAGAACAAAACAAAGCTTGACCGTATAATCCGCCTGCTAAGGCTGGTATCTCTCTACCCTGCGATAAAGGAGAGCGGTATTCTCGGAGGTGATCTTCTTGGCATCCTCTGATGATTTTAATACCATGCAGCAGGAGGCGATCAGAAGAGTAAGAGAAATGCATAAACGCTCGCAGGATTATGTGGGAGGACAGTCCTCAGGCACAAAACAACAAAACGACCCCCTCTCCCGTCTGCTGTCATCGGTCGGGAGCGGAGGCTCGTTCAAAATAGGCAATACAGTTATTGATGAGGATAAGGCTCTCGTCGGCCTGCTGATATACATACTTTATAAACAGGGCGCCGACATCAAGCTGCTGTTAGCTCTGGGTTACTTGCTGCTGTGAATCAACGCAGGAAAAAGTAGTATATCAGACCATACAGAACGCTTGCCAGAGTTCCGTAAAGGATCACAGGGCCGCTTATTATGAATATCTTCGCACCGAGCCCTGTTATCATGCCCTCGGTCTTGAATTCAAGTGCAGGAGCGCATACCGAGTTTGCAAAACCCGTTATCGGGACAAGCGTGCCTGCACCTGCGTGCTTTGCTATTCTCGGGTAAATGCCGAGTCCTGTCAGCAATACAGATAAAAACACCAGTATCACCGAGGCTATAGTTGCAGATATGTCCTCTTCAAATCCGTTAGTACTGAAAATATCAAATATCACCTGTCCGAGAATACATATCAGTCCTCCCGAAACAAAAGCCTTGGGTACATTTATCCACCATTTTGACTTTTCTGCCGCTGCCTTGTAAAGCTCGCTGTACTGAGCTTTTGTCATATTGAGCTCCATGTTTTCCTCCGTTTTTTGTTATTATATCTTTTTTCTATTATACCCCCCGAATTGCGAGCTTATTCACTTCTTGACAGGTATATTTTGGTTAATATGTTTATATTTCTTAATGAAATTTTGTACAATGTAAACGATATCGGGAAATGAAATTTGTTAAAATAGTATCTTGAAAATAGGGATAAAATTTTGTATTATATTAGTTAGAGATTTTATATCTTTAATAGGGAAAATCGAACTATTTTTAGGAGGTTATAACAATGATGATCAAAAAGATAGCTGCTGCGATCTGCGCAATGGCAATGACAACAGCAATGCTCACTGCCTGCGGTGATTCTGATTCTTCTTCCAAGAGCGATGCATCTTCCAAGAAGGCTGAGACAACTACAACTACAGCTGCTGAGACAGAGGCACCCGAGGTAGAGCCTGCTGAGAGCACTGCAGAGGGCGGAGACACATCTGAGGCTGCTCCCACAGGTGATGAGCCTTATTATGATGAAGTAACAGGTCTTGAGGTACAGATGCCTTCAGGCGATTACACTGCTGTAACTGAGTTTGCAGGCTATGATGCATTCCTTATGTTTGCTGACATGGGCGCAGGCGGAAGTGACTGGATGTGGTCCAACTTCAGCGGTCAGGGATATCCTGAGTCTGACAGAGGAAACGGTGCATTCGGTGTTGACGCTGATGTTACAGGCGACGGCGAGTACACAGTTGCTCTTACTATCGACTCTATCGGAGCTAATGATGCAGTAATGGGAACACCTAATCCTCAGATAATCTGGGACGGTGACTACATTCTTCCTGCACTTGGCGCTAACGTATTCTGCGTAGACATCACAGGTATCTGCGATGGTTCTACTGGTTGGGAAGGCGAGCCCACAAAGAAGAACAAGCTTAAAGAGGGCGATGATGCAAACATAAACAAGAAGACCATCGGTAAGTACACAGGTCAGGAGGTCAAGGTAGAGCTTACATCTATCAAGATCGACGGCGAGGAGCTTGAGTTTGATCCTACCAAGATCAAGTACGGCAACATCGAGGACGATAATAACTGCTACAGGATCGAGATCTTCAACCAGTACGGTGATACTGTAAAGGATCCTCCGATCGATGTAAACCAGCTTATGTTCGCAAAGAGCCTTGAGTGCACATTCACTATTGAGGGTCTTACAGAGGGCTAATTTCTAAAAACTTAAAGCAGAAGGATCTTTCCTTCTGCTTTTTTGTTTATCTTCTTTTGTATCTAAAAAAGACCGCTCCCAAAGTGGAGCGGTCTTTGATCGCTTTAATTAGTCTGCCTTAGGACCTGCATCAACGATAGCCTTATCCATGTTAGGATACTTCTTAGCGAAGTTGTCCTGGAACATCTTTGCAAGCTTGTTAGCCTGTGCATCGTATGCAGCCTTGTCAGCCCATGTGTCACGAGGATTGAGTATCTCAGCAGGTACTTCAGAATCAGGTATAGCCTGAGGCACCTCAAGGTTGAACCTTGCATCGTGAACGAACTCAACATTGTTCTTGTCGAAAGCATCGTTGAGAGCGGCTGTTACCATAGCTCTTGTGAACTTCAGCTTCATTCTTGTACCTGTGCCGTAAGGACCGCCTGTCCAGCCGGTGTTTACGAGGTAAACCTTGGTGTTGTACTTCTCGATCTTCTCGCCAAGCATTTCAGCATATTTTTCAGCAGGCAGCGGCATAAACGGCTCGCCGAACAGTGTTGAGAATGTAGGTGTAGGCTCTGTGATACCGATCTCAGTACCTGCTACCTTAGAGGTGAAGCCTGTAACGAACTGATACATAGCAGCTTCCTTGGTAAGACGGCTGATAGGAGGCAGAACGCCGAATGAGTCAGCAGTCAGGAAGATGATAACAGTAGGTATACCGCCAACGCTCGGAACTGCAGCGTTCGGTATGTACTCGATAGGATAACCGACTCTTGTATTCTCAGCAAGGGTAGCGTCATCATAATCAGGCTTTCTTGTATCGGGGTCGATCACTACGTTCTCAACGAGTGAACCGAACTTGATAGCGTTGTATATCTCGGGCTCGCCCTCAGCGCTGAGGTTTATACACTTAGCATAGCAGCCGCCCTCAATGTTGAATACGCCGTTCTCTGACCAGCCGTGCTCGTCATCACCGATGAGCAGTCTGTTAGGATCAGCAGAAAGTGTGGTCTTACCTGTACCGGAAAGGCCGAAGAATACAGCAGTATCCTTGGTAACAGGGTCTGCATTTGAAGAGGAGTGCATAGGAAGAACTCCCTCGAAAGGCAGATAGTAGTTCATTGTAGAGAATACAGTCTTCTTGATCTCGCCCGAATATCCCGAGCCGCAGATAACTGCGCACTTTGTCTCGTAGTCAAGAAGGATAGCAGCCTCAGAGCGTGTGCCGTCGATCTCGGGAACACACTTGAATCCGGGAGCTGCAATAACGGTGAAGAACGGATCGCCGAAATCAGCAAGCTGCTCCTCGGTAGGTCTGATAAGCAGATCTCTGATAAACAGGTTCTGGCTTGCGAGCTCGTTAACTATCCTGAACTTCTTGGTGTACTGGGGGTCAGCACCTGCAAAACCGTCGAACACGTAAATGTCTCTGTTCTGAAGGTAAGCGATGACCTTAGCCTTGATAGCCTCAAATCTCTCTCTTGTGATAGGGAAGTTTACATCTCCCCAGTTCACGTTATTATGAGCGTCACCATCATCAACGATGAACTTATCCTTGGCTGAACGACCTGTGTACTTGCCTGTCTTTACAACAAGAGCACCTGTGTCGCTGAGCTGTCCCTCGCCCTTGATGATAGCGTGCTCTGTGAGCACAGCAGGCGAAAGATTGCGGTAAACAGCCTTAGGATTGGTGATGCCTATTTTTTCAATACCGTAGGTTTCCATACGAATGTCCTCCTTAAAATTATTTATGGATCGGAGCTGTGCAAAATGCAAAACTCCCACAATATTATTATACCAGACTTTAAGATATTGTCAAGCGTTTTAAAGCAATATAGTTAAAAAGTTAACATTCTGCCGCACTCTCGTTACCAACAAAAGTGCGGCAGTTTTATCAAAGCTTTGTAGAAACGAAAATATCGTAGATTGCCTTCATTGCCTTCTCAAAGTCGTCCTCGCTCACACCGATGATGATGTTCAGCTCGCTTGAGCCCTGATCTATCATCTTAACATTCACATGAGCGTGTGCCAGAGCCGAGAAGATACGTCCCGCAGTACCGCGGTTCGACTTCATAGCACGTCCGACAACAGCGATCAGCGCAAGGTCAGTCTCTATGTCGATGATATCAGGCTGGCAGTTGCGGTGCAGTCCTGAAAGGATCTCCTGTTCCTTGGGCGCAAACTCTGCCTGATGAACCACAACAGACATAGTGTCGATACCCGAGGGCATATGCTCAAAACAGATGCCGTTTTTCTCAAACACCTCGAGCACCTTTCTTCCGAAGCCTACCTCAGCGTTCATCATATCCTTTTCGATATTAACTACCGTGAAGCCCTTCTTTCCTGCGATACCTGTTATGGTATAAGCAGGCTTCTGGGAGGTGGACTCAACGATCATCGTGCCTGCATCGTCAGGCTTGTTGGTGTTCTTTATATTTACCGGTATGCCTGCCTTCCTTACGGGGAAGATAGCGTCCTCGTGCAGAACGGTAGCGCCCATATAAGAAAGCTCTCTGAGCTCCTTGTAGGTTATAACCTTTATAGGCTCGGGGTCATCAACGATCCTTGGGTCGCAGGTGAGGAAGCCCGAAACATCTGTCCAGTTCTCATATATATCAGCGCCCACTGCCGCTGCAACGATAGAGCCCGTAACATCGGAGCCGCCTCTTGAAAACGTCTTAATAGTATCGTTTGGCATTGAGCCGTAAAATCCGGGTACTACAGCGTGTTCAACGTTTTCCAGTCTTTCCGCCAGCACCTTTCTTGTTTTCTTTGAGTCGAACTGACCTGCATCGTTAAAGAAGATAACGTCAGCTGCATCAACAAAATCAAACCCCAGATAATTTGCCAGAACTATACCGTTAAGGTATTCACCTCTCGATGCTGCATAGTCTCTTCCTGCCTTACCTATAAAGCAAGCCTTTACAACATCGAACTCAGCATCGAGCGAAAGATCAAGACCGAGATCTGATATTATACCGTTGTATCTTTCCTTTATCCTTTCAAACTCCTCCGAGAAATCCTTTCCCTTAACTGCCAGATCATAGCAGCTGTAAAGCATATCCGTAACCTTGGTGTCGTTTGACGATCTCTTTCCCGGTGCGGAGGGCACAACAAATCTTCTTTCGCCGTCAGCAGTTATGATCGCCTTTACCTTTTCAAACTGCTTAGCATCCGCAAGAGAGCTTCCTCCGAATTTTACTACCTTTGCCATTTAAATCAACCCTTTACATTAAATTATTATTACCATCAGAATTATTATTACCATTAGATAGTATACAAAATTATTCCGTTTTCGTCAATGTACAAAAAACATAAATTTGAGCGGTTTTATCTTGTCCTTTTGTGGAATACGCTTGTACTTCTGCGGCGCACAGGCCGTCTTTCGCGTTTCCTGCCTATTCACAGGTGCAGCGTTGCTTTCATATATTGTTATATGACCTTCCGAACATTCATCATGGATTGTATAAGGCACAAAAATGTGTCTATAATAAAAGCAAGAAAGCTGATGTCAGTAATTCCCGGTGCTGACATATAAAAAGGAGTGTGTCTCTTTGAACGTACACAGAGGTGATATATATTATGCGGATCTGAGTCCCGTTGTCGGCTCGGAGCAAGGCGGCCTGAGACCTGTTCTCATAGTGCAGAACGATGTCGGAAACAAGCATTCGCCTACAGTTATAGCGGCAGCCATAACCAGCCGCCATGACAAGGCCCGTCTTCCGACACATATCGAGGTCGGTGCAGGTGCAAGCGGTCTCGCAAGAGATTCTGTGGTGCTGCTGGAGCAGATCCGTACATTAGACAAAAGAAGACTGAAAGAAAAAATGGGCGCTCTGGACGAGCGCTCGATGAATGCTGTCGATTCAGCTATATCTATAAGCTTCGGTCTGGGAAGATAAAAAAGGTCCGTGAGGTCGGGTCAAACCTCACGGACTATTGTTTTGCTGTTATCAGCCCAGCTTCTTAGCAAGCTGAGAAACCTTTCTGGCAGCCTTGTTCTTGTGGATTATACCCTTTGAACGCGCCATGTTTACCTTCTTGATAGCAACTCTTACAGCCTCTTCCTTGTTGTCAGCATCGTTGGCAACAGCAGCGTCAGCCTTCTTAAGAGCAGTCTTGAGATCTGACTTTATAGCCTTATTTCTCATCGTTTTAGTTTCGATGACCTTAACTCTTTTCTTTGCGGACTTAATATTTGGCATGATTGCACCTCCTCATTTTACAAATACGCACTCGTTTTGCAAAGTCTGCCGCAGACTGAGAGGAATACGGCAAGCCCATTAAACAAGCCTTATGAATTATTTTAGCACATCTGCCGTAAAATTGCAAGCCCTTTTTATTAAAAAATCTCCGATTTTTAACACTTTTTCTTGTGATATCTGTCAAAAAAAACAAGCGGTCTGCCTTGCACAGACCGCTTGTTTTTGGAAATGGAATCAGAAATGAATTTATGTGAAAGCTTTTAGCAGCTTATTTATTGGTTGGAATCTTTAAAAAGGGTGAAGGCTATTGCCGCAGCCTTTCACGGTGTTCCTCTGACCTTGAATATATAATAAGCTGCCAATATGTTAGTTTTATGAAAATAAGAGGAAAACAAACTGAAAGAAACAGGAAACCTCTTTTCATAAACTCCCTTTTTACAAAAGTGTGTTCCTACGATAAAAAACAGAGTGCAAATGTTCGCGCAGCGGCGCTCGCCGCGCGGCTAATTCACGCCGTACTTTTGCTTTGGCTTTAACTTAGTGGTCGCACCTAAAAATAGATATTCAATGTTC
>JAFUTU010000040.1 GCA_017484095.1 Ruminococcus sp. | reverse complement strand
GGCTGATAGCTTGTAAGAAGATACGTTAAATGCAAGTTTTCACATCTTGCAGCAGCTTAAAAGTTGACCGTTTGTTGACCAAAGCGGTTTTCAAACGGTCATGGAAAGCTGTAAAGGGCTTGAAAATGCATGGTTTGCGAGTGTAGGGATTGATTTTTCAGCACAAATATGTTATAAGTGCTCGCCGCACGGCTGGACATCGCGCACAGATCTGAAAATACATTTTTTTCGTTCACGCGTCTTTACATTTTTGCGATTATTTGTTATAATAACTATGTATCGCTGTATCATGGGGATATGGCGGATATTTACAGAAGAAAGGACATTTTTTTGACACAGATAATTATCATTGCATTGCTGCTTGTTCTTTCGGCGGTGTGCTCAGCGGCGGAAACGGCGTTTTCCTCCTGCAACAGGATAAGGCTCAGAAAGCTTGCGGATGATGGAAGTAAAGGCGCTAAAAGAGCTTTATACATCTGCGATAATTTTGACAAGGCGCTTACTGCCATACTTATCGGAAACAACATCGTGAATATCGCATCCTCGGCGCTGGCTACGGTGGTGTTTACGGAAAAGTTCGGGAAGGGCAGCGTAGGTCTTGCGACGCTTGTTATGACGGTGCTGGTGCTCATCTTCGGTGAGATACTGCCGAAAAGCCTTGCAAAAGAGAACTCGGAGAGCTTTTCTATCCATATGGCAGCACCGCTGTCAGTGTTTATGTTTATAATAACACCGCTGATATATTTCTTTATGCTTATAAGAAATGCCGCAGGTGCGCTGTTTCGCTCCAAGAAAAGGCAGCCCTCGGTAACTGAGGAGGAGCTCAAATACATAATCGATGAGATAGAGGACGAAGGCGTTCTCGAAGAGCAGGAATCAGAGCTTGTAAGGTCTGCGCTTGAATTTGATGAGATAGAGATATCACGCATACTTGTGCCAAGAGTGAACATCGAGGCGGTAGAGCTCGGTGACAGTATGGAGGATATAAAAAACAGGTTCATAGAGACTAAATTTTCACGTCTGCCTGTTTATGAGAAGGACATCGACCACATAGTAGGGCTGATACACCAGTCAGACTTCTTTGAGCTTTATCTTCATAAGGGCAAGGACATCTCTTCTATAATGAACGAGCCTGTTTATATCAGCGAGAACAAGAAGATATCAGAGACATTCAGGCTTATGCAGAGAAAAAAGGTGCATATGGCAGTAGTGCTCGATGAATACGGAGGCACAGAGGGAATCTGCACGCTGGAGGACATCATCGAAGAACTCGTCGGCGAGATATATGATGAGAGCGACGAGGAGGACCGCACCTTTGTTAAGCACAGAGATAACAGCTATGAGGTCTCACCCGAGATATCGGTAGCGGATTTTCTTGAAAGAACAGGGCTGGAGCCCGATGCTATCGAGACAGACCATAACTCTGTAGGGGGCTGGATAATGGACCTGCTTGACAGGCTGCCCGAACAGGGAGAGCAGATATACAGTCCGCCGTTCAAGATGACCGTCAAAATGGGTGACGAGCAGAGGATCGGCAGGATAAAGATAGAAATAGAAGACCAATAAGGCAGGAAAGGAAGTTTTAAAAATGCCTGTAAGAATAAAAAAACCGGAAGTCAAAAAAAGTGATATAGCATTCAGAAAGTGGGCACTGGCTGCGTTTTTGTCGGCAGCGGTGTTCGGCACTGTTTTCGGGGCTCTGATAAATACGATACTCGATGCAGGAAAGCCTGTTCCCACAACGATACTGTTCTGTGCATATGCGCTGTATCTGGTGATGACGGCGCTTGCTGCCTGGAAGGGTATAAGCGCTTACGCTAAGGAGGACGTGGGAGCTGCACTGTTTCAGGGGCTGCTACTGTGCTTTGCGGCGATATGTGCGCTGGTCAATATAAGGCTTGCGATAGTTATGCTGCTTGAATCTTACGGCAAGAGCGAGACCGCAGAAAAGCTTATGGGAGAGCAGTCGACATCTGACTTTATAGCATCACAGAGGACACCGTGGATAATGCTTGCTGTGGGAATGGCACTTTGCATAGCTGTCGGAGTGCTCGCGATAGTGAAACTGGCAGCATCAAAGAAGGATAAGTAAAACCTGTTACTCAGGTATTGGTCTGACACCTGCAGCGCCTTAAAGAGATCATTCAGCGTGGTGCGGTAAGGTGATGACCATGAAATAAAACCACTTGGGAGTTAAGAAATGATAAGAAAGCTTTTCCGACAAATGCTGCTCACACAGATACTGTCTTCAATGACGGTGATGCTGTGTATGCTCATAGACAGCATTATGATAGGAAGATTTCTGGGCGTTGATTCAATGACGGCTTACGGTCTGGCAACGCCTGTTCTGCTTGTGTTTGCTGCAATGGGCAGTATGATATCTGCAGGCGTACAGGTGATGTGCGGAAAGACTATGGGCATAGGTGACAAGAAGGGCACTAATGCTTGCTTTACAGCGTCTGTTGTGATAGCGTCATCGGTATCGGTGATAGGGCTTATAATAGTGCTCGGATTTACAGAGCCTATCTGTACTCTGCTGGGTGCAGGCACCAACACTCCTGACAACGAGGTGTTCAGGCTTACGAGAGATTATCTCAGAGGGTTTATTATCGGTGCGCCTGCATTTATCTTTGCACAGATGATGGTGCCCTATATGCAGATATCTGGAAGCAGGACTCGTCTTGTTGTTGCGGTGGCAGTGATGACGATAGCTGATGTTGTGTTCGACATCATTAATGTTATGGTGGTAAAGGGCGGTACATTCGGTATGGGGCTGGCATCGAGCTTCAGCTACTATATAGCTTTTGTTATAGGCATAGCATACTTTTTCAAGAAGGATTGTATTTTCAGGTTCAAGACAAAGCTGATATCTTTAAAGTCTGCCGTAACGCTGATAATTGACGGAGTTCCCACACTTATAAATCAGGTGAGCCTTGTGTTTCTGACGTTTGTGCTGAACAATATATTGCTGGGCTTGGAGGGCATTGACGGAAACCTTGCGGTTGCTGCTTATTCGGTAATATCAACTGCGGGAAACATCTGCTATTCGTTCAGCTCGGGTATAGCGTCTGTTGCGCTTATGCTTTCGTCTATTCTATACACTGATGAGGACAAGACCTCGCTAAAAGCGCTTGTAAAGACGATGGTCTTCTACGCACTGATAATATGCTCAGCAGTGACTGTGCTTGTGCTGATATTTGCATCGCCTCTGGTAAGACTGTTCCTTGATGACCCTGCAGCAGAGCACATAGCAATAAAGGGAATGAGGATATTTGTGCTGTCTCTGGTGCCGTGTGCGCTGAATACTTCGCTCAAAAACTATTATCAGGGAATAGACCGTGTAGGTCTGACGCAGACAATATCTGTATGCCAGAACTTTGCACTGACGGCGCTTTCTGCCTATGTGCTGAGCAGGTTCATAAACATAACGGGAGTATGGCTCGGATTCTTGTTCGGAGAGGTGCTGACGCTCACTTTGATAACGGCGTATGTGTCGCTCAGGAACAAAAAGCTCTCACTGAACGCTGAGGCATTTTCTCTGCTGCCGAGAGATTACGGCGTAAGAGATGAGGACTGCTTAGAGCTTTCGATAACTAAAGAAGATGAGGTGGAAGATGCATCGCTCAGGGCTTCCGAGTTCTGCCTTGAAAGAGGGCAGGGAACGAAGCTCAGCTCGCTTATCGGGCTGTCTGTCGAGGAAATGGTTCAGAATATAGTTACCTACGGCTTCAACAAAGAGCGCAGGGAAAACACCATAGATATAAGACTGATGATAAAAAACAAAGTGCCTGTGCTGCGTATACGTGACAATTGCAGGCATTTTGACCCTGTGAAGTATGTTGAGCTGCACCGAGATGATGACCCGACAGCACATATCGGCATAAGAATGGTAATGAAGTTCGTGAAGGACGCAAACTATACCAGCTCTCTCGGGCTGAACAATTTAACACTGACCTTCTAGCAGGTGCGGTGCTCGCCGCACGGCTATCTCGCTACTCTATGCAGCGATTAGTATGTACAGTGAAGCCCGAAGGGTAAGTATTGCAACTGGCAAGTGCCAAGCTAACAGAGTATAAATGTTCGCGCAGCGTTACTATCCTGTAGTTATAAGCATAATTATCACCCTCCCCTCCGTGGGAGGGCAAACTGACCAATAGTTCCCAACTACCTACGTGGGGTGGGGGCAATGGTGCAGGTGCACGCACCTGCCGGCAAGCACAAAAAAGCAGACCCTTGAAAAAGAGTCTGCTTTTAATTATGCCGTTATTTAAATTACTTTATCATCGAAGCTACTTCATCAGCGAAGTTGTCTTCCTTTTTCTCAACGCCCTCACCGCGCTCAAATCTTACGAACTCAGCGACAGTGATGCTTCCGCCGAGCTGCTTAGCTGCATCAGCAACATACTTGCCAACGGTTCCGTCGAACACATCGCTTCTTACAAAGGTCTGCTCGAGGAGGCAGTTCTCGGAATAGTACTTTCCAACCTTACCCTCAACGATCTTAACCTTTACCTGCTCGGGCTTGCTTGCCATCTTAGGATCTTCAGCCATCTGAGCGAGAAGCACCTTCTTCTCCTCATCGAGTACCTCAGCAGGAACAGCCTCCTTGTTGAGATAAGAAGGATTCATAGCTGCGACCTGAAGTGCACAGTTCTTACCTACCTCGAACACCTTGTCAGCATCAAGGCTGGAATCAAGCCTTACCATAACGCCGATGCTTCCGCCGCCGTGAACATAAGGCACGAGTATACCCTCAAGTCTCTTGAATCTTCTGATGACCATATTCTCTCTGATCTTGATGAACAGATCCTGAAGAGCTTCCTCAACGCTCTTGTCACCGCCGCTTATTTTGCAAGCCTTGAGAGCCTCAACATCAGCAGGGTCCTGCTCGATAACAGTGTCGGCAACTGCTGCAACAAAAGCCTTGAACTCATCATTGTTAGCAGCAAAGTCAGTTTCGATGTTTACCTCAACAACTGCACCTACATTGCCCTTGACAACAGATGTGCATATACCCTCAGCGGCAACTCTTCCGCTCTTCTTAGCCTGTGTAGCAAGTCCCTTCTCACGCAGAAGTGTAACTGCCTGATCCATATCGCCCTCAGCCTCAACGAGAGCCTTCTTGCAATCCATCATGCCTACGCCAGTAGCGGTCATAAGCTCCTTTATCTGTGCAACTGTTACGTTTGCCATAGAAAAAACCTCCTGTTATTTTTTACTCAAAACAAGGCAGACAAACGCTGTCTGCCCTGTGTAATTCATTATTCCTCGTCCTCAGCCTCTTCGACCTTTGCAGCCTCTTCCTCAGCAGCCTCAGCGTCCTCGCCCTGTCTGCCCTCGATGATAGCGTTAGCCATGCAGCCTGCAATAAGCTTAACTGCTCTGATAGCGTCATCATTTCCGGGGATAACGTAATCAACGTCATCAGGATCGCAGTTGGTGTCAACGATAGCCACAACAGGTATGCCGAGCTTCTTAGCCTCAGCTACAGCGATCTTTTCCTTTCTCGGGTCAACAACGAAAAGAGCACCGGGGAGCTTCTTCATTTCCTTGATACCGCCAAGGAACTTCTCAAGCTTCTCGATCTCGAGGTTCAGCTTTACAACTTCCTTCTTGGGCAGGCGGTCGAATGTGCCGTCTTCCTCCATAGCGTGGAGCTGCTCAAGTCTCTTGATCCTCTGCTGGATGGTCTTGAAGTTAGTCATCATTCCGCCGAGCCATCTTGCGTTTACAAAGTGTGCATCAGCTCTTGTAGCCTCTTCCTTTATAGACTCTGCTGCCTGCTTCTTGGTACCTACGAAAAGTACCTCTTCGCCGCTTGCTGCTACATCTCTGATGAACATGTAAGCCTCTTCAAGCTTCTTAACTGTCTTCTGGAGATCTATGATGTAGATCCCGTTTCTCTCTGTGAAAATGTACGGAGCCATTTTCGGGTTCCATCTTCTTGTCTGGTGACCAAAATGTACACCTGCTTCAAGAAGCTGCTTCATTGATACTACTGCCATGGTAGTCCCTCCTGATTGGTTTTATTCGCCTTTCTCAGGCGTTACTTATCCTCCGGCAGGTTTACCTCGCTTTAACCCCGAAACATCGGGGACCAACGGCGAAAACCGAACCGTGCGAATTGCTTTACTATTATATCACATTTTGTCCTCGGTTGCAAGAAGATATTATTCGGCTATTTTAACAAATTTTCAACTGTCACAGACTTTTCTTTTGTAGATATCGCTCTCTCATCAAGATCTACTAAAATAGTATCCTCTCCGACGAGTTTAATATCGCTGCATTTAATAACTATATCGTCATCTTTCCCCATAAGTCCGAAGGCACGCTGTCTTCCGCATACGATGATTGACACGATAGCAGCTGTATCGGTATCCAGCTCGATATCGTCAGCATACCCTATCTTCATACCTGTAGCAACGTTCACGATCTCTTTCATTCTCAGCTGTGAAAAGCTTACCGTCATAAAAAACACCCCTTAAATAAAAATAGCCGCGGCGGCATCACTGCGGCTTGTAATTATTATATTATGTCTGTACATAGATTATTCTGGAAGCCTACGCTCTCATCTGCCTTTTTATACTGTCAAGGGCGCCCTTTTCGAGCCTTGACACCTGTGCCTGCGATATACCCACTGCTTTTGCGACCTCGACCTGTGTAGCTCCTTTAAAAAAGCGAAGATAGAGTATATTGCGCTCTCTGGGCAGCAGGTTTTTCATAGCATCTTTTAAAGAGAGCTCATCGAGCCAGCTGCGGTCATCGTTCATATCGCTTACTCTGTCCATAAGGTAAAGCGTATCACCGCCCTCGGTACAGACAGGTTCATAAAGAGAAACAGGCTCACAGACTGATTCAAGTGCCTGAGCTACCTCTCTGCGGCTTTCACCGACTCTTCCGGCTATCTCATCTACTGTTGGCTCGCTGCCGCGTTCATTCTGGATATGCTCTCTTACCTGCATGGCTTTATATGCAAGGTCTTTCATACTTCTCGGCACTCTTACCGATTGGTAGTCTCTCAGATGGCGGCGCAGCTCACCTGCTATCATCGGCACGGCGTAAGTTGAAAATCGCACATTCATATTAGTATCGAAGTTGTCAACTGCCTTGATAAGTCCCATTACCCCTACCTGGAACAGATCATCGGGAGAGACCGACCTGCCCGAGAATTTCTGCAAAACGCTCAGTACCAGTCTGAGATTTCCTCTGATAAGCTCATCGCGGGCAGCCTTGTCTCCGCTGTGAGCTCTTTTTATCAGCTCAAGCTTTTGCTTTTCGGTAAGTGTTTTCAACTCCCCGGTATTGACCCCGCTTATTTCGACTTTGTTGTACTGCATAGGTACCTCCGAAAGTGCTTTTAATGGAAGTATTTCCATTTTGCGGGGAGATTATACATTTTTCGATGCAAAATATCACTGTCTGCCGAACGGATAATTCGCGCGCTCTTTACATTTGCAGAATAATATGATATAATCCACTCATGGAAACACCTTAAAAAAATCAAGAGGTATTGACAATGGATATGATCGTTATAAACTGTCCCTATTGCGGAGGACGGGTGGAGCGCAGAGCAAACGAGTACTTTGCAAACTGTTCCTACTGCGGACGGAAGGTCGCCTTTGACGATATCAAGGAAGAGGCTGAGCTTGATCTGTACCGTGACAGGATAGTTGAGCTTCAGCATAACAACAGCGCCTTCGAGTTCAACAGGCGGCAGGAGGAAGAATCCAGGCAGAAGCTGCGCAAGTGGATAAAGCGCCGCAATATTACTTTCACTGTGATGACACTGCTGCACGGTCTGGGCTTTTCGATAGTAGGCAGGGTTGATGAGGACAGCGATATGATGGTTTTAGGTATGACGCTTCTGTTGGCAGCATGGGCAACGCTGATAGCAGCAGTGGTATTATTACCGCTTGCATACCCTTCTTATAACTATCTGACAGGCGAGAACAGACCTGTTAACCGGTTCTTTCTGTTTTTGAAGCTGTCGGCGATCTGCATAGCACTGTGTATGCTGAGCATATTGATAGGGTGCATAATATTGGCGATCTTTGACCTAATATAGTTAAAACATAATAACATAAAATGACCGACATTGTCAGTGTACAGTGTCGGTCATTTGTATTTAGATCTGTTATATACTGTATTCGGGCTGAGGCAGTGCCTGTGCCAGCTGGAAAAATTCCAGTATATGCTTACGCATTGCCAGAAATTCAACTCCGCCGCGGTGTCTTGGTCTTGGAAGGTCAACATCTATGATCTTGCTGATCTTTCCGGGGCGAGGCGTCATTATAACTATCCTGTCGCTGAGGTAGATCGCCTCATCAATATCGTGAGTTACCAGTATCATTGTTGTCGCATTATCCTTCCAGAGCTCAAGCAGCTTATCCTGCAGGTCTGCACGGGTGAACGAATCAAGCGCTCCCATCGGCTCATCGAGAAGCAGAGCCTTCGGCTCATTTATAAGAGCTCTTGCTATCGCCACTCTCTGTGCCATTCCTCCCGAAATCTGGTGAGGGTATGACCTTTCAAAGCCTTCAAGCCCGACCATAGAAATGTATTTTCCGATATTCGCTTTGTTTTTCTTGTATACCTTCCGTGCTTTAAGGCCGTAGGCTATATTGTCCTCAACTGTGAGCCACGGGAAAAGGCTGCCTTGCTGAAAAACGTATCCGCGTTCGGGATCAACATCTTTGATCGGTTCATCATCTATGCTGAGCTCTCCCGACTGTGCTTTATCAAGCCCTGCTATCAGTCTGAGAAGAGTAGTCTTTCCGCAGCCTGAGGGCCCGATTATGGATATGAATTCACCTGCCTTGATATCAAGGTCAACATCGTGCAGAGCCTCTACCTTTGCGCCCTCTGCGTCTGTGTATATACGGTCAACACTTTTAATACCTATTGAACTGCTCATTTCTTTACTACCCCCTTCTGCCACCTGAGTGTGCGCTTCTGTATAAGGCCGATAAGATAATTTATCAGCGAGAAGAGCACAGCCATTATAACTATCGCCGCAAGCACCTTGTAGTAAGCGCTCCATACCTTTGACTGATTGATATAATAGCCGAGACCTCCGGGCTGGCCGAGCATCTCGCTCATTACAAGGGTAGTGAATGCCATCGCATTTGCAGATGTGATGCCTGTGAAAATATCGGGCATCGCATGAGGGATAGCTACGTGGAAGATAAGGTTCAGCTGGTTTCCTCCGAGGATACGTGCAGCCTCATAGCTCTGCTTAGGGGTAGACTGTATGCCCTGAGCCGTAAGGAAGGCTATCTGGAACCATGCGCAGATAACTATAAGGAATACAGCTGCTGTAAAAGAGTTTGGAAGCAAGGTCAGTGCAAACGGCATCCAAGCCACAGCTGGAACAACACCTGTGATCTTCAGGACGGGATATACCCAGTAATACACCTTCGGGAACCAGCCGATGAGTATACCTGTGCCGACGCCTAAAAGCACACCGCTTGAAAACCCTGCGGCATACAGCCTGAGAGAGTACAGAGTGTTCTGAACGATGTAGTCACCATCTGCTAGGTAAGCCTCTATCACCTGTGCAGGGCCCGGGAAGAACGGCTGAGGAAATGTCTGCAGCTTAGTTCCTCCGATATCCCAGAGAGCAAGCGCTATACCGATCGCAAAGCGAAAGGCTGCGTTTTTTGAATAGAGCTTTCTTCTGGTCCTGTCAAAAAAAGCTCTTACGCCTGCCCCAGCGTAGATCAGTATCAGCACCGCAACAATGAAGATATACGCTTCGTTCATCGTCAGATCAAGGTTATAGCCAAAGGCACTCAGAGTATATGTCTTTATATCTATTTCCGCCTTCTGCGGAAAAACCACGTTTATTATTATCGCTCCTATAAAGCCCGAGACCGACAGCAGTATCTTCAAAAGGAAATACGTATTGTTTCGGTAGTTCCAGCCGACTTTTGGTTTCTCGGCTGCCGAACTTTCAGGGCTCCTGCCCGTGACAGGCTTGGTCAGCTTTACTGCTGATTCACCGTTCATAATGATACCTCCATAAAATAAACACTCATAAAAATCTAACCACATATAAATGCAAGGGCGGAAGCATTTATCTCAGCACCGCCCCGCATTTTATGAGGTTCATTGGGCAAACCCGAAGGTCAGCTTTCAATTATCATACATCTACCTTCTGGTAGATATCCTTGGCAAACTGGTCGGGATCGCTTTCAAGATATCCTATCTGCGAAAGACCGTTCACAAAGTACTTAACGTCATTCTCAACTCTGGTGTCCCATTCAGTGCTGTGCTCATCGGCAGATGGGTAGCCGTAGCTCTTCACAAGTTCAACAGCAAGCTCCGGATCCTCGATCGAAGCATAGTTCTTATTGATTATGATATCAACTGCCTCCTGAGGATTCTGGAATATCCATTCCTGAGCCTTTCTGTAAGCTCTGAGCAGTGCAGCAACTTCTTCGGGGTTTTCCTCCAGCACCTTGTTAGATGCATACAGGAAGCAGCAGAAGTGGCCTGCAAAGTATGGGTCTGTTCCAAGGTCGAAAATTACCTTTACATCGCCTGCCTTTTCATGGACAGAGCCGAGCGGATCCCACAGAGCCGCAACATCTATCTCTCCGTTTGCAAGGGCTTCAAATTCCAGGTTTCCGTCTGAGTAAGGCAGGAATGTGACCTCGCCGTCAGAGGGGTCTGCGGATATGCCTGCGTTTTCTAGCCAGAGAGATGCCACCTGATGAGGTGTGCCGCCTATCTCGTCAACGCCTATCTTCTTGCCCTTAAGGTCCTCTACAGTCTCAATGTCGGAGTCGGGATTAACTGCAAACTTGATGCATCCTTCATGCAGTCCGTCAACTACCTTTACATTGATACCGTTCTCGATGGACGGGAAGAACTGGAAGTCTCCGTTAACTATAGGTATGGTGCCGTTGTTAAGGCCTATCTTTCTCGACTCAAAATCTGCGGAGATGAGGTTTACATCAAAGCCCTCCTCTGCAAAGTAGCCGTTTTCATATGCGATATAGATAGGCGCTCCGCAAAGGGCTCCGTCCTTACCCGGGATATCTATCTCGCCATACTTGTAGCTGCCGCCTTTTGCTGCTGTGTTTGCTGAAGTTGCTTCAGCGCTGCTGCTTGATTCACTTATTGAGCAGGCTGTCATAGATGTCACACCCAGGACGAGTGCCAATGTCAGTGAGATGAGTTTTTGTTTTTTCATTTCTTTACCTCCTTGTGGTATAGGCGAACGGGTTTTTACTTGCTGCTCGCCTTTGATGTGTTTCATTTTACGTCAAGTGGCAAAGAAAATCAATCAAAATCCGTGATAACGTTTGCTCACCGATGAGCCTAAAAGCGGGAAAACAGCTTCAAAATGGAAAAATCGAAGTGTCCTCGGCAGTTTTAAAAAATGTTTTTTCACAAATATGATAACGCTGTCAGGGCGCAGATACGCGGTTTGCGAAAAAAGCAGCCGCTTTTAAAAAGAAAAACAGCCCGAATTTTGATTTGTTATAAGATAACGCTATCACAAAAACAGTTATTTATAACTATTATTTATATCTATCAATAAAAATTATGTATGAGCCCACCGGTTGACAAACTAATTTATATGTGTTATTATTTTTATATTCCATAGTAAAGGGGTAGGAAATATGACCTTGCAGCAGATATGCTATGCACTTACGATTGCCGACTGCGGTTCTATGAATAAGGCTGCGGAAAAGCTCGGTATCTCACAGCCCACACTTACAAGCGCTGTCAGAGAGCTTGAGCATGAGCTTGGGATAAGCATTTTTCTGCGTACCCATAAGGGAGCAGTACCGACGGCTGAGGGAGGAGACTTCCTGCAGAGCGTAGGGCAGATATACAGGCAGTATGAGCTTGTGTGCGAGAAATATATAGATAGGGATATGAAGCGCAAGTTTGGCGTATCTACCCAGCACTATTCATTTGCAGTGAGTGCATTTATCGAAACTGTGAAGCAGTTCAATACGCTTGAATTCGAGTTTGCAATCAGGGAGACTGAGACTCAGCGTATCATCAGCGATGTTGGAAGCTTAAAAAGTGAGATAGGTGTCCTATACATCTCAAATTTCAACCGTAAGCCGATAAACAAGCTCCTTGAAGAAAACGAGCTTAAATTCACCGAAATGATAAAATGCAAGGCGTATGTTTACCTTTGGAGGGGGCACCCTCTGGCAAATGAGGAGTCTATAAGCTTGGAGATGCTGGAACCGTATCCCTGCCTTTCGTTTGAGCAAAACGGCAAGGACGGCTATCTCTATGCCGAGGAGATACTGAGTGAGAACATATATCCTCGAATGATAAAAGCTACCGACCGTTCAGCAATGGGCGAGATGATGAAAACTCTTTACGGCTACACTCTTTGCTCCGGTATACTCTGCGAGGAGCTGAGCGGCAGCGACTATGTTGTGGTCCCTTTCCGTGAGGACAGCGCGAATCAGAACAGTATAATGGAGATAGGCTACATTACAAAAAAATACGGTACTCTCAGTGATATCGGAGAGCGCTATATCGAAGAGTTGAAGAAGAGCCTTTTCAGAAATGCTGCCGACTGAAAGCAGATACTTAGTTATAACAAAAACCGCTCTCTGCCAAATGTAAAGCAGGGAGCGGTAAGCTTTTATCATCTTCGATCTTCGTTCCGAGGATATCTATACAGTGGTTATTTTTATCATATCACACCATATTGAACTAAAAAATCAACATAAAACTAATAATGACGTTATATCAAAAACTTATGGTTATGATATCGCTGTTAAATATGAAGTATTATTTGAAAGGGCATATCACTTATCCGAAAATGATAAAAAAGACCTGCTTCCCAAAACGGAGAACAGGTCTTTTATCGTTATGTCAGCTCGGTTTGTCTGTCATTTTGCTGAAATGGTGCAGCAGCAGGAATATCCCCCAGACATATAAAACAGTAAGTACGATATTCACGTACATCATATTTCTGAATATCAGCATCAGTATCACAAAGCTTACAGCTATTGCTGACATCGAACCTATGAACCTTACAGTCGGCCGGCATTTTGTCTTGCTGAAGCGCAGCGTCATAAACAGAGATATGTAGTACATCAACAGAGACGTGATAAGCAGTATCATTTTCGGCATGAGAGACACATCACTGTTCTGCATAAATTCAAGTGCAGTAGTTATAAGACTCAGCGCAAATATCAGGAAAATGTGCAGCATCATATATGTCAGACCGTTGCACTGCATCTCGCGGTCTATCAGATGATCGTACACCGTTCCGTAGCTGAGAAACAGCCCCACAACTATAAGAAAGCACATCGAAGAAAAGTAAAGTGAGGTCGCTTCAAAGCCGCCCTCAAAATACCCTGCCAGCACAATTATCATCTCACCGAAGGTGAACACCACATAAAGCATCGCCCTCTCTGAAAGGTGAGTGAAATCCACAAGAGTTACCGTTGCTTTCTTGCCGTGCAGCATCGTTGCAAATATACCGAACAGGATAGGCAGCGCAACAAGGTTTATCCCTGTTGTTTTATATATGGGGTAAGAGAGCAGCACCATTGCCGCCTCAGTAAAAAGCACAAAGCCCATTCGCTTTGTCTGACCGTATTTGTCAGGCTCGTCCTTGAGATTGCGAAGCTCTAAAAAATACTGAACACCTATATTTATCAGTATCAGACCCCATGATATATGGTATTGCAGCTGAGAACTTTCCCAGTGAACTCGTGTGCCCTCGCCTATAAAATACAGCAAAAACATATTGATGAACAGAAAAACATGATCTCTTATACCGTTTCTGCCGTGCATATTAATATAGTAGGTCGAAAAATTCCATATCTGAATGATAGTCAGCGCACAAAGAATATAAGCTATGAATACCGTCCTGTCAACGAAGCCGTCAGTGATATGGTGCAGCAGAGAGTTGTTCCTGCCAATTACGTAAACAAATATCAGGTCGTATATCAGTTCAAGGTATTCGACCTTTTTCTCTTCCTTTTCTTTCAAATCATCACCCTTGATCTCTGTTAATATATAGAAATTATATCACATAGTTTTTCAAAAGTAAATACGCGCGGACAAAAAAATCCACTATCCTTGCAGGGCGCCTGTCAGTTGCAGTACCTACCCTCTCTTTGTTGTTTGTGAAGCAAACGTATTGACTTTGTCACAAAAATGATATATAATAACAATGCACTTATGCCTGTTAGGCATGATAAACCACCTACACTATGCAGGAGAAAACAATGACAAATACTTATAGATTTGCAGACAAGCTCATAAGAATAACCTCACTTTATGATAGAGTACACGATTATTGCAAGGACTATGCCGCAGAAGGTATGCCGGACTTTGCCGTAAATATCACTCAGGCAGACATCGACTACGAGCGTGAGCGCAATGCCCGCACAGCTGAAATTGAGTGCAGAGAGCCGTTGAACTCTCCTGATGACTATCTGGAAGAGCTGGCTGTATACCGAAAGATATCAGAGCAGATGCCATATCACGATACGTTTCTTTTTCACGGCTCATGCGTGGCAGTTGACGGTGTCGGCTATCTTTTCACAGCAAAGTCAGGGACAGGCAAATCCACTCACACACGCCTCTGGAGAGAGCTTTTAGGCGACAGCGCCGTTATGGTCAATGATGATAAGCCCCTGATAAAATGCACTGATAATTCGGTTACCGTTTACGGGACCCCGTATAACGGCAAGCACAGGCTTGGAAGCAATATCTCGGTGCCTTTAAAGGCAGTCTGCATACTCGAAAGGGCAGAGCAGAACACTATCCGCAGGATAACCAAGGAAGAAGCCTACCCCATGCTCGTCCAGCAGATGTACAGACCTTCTGATGCAGGTGCGCTTGCACTGTCAATGGTGCTGATCGACAGGCTCGCAGCTCAGGCAGGGCTTTACAGGCTCGGCGCGAATATGGATATCTCGGCGGCAGAGACCGCTTACAACGAAATGAAAGGATAAATAATATGAAGCTGAAAAAAGAGTTTATCGTTCACAAAGCAGGCAATGAGACCATGCTGGTCGCAACGGGTAAAGCAAATTTCTCGGGGCTCGTCAAGGGGAACAAGACCGCCGGCGAGGTGCTGGAGCTGCTCAAAACCGATACTACCGAGGCAGAGATCGTGAGAAAAATGCGTGAGAAGTATGACGCTCCCGAGGGAGCAGTAGAGCGCGATGTAAAGAAGATCGTGACAGAGCTCAGAACAATAGGAGCAATAGATGACTGACAGCACTACTTATGAGGAGTATCTCGAAAAGAACGGTACTCTTACATATTCAAATGTCGGCGTTAGTATGATGCCCCTTCTCAGGCAGGGAAAGGATCTGTTCACTGTCAGGAAAAAAGGAGCATGCCGCTGTAAAAGGGGAGACGTTGTTCTCTACCGCAGACCGCCCGACAAATATGTTCTTCACCGTGTTATCGAGGTGCGACCCGACGATTACGTTATCTTGGGCGATAACTGTATCGCCAAGGAATACGGCATCAGAGACAGTGACATAATCGGTGTGATGACGGGCTATGTCCGCAGCGGAAAGACCCACACTGTGAAAGAACGCGGCTACAGACTTTATACCTCTGTGATACTTGATACCATACCCGTAAGAGTTTTTTTCAAGAAGGCAAAGCTCAGATTAAAAAGGATCGTAAAGAGGATACTTAAAAAGTAACGGCAGTACAGCTATTCACTTTCCTGCCTTAGAATAAAGGATATCGATATGGACGCAAACAACGGACAAACAAATACTTCTGCATTGAAATGGCTCTATGCCGTTCCCGGAAGAAAAAAACTGTATATTGCAGCCCTTATGCTGGTCCAGTCCCTGAACGGAGCCAGCGGTGTGCTTTATGCGCTTTTTCTGAGAAACATAGTTGACAGTGCGGCAGCTCACGATAAGCCTTCCTTCTGGCTGAACGTTATGCTGATAATCGTACTCGTCCTTTGCCAGATAACTATGCACGCAGTTATTCGCTGGCTGAATGAGCTTTCAAGAGCCACCTTTGAGAATATATTTAAAGAGCGACTGATGAAGAATATCCTGAGCAAAGACTTTGCAAGTGTGAACGCGGTCCATTCCGGCGAATGGCTGAACAGGCTCACAAATGATACTGTTGTGGTGTCAAACGGATATGTTGAGATATTGCCCGGTCTTATTGGAATGGTGGTAAAGCTCATAAGCGCACTTGTTATGATAATAGCCCTTGACAAGCGCTTTGCTATGATAATAATACCCTTAGGCATAATACTTGGTGTAATGACATACGCTTTCCGAAAGGTGCTCAAAAGACTGCATAAGGGAGTGCAGGAGAAGGACGGAAAACTCAGGATATTCCTGCAGGAGCGGATCGGAAGTCTGATGATAATACGTTCGTTTGCTGCTGAGGAGCAGACTGAAAAAGAGGCTTTCAAAAAGATGTCAGAGCACAAATCGGCAAGAATGAAAAAGCTGCGCTTTTCAAACCTGTGCAATATAGGCTTCGGCACGGCGATGAACGGAATGTATCTTTTCGGTGCAATATACTGCGGTGTGGGAATCCTGACAGACACCATAACCTACGGCACCCTTACGGCGATAACCCAGCTTATCTCACAGATACAGGCGCCGTTTGCAAACATTACGGGCTATCTGCCGAAGTTCTATGCTATGACTGCCAGTGCCGAGAGGCTTATGGAGATAGAAAGCTTTGAGGACGAGGGCACAGAAGCGCTGCCGCTTGACGAGATAAAACGCATCTATGAAAGCAAGCTCGGCAGCATTGGTCTTAAAAATGCAGACTTTACGTATTATCCGAATGTTGAGGATATAAAGGCGCTCACTAAAGCAGACCAGCCGACAGTGCTTAACAATATAAGTGTCGAGATCAAAAAGGGTGAATATGTTGCCTTTACAGGTCACAGCGGCTGCGGCAAATCAACGGTCTTGAAGCTGCTCATGAGTATATATAAGCTTGATGCAGGAGAGCGTTTCATTACTGATAACAGTGGAAACACAGAAAAACTGTCTGCAAAATGGCACAGGCTTTTTGCTTATGTGCCTCAGGGCAATCAGCTGATGTCAGGAACGATAAGGGAAGTTGTATCCTTTGCGGACAGAACTCAGTCGGGCAATAACGATAAGATAAACAAAGCGCTTAAGATAGCCTGTGCTGATGATTTCGTCAATGAACTCGATAACGGTACAGACACCCTTCTCGGAGAACGCGGCACAGGACTTTCCGAGGGGCAGATGCAAAGAATAGCAATTGCAAGAGCACTGTTCAGTGACAGTCCCGTATTGCTCCTTGATGAAGCTACATCAGCGCTTGATGAGAATACAGAAAAACAGCTCCTGAATAATCTCAGGAGCATGACCGATAAAACCGTTGTGATCGTGACTCACAGACCTGCTGCTCTTGGCATCTGCGACAGAGTGTTGAATTTTACCGAGAATGGGGTAGAGGAAAAATGAACAGAGAAGAATATGTAAAAGCTATAAAAGACGTTATATATCTGTCATATTGTGCCGTAAACAGCAAGGTGCCGGCTAAAAGCAGAACTGACAAGATGGACCTCACAAACGTATACAAGGCAGCTAAGATGCATTTGCTCACTGCCATCTGTGCCTTTTCACTCGAATCCGCAGGTATAACCGATGAGCGCTTTACTCAGGAAAAGGCGAAGGCTATGCGTAAGGTCGCTTTAATGGATATTGAGATGAGTTCTCTGTTTGAGACCTTCGAGACAGAAGGCATTTGGTATATGCCGTTAAAGGGAACTATTCTTAAAGACTATTACCCTGCTTTCGGTATGCGTCAGATGTCCGACCATGATATCCTTTTTGACAGCAGCAGGGCTGAGGATGTTAAACGTATAATGGAAGCGCAGGGCTTCACGACAGAGGAGTACTTGAAAGGAAACCATGATGTATACCATAAGCTTCCCGTATGTAATTTTGAGATGCACCGCAGTCTCTTCGCTGAGATGTTTGACACACAGATGTACGGCTATTATAAAAACGTTAAGCAGCGTCTTGTCAAAGATGAGGGCAACAGCTTTGGTTACCATTTTACTGATGAGGACTTCTATGTATATTTGACAGCACATGAGTATAAGCATTATTCTCAGGGAGGTACAGGTCTGAGATCTGTACTTGATATCTACGTGTTCTTCAAAAGGCTGGGAGGCTCACTTGATCTTTACTATATAGAAAGCGAATGTGAAAAGCTCGGTATTGCCGATTTTGAAAAACAGAGCCGAACTCTTGCGCTTGATCTTTTCGGGGGTAAAAAGCTCACAGATGAGGACAAGCAGATGCTTAAATATATCGTATATTCAGGTGCCTACGGAAATATAGAGAATTCTGTTAAAAACAAGGTCAGAAAAGCAGGCAACAGCAAGTTTAGGTATGTTATGACAAGGATATTTCCTCCGATGACTTTGGTCAAGGAATATTATCCGTTATTTTATAAGCACAGGATATTGCTGCCTGTTCTGCCGTTTTACAGACTTTTCAAAAACATCACTACCCGAAATATGAGCGTAAAGACTGAGCTGAAATATCTTCTGAAAAAGTAGCAAAACCTGTTAGATAAAAAACGGAGCACTTCGATCGTGAAATGCTCCGTTTTTATTATTCTTCTGCGCTGCAAACTCTGTTTCTGCCTGAGTTTTTAGCGGCATACAGCGCATGATCTGCCCGTGAACACAGGCTGTCAGCATTTTCTGCGTCATGTGCCTCGGCAGTGCCCAAGCTTATCGTCTGGTGCGGGCAGCCGTCAAAGTCAAGCCCTGAAAAAGCTTTCCTTATCATTTCTGCAGCATCGTTTGCGTAACCGGGAGGGCAGTTTGAAAGCAGTATCATAAACTCCTCGCCGCCCCAGCGTCCTGCAACTGCATTGCAGCGTACACGGTCGAGACTATCCTTGAGCATACCTGCAAGCCCTCGAAGCACATTGTCACCCACCTTGTGACCATATGTATCGTTTACCGTCTTGAAGTAGTCGATATCTAACATTATCAGAGAAACACTTGCGTCCTCCTCTTTAAGAGCCGCCTTTATCCTGTGCTGTATCTCACGCCTGTTATAAAGCTGAGTAAGCTCATCAGTTATCGCCATAACTTCGAGCCTTCGGTTGGCCTCTTCAAGCTCGTTGGTGGATATCTCGATAAAGTTTGCAAGTCTGTTTATCAGAGAGTATTTGCCTGTGTTGTCTTCATCACCGAAGGAGTAATCCTCAGTTTTCAGATCGGGAGCTTTACCCTCTCGCATTCCTGCGATAACAAGAGTTACATTGTGCTGATTTACAAACTGTCCCGTCCTCATAAATTCGCCCGAGGTGAAAAATCCCGAAGTAGGCGCAAGAGATTCCAGCGGCAGTGTTTCGGTAGATACCTCGTTATCTCCCCAGAATGTACGCCTTGCCGCACAGGAATATATCCTTACAGCCTCAGGCCTGAATGCGACCAGCTTGTTTCTCTCTTCTTTTATGCTGGAGATTATCGTTTCAGGGTCACCGTAAGCAAGACGTGCCTTTACGTCCTCGTTTATGTCTGCCGTCATTATAAGAGATTCATCAGGCAGACAAGCTGTCGGAGCTCTGAGTATGTTTATGCCGTTATAGTAATAAAACAGCGGAAATTCAAGTGTGTTCTTGAAAAAGTATTCATCGTTTCCGATCTTCAGATATTTCTCATAAGCACGAAAAGCAGGCTGATTGTCGATCTCAATAAGTCGGCTGCCCTCAGCTTTGGTAATGTGCAGTTCTCTGCCCAAGGGCTTCCAGCCTGTAATATAATTTGTGGTTATGTTCAGGTCTTCTCCTCCGATCAGCAGAAACGCCGCACTGTGATTGCTTATGCTGCCGCTGCTAGAGAAAACATACGCTTCCTCTTCATTCAGATCATCAGAGAACGCACCTCCGCCGAAGACCTGGACCCCTGCCTTAACTTTAGAGAGCTCATTGCAAAAGCCCGTCATCGACATACCTCTGATAGTCAGCAGCATCTCAACAGCCTTTACCCAGTCTTTTTCATTGACCTTATTTATGAGATCGGCGGTGACCTCGCGATAATTCTCGTTTGTAAGCTCATACTGGAAGACCTCGATCTTCGTGGTCGGATACTCGTAAACAGTGCATACGATGATGATGTCTGACTTTGACTTGGCTCCGTTAATTATGTTTCCGTTGGTAGAGCAGCCTATGTAGCTTGCATCAGGCATAGATGCCGTCACTGCTCCGACAACGGCCTCTATCCTGTTAAGGTCCATAGTTTCCGCAAATATTTGAAAGCAGACTCCAGAGGTCATGGTGCGGCTCACCCACATAGCGATCCTGTCAAGCTCCTTGCTGAGCTGTTCATCATTGATATATTCAAACTGAAACTGTTTCATATAGCACCCGCCCTTCTATCCAAATTATTACTAATAATATAGCATATATTATCTCTAACGTCAAGGATAAAATAATTGTTAATAAATTGTAAAAAGGAACGGCATAAAAAATAAGCTTCTTGACTTTATCGGTATGCTGTGATATAATATCATAGTTGATGATGCGCCGGTAGCTCAGCTGGATAGAGTGACTGGCTACGAACCAGTAGGTCGGGGGTTCGAGTCCCTTCCGGCGCACGTTTATGACACAGTCTTCGGCATATGCCGGGGGCTGTGTTTTTTTGTAAAAAAAGAGAGCGTTCGCAAAAAGAACGCTCTCTTTGGTTGTTTATGGATAAGCTCAGCCCTCGTCAAACTCACTTACGAGAGAGGAAACTGTCTGCTTTGCGTCACCGTAGATCATTACGGTGTTATCGTTTGTAAATAGGGGATTCTCAACACCCGAGAAGCCCGTTCCTTTACCTCTTTTGAGCACGAATACAGTTCTTGCCTCAAATGCGTTGATTATAGGCATACCGTAAAGAGGAGAAGTCTCATCATCTATCGCAGAGGGGTTAACAACGTCGTTTGCACCGATAACGATGGCAACATCAGTGTTTGACATCTGCGGGTTCATCTCATCTGCTGTTTTCAGCTGCTCATAAGGCACGTTTGCCTCAGCAAGAAGCACGTTCATATGACCGGGCATTCTTCCTGCAACAGGGTGGATAGCGAAGCTTACCTCAGCGCCGTTCTCCTCCAGCTTGTCGCAGAGCTCTTTAACAGCGTGCTGAGCCTGTGCAACTGCCATTCCGTAACCCGGTATGAACACTACAGAGCTTGCAGCCTCAAGGATAAGATATGCATCTTCAACTGTCATCGACTTAGGCTCCTTCTGCTCGCCTGCAGCGCCCTTCTTGGAGCTGCCGCCGAACGATGAGAACAGCAGAGCCGTGAGCTTTCTGTTCATTGCCTTACACATGATCAGCGTAAGGATAAGACCCGAAGTTCCTACCAGACAGCCCGATACAACGAGAACAGAGTTCGATATCGACAGACCTGCGAACGCTGCCGCAAGACCTGAAAACGCATTGAGAAGTGAAATGATAACAGGCATATCTCCGCCGCCGATAGCGATGACCATTGTAAGACCTAGTATCAGATAAGCTGCGGTAACTATTACTATACCGATGTCTCCAACGCTTACAGAAACGATATCAGCTATCGAAAGCGCATACAGGCATACTCCTCCGAGACCTATCACAGCAAGTATCGCATTGATGACGTTCTTTCCGGGGATACTGATATTCTTCTTGAACATTTTGCCCGAAAGCTTGCCCCATGCAACTACCGAGCCTGTGAACGCGATAGCACCTATCGCTATCGTAAGACCCAGAGCCACCGACGAGAACACATTTATCTTCTTGTCGGTCATGTACTGAGTAAGTGCAACAAGCAGTGATGACAGACCTCCGAAGCCGTTGAACAGAGCAACGAGCTGAGGCATTCCCGTCATTTCTACCTTCTTAGCCCATACAGCACCGATAACTCCGCCGAGCGCTATAGCAGCTATCGCCCAGATGTAGGCGTTCTTCATAGGACCCTCAGTAAGGGTATCGGTAACATTCTTCTCAAGAAGCACGGTAACTACCGCGATAAGCATACCGACGGAGGACATAAGGTTGCCCTTTCTTGCCGTGTCAGCCTTGCCGAGAAGCTTGATCCCTCGGATAAAGAGCACCGCCGAGACCATGTAAAGGATCGTCGTCAGGACGGCGCTTAGATTTTCCCAGCTCACTTTTTATCCCCCTTTTTCTTGAACATTCCGAGCATTCTGTCGGTAACGAGATATCCGCCGATAACGTTTATAGTTGCCAGAACTATAGCTGCGAATCCGCAGATATTGCTGACCATGCCCTCAGTATGGAGAGCGACAGCCGTTGCCGATATAGCGCCTACTATTGTTATGCCTGAGATCGCATTCGTACCCGACATAAGCGGTGTATGCAGCTGCGAGGGGACCTTGGATATGAGCTCCACCCCTAGGAAGCCTGCTATAACGAATACAAAAACCAGCAGAAGTATTTCTCCGATTGCCATATTACTTTCCTCCGATATTACTTAAATCTCTCATGTATTATAGCTCCGCCCTGAGTGAGCAGGCAGCCCTTCATTATTTCGTCCTCGAGGTTTACCTCAAGCTCTTTTTTCTCCTTGTCATAGAAGTGTGACAGGAACGCTGTAAAGTTGCCCGACAGCATCTTTGAAGCATCAAACGGTACCTGTCTTTCAAGCAGGTCGCCTGACATTATGGTAACGCCGTTGTCGGTAACAACATTCTCAAAAAGCTTTGAGCCTTCTACGTTTCCTCCCGTAGACACTGCCATATCCACCACGATAGAGCCGGGCTGCATACGGTCAAGGACGTCCTTCTTTATAAGCACAGGGGCTTTTCTTCCGAACACCTTAGCTGTAGTGATAACGATGTTCGATCTTTCACAGACCTTTGCCTGTGCCTCCTGCTGTTTTGCTATCTGCTCGGGAGTGAGCTCCTTGGCATAGCCCTGATCCGTCTGTCCCATTTCACCGAGGTCTATCTTGACAAAGCTTGCGCCCAGAGACTTTACCTGCTCTTCAACAACAGGTCTTGTATCGAAGGCATCTACTCTTGCGCCGAGTCTCTTTGCAGTTGCTATAGCCTGAAGACCTGCAACGCCGACACCTATGATAAACACTCTTGCAGGGTTTATCGTTCCCGAAGGAGTTACCATCATCGGAAGTATTTTCGGCAGCTTGGCTGCGGCATTTACAACTGCCACATAGCCTGCCAGAGATGTCTGCGAGGACTGAACGTCCATCTTCTGAGCAAGGGTGGTTCTCGGTATCATTTCCAGAGAGACCGACTGGATACCTGCCTTAGCCATATTGTTCAGAAGCTCCTTCTCGTTGAACGGATCGAGATAGCTCAGGTGAAGAGTGCCGCTTTCGATCCCATCGATGTTTTCGGGCTTCATTATACGCAGCACTATCTCGCTGCCTTTATAGCCCTCTTCGTTGGAGGATACGAGCTTTGCTCCTGCCTTTTCATAGGAACCGTCAGAGAAGCCGCTTTTTATACCCGCAGAGCTGACTACGCTGATCTCATAGCCCATAGCTGTAAGGCGCTTCACGTCATCGGGTACAAGCGCGACCCTTGTTTCACGAGGGTCGGTCTCTCTGCATACCAGTATTTTTTTCATCACATTACTCCTTACTTATTATTTTATCAGACGACCGTAACACCCGGTAAGCTCCGAGCTTGTTCCCGGTAATTTTTACGCAGTTTTTACGTTCATCTGTATATTTTTCACTCTTTTTTATGCATAAACACTAACGATCGATAAACAATCATAAACACCACAGTACCGCCCCGGGTTGACAGGTACGGTACTGCGATGTTTTATGTTATTTTTTAGTCGAAGGCTTCAGTATTCTCGCAGTATTCACAGGAGGTCGGCGTATCGAGTCTCTTGTCCCTCTCGGGGAGGTTCAGGAGCATCTCGGGACGCTTTACCTCGATCGGACAAATGGGAATAAAGCCATTGTTTATATCCTTATCCATTTTTCTCACCATTATACTATGCCCTGAGCATTCATTGCGTCAAGGACCTTCTCAAAGCCTGCAAGGTTAGCTCCTGCAACATAGTTGCCCTCGAAGCCGTACTTCTTTGCAGCATTGTCAATGTTGTGATAGAGGTTCTCCATGATCTTCTTGAGTGAAGAGTCTACCTCCTCAAACGACCAGCTTCTTCTCTCGCTGTTCTGAGACATTTCAAGTGCCGATGTAGCTACGCCGCCTGCGTTTGCTGCCTTGCCGGGAACGAAGAATACTCCGTTGTCCTGAAGGTACTTTGTAGCCTCCTCGGTGGTTGGCATATTAGCGCCTTCGCATACCGCGATAACGCCGTTTGCGACCAGCTGCTTTGCATCCTCGATGTCAAGCTCGTTCTGTGTTGCGCAGGGAAGAGCGATATCGCACTTGATCTGCCATACGCCGCGTCCCTCATGATACTCGGAATTTGGTCTGTAGTTCTTGTATTCTGTAAGTCTTGCTCTTTTGACTTCCTTGATCTCCATGAGAGCTGCAACGTCAATGCCGTCGGGGTCATAAACCCAGCCTGTTGAATCTGAGCAGGTAACGGGCTTTGCACCCAGCTGGATAGCTTTCTCAATTGCATAGATAGCAACATTTCCGGCACCTGAAACTACAACAGTCTTGCCCTCCATAGAATATGTATGGCTCCTGAGCAGCTCATCTGTCAGGTAAAGAAGTCCGTAGCCTGTAGCCTCTGTTCTTGCGAGTGAACCGCCGAATGTGAGGCCCTTACCTGTAAGAACTCCCTCAAATACGCCGCGGATCCTTTTGTACTGACCGAACATATAACCGATCTCTCTTCCGCCTGTTCCGATGTCACCTGCGGGAACGTCAGTGTCAGCACCGATATATTTGCAGAGCTCTGTCATAAAGCTCTGACAGAAATTCATGATCTCTCTGTCAGACTTGCCCTTGGGGTCGAAGTCCGAACCGCCCTTGCCTCCGCCGATCGGAAGTCCGGTAAGGCTGTTCTTGAATATTTGCTCAAAACCAAGGAACTTGATTATACCCAGATTTACCGAGGGGTGAAGTCTGAGACCGCCCTTGTAAGGTCCGATAGCAGAGTTGAACTGAACTCTGTAGCCTGTGTTTACGTGAGCATTGCCCTGATCGTCGATCCACGGAACGCGGAACTTGATCTGCCTTTCAGGGTTAACGAGTCTTTCAAGAAGAGCGTCTCTTCTGAATTTTTCCTCATTTGCGTCAACAACGGGTCTGATAGAATCGAGAACCTCTCTGACAGCCTGGTGGAACTCAGGCTCTGCCGGGTTCTTTTCTATCACTTGTTCGATAATTTCATCAACATAAGACATATAGCTGTTCCTCCTGTAATGCATTAGCGCTCACATTAAAATCATACTGCAAAAATGTATGAAAGGTCAATGTCGGCGCTGCGTTTATTTTCCTAGTTTTTCCGTTAAATTTCAGACATCTGCCGTATCTCCCGATTGACAAGAAGCGAGCGCATTTTTATAATTGTCACTCAGGGAGAGTGATCGTTAATGTCCGTAAAGATTACTGACAGCGAGCTGATAGAAGAGGCCAAGGCGCTCCTTATCCGTCATTGTGATATGACAGAAGAGCAGGCTCATAAATATCTTCAGAAGCTGTCTATGGACAAGTGCATACCGAAATCAGCTGCCGCAAGACAGGTCATTCGGCGTATTCGAGGGCAGTCATTTCTTGAAGCTTGAGGGAAGTTCTCCCGTCACCTTCTTGAATACCCTTGTAAAATAATCAGGCGAAGCGAAGCCCAGCAGATCACTTACCTCATGGACCTTATAATGTCCCGAAGCGAGTATCATTCCGCCGTAGTCCATTGCGAGCTTTTTATAGAATTCGCTGAACGAGACGCCTGTGCGCTGCTTGAAATACCTTCCGAAGTAATCGGGATTGAATCCGAAATGGTCTGCCGCAACTTCAACGGTGATCGCCGTGCCCTGAGTTTTGATAAGCAGCTCCCGAAGCTTGTCGAGAAAAGACTGACCTGCCTGCTGAACTGGTATGGCAGAAAGTGCCTTTTCCATAGCTTTATCATACTCGGCGCTGATTATCCTTTTGCCGATGACCTTCTGTGCTCTGTTGAGCGCCGAGCGGATATCCTCGTCCATTACCGGCTCGATAAGATAATCCACAGCCCCGAGCAGAAAGCATTCGCGCATATCGTTCGCCGCATTCACACGGCTGATAACGATAGTCGGAATATTGAGCCCTGCCTTTACAGAACGTTTTAAAAGGTCGGCAGCAATTACAGCTGTCGGGCGGTTGATACACAGAAGCATATCACATTCATCATCGGCAGCGGCGCTGACTGCCTTCGCGGGTTCCGAAGTATGAGCGCACATCTCGAAACCGCATTCCGTAAATACGGGCATACTGCTGTAATGCCGCAGATCATAGTTGGAATTATCAACTACCATCACTCTGTATTGCACGCTCTCACCTCCGAAAATAAAAATAGAGCTGTTCCACCCTTTAGTAGAACAGCCCCATCGCCTGATTAAAATCTAGCACATTAGCAGACGAAAGTCAATGAATAAAATATTAACAAACCGCCTATATACGCCACATTAACGGCAAATGTCGGAAATTTATAGGCTAAATTTCTTCCGTGCGGCGGAAGTTTTCCTGTGGCAGCGGAAGGTCATTGCCCTAAGAATTATTTTGCAGGATAAAATCATTGAAAATTCATAATTAGTCTGAAATCACTAAAATTTTATCAAATATTGCAAGCTCACTGATATAAAACTGCAAAATTTCACAAAATCACTTGACAATCCGATTTCTCCGATGTATAATGCAGGTAACAGGCAAGGAGGCCAACGCTCCTGCCTGTTTTTTATTTTAATACTTTTTGAGCAATGAAGCCCCCGGGATATACCCCGCGGGCTTTTTTCATTGAAAGGATGGGATATTTATGACAGTTGAATTTTGGTTCCTGATAGGAGCTGCGCTTGTTTTCTGGATGCAGGCAGGCTTTGCGATGGTGGAGACAGGCTTCACCCGTGCAAAGAATGCCGGAAACATCATCATGAAAAACCTTATGGACTTTTGTATCGGAACAGTGGTGTTCTCACTGCTGGGATATACTCTTATGATGGGAGAGGACACTCTCTTCGGTCTGATAGGTATACCGAACATGGATATGTTCACTCATTTTAAACAGTTCATAGCAAGCCCTTCGGACGGAAGCTTTACAGCCGCATCTACATTTGTGTTCAATCTTGTGTTCTGTGCGACTACAGCTACTATCGTGTCCGGCTCTATGGCAGGCAGAACCAAGTTTTCGAGCTACTGTATTTACTCAGGCGTGATCTCCCTTATCGTTTATCCGATAGAGGCGCACTGGATCTGGGGCGGCGGATGGCTTTCACAGATCGGCTTCCATGACTATGCAGGCTCCTGCGCGATCCACATGGTTGGTGGTGTCGCTGCGCTGATAGGTGCTATCTTTGTTGGTCCGCGTCTTGGTAAGTATGAGCGTGACAAGGACGGCAAGGTCATCAAGGTTAACGCTATCCCCGGTCATTCGATCACTCTGGGTGCTCTCGGTGTGTTCATTCTGTGGCTCGGGTGGTACGGCTTCAACGGTGCCGCTGCTACGAGCCCGTCAGAGCTTGCATCTATCTTCCTTACAACTACTATCGCACCGTCGGTTGCAACAGTTACCACAATGATCTATACATGGGTAAGAAACGGCAAGCCTGATGTTTCAATGTGTCTTAACGCATCACTGGCAGGACTGGTAGGCGTTACCGCAGGAACAGATGCTTTTGACGGTATCGGTGCTGCTGTAGTAGGTCTCGTATCCGGTCTGTTGGTAGTATGGGTAGTTGAATTCATCGACCTCAAGCTCCATATCGACGATCCTGTCGGTGCGGTAGGCGTACATATGGCAAACGGTATCTGGGGAACTATAGCAGTTGGTCTGCTCGCAAATCCCGATGCTCCTGCAGGTCTTAAGGGTCTTTTCTATACAGGCAGCTTCAAGCAGCTCGGTCTGCAGCTCGCAGGCTTCGGCACTGTAGCAGCTTATGCAGCTGTTATGATGATAATAACGTTCTTTATAATTAAGCATACTAACGGTTTGCGTACCTCAGCAGAGGACGAGATTCTCGGCCTTGATATCTCCGAGCACGGTCTTCCCAGCGCATATCCCGACTTTATGCCTGCTGTACATAAGTACACCACTTATGAAGAATACAGTGACGTTACAGTTGTCAACGGAGAGATCCCCGAGGCAGAGGCAGTTCCCGTCAAGAAGCTTGACAGCCTTGTATCTGACGGCGCTCCTAAGCTCACTAAGGTCGAGATCGTCTGCAAGGAGGCTAAGCTTGACAGGCTGAAAAACTCAATGACAAAGCTCGGCATAACAGGTATGACTGTATCGCACGTTATGGGCTTCGGAAACCAGAAGGGCAAGCCCGAATATTACCGTGGTGTACCTGTTGAGATCAACCTGATGCCAAAGGTACAGGTCGATATCGTAGTCAGCAAGATACCTGTCAGAAGCGTAGTTGAAACAGCAAAGAAGGCTCTTTATACAGGCCATTACGGAGACGGAAAGATCTTTATTTATGATGTTGAAAACGTAATAAAGGTTAGAACAGGTGAAGAAGGCATTGATGCACTTCAGGATTCAGAGGAATAAATAAAACAGTATAACGCCCGCAGGTATCATTCCTGCGGGCGTTATTGTATAAGGATAATGTGAAACAGTAAAATGTAAGAATACTTACTTATTAGTATCAAAGTCCGCCGTTTCTGATTATCTGTTCGGCGATCGTGCGCTTTGGCACGCATTTGTCCATTGCCAGCTTCTCGATCATGTGGTGTGCTTCCTCTTCGGTCTTGCTGTTTTTCTCGATGATGAGCCACTTTGCCCGATTGACGAGCCTTATCTCCTGCATCTTGTCCTCTAAGGTAGCAGACTTTTTCTCCACCCGAAGAAGCCTTTCTCTGGTGCTTTCAAGCCAGTCGAAAGCCTGTGTAACGAGCTGGCGCGGAGACGGCTTTGCGAGAGTATATACCCCATATGGACAGACCTTGTCGAAGATACGCGCATAGTAGTCGCTCCCTACAAGAAGAAGCACCGCGCAGCCGCTGTCTGATGAACGGTCGGTAGCAAGCTTTACGCCGTCGTTGTCGGGCAGGGGAGCGTTGATTATGATAAAGTCGAATTCGCGTTCAAGAAGCCGCCTTTTTGCTCCGCTGACGCTTGTCTCAAGCTCCTGATCGTAGCGCCGCCGCTCAGCTATCAGGGCAGAGAGGGACTCGTTGAATCTTGGCTGTGCAGACACTATCAGAACGCTGTAGTGTCGCTGTTTTAGCTCCATAACGGTCCTCCTTTAGCCACAGTAGATATCAATTATGCGCTGCGGCAGATGTTGCTTGATAAAGCTGCTCTCCTTTGCTGCAAGCTTTGCTTCGTTAAGGCTCTGTGGGAGATGCTCATAGTTTGCGCTCACGCTCTTGTCGGCGGAGAGCAGATCAATGTCAGATACTGGCGGAAGAAACAGTCCGTTCTTATAGCCGTAAATTCCTGCATAGATTATCAGTGCAAATGCAAGATACGGATTTGCTGTCGGGTCGGGAGAACGCAGCTCCGCCCTTCTGTATTCACCCGCAGCTGCGGGTATCCTTATAAGCTGGGAACGGTTCTCACTTGACCAGGATATGAATTTCGGCGCCTTGTTGCTTCCGAATCTCTTATAGCTGTCCTCTGTCGGGTCAAGAAAGACGGTCATAGCTCTGATATGCTCAAGTATCCCTGCCATAACGGAAGGCAGCTTTGTATGATGCTCGTCGTTTTTTACCGAGAGATTTATATGATAGCCGTTTCCAGGCTTGTCAGCAAGGGGCTTGGGTGAAAAATCAGCGAAGAGCCCGTTTTCGTGAGCCACTGTCTTAACAACGTTGCGAAATGCCATAGCTTCATCTGCCGCACGAAGCGCATCGGCATAGTGAAAGTCTATTTCGTTCTGCCCCGGTCCTTCTTCATGGTGAGAGCTCTCGGTTGAAATACCCATTCGTTCCAGTATCAGACAAATCTGCCGCCTGATGTTCTCGCCTTTGTCGTCAGGGGCGATATCCATATAACCTGCCTTGTCATAGGGCTCGGTGGTGGGTTCATCGTTCATGTCGCGCTTGAAGAGATAGAATTCAAGCTCAGAGCCGAAGGAGAATTCAAGTTCCTCGGCCTTTGCATCCTCAACAGCCTTTTTTAGAAGGCTTCTCGTATCACATTCAAAGGTCTGACCGTTTGGCTTGCCGATAGAGCAGAACATTCTTACAACGCTGCCGTTCTCAGCTCTCCATGGAAGAACAGAAAGAGTCGCAGGATCAGGGAACAGAAGAAGGTCAGAGCGTGATTCGTTAGCAAAGCCGCGTACAGCAGAGGCATCAAAGCCTATGCCCTGTTCAAAAGCACGGTGCAGCTCAGCAGGTCTGATCGATATGTTTTTTTGTGTTCCGTAAGCATCACAAAAAGCAAGGCGGATAAACTGTACCTCTTCCTCTCTGCAATACTGCATTATTTCCTGTGCTGTATAGCTCATAATATGACCTCCACAAAAAAAGAGCGCATTCAGCCTTAAGCTGAATGAACGCCCTTGCTCATTACTATATTTTGATTATACAACTAATATGTTCATTTGTCAAGTACGGAAAATGTTGACAATCTGCCGCAATAGTTGTATAATGGTCTTAGCGGCAATGATGTCCTGAATGGGGCATCATTGCCTTTTTATGCGGAAAGAGGGATCATTATGAGCAGTCTGCATGAGGAGTGCGGAGTTTTAGGTATCTGGTCGGAGAAAAAAGAGGCGCTTGCAGAGAGCGTATACTATGGGCTTTATGCTCTGCAGCACAGAGGACAGGAAAGCTGTGGTATAGCTGTCTGTGAGGACGGTGTCATCTCTGCACATAAAGACTTGGGTCTTGTCGGTGATGTGTTTGACCCTCAGACGCTGTCTTCAATGCCGTCCGGCAATATGGCGGTGGGTCATGTGCGCTATTCAACGACAGGAGGCAGCGAGAGAAGAAACTGTCAGCCGATAGTTGTAAATCATATGAAAGGCAGAATGGCACTTGCGCATAACGGTAACCTTACCAATGCGGCCGAGCTCAGGCGCACTCTGGAAATGTCAGGGGCGATATTCCACACCACCTCCGACACCGAGACCATAGCCTATATCATCACAAAACAGCGCCTTGTAACGCCCTCGATAGAACAGGCCGTGATGAACACTATGGGTATAATAGAGGGTGCCTATTCGCTGGTGGTAATGTCGCCGGCAAAGCTTATCGCTGCCCGTGATCCGCTCGGTATGAGACCTCTTTGCTTCGGAAAGCTTCCCGACGGAGGCTATGTGGTAGCTTCGGAGAGCTGTGCGCTCACTGCTGTCGGTGCAGAGTTTGAGCGTGACATCGAGCCAGGAGAGATAATGCTGTTTTCAAAAGAGGGCGTAAGATCTCTCAGGCAGCACTGTGAAACAAAGCCGCGCCGTACCTGTATATTTGAGTATATATATTTTGCCCGTCCTGATTCTGTGATCGACGGGGTAAGCGTTCACGAAGCGAGGGTGAGAGCAGGGCGCATACTTGCCGAAAGCTGCCCTGCTGATGCGGATATCGTGATAGGCGTTCCCGATTCAGGCTTAGATGCAGCACTGGGCTATGCACAGGCTTCAGGTCTCACATATGAGATAGGACTTATCAAGAACAAGTACATAGCAAGGACCTTCATAGCGCCTGCACAGTCTGTGAGGACGGACAAGGTCAGAATAAAGCTCTCGGCGATAGAGCCTGTTGTCAGGGGCAACAGGGTAGTGCTGGTCGATGACTCGATCGTAAGGGGAACAACGGGTGCCAGGATAGTGTCACTGCTCCGCAATGCAGGAGCGAAGGAGATACACTTCCGTGTATGTGCGCCTGCATTTTTGCATCCGTGCTATTATGGAACTGATATCGACTCAGAGGAGGGGCTCATCGCAAATCACCTAACGCCCGAACAGATAGCGGAAAAGATGAATGTTGACAGTCTCGGGTACCTTCCGCTTGACAGGCTCAGCGAGCTTGTCGGACATGAAAACTATTGCAGCGCCTGCTTCTCGGGACAGTATCCCACAGCGATACCGAATGCTGCACCGAAGGATAAGTTCGAGATGAAGCTTGCAGACACTCAGGAGGGATAAGTGCCGGGATCAGTAAAGCTCGGGCAGATCATCTTTTGTAACGGCACGAGGGCTGTTATACAGCCTTTTAAGATGATCAAACGTCGTGAATTCTTCGGTAAGGCAGAACACCTTTGACCAAGTCATAAAAGAAGCCCAGCCGATATGCTCGTCAACTGCTGCATCAACATCAGGCAGGGTGCCTATCTCACCGATGATGACAGGCTTTTTCTCATCAGCGATGTGAAGCATACCCTCATATTCTTCCGCTCGTGAGGAGTGGTCGTGCTTTTCGGGATACATATCTCTTGAGATCACATCAACATACTCGTCTCCCGGATAACATTCCTTTTTGGTTCCGTTCCATACCCAGATAAGATTATCCAGGTGATGAACCTCGGTAAAGCGCTCAAACATTATCTTCCAGAGCCTTATTACAGCCTCACCGCCCTTTGCAGACCACCAGAACCATGTTCCCTCACTTTCGTGAAACGGTCTCCAGAGTATTGGTATATGCTTATCGCAAAACGGTCGCAGTATACCTGCCATCGTATCAAGATCCGATAAAAATGCTGTGTTTTCAGCGGTGCCGCTTGTTCCTGCTTTCTCAGCATCAAAGTCAGTATTGCAGGTGAAAAATGATTTTGAGCGTCCTCCCAGCGGTGAGAACCAGTGCCAAGTAAAGGTTATAAGTCCTTTCTTTTCAGCCCATTCCCAAGCTCTTTTCAGAGTGCCGTAGTTCTGCTCGACTTCGGTCATACACTCTTCATCTGTATCAGAATAATTGATGTTCGGCGAGTAGGATAAAAGCTCAAACCCGAGAAGAGCAGGCTCTTTTCCTGTTTTTTGTTTTATCAGGTGAAGCTCCTCCATTGCCATAGTCTGGGTATGCTGACCTGTTATAACTCTGTTGTAAGTCACCTCGTCAAGATATCTCATAACATTTTTGACACAGTCCTGTGAATTTTTGTTAGCACATTTTATATTATTATCGCTCATATACTCACTCCCGTAACATTTTGTCAGGCACAAGGGCTTGCTGCTTTTGTTGCCGACAGATATAGTTATGCTGTCAGTATATCATAAATGGTCCGTTTTGTAAATATCGAAATAAGAAACAAAATGCAGGCTCTGGCATCAGACTACCTCAGAAAGTAAGTGAATATGCACAGTTTTTTTGCAAAAACGCTTGAAAAATAATTAAAAACGTGATATAATACATTATGTATAATCAATTATTCTGAGGCGATAAAAATATGCTTTACGGAAAAAAGATAATCGCGTTATGTACATCAAGAGTTTATGATGCCGGACATCACAGGTTCATCAGGGTGCTTAACGATAATATAAGCAAGTTCGGTTACAGGCTGTTTATCTATACGCTCAACACCGACCTTTACTGGAACGATGAAGCCTTCTGCGCTGAGACAAAGGTGTATGACCTCATACCCTATGACAAGATAGAAGGCGTTATCATCATGTGCGAAAAGATAAAAAGCGCAAAGCTGACAGGTCAGATCGCACAGAAAGCCAGAGAAGCAGGCGTGCCGATGATAGCTGTTGACGGAAAGATCGACGGTGCTGTTTCGGTATGGTTCGACTATGAGAAGGGGTTTGAAAAGATAGTGCGCCACGTTATCGAGGAGCACAATGTCAGAAGACCTCATTTTATGGCGGGCATAAAAGGGAATATGTTCTCGGAAACAAGACTGAAGATTTTCAAAAAGGTGCTTGAGGAAAACAATATAGAATTTGATGAGAAGACGATGCTCAGCTACGGTGAGTTCTGGGCAAAGCCCTCCAGGGTAGCAGCAGAGGAGCTCTGCGCGCGCGATGAGCTGCCCGAGGCTGTTATCTGTGCCAATGATGTTATGGCGATAAATGTTAATGACGTTTTCCATGAATACGGCGTAAGAGTGCCCGAGGACGTTATCATCACAGGCTTTGACGGTATTGATGAGGTACAGTACTGTGTGCCCAAGATAGCTACCGTTAGTGTTGACTGGGTAATACTTGCTGATGCTGTGAGCAAGGTGGTGTTTGACTACAGCGCGGGTTCGGTGAAGGCTGAAGATATCGTTGAAGTTATGCCTGAGCTGATACCTAACGAATCATGCGGCTGCGCAGCTGCTGATGATAACAAGGACAGATATATCAGTAAGATAAATGACAGCTTTTATGAGTATCAGGACGACATCAGAGGCTTGTATGTAATCAGTATGAAAATGCAGATGAGCGCCTCTCCCGAAGATGCTGTAAAATGTATGCAGGAATATCTGCTGCATGATATGTGCTGCATGGTGCGCTCGGAGATATTTGAGCCCGGTCATAATTTCCTAAAGGAAGACCTTCCTCCTGCAGGATTGAAGCTTATATATGATTCATATCATTATGACAGACCTATCACGAATTTTGATCTTGATGAGATAGCGCCCGATCTTGAAGAGAAGCTTGAATGTCATGCTCCGCTTATTTTCAATGGTCTTGACTTTATGAACAAGAGCCTCGGCTTTATCTGTTATTCGTTCAAAAACTATGATATCACCGACTATACCAAAACTGCACAGATAAATAATACTGTCAGCATGGGGCTTGGCGGATATATCAATATGCAGTATCAGGAGTATCTTGCTAAGCAGGTCGAGAAGATATACAAAAACGATCAGCTGACAGGACTGTATACCAGAACGGGCTTCATGAGATATTTTGAAGATATGGTAGCCGAGAATATCGACAAGGGTGGAAATATAACGGTTATAATGTCTGATATGAACGGGCTTAAGACCATTAACGATACCTACGGACACAGTGCGGGCGATATAGCAATAAGAGCGGTTGCCAGAGCTCTCAGAGAAAGCTGCCCCGACAGCTCCGTGTGCGTAAGATACGGCGGAGATGAAATGGTGGCAATAATCTCCGAGGACGTTGATCCCGATAAGATAATCAGAGATATCGATGAATACCTTGATAGGTTCAATTCTGATTCAGGACTGATGTTTAAGGTGTCTACAAGCTCGGGTGCATTTGTTGAACCGCTTACAGATAAGTTTGAGCTAGGCTACGCCGTAAAACGAGCCGATAGAAATATGTATGAGACCAAAAAAATTAAAAAGGCAAATATGAAATAACTGCATTGTTTCAACTGCCTGCGGGTGTTATTGAGGGAAACCCCTTTTGAAAAAGGGTTATCCCTCAAACTCCCTTCCTAAAACTTCTAATATTTTTTTGCAAAGGGATAAATATAAGGAGAAAGACCGAACTGATCTTTCTCCTTTTTTAATAAAATATGTTATCTCTTTGCCAAAAATCACTGCTATTGTTTTCCTTCGTAAAGAACGTTGCCGTCGATATCCCAGACTGTCTCTGTGCCATCAGGCATTTCAAGGATAAAATGGTCATCTATTACTGAGAATCCTGAGCTTTCGTATGAGTACTCGAACCTGTGATAACCCTCAACATAAGCAGGAGGCTCTTCATAGGCATCACCTTTTTTCCAGATAGTTTTGCCCGCAAACCTTACCTCTTTAGCGTCATCATCTATAGGGATAGTGATTATATCGGTGTATTTTTCATCGCTCTTTTTGCCTGAGCCTAAAAGCGGTACCTTAAAATCATAATCAGCAACGCCGTTATCCCAGCTGAGTTTGCCTTCACTGCCGTTTTGAATTTTATCCGCATCTATAGAGTAGTAAACAAATATGCCTTTACTGTTTTTGCCGTTACTGTCGTTAGCATAGAAATTATCGCTGAGATCATATTCGTACACCTTGATGATATTTATATCATCGCTCGTCAGCGGCTTTAAGTTCACTCCGAAAAGCAGTTTGTAAACACCTATGAGCACTGCGGCAGCGCAAAGGCATACCAGAGTTGTTAAAATGATCCTTTTTCTGCGCTCCTCTTTCATTATGAGCTTAAAGAACTTTTTTGTTGTTCGTTCCTGACCAACATTCTGCTTCGGGATATCCTCGCACAGCGACCTGAACATTGCTGTGCAGCTTTCGCAGGAAGACAGATGCTCTTCGATCTCTTTTTTTGTCACCTCATTCACCACGTCATCGTGATAGAGGGGAAGAAGATCCTGCACTACCTCACATTTTACAGTGGTTTTTTCTTTCATTCGTTGTCATCCTTTCTCATTTTCTCTGTTATCATTCTGCGCGCCCTGTGATATGTCACTCTTGCCCAGCTTTCGGTCTTGCCGAAGATAGAAGCAATGTCTTTAAACGGCAGCTGACCGAACACCCTGAGCGAAAACACCTCTTTATAAGGCTCTGAAATGGAATGGAGGATAAGGTGTATCTCATATGCACTGTCTTTGTCGGAGAGCTCCTGCTCTATAGAATCTGAGGAGGTTCTGAGCAGGCTTTCAAGTGCATTAGGCTCCATAGCATCTGAGCTTATTTCTTTTTTAATCTTTTTGCAGCGGTCAAACCAGAGATTTCTTGCTATTGCACACAGCCACGTATAGAGGCTGCTTTCATTATTGAATTTGTCTTTGGCTCTCATCGCTTTTAAAAAGGTCTCCTGAGTGATGTCCTGGGCGTTGTGCTCGTTCTGGCAGAGAGACAGCGCATAGTGATACAGTGCCTCATACTCCGCTTCGAGAAACTGCAAGTCTTTCTTTTTGATACGCTGTCATCTCCTTTGTTTTGTTCTGTATATTAGACTGCTGAGACCATAAAAACGTTACAATAAAAATCCCCCTTGCGGGGGATCTTTTTACCAGAGCAGCGATACGCCTTTCAGGTGTGATTTCATTTTAAGCAGATCTGAAGCATTTATCTTTGAGTCTTTTGCAACATCTGCACATGACAGGGCATAGCCCTCCAAGAGCTTTACCTGCTTTATGTGGCTCTTCACAAGAAGAAGGTCTGATGCCGAGATATTCTTATCACCGTTGACATCTCCTTTAAGATTCAGGACCGCATTGGGATCGCTTGCAAGCTTGCCGCCGCTTAACTCTATCTCATAGGTCCTCGGCGCAAAGCTCTCAGCACTGAGTGTCATTTTGTAGGTGCCGTCTTTGAGCTCGGGTAGGGTAAAGGCGCTAGATTCAGACGTGAATTCAGTATTATCGGTGTCGTCAAAGGTCACCGTTATCGGCTGCTGCATAAGGCTGTCTTTATTTGTGTTCAGGGTAACATAAACATAATTGTCAACAGATATCTCATCAAGTGTGAGAACCTTATCGCTGTTATATACGGCTTTAAGATTTGATTTATCGTTTCCTGTTATATAGTCCGTATGCCAGATCATGAACCATGACCAGATATCGCCGTCAGCTTCAAAATCCGATACAGAGGGAACATTGCCGCATTCATGGAAGGTCATCGGCTTGTCAGTGTCCAGCGCTTTCAGCTTGTTCCAGCCTTTAAGGTTAGTAGTGTTGTCATATGTATCCGAGCCTATTATATCGCAGTAGCTGTCCCCGGGGTACCAGCCGCTTTTGACATCGCCCGAATAGCCAAGCACCCAGATAAGATTGTGCAGCCCCTTCTCGTTAGTAAAGTAATCGTACATCATTCTCCAGAGCTTAATAAAATTCTGGCTTCCGCCCTTGCCCCACCAGAACCATTGTCCGTCAAACTCGTGGAACGGTCTCCAGAATACTGTAACGCCTGCGTCCTGAAGCTGACTCAGAGCATCGGCAGCCTTATCCCAGTTGGCAACCATGTTTTTGTATTCTGTTGTGCCCTTTGTGAGAAGCTTTGAAAAGTTCGGCGAATCGTTAAGGCTCTCGGTGTAGCCATTTCCGTTTATTCCCGTGTGCCAGCAAATAGTTACAAGGCCGCCCTTTTCATGCCAGGCCTTCGCTCTGCTGACGACTCCGCTGAAATCACCGTTCATAAAGTCAAGGCCGCGCATAGCAGGCAGCTTGCCCGTAGTCTTTTCAATATAGTTCATCTCATAGTCGGGAGAGCCCATCCATGTGGATTCCTGCTGACAGGTAATGATATATCTTTCAAAATTATCGCAGATAAAGTCGTATGTTTTTTTAGTGCTGTCGTTTGCATCCGGATCGGAAAGCTGATAGCGCCCTGCATAGGAAGAGCTCTGTGTCTCTGTGCTTTCAGCATATGAGACATCTGCCGAGAAGCTCTGCACGCAGGTCATCATCACTGCGGCACAGACGATAGTTGCTGCTTTTTTAATTATCATTTTTCTACCTCCTGATATAGCTGTTTCCTTATTATAGCACGGAGAGCGCCGAAGGTCAACAGGTCATGCTTTACTTTTTTATAAACATATGTTATACTGTTCTCAGCCGGGATCGGAAAACTTTGCGGCAAAAGGAATGATTCTTATGAAAAGACTATTATGTATGGCAGCGGCGTTTGTTATGTGTATCTCTGCGGCTTCGTGCTCTGAGGGGAGCTCCTCCTCTGAGGGTGAAAGCAGTGCAGTGAAGGCTTCTTCTGCGGCGGAGAGCAGGGCAGAGAGCGCTGCCGAAAAGAATGAGATAAAAGCAGACTCTTCTTCACAGAAGGAAGAGGAGCAGACATATGAGAGCACCTTAGAGCCTGACGGCATACCCGTGATAGCTATAGAAACGGTCGACAGATCTGACGATGTTATGGACTTTGTTACAAAGCCCGTGGCAAAGCACGTTGCAAAGTCGATAGCTTCGTGGTCACCGGGGTACAGAATGCCGCCTGAGCCTTATTATGAGGAATGTACCGTAACAGTGACAGATACTGACGGCAGTCAGCTTATAAGCTCGGCACAGGCAGATGTTAAGGTGCGCGGCAACTGGACAACTAATTACGATAAGAAGCCGCTGAGAATAAAGTTCAGTGAGAAGCAAAGTATGCTCGGGCTGAATGACGGGGCTGAGATGAAAAACTGGCTGCTGCTTGCAGAGTACAAAGACTTCTCAATGATGAGAAACAAGGCAGCGTTTGAGATAGCAAAGACCCTGCTTGGCGGGGACGGTTACTACAGTGCGGATTCAAGGTTCGTTGAGGTAACTATAAACGGGGAGTACTGGGGAGTTTATCTTCTGACAGAACAGCAGCAGATAAATCCTAACAGGATAGACATAACCGAGGCGGAGAAAGACTATCAGGGAACTGACATAGGATATTTCATGGAGTTTGACGGCTACTATGTCAATGAGGACGATCTCAACCAGTTTTATGTTACCTATAATAAAAATGCTGAGCTCATACCCTATGACGGTGAGGGCGGCAGCGGAAAAACGATACAGTGTCTGCGCGGAGGAAACAATGATGTAGGCATAACGATAAAGAGCGATATCTATTCTCAGGAGCAGCATGACTTTATAGCATCGTATACGAATAATGTTTATAAAATAATGTATGAGGCTGCCTATAATGACAAGGCATATGTTTTCAATTCAGATTACAGTGATATAGAGGAAAGCTCTTCAATAACTCCTCGTGAGGCAGTTGAGAACGTGATAGATGTACAGTCTCTGGTAGATTCGTATATCCTTTGCGAGATAGCTTGTGATGCCGATATCTATTGGTCAAGCTTTTTTATGGACGTTGACTTCGGTGAGGGCGGAAATAAAAAGCTCACATTTGAAGCCCCGTGGGACTTTGATTCTGCTCTCGGCAACAAGAACCGCTGCGCCGATGCGCAAGGCTTTTATGCATCAAATATTCTTAAAGATGTTAATGATCAGTACAAAACGATAAACCCTTGGCTGGCAGTGCTAATGTATGAGGACTGGTATCAGGATATGATAAAGGAGCGCTGGACGGAAGTGTACGATGGGGGCGTTTTTGATAATGCCATACAAATGATAACGGAGGAATCCGAAAGCATAACACCTGCATTTGACAGAAATTATGACAGGTGGGACAATATCAGGCATAACGGCGCGGCAGATGAGCTTTGCAGAAAAGCAAAAAACTGCAAGACCCAGCTTGAGGCTGCCGAGTATCTTGCAGAGTGGCTCACCGCCAGAGTTGAGTTCCTGAACGGTCAATGGCATTTGTGATATATTAAAACAAAAAACAGCCGCTTTCCGAAGCAAACGGAGAGCGGCTTTGTGCTGCTGTATCAGATATAGTACATAAGAGCTTCGTCACTTTCGGAGCTGCTTCTGTGGTGGTCGATAAAATCTGCAAGGGTCATATTTGAGGTGAACTCCCGCATATAACAGTTCAGCTTTTCCCAGACACAGCTGTTCACAGAGCAGCGCAGATCGTTTTCAGCCTTGTCGTCTTCACTGACATATGTGTCCGCAAGGATAGTGTTGTCAAGCGCATTGAGAATATCATGAAAGGATATCTTATTTGCAGGGCGTGTAAGCGTGTATCCCCCACGTGAGCCCTTCTGCCCGCGGATAAAGCCTGCCTGCCTGAGGATAACGAGTATCTGCTCCAGATATTTTTGTGAGATGTTCTGTCTTTGAGAGATGTCGGCTGACGAGACCGTGCTGCCGTTTTCGGAATATATCGCTATGTCTGCCAACGCAATTATTCCGAATTCAACTCTTGTCGATATCCTCATTTTGTTCCTCCTTTGCTTTGAGAAGCGCCTCGAGAGTTCTCCAACCAAGGGCTGCGCATTTAACTCTCGCAGGCATTTTTGATATGCTTTGCAGTGCTCCTGCCTCTTCGAGCTCTTCCAGCTCATCATCTGTTATCTCGCCCGTTATCATTCTCATAAACAGCTCTCTGTAATGATCAGCTTCCTCGGGCGTTTTGCCGATTATAAGATCGAGCATTATATCTGCTGATGCCTGAGATATCGCACAGCCGCTGCCTGTGAACGAGCCATTCTCTATTATGCCGTTATGCAGCTGAAGATTAAGCACGATATCATCTCCGCAGCTGGGGTTCACGCCGTGCTGAGAGCACGTTGCACAGTCGAGCTCGTGCTTGTGGAGAGGGTGCAGATTGTGGTCGGTAAGCACCTCACCGTAGAAATTATCCGCCATATCCCATTTTCCTCCTTATACTGCCAAGCACCGAGACGAACCTCTCGATATCATTCTCATCATTATAGAATGCAAGGCTCATCCGTGCGGTAGACTGTACTCCCAAAAACTGATGAAGAGGTTGAGCACAGTGGTGACCTGCCCTTATTGCGATGTTTTCACTGTCAAATATCGCAGCTATATCGTGTGGGTGTACGCCTTCGACCGTGAAGGTAAGTATTCCATGGTGATCGTGGGGGTCATCTGCGCCTATGACATTCACATACGGTATTTTTTTCATTTCATTGAATGCTAGCGCTGTCAGCTCGTCCTCTCGCTGCTCTAAAGCTTCAAAGGTCAACTCGTTTATATAGTCTATTGCAGCTCTCAGCCCAACAGCTCCGCCTGCATTCACTGTGCCTGCCTCGAATTTGTGGGGCAGCTCTGCATATGTTGCGCCGTCAAGGGTAACATATTCTATCATCTCTCCGCCCGATAAGAACGGCGGCATTTTTTCAAGCAGCTCTTCCTTTCCGAAGAGCACTCCTATACCCATAGGGCCGAGCATTTTGTGTGCGGAGAAGGCAAGAAAGTCAACGTCAAGCGCACGAACATCAACAGGTATGTGAGGAACGCTCTGTGCTCCGTCACATACGATAAGAGTTCCGTTTTCATGGCAGATCTCAGCAAATTTCTTTATCGGGTTAAGTCTGCCGAAAACGTTTGATATCTGAGCAATGGCAAAAAGCCTAGTCTCAGGGGTAAGTGCTTTTTTAAGCGCTTCAGCCGCATATTCACCGCTTTCAGAGCATTCAAGATATTTTATCTTAGCGCCTTTCTCTTTTGCAAGTATCTGCCAGGGGAGCAGATCGCTGTGGTGCTCTGAGACAGCAACAAGTATCTCATCATCTGCCTTGATGTTCTCTCTGCCCCAGCTGTAGGCGATAAGGTTAAGGCTCTCTGAGGCGTTGCGTGTAAAAATGATCTCCCTTTCGCTTTTGGCACCGATGAACTTTTTTACTGCCGTTCTGGCGCCCTCATATGCCTCAGTAGCTTTCACGCTCAGATCATACAGACCCCTCAGAGGGTTAGCGTTTTCCTCGCGGTAGTACTTTTCTACAGCTTCAAGCACCTGTCTCGGCTTTTGCTGAGTGGCACTGTTATCAAGGTACGTAAGACCGGGATATGCGTCAAAGACAGGAAAGTTCTTCTTCGATATAAGGTCTCTATTCATCATCATCACTCCGTCCGAGCGTTTTGTTTATCCTGCTGACAGTTTCCTCATCACCGATGAGCTTTATTATCCTGTCGGTTTTTGAGCGTGCCGTGAGCTCATATATCTTATCTTCGGGTATTCCTCGCGACTGCATATAGAAAATATGCTCCTCGTTTATCCGTCCGATAGATGCTCCGTGCGAGCCCTCAACGTCCTCCTCTGCACAGAGGATAAGGGGAACGGTCTTGTTCCTTACCTTTTCGCTGAGAAGAAGAACGTCCTCCTTTTCGGCGCCCTTTGCTCCCGAGGCTCCGTTTTTGAAATCTATCGTGCCTTTAAAGGTCTTGTCCGAGGTATCTGCAAGAACTCCGCTGACGTTTATCTCAGAGATGCTTTTCCTGCCTTTGTGGTCAGCGATAAGGTTTATATCGAGCTTATCCTCACCTTCAAGCAGATAGCCTATATCTGCCTTGAACGACGAGCTGTATCCCGAGAGAACGGGGTTTATCTCGCTTACTGTGTCGGCGCCGCCGATATAGAGCTGTATAAGCCTGAGTTCTGCACTGTCTGCAATGTCAGCAGTGAGCTGAGCTGCTGTGCGTGCGCCCTTGTCGAACACCTGCACTACAGTCAGCTTTGAGCCGCTTTCAGCTTTTGCAGATACGTCAACTCTTTTATCTTCGTCTGAAATATACATTATCACGGTGAGCTCTTTGTTCTCCTGAGCTGAGAGCTCATAGCGCGCATCACTTGTTATATCTGCCTTTACGAGTGAGCCTTCCGAGACTGATACGAGCTCAGCTTTGTTGTCAGAAAGCTCTCTTTCGGCATAATTCACACCGAGCCACCCATAAGTAGGCGCAGGGAGCTTATTAAGTTTTGTCATGATTATTCCTCCCTCAGCCTATGCTGCCTTTCATTTCAAGTCCTATGAGATTGTTCATCTCCACAGCGTATTCAAGCGGCAGCTCCTTTGATACGTTATCTGCAAAGCCTCTAACTATCATAGCCTTGGCTTCTTCCTCGCTGAGTCCTCTCGACATCAGGTAGAACACAGCCTCATCGCTTATCCTGCCGATCTTTGCTTCGTGACCGATATCGCACTTGTCTGTTCTTATATCCATAGCAGGGATAGTATCAGAGCGTGAGATACCGTCAAGCATCAGAGATTCACAGCTTACTGATGACTTACTGCCAACAGCCTTTTCATTAACGGTGACCGAGCTTCTGAACGTGCTGATGCCTCCGCTTTTTGAGATAGACTTCGTGTTCATGTAAGATGAAGTGTCTGGTGCGTTGTGAACTATCTTCGCTCCCGTGTCAAGGTTCTGTCCCTCGCCTGCAAAGGTTATTCCTGTAAATTCAGCGCGGGCGCCCTTGCCGTTTAGTATGCTCATCGGGTATAGATAAGATACATGAGAGCCGAAGCTTCCGGATACCCATTCTATTTTTCCGCCTTCGGATACTATCGCTCTCTTGGTGTTAAGATTGAACATATTCTTAGACCAGTTCTCGATAGTGGAATATCTGAGAGAGGCGCCCTTTCCGACAAAAAGCTCAACACAGCCTGCGTGAAGACCTGCTTCATAATACTTCGGGGCGGAGCAGCCCTCGATAAAATGCAGATAGCTGTTCTCTTCAAGGATTATGAGAGTGTGCTCAAACTGACCTGCACCCTTTGCATTCAGTCTGAAATAAGATTGCAGCGGTATATCAAGATGCACCCCTGCAGGCACATATACAAAGCTTCCGCCTGACCATACAGCCCCGTGAAGCGCTGCAAATTTGTGGTCGGTCGGCGGCACCAGCTTCATAAAGTGCTCCTTTATGATGTCGGCGTACTTTTCATCGTGCATAGCGCTTTCAAGGTCGGTGTATACTACTCCTGATTCAGCGACCTCTTTTCTTACGTTATGGTATACAAGCTCCGAGTCGTACTGCGCACCCACACCTGCAAGAGATTCTCTCTCTGCCTGCGGTATGCCAAGACGCTCAAAAGTGTTTTTTATGTCATCGGGAACATCGTCCCAATCAGTATTCATTCTTGACTTCTGGCGGATATAAGTAACAATATTGTCAACATCGAGTTCCTCGATAGAGGGACCCCAATCCACCATTGGAGTCTTGTTATATATTTCAAGAGATCTCAGTCTGAACTCTCTCATCCATTCAGGATCGTTTTTCTCTTCCGATATCTCCTTGATTATCTCAGGCGTTATACCGCTGCCGAGGTAATCCCTCTCGTCCTCCTCATAGCGGAAGTCATAGAGAGAACGGTCAATATCGGAGACCTGTGTTTTCTCCTTCATTGTTTCACTTCCCAACTATATATTTTTCAAAACCTCCGCTGATGACCTCATCAACGAGCTCAGCTCCGCCCTCTGCGGCTATCTTGCCTGCTGAAAGGATATGCGTTTTGTCAACGCTCAGCGCCTCCAGTATCTTTGTGTTGTGCGTTATTACCAGCAGAGAACCGCCCGTTCTGTTTTTATATTCATCTATTCCCTTTGACACGGTCTTTACCGCATCAACATCAAGTCCTGAATCGGTCTCGTCAAGGATCGCAAGCTTAGGCTCGAGCACCAGCAGCTGTAATATCTCTGCCTTTTTCTTTTCTCCGCCCGAAAACCCAACGTTGAGATCACGGTCAGCATAGGCAGTGTCCATCTCAAGCAGCTCCATTGCTGCCTTGAGCTTTTTCTTGAAGTCCCAGAGCTTCATTCTCTTTCCTGTTATCTGCTCAAGAGCGTTTCTCAGAAATTCCGATAAGGTTATCCCTGCGATCTCGATAGGGTTCTGGAAAGAGAGGAAAATGCCCTTTCTTGCTCTTTTATCAGCAGGCTCATCGGTTATGTCCTCACCGTCAAATATGATCTTTCCGCCTGTGATCCTGTATTCGGGGCTGCCCATTATAGTGCAGCCGAGAGTTGATTTGCCTGCGCCGTTAGGTCCCATAAGCACGTGAGTCTCTCCTGTGCCGATCGTAAGTGTTACTCCGTGCAGCAGCTCCTTGTCGGGCGCTCCTGCCGTTAGATCCTCTATTTTTAGTAATTCTGACATCGTATCATTCCTTTGCATTTTTATCCTATATGACAAATAGGAATTATGTGTATTATAACACATAATTCCTACTGTGTCAATAGGTATTTGAAATATTTACAGCTTTATTGTCATCTGAGCCTCTTCTTGGAAAACGCTTTGCAATTTATAACTTCAAAACTTGCAATTTTCAGACTTCTGCAGTTGGATAATATCTGAAAAATGAAACGAAAGGCAAATCATCTTGCAAAAATGTTGTAATAATATATGATAAAATCGTTTCAAAAAGTCAATATTTGGACAAAATGCCAATTGACTTTGGTAATGCAATGTAGTAAACTAAATATGTAAAGGCAATGGCGCCTGACGATGTTCCCGCTCGAAGTGCGCCCATTGTCTTTTTTTATGTTATTTTTTAGGAGGTATGACAAATGTCGTATGTTGATGAAGTCATCGCGCAGGTAGTTGAAAAGAACCCTGCCGAGCCTGAGTTCCATCAGGCAGTCAAGGAGGTCCTCGAGACCATCAGAGTTGTGATCGAGGCAGATGAGGAGAAGTACAGAAAGGCAGCTCTTCTCGAGAGACTCGTAAACCCTGAGAGACAGATCAAGTTCAGAGTTCCGTGGGTAGACGACAACGGACAGGTACAGGTAAACACTGGTTACAGAGTACAGTTCAACTCTGCTATCGGTCCTTACAAGGGCGGTCTCAGATTCCACCCGACAGTAAACCTCAGCATCGTTAAGTTCCTCGGCTTTGAGCAGATCTTCAAGAACAGCCTTACAGGTCTGCCTATGGGCGGCGGCAAGGGCGGTTCTGACTTCGATCCGAAGGGCAAGTCTGACCGTGAGGTAATGGCATTCTGCCAGAGCTTTATGACAGAGCTTTGCAAGCACATCGGTCCTAATACTGACGTTCCTGCCGGTGATATCGGTGTTGGCGGAAGAGAGATAGGCTATCTCTATGGCCAGTATAAGAGGATCAGAAATGAATTCACAGGCGTACTTACAGGTAAGAGCATGCAGTGCGGCGGTTCGCTCATCAGACCTGAGGCTACAGGCTATGGTGCAGTTTACTACGCAGTAGAGATGCTTAAGCACTTCGGTGACAGCATCGAGGGCAAGACCGTTGCAGTTTCAGGCTTCGGTAATGTTGCTTGGGGTACTATCAAGAAGGTAAACGAGCTCGGCGGAAAGGTAGTAACTATCTCCGGTCCTGACGGTTACATCTATGATGAAGACGGTATCAGCACTGATGAGAAGGTAGATTACCTCCTCGAGATGAGAGACAGCTGCAGAAACAGAGTTCAGGATTATGCTGACAAGTTCGGTGTTCCTTTCTTTGCGGGCAAGAGACCTTGGGAAGTTAAGGCTGATATTTATATGCCTTGCGCAACCCAGAACGAGGTCGAGATTGACGACGCTAAGAACATTATCGCTAACGGCGGTAAGTACTACGTTGAGGTCTCCAATATGCCTACAACTCTTGAGGCTGTTGAGTATCTGAGAGCAAACGGTGCTATCGTTGCTCCTTCCAAGGCAGTTAATGCAGGCGGTGTTGCTGTTTCAGGTCTTGAGATGAGCCAGAACTCCATGAGATACAACTGGACTGCTGAAGAGGTAGACAACAAGCTCAAGGATATTATGAAGAACATCTTCAAGTCTTCTGTTGAGGCTGCTAACAAGTATGGCAAGGGCGATGATCTTATCGCTGGCGCTAACATTGCAGGCTTCCTGAAGGTTGCTGAGGGTATGCTCTGGCAGGGCGTTTGCTAATAACGTTATACCGATCCTTTCGCGCAAGCTCCCGCGATCAGCGGGAGACTCCTGCGCAGAATCACACTTTGAGGTTTCTCGCATATGACCGACCTTACAGTCGGACTTATTGTGCTGGTGCATGAGCTGGTACATGCGGCTCATACCTCATAAATAACAAAGCTCCGCAAAGGCAATAGCTTTTGCGGAGTCTTTTTTGCGTTGAAACAGAGTTTTCGGCTGTACGGTCGAAGAGGTATTCATTTTTGATGACGAATAAAAAGACGGCATCCTTACACTATCGTGTGCGGATGCTGTCTTTTTTTCTGCCCTGTCTGATATGCGCTGAACGCTCTCTTTTTTTGAATGAATACACATATCCCAACTTGCTTTTAGCTTTTTGTATAATTTATAGGGAAAGCCCTTTACTTTTTATGTGTATTGTGCTATAATGCATTTATACCAGACCCGTACCGTTATGATGATCGAAAGGAGTGGGAGATATGTCTGTAGACACTTCAAAAATGCCAAGGCTCGGCTTCGGTTTGATGAGACTGCCAGAAGCAGACGGTAATATAGACCTTGACAGCGTCTGCAAAATGGTCGATAAATATATGGAGGCAGGACTGAATTATTTCGATACTGCATATGTTTATCACGGAGGAAAATCTGAGGAGGCTGCTAAAAAGGCAGTTGTGGAGAGATATCCGAGAGACAGCTTTTATCTTGCTACAAAGCTGCCTGCGTGGTGCATAAAGAGCTCTGAGGACAGAGACAGGATATTCAACGAGCAGTGTGAGCGTGCGGGAGTTGATTATTTTGACTTCTATCTCCTTCATTCTATCGAGGAGGGCGGAAACTACGATACATATGAGAAGTTTGACTGCTTTAAATGGGGCGTTGAGAAGAAAAAAGAGGGTAAGATAAAGCATTTCGGCTTTTCGTTCCACGGAACACCTGATCTGCTGGAAAAGCTTCTTGATGACCACCCCGAGGTCGAGTTCGTACAGATACAGCTCAATTATATCGATTGGGATAACCCTGTGATAGCATCAGGAAGGCTTTATGAGATACTCAGTGAGAGAAATATCCCGATGATAATAATGGAGCCCGTTAAGGGAGGAACGCTCGCATCGCCCCCGCCTGAGGCTTTGAAGCTGTTCAATGCGTCAAGACCCGGCGCCTCTGCGGCTTCTTGGGCACTGAGGTTCGTCGCGTCTCTGCCGGGAGTTATGACTATCCTTTCGGGAATGTCTAACGAAGAGCAGGTGAAGGACAACATTTCCACCTTTACAGAGTTTGAGCCGCTTTCAGATGGTGAAAAGCAGACGATAGAAGAAGTTAAGCAGATAATGCACGGCAAGCCGACCATAGGCTGTACCTCATGCAGATACTGCTGTGACGGCTGCCCTATGGGTATACCGATACCCGACATTTTCAGCATTATCAATACGATACGTATATATAATGAGGGCTGGAGAGCAAAGAATTATTATAACAGCAACATAGCAGGCACAGCGAGAGCGTCAGACTGTATAGGCTGCGGTCAGTGCGAGGGAGTCTGTCCCCAGCACCTGCCCATAATAGAGCTTTTGAAGGACGCATCGTCTCAGCTTGACTGAATACTAGGAGGATAGATCATGGCTTGTTTTCTTGTTCCTGCCGCTGAGGCAGTTGTTACCACGATAGTTACCAGAACAGTAAAGAAAAAGGAAAAAGAGCTTGAAGCAAAGCTTTCCGAGGGCACGGAGGTAAAGTCTGCCGAGGCTCCCCGTATAAAGCTTTCAGAGAAGCTCAACTGGCTCAATATCATGCTCTGGGGCGGTTCTCTCCTGCTGATGCTCGAGCATATCTGGCACGGAGAGGTAGTTCCGTGGTTCCCGTTCCTGACGGCTGCGTCCTCTGCGGAGGAGACCTCAGCTATGCTGCATGAAATGGCGACAGTCGGTGTCTGTATGGCGCTGCTGGTAACGGCAGTGTGGGCAGGTATGGTGTTCGCTGCGAATGCTATAGTAAAGCGTCAGGCAGAGCCTGCAGAGCAGGACGATAAGGAGTATGCCGTATGACTCTGCTGATAACCGTATTTGCAGCTGTTATAAGCACTGCATTGTGGTATGTTAAAGCTCCCGACAGCAAGATGAGACTCGGTACCCTCAGCCTTATGTACTGGGGAGCTTCTCTTATGTGGCTGGTCGATGCAGTGTTTGAATTCGTAGAGCTCAAGTCCGAGTTCTTTGAGCCTGCACCTGCCGATATGCTCAATGATGCGTTCCTTGGGCTTTCGGCTGTTGCGCTGGGGCTCGTTGTGTGGATAGGGATAGTGTTGATAAAAGATCCTAAAAATGTGATAAGAGGGATCTTGGTCAAGAAATGACAGATAAACGGTTTCGTTTGTGCGGAACCGTTTTTTCAAAGATCAGAATGGCGAGGTGGTGCTTGATGAATACACAAGCCAGAAGAATATTGGAAGATGTCAAAAACGGCAGTCTGAGTGTTGATGAAGCACTTCTGCGGCTGAAGACAGAACCGTTTGATGACCTCGGCTATGCAAAGCCGGATCACCACAGGGCTCTCAGGCAGGGGGCTGCCGAGGTGATCTACGGTGAGGGAAAAAGCACTGAGCAGATCATCGGGATAATCAAAGCTATGCAGGAAAAAGGGCAGGAAAGAATACTTATCACAAGGCTTTGTGAGCAAAGTGCAGAGCTTGTCTCGCATGAGATACCTGTTCATTATGACAAAGCTTCCCGACTTGCATATACAGGTGAGATGCCAAAGCCTGACGGCATAGGCAGAGTAGTCGTCGCAACGGGAGGAACGAGCGATATCCCTGTGGCGGAGGAGGCAGCACAGACTGCCGAGTTTTTCGGCAATGAGGTGATACGCCTTTATGATGTCGGAGTTTCGGGTCTGCACCGTTTGCTCTCACACAAGGAGGATATAATGTCAGCCTCGGTGATAATAGCCGCAGCAGGCATGGAGGGCGCTCTGGCAAGCGTTATTGGCGGCCTTGCCGACTGCCCCGTGATAGCAGTGCCGACAAGTGTCGGCTACGGAGCATCATTCGGGGGAATATCGGCGCTGCTTGCAATGCTCAATTCCTGTGCGAGCGGAGTTTGTACAGTGAATATAGATAACGGCTTCGGAGCAGGCTATCTTGCAGGAATGATAAACCATATGGAGGTAAAAAAATGAGGACGCTTTATTTTGACTGCTCTATGGGTGCAGCAGGGGATATGCTGACTGCGGCTTTGCTGGAGCTTTTGCCCGAGCCCGATAAATTTGTTGAGAGGTTGAACTCTCTTGGCATACCAAAGGTGAGATATATCAGAGAGTCAGCTCAGAAATGCGGTATAACAGGCACGCATATGAAAGTTACGGTCGACGGTGAGGAGGAGCATGAGCATACTCATCATCGTGAGCATCATGAGCATCACCATGAGTATGAGCACCACCACGGGCATCATCATACATCTTTGCATGATATAGAGCACATCGTTTCTCACCTTGACATTTCCGAAAAGGTGAAGCAGGACGTGCTTGCGGTATACAGCCTTATCGCAGAGGCCGAGAGCCATGCTCATGGAAAGCCTATCGACCAGATACATTTTCATGAGGTCGGCACTATGGATGCAGTTGCCGATGTTACTGCTGTATGTTTGCTGATAGAGGAGCTTTCACCGCAGAGGATAACGGCGTCAGCTGTTCATGTGGGCAGCGGCAGCGTTCACTGCGCCCACGGTATACTGCCTGTGCCTGCGCCTGCTACAGCATATATTCTCAGAGATGTTCCTGTATACGGCGGCAGTATCGACGGTGAGCTCTGCACGCCTACGGGGGCAGCGCTTCTGAAGCATTTTGTGAACACCTTCGGCGATATGCCGGTGATGAGAGTCAGCGGTATAGGCTACGGAATGGGAAAGAAAGATCTTGAAAGGGCGAACTGTGTAAGGGCAATGCTCGGCGAGAGCGATGACGAAAGCGAGCAGATGTATGAGCTTGCCTGCAATGTTGATGATATGACAGCTGAGGATATAGCCTTTGCCTGCGAGGAGCTTTTCAGGTGCGGCGCAAATGAGGTGTATACCGTGCCGGCAGGAATGAAAAAATCGCGCAGCGGCATAGTGATAAATGTTATCTGCACTGGACAGAAACGTGAACAGCTCATAAGGGTGATGTTCAAGCACACATCAACTCTCGGCATACGTGAGAGTAAGTTCACAAGGCATATCCTTGACAGAAAGATAGAGACCGTTCAGACGCAGTACGGAGATATCCGCACAAAGGTGTCTGAGGGGTACGGCGTCAGGAGGATAAAATTTGAGCATGACGACCTTGAAAGGATAGCACGTGAAAACGGCGAAAGCATTGGCGAGCTGCGCTGTGAGCTTTGCAGAGGTGAGAAAAATGGATGAGCTTGGCAAGAAAAAACAGACACTGGAAGAATATTTCAGAGCCCTTGGCAGTACTGCGGTGGCGTTTTCATCGGGAGTCGATTCTGCTTTTCTGCTGATGACGGCACATGAGGCGCTTGGAGATAAGGCTCTGGCAGTAACTGCGTCCTCGGCTTCTTTTCCGGAAAGAGAGCTTTCAGAGGCAAAAGAATTCTGCGAAAAAAACGGCATAAGGCAGATAATAATAGAGCACGATGAGATGCAGATCGAGGGCTTTAAGAATAACCCGAAAAACAGGTGCTATTACTGCAAGAACGCTTTGTTTGAAAAGATCAAGGGTGTTGCCCTTGAAAACGGGATCGCCTGTGTGTGCGAGGGCTCGAACAAGGACGATGAGGGCGATTACCGCCCGGGGCTTCAGGCAGTGGCTGAGCTTGGGATAAAAAGCCCTCTGAGAGAGCTTGGCTTTACAAAGGCTGAGATAAGGGAGCTTGCACACTCAATGGGTCTGCCGATGTGGGATAAGCCATCGTTTGCGTGTCTGGCATCAAGGGTGCCCTATGGCGAGGAGATAAGCGAGAAAAAGCTCTCAATGATAGAAAAGGCAGAGCAGAAACTTTTTGATCTTGGCTTTACACAGGTGAGGGTCCGTATCCACGGAGATATGGCGCGAATAGAGATAATACCTGAGCAATTCCCCCTTATGTTGGATGGCGATACCGCAAGGCTTGTGAACGGTTATTTTTCCGAGATAGGTTTCAGCTATACGGCGCTTGATCTCGGCGGATACAAAATGGGCAATATGAATAAAAAGATAAAGACAGGTGTTTCTGAGGATAAATGATATGAGCACTAAAATGCAGCTGTTTCACACAGGGTTTGTGAGGATACCCTCGCCCGACCTGAAATACGGAAGAAAGAATGCCGATTTCGGTCAGGGGTTTTATCTGTCTGATGATGAGGAGTTCTCGAAGCGTTGGGCAAGAGAGCGCAAAGACGCGGAAAGCATCATCAACAGGTATGAGCTTGACCTTGAAGGTCTCGAAGTTAAGACATTTTCAAGGGGCGATGAATGGTTCGGTTACATATTTGATAACAGAGCGCTGCGCGAGGATAAGCTCTGCGAGTATGATGTTATCATAGGGCCGATAGCTAATGACACTTTATATGATACATTAGGGATAATCACAAGCGGACTTCTGGAGCGTGAGCAGGCATTGAAGCTTTTGATGCTGGGACGGGAGTATTTACAGATAGTTATAAAAAGTGAAAAAGCTAAAAGGCAGCTGAGATTTATCTCGGCGGAGGTGCTTGAGAGCAGCGAGATAGAGAGATACAAGGCTGCGCTCGCATTGGAGGAGAAGGAGTATCAGGAGCTGTTTGCAGTTACACTGGATAAGCTGATAGACGGATAAATGCGCCCGCAAACCGCGTATTTACGCTGTGTTACGAAGCGTAACATCATTGTTCGCAATGCTCCCTTGCCAATGGCGGCACAGCGTGCTATATTGAAAGCACAGCAAGAAAACCGCTGAATAAATCATGGAGGTACAAAACTATGACATTTGGTGAAAAATTAAAAGAAGCAAGACAGAAGGCAGGTCTGTCGCAGGAGCAGTTATCTGAAAAACTGCACGTTTCGAGAAGTGCGGTCGCAAAGTGGGAGACCGACAAGGGTATGCCCGATATCGAGAACCTTAAGGCAGCGTCTCAGCTGCTGGGAGTATCTATAGACTATCTTCTGGACGAGGGCAGCGGCATTTCATTCAGCACAATCAAGGAAAGCATTAATATCAATGATTATGAGAAGGGCGGAAAGTGCCGTTCAAAGCATGACGCTGCGGCTTTTGCAAAGTTCCCGAAGGCGGCGCAGATATACCCTCTTATAAGAAAGAAAAAGCTCTCGGCTCTTGAACATGTGCTTGAATGGACGATAATGCCTGCATTCGGTGTTTTTGAGGCTGTGGATCAGCTTAATGACAGAAAAAGCTCATATTACCTTATTGAGGCTGATAACAAGCAGTACTTTGCCAGCATCACAGATGAGTTTATCGAATACAGTGAGCTTTCAAAGCCTGTCACCGACAAAAAATTCGGTGTTGTAGATAACATCTTCACAAAGGCAGGCTATACGCTGAAATAAATATCAGATCAGGGGAGATATTATGAAACTATTGGTGATAAGACACGGTGAGCCCGACTATGCTAAAGACTGCCTTACACAAAACGGTATATGGCAGGCTGAAAGACTTGCGGAAAGGTTGAAGAGCACTGATATTTCTGCGGCTTATACTTCGCCTATGGGCAGGGCAAGGCAGACCGCTCAGATAGCTATGGCAGGCAGAAGCATACCTGTTACCGAATGTGCCTGGCTGCACGAATTTGATGTGAAGGTAGCATATGAGGGCAAGCCTATAGAGATATGGGACATACCTCCGAACAGCTGGACACAGACGACCCAGTATTATGATAAGGACAGGTTCGCAGATGTCGGTGCGGTGGCAGAGAGTGAAGTAAAGCGGCGTTATGAGGCTGTTTGCAGCGGCATTGACAGCTTGCTTTTGAAGCACGGGTTAGAGAGAAGAGGGGAGATATACCATGCCGTTTCCGAGCACGATAAGACTATAGTGCTGTTTTGCCATTTCGGTGCGACCTGTGTGATCGCGGCTCATCTGCTCGGCATATCACCGATGGTGACACTTCAGGGCTTCAGCGCAGAGCCTACAGCTATAGCTACCTTCTGCACCGATGACCGTTTTGGTGATGATGTTAATTTCAGGCTTCACGGCTTCGGAGATATCAGCCATACGGGAAGCACAGCTACCGGTACGGTAAACTATAAATAGAGTAAAAACGCAAAAAAATATCCTGCTGATCTTTTACAGAAAAGCAGGATATTATGTTTTTTAAATAAAGTGCGTGGGCTGCCACGGCTCCTTTTCGGGGAGACCGTATTTCTCTTTGCCAAGAGCGATACTCTTCATCAGAAAGCTCATATTTCTTGCAAGCCCTCTCATCGTCTGCAAGCCTTCGGTATCCATCTGAGCTTCGCCCGGCAGCCTGCCGTGAACGCTGTTCCAGTACTGGCTCGATGCTACAGGCATATTGCATATGGTGAAGTACTTGTTGAGCTCGTCAAACGTTGCCGAACAGCCTCCACGCCTTGCGACCACAACGCTTGCTCCGACCTTCATAGTCTTGTCAAAGTGAGTGCTGTAAAACAGTCGGTCGAGACAGGCGATCAGCGTTGCATTTGCCGATGCGTAGTAAACGGGAGACGCTATGATAAGACCGTCAGCCTCCTCAAATTTGGGAGCAAGCTCGTTGACTGCATCATTGAAAACACACTTGCCAAGCTCGGCACACTTGCCGCAGGCAATGCAGCCTCTTATATCCTTGTTGCCTACACGACAGACCTCAGCTTCTATGCTCTCGGCCTCAAAAACCTTTACCAGCTCATTCACAGCGATAGTGGTGTTGCCGTTCAGCCTTGGACTTCCGTTGATAATAAGTACCTTCATTGTTTATCACCTCATTAAAAATATATCTTAAGCTATCAAACAGTATTACTCAGCAGATATTTGTCAGTTGCACAGCTTTTCAATAACTGTTCTTATTTCTTCGGCGCTGAGCCCCAAGTCTGAAAGGTATCTCTCAGGCGTTGAGAACTGCTCGCGAAAGCCGTTTATAAAGCCATTGATGAAATGCTCGTTCGGGATTATAATTTTCATTTCCTCTTCCGAGCGAAACTCTCTCAGCATATTCCAGAGCTCTTCACTGTAGGGCCTGGTAAGCATATAGTTTTCAATTATATCGCTGTCAGACACTCCGCAGAGCATGAGCAGTATCGCAGCTGTAACACCTGTTCGGTCCTTGCCTGCCCAGCAGTTGAAGATCACTCCCATGGGCGCTTTGGCAATAGTGCGCATTACACGGGCCATATTTGGCTCTCTTGCTATACCAAGGTAGCTGGGTATCACATCATCAAACGAAGAAGGTACGTATCCGCCCTCCTCGATGGGGATGTGATGATATAAAAATCCTTTATCTTTTGTCAGACCGCAGGGACTTGAAGAAACATCAGCATCGGTGCGAAGGTCTATAACGGTAGTTATGCCGTTGACCTTGAGATAGGAGATATCTTGCTCTGTCGGTTCGCATATACGGTCGCTGCGAATTATCCTGTTTTTCTGAGTAACACCGTATCTGCAGCGGTAACCGCCAAGCTCACGCGTGTTAAGTGTGGATATGAGCAGGCTTTTCATTCTGTTGCTGTTCCTTTCAAGTAGTTAAAGGGTCTCCACGGTCGAGAGAGCAGCCATATGTTATGTCAAGAGGCTGAGATCCTTTATTTATTATAGCACTTTTAAGACCATTCGTCAATTATTACCGTTAAAGTTATGCAGAAAGCATATCTTTATTGGGCGATCACTTTTCAGAAACAATACAATAATTTTTCACACACATTACACATTGGAGCGTTATCATGTACACATCACAGGACGAGCTGTAAAGCTCCCTTAATTAGTGATATGTTGGCTTTTACCCCAAGCCTTCATATAAATCGGCAGGGTAATACCTGTCGGCTTCTCCCCTATAATTTTATTTTTGGCTCCCATAGCTCACCCCGCTATGGGAGTTTTTTTGCGTTAAACATCGGTGATTGACAAAAAATTAACATCTCGCTCTTGAAATTAGCATATATGTGTGGTATAATGTGAACGATAAAACACAATGGGAGGAATGAATTATGGGTATGAATATTACGTGTCTTGATCTTGAGGGAGTACTTGTGCCTGAGATATGGATAGCATTTTCTGAGGCAAGCGGAGTGCCTGAGCTCAGTAGGACGACAAGAGACGAGCCCAATTATGACAAGCTTATGCAGTACAGACTTTCGATACTGAAGGAGCATGGCCTTGGACTGAAAGAGATACAGGAGACTATTGCAAAGATAGACCCTATGCCAGGTGCTAAGGAGTTTCTTGACGAGCTGAGAAGCGTTTCTCAGGTGCTTATCCTCAGTGATACATTCTATCAGTTCGCAGGACCGCTTATGAAAAAGCTGGGTTATCCTACACTTTTCTGCAACAACCTTGTAGTTGGTGAGAACGGCGAGATCACAGACTATCAGATGAGGTGCCCGCAGTCAAAGCTCACGACGGTAAAGGCTTTGCAGTCGGTAGGATTTGAGACTATCGCGGCAGGAGACAGCCACAACGATCTCGGAATGATAAGGGCATCAAAGGCAGGCTTCCTGTTCAGGAGCACTGACGCTATCAAGGCAGAGAACCCTGATCTTCCTGCATTTGAGGAGTACGATGAGTTCCTTGAGGCTATAAAGGGAGCTTTGGACTAAAACAAAAACTAAACGCTTACGGTGATATCCGTAAGCGTTTTTGTTATACTCTTCACAGTTTTTTATTGCCGTTTAACGATACATCTTTGCTGCCGTCAGCCTTCATAACTACTATCACGTCGTCTGCATCTGTCCGGGTCGGATCAAACGAGAACTGTGTCTCTCCGTTTCTGTAAAACCCTATCATATGATATTCATTTCCTCGATCAGATCTTCCTCGGAGAACTCTCCCCTGAGCATGTCGGGCTTTGGGAGAAAACAGTCAGCAGCACACTTCTTTATCTCAAGGTCTACGTGATCCTTATTACTGCTTCTTCCTAGTAAAGAATGCCTTTATCCTTGCAAATAACCCTTTTTTCTGTTCGGGCTCGGGAGCTTTTTCAGGCTCAGGCTTCGGGGCATTGGCGTAGCTCTCCGCAAAGAATCTTGTCTGTGCATCGATCGCGATATCACCACGCTCTGCGCGCTTGTATCTGCCGTCTGACTGCATCACTCTTGCCTTGACATTATCCTTCATCTGTGTGTCGAATATATAAAGTACACGCGCCTTTATGTCCTCATCAAGTACAGGTGCCGCGACCTCGACTCGCCTTGTTGTGTTTCGGGTCATATAGTCGGCACTGGAGATATATACCTTTTTTCTTACGCCGGTTCCGAAAATATATATCCTTGCGTGCTCAAGATATCTTCCAACGATAGAGCGTATGGTCACGTTCTCGGTAACGTTCTTAACCCCTGCCACCAGACACGATATACCTCTGATGACAAGCTCAACCTTTACGCCTGCCTGAGAGCACTCTATTATCTTATCTATTATAGCCTTATCTGTCAGAGAGTTGAGCTTTGCTCCGACATATCCTTCTCCTCCTGCTTTGGCAATGCTTATCTCATTATCCATCATTTCAAGCACTTTGTTTTGCAGACATCTCGGTGCTACCAGCAGATTCTTTGTGTCCTCAACAAGCTCTCCGATCTGGAGCGTTCTGAACACCTCGCAGGCGTCTTCGGCAATTTCCTTGTTAGAGGTCATAAGGCAGAGGTCGGTGTAAAGCTCGGCAGTTTTTTCATTATAGTTTCCCGTGCCGACCTGAACGGTGTATTTAACATCGCGGTCTATCTTTCTTGTTATGAGACAGAGCTTTGAATGTACCTTCAGCCGCTGAGGTCCGTAGATAACACGGCAGCCCGACTCTTCCAGAAGCTTTGACCAGCCGATGTTGTTCTCTTCATCAAAACGCGCCCTGAGCTCTACCAGCACAAGAACGTCCTTGCCGTTTTCTGCCGCCTGACAGAGAGCCTTTATTATCTTTGAATTTTTTGCTACCCTGTAAAGCGTCATCTTGATCGACACTACGCTGTCATCAGCCGCTGCCTCATTGAGAAGCCTTATGAACGGCTTTATCGACTCATACGGATAGGAGAGGAACAGGTCTTTCTCATCTATCTGATCTATCATAGGTACATTCTCTTTTATCATCGGAGAAGCCTGCGGCTCCAGCTTTACAAAGAAGAGCTCTTTTTTATCCTTGGCTTTATCCAGCACCGATGACACGAACGAGAAATCAAGAGGCGCCTTTTCAGTGAAGACCTGCTTGTGAGAGAGCTCCAGCCTTGATAAAAGCTCATTCAGCACAGCTTCGGAAAGCTGCCTTGAAAGCTGTAACCTTACAGGGCAGAGCCTTTTTCTTTTCTTTATAAGCTCTGACATATTCTCTCTGAAATCAAGCTCTCTGTCAAAGCTTTCGTCAACGTCTATATCGGCATTTCTGGTAACTCTTATCAGCGCTTTTTCCTCTATCTTATAGCCTGTAAATGCCTTGTCTGCAAAATGCAGGATAACGTCCTCTACCAGAACAAAATTGATAACGCCCTCTGCGCTTGGCAGAAAGATCACGCGCTGAAACTTTTCGCTGCACCCGATTATCCCTATCAGCAGCCCTGATTTTGAGCTTAGCTTTGTTACCGCATAGATGCTCTGGTTCACAAGAAACGGAAACGGGTGGCGCTTGTCGATTATGAACGCATTTAAAAACGGCTTTATCTCATATGAAAAATAAGCGTCAAGGAATTCAAGCTCTGCTTTGTTAAGGCTCTTCATCGACCTGTGGAATATGCCGTTGAGCTCAAGCTCTTTAAGTATAACGGAGTATGACTTATCCTTCAGGGGCATAAGCTCCCTGACCCTTGCAAATATTGCAGATAGCTGCTCCGACGGTCTCATCTTTGACTTGTTGTCCTTGTCCTCATCGTTTACCAGAGACTGATCGTATATAGAACCCACACGCACCCTGAAAAACTCATCAAGGTTGCTGCCGAAAATAGACTGGAACAGCAGCCTTTCAAGCAGGGGAGTGTTGTTGTCCTGTGCCTCCTCAAGCACTCTTTCATTGAATTTGAGCCACGAAAGCTCTCTGTTGTCGTAAACCTGTTTAGCCACGTATATTCTCCTCGTTTTATCTTTATACCGAATACAATGATGACCGACTAGCCGCCTAAGCGTATCATTTCATTGATGCAAACCTTAGCTTTCTCTATCAGCTCATCTGACATTTTTATCTCGCGTTCAGTCTCGGTCCCCACTTCGAGACAGCTCTTGTAAACGTCCATAAGGGTCGTCAGCTTCATATTAGGGCAGATAAGCCTCTTTGACATAACATAAAACTCCTTCTCGGGGAAGCGGTACTGCAAATGCTCTGCGATAGAGTTTTCTGTTCCTATTATGAATTCCTTCGCATCGTTCTTAGCCGCATAGTTCATTATATCCGAGGTCGAGCCTGCATAGTCCGCAAGCTCTGTCACTTCGGGTCGGCATTCGGGGTGTACGAGAACAACTGCATCGGGGTGCTTAGCCTTCGCCTCTCTGAGCTCATCGGCAGTTATTGCCGCATGAACGGGGCAGCCGCCCTGCAGGAGCATTATATCCTTATCGGGGCAGGCTCTCTGAACAAAGGCGCCCAGATTGCAGTCAGGGATAAAGAGTATCTTATCTGCTTCCATAGCCTTAACTATCTTTACCGCTGAGGAGCTTGTAACGCACACATCACAAACAGCCTTCAGTGCAGCAGTGGTGTTCACATAGCAAACTACCTTCCTGTCAGGCTCGCGCTTTTTGATCTCTTCGATCATTTCGGGCTCCATCTGCTCTGCCATAGGGCAGCCTGCATCGGGGTGAGAGAGGTAAACTCTCTTTTCGGGCGATAGCATCTTTGCGGTCTCTGCCATAAAGTGAACGCCGCATAAAAGAATGTTTTCATTTTTAACCTTAGCCGCCTCAACAGAGAGCTTGTACGAATCTCCCGTAATATCGGCGATCTCTATTATCTCCTTTGCCTGATAGCTGTGAGCGAGGATACAGATGTCCTTCTCTTTTTTCAGTTCAAGTATTTTCTGCTGGATATCCTTTATCATAAAAAACAACCCTTTCGGACAATTTATCACTATAAAGTATAGCACAGTTCGTATGTTTTTTCAAGTGTATGTCTTTACTTTTTTGAAGATATGTGCTATACTGTTAGCGAAGGCTTACAATGCCTTAGTATTTTTCAGGAGGTAATACTTATGGACGAGATAGAATTCAGATATGATACTCAGCTCCTTATAGATGCCGAGGGGCTTGATGAGGACGAGCTTGACGATTACATAACAGAGCATTTTGTGGGAGACAGCCTGCTCGTTATCGGTGATGATGAGACAGTGAAGATACACTTCCACACTAACGAGCCATGGAAGCTGCTTGAATACTGTGCTACTCTCGGCGAGATATATGACATCGTAGTTGAGGATATGGACAGACAGTCAAGAGGTCTGAAGGGCTGATGCCGAAAGGAGTTTTACTATGAATGAAGTTATCAGGGCAATGCTCGAAAGAAGAAGCGAGAGAGCTTTCAACGGTAAAGAGGTGCCCGAGGCACTGGTAGATGAGATAATCGAGGCAGGTCTTTATGCTGCTAACGGCAGAGGTACACAGTGCCCTGTGGTGGTAGTGGTCAAAGATGATGAGACCAAGGCAAAGCTCAGTGACCTGAACAGGCGCATCGGCGGCTGGCAGGAGGGCTTTGATCCGTTTTACAATGCGGCGTGCTATCTGTGGGTGCTTGCCCCGAAGGATAACCCGACTTACATTTATGACGGAAGCCTTGTTATGGGCAACCTTATGCTGGCGGCACACTCACTGGGAGTATCGAGCATTTGGATACACCGAGCTAAAGAGGAGAGCGAGTGTGAAGAGGGCAGAGCGATCCTTGACGGATACGGCGTGCCTGAGGGATATGTAGGCATCGGGCACTGCGCCATTGGCTACAGTGACAGCGAGCCCAAGGAGGCAGCTCCCAGAAAAGAAGGAAGAGTTTTTAAAAAGTGAGATAAAAAAGCACCCGTGAAAGTAAAAGTTCACGGGTGCTTCTTTTATTTGCTTTCTCTGTTTTCAAGCGATGCTCTTATAAAATCGCTGAACAGTACCTGTGGGTGGTTTGGCCTCGATTTGAACTCGGGGTGGAACTGTACTCCCACAAACCACGGGTGCATATCCTTAGGCAGCTCAACTATCTCAACAAGCTTCTCATCAGGAGATATGCCTGCCACCAGCAAGCCGTTGCCTGTGAGAGTGCTCTTGAATCGGTTGTTGAACTCCCAGCGGTGACGGTGGCGCTCATAGATGAGATCCTGTCCGTATATCTCCTTGCATATGGAGCCCTCCTGCAGCTTGCACGGATAAAGACCAAGTCTCATTGTGCCGCCCTTTTCAGTGATATCCTTCTGAGAATCCATGATATCTATAACAGGGTATTCGGTCTCCTCAAATTCGGTTGAATTAGCCCCTTCGAGACCTGCTACATTTCTTGCAAACTCAACTACCGACATCTGCATACCGAGACAGATACCGAACATAGGCACCTTGTTCTCTCTTGCATATCTGATAGCCTCTATCATTCCCTCGATGCCTCTGTCTCCGAAGCCTCCCGGAACGATGATACCGTCGCAGTTTTTGAGCTGCTCGGCAGCATTTTCTCTTGTTATGTTCTCAGACTGTATCCATTCTATATCGACCTCGGCGCCGTTTTCAAACCCGCCGTGCCTGAGAGCCTCAGCTACCGAGAGGTAAGCGTCCTCAAGCTCAACATACTTTCCGACCAGCCCGATAGTTACCTTCTTGTTGCAGCTCTTTACCTTTTCGATCATAGCCTTCCAGCCTGTCAGTTCGGGAGTCTTGTTCTCAAGCTTCAGGTGCTCGCATACAACATCAGCGAGACCTTCCTTTTCCAGCCACAGCGGAACTTCATAAAGCGATGGCGCAGTCAGGTTCTGGATAACGTCTTCTGCCCTTACGTTGCAAAACAGAGCTATCTTGTGCTTCATATCCTCCGGAACTTCCATCTCCGATCTCAGTACGAGCACATTTGGCTGTATACCGATCGAAAGCAGCTCCTTTACGGAATGCTGAGTCGGCTTCGATTTAAGCTCCTTAGAGCCTGAAATATACGGCAGCAGGCACACATGGATAAACAGTGCGTTCTCGCGTCCCAGCTCGATAGATGCCTGTCTGATAGCCTCAAGAAAAGGAGTAGACTCGATATCTCCGACAGTGCCGCCGATCTCAGTGATGACAACATCAGTCTCAGATGTCTTTGCGACCCTGTAAAGCCTTTCCTTGATCTCGTTGGTTATATGAGGCACCACCTGTACAGTGCCTCCGAGATAATCTCCGCGTCTTTCTTTATTGAGGACGGTCCAGTAGATCTTTCCCGTGGTAACGTTTGAGTTAACAGACAGGTTCTCGTCAATAAATCTCTCATAGTGGCCAAGGTCGAGATCGGTCTCAGCGCCGTCATCGGTTACGAATACCTCTCCGTGCTGATAGGGAGACATCGTACCGGGGTCAACGTTTATATAAGGGTCGAACTTCTGGATAGTTACACTGTAGCCTCTTGCCTTCAGCAGTCTGCCAAGAGACGCCGCTGTTATACCCTTGCCAAGTCCCGAAACGACTCCGCCTGTGACAAATACATATTTAGTCGGCATAAATTTTCCTCCATACAAAATTTTACGGAAAAACTCATCAAATGACCTCTTCCGACACATTGCAATTCTTAAACTTCATTATACCAAATCCGAACAAAAAAGTCAATACAAAAACCTGACTGATAATTAATTTGCAAAATCGGAAAAAATGTGTTATACTGTTAAAAATACTATAGCTTTCAGAGGAGGGACGATCATGTCGAGAATACGGACAGCAGACTTTTATTACGGAGCAGTGCTTTCGAAGCTCCTCAGTCACGGGGCAGACCCTGTCCTCATCGAAGGCGGCAGCGACAGGCGCATCTATGAGATAAAGACCTCATCCGCGAGCTTTACTCTGTTTGTGAAATTCCGCACTCATAAGGAGGCTCCGCGGGCTGACGGGATAAACAGCTGGAAATTCTCGATCAAGGACGATATGGACCTCTTAAAAGAGCATATGCAGAAAAACAAGAACCTTATCCTGGCTCTCCTTTGCGGAAGCGAAGACCTTGGCGACAGTGAGCTGGCACTGCTTGACTGCAACGAGGTGAACAGAATGATCTTTCTGAATAAGGAGTCTATCTCTATCAGCCGAAGGAGCGGAGAGAAGTTTTACCGCATAGCTAACGGCCCTGACCGTGAGGACTCTTTTGAGATCAGATCAAACAGGATGGATGAATTTTTCTGAAAAGAATAACACAGCCCGTGAGCGCAGTCAAAAAGTGCTCACGGGCATTTTGTTTTCAGTCTTTTGAGCTGTCATGCTCTATGCGGTCACGCTTTGTCTCAATGGGGGCGCTGCCTACGCCTTCGGTAGCTTCAGGCGTGAGAACTATCTTCATCGTTGAGAAGATTATGCTCATATCAAGGCTCAGCGACTGTCTCTCGATATACATCAGGTCAAGCTTCAGCTTGTCATAAGGGGTAGTGTTATACTTGCCCATTACCTGTGCATAGCCCGTAAGCCCAGCCTTTACTTTAAGGCGGTACTTGAACTCGGGCATCGTTTTCTCGTATTTCTTTGCTATCTCGGGGCGTTCGGGTCTGGGTCCCACGAAGGACATATCTCCCTTTAGGATATTGAACAGCTGAGGGAGCTCATCAAACCTTATTTTTCTGATGACCTTTCCTACAGGAGTGATGCGCTTGTCGTCCTTTTTGGCGAGGGTCGCACCGCTTTTGTTTTCTGCATTTACCACCATGCTCCTGAATTTGAGCACGTTGAACACTCTGCCACCCATAGTAAGCCTTTTCTGAGAATACAGCACAGGACCCTTATCATATGCCTTGATAGCTATTGCAGTTATCAGCATAAAAGGTGAGAACACAATTATAGCTATCGCTGAGAGGAGAATGTCTATCAGTCTTTTTATCACTCTCTGATCCCACTGGAGACCGTCATTTCTCGCGAGCAGGAGGGGAGTGTCAAACAGGTGGAAGTCATCTGCGCCCCTGATGATTATATCTGAAAGCTTAGGGTTAATATAAACTCTGATAGAGTGCTCGAACGTGAACTTGACGAGCTTGTTTCTGAGGTCGCTTTGCAGGTCAGATATTATAACTGCCTCATGCTCCAGGATCGCAGCCTCTAAGTCCTCTAAGCTCTCCTCGGCGCTCATAGCCGTGCATATGCGGTACTTGTCGTTTCGTGTGCTCATTTTATGCACAAGATACTTCGCGTTCTGATTGCCGTATATCATTATCATCTTTCTCGGAGGATACAAGGTGTGGTATATCTTCGTCAGTATCAGTGCCCACACTGCCGCAAATGCTCCCTCGATAAGAGACATCACAAGTATAGGCGTTATGCCGAGCCTGCCTCGTCCGATAAGGGATATCAGCACGAATTCCGCAGCATTGGTGCAGATTATCGTCAGTGCCTGAGAGATGAACAGGCCGCTGAACTTTGAGTAGCCAAGTCTGAAAGCGCTGAAAATATTTCCCGTGAACATATAAACAAGCATATATATGCCTACCATAAGGATATTTCCGTAAAACCAGAAGGAGTCGTCCATCTTCTCATTGTAGTAATCATACCAAACAACGCTGAAGCACTTCATAAACACAAGTATAATGAGCAGAGCTCCGAAATAATTCAGAATACGTTTATATTGCTCTTTATTATTATTCAAGAGATCACATTCCTTCATAAAAAGTACAGTATCCCCTATAGTATAGCATAAGTCGTCCTTTTTATCAAGCCCCGAAGGATATATTTGTGGCAATTAAACAAAAAAAGACTGCCGTTATCAAAAACAGCAGTCTTTTGTGTTATGACTTGAAAAATTCTATTTACTTGTTATTTGACTTTTTCTTCTTGTTCTTTCTGACTGTCATATTGTGGTGCTCGGTAGGCTTTAATACCTGCTCGCGCTCGGGAGCCGCATTTCTTCTCACCTGTATAGTGAAGAGCATTCTGACAGTGTCCTCACGGATAGATGCTACCATATCGTCGAACATATCCATACCTTCAACACGGTACTCTACAACAGGGTTTCTCTGACCGTATGAACGCAGACCGATACCGCGCTTCAGCTCCTCCATATCATCGATGTGATCCATCCACTTCGTATCAACAACTTTAAGAAGAACAACTCTCTCGATCTCTCTGAGCAGAGGCTTTGTAAGGTCCTCCTCACGCTTTTCGTATATCTTCATAGCTCTGTCGGTAAGAAGGTCGATTATCTTCTCACGGCTGAGGTCGTCCAGCTCCTGAGGTGTGTACTCAAAGTCGCTGTCAACAGTTATAAGGCCGAGCAGTCTTTCTTTAAGACCCTGCAGGTTCCAGTCATCGGTGATATCACCCACAAGATACATATTTACGGAATCCTCAACAAAGCCCTTTATCATATTGATGATGTCCTCGTGCAAGATGTCGCCGTCGGGATCGGAGCCTCCCTCAACGCCGCTGTCAAGAACTCTCTGTCTCTGACCGTAGATGATCTCACGCTGGGTGTTCATAACGTCGTCGTAATTGAGGACGTTCTTTCTGATGTTGAAGTTTCTGCCCTCTATCTTCTTCTGAGACGATTCGATAACGCCCGAAAGCATCTTTGACTGGATAGGAGTATCCTCATCAACGTTGAGCCTGTCCATCATAACGGTTATACGCTCACCGCCGAATATTCTCATAAGGTCGTCCTCAAGGGAAAGGAAGAAGGTGCTCTCTCCGGGGTCGCCCTGACGTCCGGAACGTCCTCTGAGCTGGTTGTCTATACGTCTTGATTCGTGTCTCTCAGTACCGATTATATAAAGGCCGCCTGCCTCTTTTACCTTCTCAGCGAGCTCTTTGATCTCCTCGGTATATTTCTCATAGGCAGACCTGTATATCTTTCTTGCTTCAAGAACATCGGGGTCATCAGTATTTGAAAAGCCCGAAGCTTCAACTGCGCACTCTTCGCTGTAGCCCTGCTTCTGAACTGCCTGCAAAGCCCTGTACTCAGCATTACCGCCGAGCAGGATATCTGTACCACGGCCTGCCATGTTAGTAGCTATAGTTACCGAGCCGAACTTACCAGCCTGAGCAACTATGAATGCCTCTTTGTCGTGGTGCTTTGCGTTGAGCACCTCATGCTTTATGCCCTTAGCCTTCAGCAGCCTTGAAAGGTACTCACTCTTCTCGATCGAAACTGTACCTACCAGTACGGGCTGACCCTTCTTGTGGCACTCTATTATCTGATCTATAACTGCGTTGAACTTGCCCTTCTCGGTCTTGTATACTATATCGGGGTGGTCTATTCTTACAACAGGCTTGTTTGTAGGCACCTCGATAACGTCGAGCTTATAGATCTCTCTGAACTCGTCCTCCTCGGTAAGAGCTGTACCCGTCATACCCGAGAGCTTTCCGTAAAGACGGAAATAGTTCTGATAAGTGATCGTTGCGATAGTCTTTGACTCTCTCTTTACCTCAACGTTCTCCTTAGCCTCGATAGCCTGGTGCAGACCGTCATTGAATCTGCGGCCCTGCATTATACGGCCTGTGAACTCATCAACTATGAGGACCTCGCCGTCCTTGACAATGTAGTCAACGCCGTTTTTCATAACGCCGTTAGCCTTGATAGCCTGATTTACATGGTGAGAGATAGTCATATTCTCCTGATCCATGAGGTTTACTATATGGAACCACTTCTCAGCCTTTTTAACACCGCTCTTTGTAAGGGTAGCTGTCTTAGCCTTTTCGTCGATGATGTAGTCGCCGTCGAGCAGGTCATTGTCTGCCTTGTCGTCCATCTCAACGACTGTAACGGGCTTCAGGGTCTTAGCCAGCCTGTCAGCCTCGGAATATAGGGTGGTCGACTTATCGCCCTGACCCGAAATGATAAGAGGAGTTCTTGCTTCATCTATGAGGATAGAGTCCACCTCATCAACGATAGCGAATGCGTGCTCTCTCTGGACCTTATCCTTCTTGTATGTTACCATGTTGTCACGCAGATAATCAAAGCCGAACTCTGTGTTCGTACCGTAGGTTATATCTGCATTGTAAGCTTGCTTCTTGGTATCCTTGTCCATTCCTGTGAGGACAACGCCTATAGACGTATTCAGGAAGTGGAACACCTTGCCCATTTCCTCAGACTGGAACTTCGCAAGGAAGTCGTTTACCGTTACAACGTGTACGCCCTTGCCGTTGAGCGAATTAGCATAAGCTGCAAGGCACGCAACGAGAGTTTTACCTTCACCTGTTTTCATCTCGGCAATACGTCCCTGATGAAGCACTATCGCTCCTATTATCTGAACGGGGAACGGCTTCTTGCCGAGAACTCTCCATGCTGCCTCACGGCATACAGCGAGAGCATCGGGCAGAACGTCATCGAGAGTTGAGAGCTCATCGAGCTTTGCTTTCAGTACAGCAGTCTGATTTCCCAGCTCCTCATCGGACATTGCCTCGTATTTGCTTTCAAGCTCCAGCACCTTATTCTTGATAGGCTCTATCTTGGCGAGCTCCTTCTTTGAATAGTTGCCGAACACCTTGTCAAAAAGACCCATATTCTATCACCTTTACTGTTTATTTGTCACTGATTTACTTTCCTGTGTTCTCACGCAATGTATCTGAAGCAGCACGCCTCGGCATACAAAAACACTATTATATTATACTATAAGCTCGGGAGAATGTCAAGTATAAATATAAAGCAAGACTTATGTGAAAAAATAATACTTTACTTTTTTATGATTATGTGTTATAAGTGCTCGCCGCACGGCTGGACATCGCGCACAAAACCGAGTGCACAAGTTTTTTTGTCCGCGCATCTTTACTTTTTTGCGATTATGTGTTATAATAATTTAAATATTGCAAAAACAATGTCCCTGCGGACTGACAGGAGGTCATAAAATGGAGGATTTTCCCTGGCGCAGTATTCTTGATGATGGTAAGGATACAGATGCCGTAAAGGATGATACAGAACAAAGCTCGGTGAACGATGAGCCCGTGACCGAGAGCGAGAATGCTCCCGTATATGATGAGGAGTATACAGCGCGCATAAGGGCGGATATAGAGAGCAGAAGAGCTTTAAGACGTGAGGCTGAAAGAAAGCGTATAATGCGCAACAGGATAATAGCTGTCTGTGTGCTCGTTCTGCTGGTGATAATACTGTTCAAGGCGTGCACAAGCGGTTCTGACAAGAAGGACGACAAGAGTACGAGCTCGTCCTCTGCGGCGGCTGCCGATACAAAGACGAAAAAAACAACTAAAAAGAAGAGCTCTTCCTCAAAGGCTGAGGAAACCGAGCCCGATGCTGAGGGTGAAGAGCAGAGCGGCCACAAGATAGAGACTATCGGTGGTATGACGTTTGTTGATAATATCCTGATAGTTAACAAGACCTATTCCCTGCCTGCCGATTATGCACCCGGTGTAAGTGAGGTGGCACAGAATGCCTTTAACGAAATGGCAGAGGCAGCTTCTTATGATGGGATATCTCTGTGGGTGAATTCGAGCTACCGTTCATATGAAGATCAGGAATACTTATATAATAGTTATGCCAATGAGAGAGGCGTCGAGGCTGCTGATGAGGTGTCCTCGCGCCCCGGTCATTCAGAGCACCAGTCTGGGCTTGCATTCGATGTCAACACTACAGAGGATACCTTTGCAGGCACGCCCGAGGCTGAATGGCTTGCTCAGCACTGTTCCGAATACGGCTTCATAATCAGGTTTCCTGAGGGGAAGGAGTCATCAACGGGCTATGCTTATGAGCCGTGGCATATAAGATATCTTGGCACTAAGATAGCTACAGAGGTAACTCAGAGCGGACTGTCTCTTGAGGAATATCTGGGTGTTACATCAAGCTATGACGATGCCGAGGATATGCAGGGCTGAATGTAAACTGTTTGGAAAGGTGAATGAGATGCTTCAGATATTAGCCGATGACGGCGCAACACTTCAGAATGTTTATGCTCCGCTGCCGCTGGGTATACACATAGGGTTCTGTATAATAGCGACAGCTGTTTATGCTGCACTGTTTGCAAGGAGAAGGGGATATAATTATCTCTGCCTGTTGGCAGCCGTAGACCTGACCTTGCTGACACAGTTCTTTACGGACGATTCGTTCATAACGGCGCTGTTCATCGTTGAATTGGGCTTGCTTGCTGCCTCTGCGATATATTCGTTCAGAGCTTCAAGAGCTAAGAAGGAGCAGAAGGCTGCTGCCGATAATAAAGATGAAGAGACAGAAGCTGCCGAAGAGAAGGCAGAAGCTTCTTCTGAGGAGCCTGAGGACACAGAGATTGACAGTGATGCTGAGGACGATGATATCCTATGAAAATAGTTATCCTTGATTCCGAGACCGTATCGAGAAATGATGTGTCGCTTGACGGGATAAAGAGACTGGGTGAGTGCGAGGTGTTCGGCTTTACACCTAATGATGAGGTAGCTCGCAAGATAGGCGATGCCGATGCAGTCATCTGCAACAAATGCCTTATCACAGAGGATGTGTTCTCTGCCTGCCCGAACCTTAAATATGTGGGGCTGTTCGCAACGGGATACAATAATGTTGATCTTGATGCTGCGAGCCGTCACGGGGCGGCAGTGTGCAACGTGCCTGCTTATTCTACAGCGGCAGTGGCACAGCATACATTTGCGCTGATACTTAACTTCTATAACAGGATACGTGAGTATGCCGATGCTGTTGACAACGGTGAATGGATAGATTACAAGCTGTTTTCATACTTCGGGATACCTACGCATGAGCTTTCGGGGCAGACTATAGGTATAGTAGGGTACGGAAATATCGGCAGAAAGGTTGCTCAGATAGCGAGAGCCTTTGATATGCAGGTGCTGACGTTCACACGCTCTCCCGATAAGGTGACTGACTGTGAATGTGTCAGCTTTGAGGAGCTGCTTTCACGCTCTGATATAGTGAGCCTGCACTGCCCTCTGTTTGAGGATAACAGAAAGATGATAAATGCTGATACGCTTTCTCTTATGAAGAGGTCTGCGCTGCTGGTGAACACTGCAAGGGGAGGTCTCATTGATGAGACCGCGCTTGCTGAGGCGCTGAGAAACGGCACTATAGCAGGTGCCTGCATAGATGCTCTGACGCTGGAGCCTATGAGGGCTGACTGTGCCCTTTACAAAGCACCTAACTGTGTGATAACCCCTCATGTGGCGTGGGCGCCCAAGGAGACCAGAGAAAGGCTGCTTGATAAGGTGGAGGAGAACCTCTCGGCGTGGATAAATGGGAAAGCGATAAATGTTGTAAATAAACTGAGCCTGTGACAAAGTTCGGGCAGGGGAGTTAAAATGGAAAGTTTGAGCTTAAATGCAAGTGATAAGAAGAGAATAGTTGTAAAGGTAGGTACGTCTACGCTTACTCACGGTACGGGAAGGCTCAACATAAGACGTGTTGAGATACTTGTAAAGACGCTTGCCGATCTGCAGAACGCAGGGTATCAGGTGATACTTGTTTCAAGCGGCGCTATAGGTCTGGGAATGGCTAAACTGGGGCTTATGAACAAGCCTAAGGATACGCCTACAAAGCAGGCGTGTGCGTCTATTGGACAGTGCGAGCTTATGTATCTTTACGATAATCTGTTCTCGAATTACGGGATAAATGTAGCGCAGATGCTGCTGACAAAGTATATACTGCTGGAGGACAGAAAGGAAAACGTAGTTAATGCCCTCGACAGGATAATTGAGCTGGGAGCTATACCGATAGTTAACGAGAACGATACTGTAGCTATAGATGAGCTGGAGCTTGAAATGGGCGAGAACGATTCGCTGGCGGCAAATGTGGCTGTGCTTGCAAAGGCTGACCTGCTGATAATAATGTCAGACATTGAGGGGCTGTTCGACAAAGACCCTCACAAGTATGACGATGCAGAGCTTATACCTGTGGTGCAGAGCATAACTGATGAGATAAGGGCACTGGCAGGAGGAGCAGGCTCAAAGCTTGGTACGGGCGGTATGGCGACAAAGATCCATGCTGCGGAGATAGCAAGAAACGGCGGTATAGACCTTATCATCATGAACGGAAGAGACCCAAGAAGGCTTTACAAGATATTTGAAAACAAACCTGTAGGAACACTATTCAAAGCTAATTGATTATTTGTGCTCACCGCACGGGGCGGACGCCCCTACCCCGCTTTCAGTAGTTTCAGACTATTAAACCGTTTGCCCTCCCTCGGAGGGGAGGGTGATAGCTTTGCTTGATGCTATCACGCTGTAACGCTGCGCGAACATTTGCACTCCGTAGGTCGGGCACTTGTCGGTTGCAGGTCTTACCCTTCGGGCAGATTTGTAGCTACTAATCCGTACATAGAGTAGCGTGTCCGCCCGTCCGGCAGTACCGTGTCCAGATGTCCAATGTCCAAGAGGTATTATTTTATTTTTAAAGCAGCATACTGCACAAAAAGCAGTGTTGATAATCATACATAATAACTATATGGGGTGAAATTATGAGTTATTTTGACGTACTCGGTGAAAGAGCTAAGAACTGCAAGAATGAGCTGGCGTTCGCATCTACTCAGCAGAAGAACGATGCTTTGCTGGAGATAGCTCATATCCTCAGGAAAAGACAGGCAGACATACTTGCTGCCAATGCTGAGGATATCGAAAGGGCAAGAGCTATGGGCATGAGAGAGAGCCTTATAGACAGACTGTCTCTTACTCCTGCGAGGATAGAGGGTATGGCTGCTTCATGTGAAGAGCTTGTAGGGCTTGCTGACCCTATAGGCGAGATAGTGGAGGGCTCTACCAGACCGAACGGTATGAAGATAGAGAAGGTAAGAGTGCCTATGGGTGTTATAGGTATCATCTATGAGGCAAGACCTAACGTTACCGTAGACGGTGCTGTCCTCAGCCTTAAAGCAGGCAGCGCAGTTATCCTCAGAGGAGGTAAAGAGGCTATAAGCTCTAACAAGATGCTTGCAAATCTTATGAGAAAGGCAGTGTCTCTCTCAGGCTTCAGCCCCGATATAATACAGCTCGTAGAGAACGTAGACCGTTCTATAGTTATGGATATGATGAAGTCTAATGAGTTTCTTGATGTTCTTATCCCAAGGGGAGGGGCTCAGCTGATAAAGGCAGTGGTAGAGAACGCTACAGTGCCTGTTATAGAGACAGGTACGGGCAACTGCCACGTTTATGTAGATCAGAGCGCTGACCTCAATATGGCTGTTGATATAGTAGATAACGGCAAGACCTCACGACCTTCGGTATGCAATGCTGTAGAGACCTGCCTTGTTCATTCATCTGTTGCAGACAGGTTCCTGCCTAAGCTCAAAGCAAGGCTCGATAAGCATAACGTTGAGATAAGAGGCTGTGAGATAACAAGGCATTTCTTAGGCTCTGATATAAAGCTTGCCGATGATGACGACTATGCTACAGAGTTCAGTGATTATATAATAGCTATCAGAGTAGTAGAGGATATGTCGATAGCTCTGGACCATATAGCAAGGTTCTCAACGGGGCACTCTGAGTGTATAGTTACAGAGAGCGTATGGGCCGCAGAGGAATTCAAAAAGAGAGTAGATTCCGCAGCTGTATATGTTAACTGCTCCACCAGATTTACAGACGGAGGAATGTTCGGTCTCGGTGCAGAGATAGGCATTTCAACCCAGAAGCTCCACGCAAGAGGACCTATGGGTCTCAGAGAGATGACAACTACTAAGTTTTTGATAACTGGTAACGGACAGATAAGAGTATAGTTAATATCTATTTATAGACATATGCACTGCGAAGGGGCTTGGGGGCGACCGCAAAGCCACCAAATAGCTGCAAAGCTACTCTAATAGAGTTGAAAAAAATAAAAAACTTAATGACCTGACACCTGACAACCTGACACGGTGCTGCCGCACGGCAAGCACTTGACAATTGAATCAGTATGTGATATAATATAGCCATAAAAGGAGCGTATCGCAAGTAAGCGGTCACCTCCAACACGTTTAATCTTTTACGATAACCGTCCTGTGGCTTTTGGGCGGTTATCTTTTCTTATTGCAAATGTTTACCACGAGGGCAACAATGTCAGTTATCAGGATAAGTAATGTTATTACGTCCAGAACGTCCATTTTGCTCACCTCCCTTGCAGGAGGAAGATTTGACCGCCTACCGTTATCTGCGATACGCCTTGTTGAAAGTATATCATAAATGACAGGTGTTGTCAAATAAAAATAAAATAATACCTCTTGGACACTGGACATCTGGACACGGTGCTCGCCGCACGGGGAGGACGCCCCCACCCCTCTCTTAGTAGTTGGTTATTAATAAACTGTTTGCCCTCCCCGGAGGGTAGGGGGATAATTTAGCTTAAAGCTATTAAATAGTAACGCTGCGCGAACATTTGCACTCCGTAGGTCGGGCACTTGTCGGTTGCAGGTCTTACCCTTCGGGCAGATTTGTAGCTACTAATCCGTACATAGAGTAGCGAGATAGCCGCGCGGCGAGCGCCTGACACGAGAAAATATTTTTAAGGAGAATATATATGAAAAATTCTGAAAAAACAATGGAAAAGATCGTTGCTCTTTGTAAAGGCAGAGGCTTTGTTTATCCCGGCAGTGAGATCTATGGCGGTCTCGCAAACACCTGGGATTACGGCCCCCTCGGCGTGGAGCTCAAAACCAATATCAAGGCTGCCTGGAGAAAAAAATTCATTCAGGAGAACAAGTATAACGTAGGCCTTGATTCCGCTATCCTTATGAACCCTCAGACATGGGTAGCATCAGGCCATATTGGCGGCTTCTCAGACCCTCTTATGGACTGTAAAGAGTGCCACACACGCCACAGAGCGGATAACCTCATCGAGGACTTTGACGGCACCAACGTTGCAGGCTGGTCAAACGAGCAGATGATGGACTATATCAAGGATAAGAGCATTCCCTGCCCCGATTGCGGCAAGCATAACTTCACCGATATCAGACAGTTCAACCTTATGTTCAAGACCTTCCAGGGCATTACCGAGGATACCAAGAGCGAGCTTTATCTTCGCCCAGAGACAGCACAGGGCATCTTTGTAAACTTCTCGAATATCCAGAGAACTACCAGAAAAAAGATACCATTCGGCGTTGCACAGGTGGGCAAGTCGTTCAGAAACGAGATAACCCCGGGCAACTTCATATTCAGAGTGCGTGAGTTCGAGCAGATGGAGCTTGAATTCTTCTGCAAGCCCGATACTGACCTTGAATGGTTCGATTACTGGAGGAGCTTCTGCAAGAACTTCCTTCTCAGCCTTAACATCAAAGAAGAGAACCTCAGGCTCAGAGACCACTCCAAGGAGGAACTCTCCTTCTATTCCAAGGCAACTACCGACTTTGAGTATCTCTTCCCGTTCGGCTGGGGCGAACTCTGGGGCATAGCTGACAGGACCGACTATGACCTTACTCAGCATATAAACACCTCAGGCAAGACCCTTGACTACTTTGACCCTGAGACCAACGAGAGATATGTTCCTTACGTTATCGAGCCTTCTCTCGGCGTTGAGAGACTTTTCCTCACCGTAGTTACTGAGGCTTATGACGAAGAGAACATCGGCACAGAGGACAAGCCCGATGTAAGGACAGTAATGCGTTTCCACCCTGCACTGGCACCGTTCAAGGCTTGTGTCCTTCCGCTTTCCAAGAAGCTTTCCGAGCAGGCAGGCGAGGTCTATGATATGCTTGCCAAGAACTTCAATGTAGACTATGATGAGGCAGGCTCTATCGGTAAGAGATACCGCCGTCAGGACGAGATAGGCACACCTTTCTGTGTTACCTTTGACTTTGATTCCCTCGAAGACGGCTGTGTAACTATCCGTGACAGAGACACAATGGCTCAGGAAAGAGTAAAGATAGACGAGCTCACAGCGTATATCGCAAAGAAGATAGAGTTCTGATATTGAGTATAAAAAACGCAGTTCCTTTTTACAGAAGCTGCGTTTTTTGTTACTAGAGCGTTTTATTCTTCCAGTGTTATTATCCTGCCCTCGGCAAGCGTCTTTTTCAGATCTATCAGCCTCTGGTTCTCAGAACCTCTGAACTTAAGCATAAGGTTCCTCTTTTCCAGAACGAATTCTCCGTCAACCAGTACGTCAATGTATGAGAGCATCTCGTTCGTTACTTCGGTGCGGTAGTCGCTCTCGCTGCCTGCTAATAGGTCTTTCTCCAGCACACACCCCGTGTAGCACCAGACGTTCTTCTCAGGCAGCCTTTCTCTAATCTCTTTTAAAAGCCTTACCAGAGTTCTCTGATTGTCAGGCTCCATAGGCTCACCGCCCAGCAGCGTAAGCCCCTTGATGTATGGCTTTGAAAGCGCCTCTATGAGCTCATCACGGGTCTTATCCGTGTATGGCTGACCGTAGTTGAAATCCCATGTCTCAGGCTGAAAACAGCCCTTGCAGTGGTGTCTGCACCCCGAAACGAACAGAGTGACCCTCACCCCCGGACCGTCAGCGATGTCGGTCTTTTTTATTGCACAGTAGTTCATATAATACTCCTGTTAAATATATTTTTGTTAAATATCCCCCGCCGCTGGCGGGGGATATTTTAACTACTAATTACAGATGCATTACTCGGTCCATTATTTCCTGAGTACGGCCCTGATTCCAGAACTGAGTACCGATATATCCGCAGGTGCGTCTTGCAACGTTCAGCTTGCTCTGGTCGCGGTTGCCGCAGTTAGGGCACTCCCAGAGGAGCTTTCCGTCCTCTTTTACTATCTGTATCTCTCCGTCATATCCGCAGACCTGGCAGTAGTCGCTCTTTGTGTTAAGTTCTGCGTACATTATGTTATCGTAGATATACTGCATAACAGCGAGCACGCCCTCGATATTCTGCTGCATATTAGGCACCTCAACATAGCTGATAGCGCCTCCCGGGGACAGAGCCTGGAACTGAGCTTCAAACTTCAGCTTGTCAAACGCGTCTATTTCCTCGGTAACATGAACGTGATAGCTGTTAGTGATGTAGTTCTTGTCAGTAACTCCCTCGATAACGCCGAAGCGGGTCTGCAAGCACCTTGCGAACTTGTAGGTGGTAGACTCCAGCGGAGTGCCGTAGATGCTGAAATCAATATTTGTCTCAGCCTTCCACTTAGCGCACGCATCGTTCAGATACTTCATTATATCCAATGCAAACGGTGTAGCCTCCGGGTCAGTGTGAGAGTGACCCGTCATATACCTTACGCACTCACAAAGCCCTGCATAGCCGAGCGATATAGTAGAATATCCGTCATAAAGGAGCTTGTCTATCTTCTCGCCCTTTTCAAGCCTTGCAAGCGCACCGTTCTGCCAGAGGATAGGCGCAACGTCAGAAGCTGTACCCTTCAGTCTCTCATGTCTTATCGTAAGAGCTCTCCTGCATATCTCAAGTCTCTCGTCGAATATCTTCCAGAACTTCTCCATATCCTTGCCTGAGGAGCACGCGATATCCACCAGATTAAGCGTAACAACGCCCTGATTGAACCTTCCGTAATACTTGTGCTTTCCCTCCTGATAGTTCTTGGCCTTTGCGATATTCGGCACGCCTTTATCGGTGAACCTGTCGGGAGTGAGGAACGAACGGCAGCCCATACAGGTGTAAACATCTCCGCCCTTGAGCTCTCTCATCACCTTTGCACTGATGTAATCGGGCACCATTCTCTTAGCTGTACACTTAGCAGCCAGCTCCGTCAGATACCAGTACTTTGAGCTTTCTCTTACGTTATCCTCATCAAGCGCATAGATAAGCTTCGGGAATGCAGGCGTTATAAATACGCCCTTTTCGTTCTTTACGCCCTGTATCCTTTGCCTGAGCATCTCCTCTATTATAGCTGCGAGGTCATCTCTTGTCTGACCCTCGGGCACCTCATCAAGATACATGAATATCGTTACGAACGGCGCCTGACCGTTAGTAGTCATAAGTGTGATGACCTGATACTGTATCATCTGTACGCCCTGAACTATCTCAGCCTTGACTCTCATTTCGGCAGCCTTGTTAACGGTCTCATCGTCAACGTCAAGCCCAAGCTCTGCGAACTCTTTTCTTACCTCTTTGCGGTACTTGTCTCTCGATATCTGAACAAAAGGTGCCAGATGAGAAAGAGTTATGCTCTGTCCGCCGTACTGTGACGACGCTATCTGAGCAATAGCCTGAGTTGCAATGTTGCAGGCAGTAGAAAAGCTGTGAGGCTTCTCTATCATTACCTCGCTGATGACCGTGCCGTTTTGCAGCATATCCTCAAGATTAACGAGGCAGCAGTTGTGCATATGCTGCGCGAAATAATCCGCATCGTGGAAGTGTATAAGTCCCTTCTCATGAGCTTCAACGATATCATCAGGCAACAGGAACCTCTTTGTGATGTCCTTGCTCACCTCGCCTGCCATATAGTCTCTCTGAACTGAGTTTACAGTAGGGTTCTTGTTTGAGTTCTCCTGCTTTACCTCTTCATTCTCGAAATTCAGGAGAGAAAGTATCTGCTTGTCCGTAGTGTTAGCCTGACGCACGATCGAACGCTCATAACGGTAGGTGATGTAGTGCTTCGCAACGGTATACTTGCCGTGCTTCATAATGTCCGCCTCTACCCAGTCCTGGATAGTCTCGACGTCCATAGCTCGGTCCATCTGTCCGCAGCGCTCCTCTATATCAAGCGCTATATCCTTTACCTCATTTTCGGAGAGTCTCTCGTCCTCCTCAACGGTTATGTTGGCTTTCTTTACGGCGTTCTCGATCTTTTTTCTGTCAAATACGTTCTCGACACCGCTTCTTTTGATGATCTTCACAGCATTTTTCTCCCCTTAAATAATTTTCTTATTTTCCTATCGAACCACTATATCTTGTGGTTCACTTCAATTTCAACAACATTATATCGAACAGTTATTATTATACCACACCCCTAAAATAAGTCAAGGGGTATGTGTACAAAAAAAGTGCCAAATTTGAAAATTCAAATTCAGCACTTTTTCACAATTAGTTAATGCCGCTAAAGTAAGTAATCAAACTGGAATAAAATTACTGCTGTCCTTATTCCTCCACGATGCTCCTTACAGGCGCCGTATCCTTTATCTGCTGCTTCCTCATTCTGATAAGTAGGAGCCTTATCACCGTTATCACCAGCAGCACGAACGATATGAAACCTACAATGCCGATGGGATAATACCTCAGCATATATTCCTTGTCCATATCCATAAGCTCGGGCTTTACCGTGTGTGTTCTCAGATACATCTGTATTTTTTCTATCATATAGTTTGCACCGTGAAGATAAGCGATCATACCGCCTATGCACAGAACGAACGCTGAGAAATACCTTTTGAAAAAGCTGAGGAACATTCCTGCCGTTATAGTTATCCAAGAGCCTATAAATACCCACAGCACCCATTTCGGCGGTGTCGGCTCTATGTACTTGCCAAGTATACCTATTATAGTGATAGACCCGTAGAAAAACACCGAGTAGCCGTATCCCAGCAGCATGATGATCTTCAGTATCATATAATAGAACGGCTCGTCCTTGATGCCGCTTTGCTTTTTCATTTTTCTGACAGCCTTGCTCTCCTTGCTGCCGCTTTCATATTCTTCTTTTTGTTTCAACTCGTCCAACTCAGCCTGCTTTTTAAGCTTTTCCTGCTTTTGCTTCTGAGCCTTCAGCCTGTCCTTTTTTGACATATTATACCTCGATCTCGTTTTATAATAAAATTATACAAATGATATTATAACACAGATCATCACAAATATCAACACCTTATTTTGGAAACCCCTGAAGTCCGCAGTCGGAAATTTCAGAGCAGGCTCTTTTCCAAGACAAATAATACTTGTGTCAGACACTGAATTAATTTTTTTGCTTTGTCAAGAATAAAATTGTGAGAAAAATTGAAAGGACTGATAAAAATGCAGCGAATACTAAAGACCGCAGCTGCTCTGATAGGCACCTGTATGCTGGCGCTCGTTTCTGCAGCAGGCTTTTATGAGACCGCATTGCCCGACATCTATAATGTCAGCGGAAGCTTTACCCTTCATTCAGCTCTGCCGATAAGTGCCGTCAGCGGCAAAACAGCAGCAGTTGAGGCAGGCAGCGGTACATCCTCATCTGATATGACCCTTATGCTGTTCGGCACAGTGCCGATAAAGGATGTGAAAATGAATACAGTGAAAAGAGCATATGCCGTACCCGTCGGTGAGCCTATAGGCTTAAAGCTCATGTCTGACGGAGTTATGGTAATAGAGCTTCAGGAGGTAGGCGGCAGATGCCCCGCCAAAGAGGCAGGCATCGAGGTTGGAGATGTTATCTCTAAGGTAGCAGGTGAGCCTGTGGCAGATAACAGCGATGTCTCCGATATCATAAGCAAAAGCGGAGGTCAGCCCTGCAGCGTAACACTGGAGCGTGACGGAGAGCGCCTTGAGCTTGAGCTCGAACCTGAGCTTGACAAGGGAAGTTATAAGGCAGGTATGTGGGTCAGAGATTCCTCCGCAGGCATCGGCACCCTCACCTTCTATGTCCGTGATACTGGCGCCTTTGCAGGGCTTGGACACCCTGTCTGTGACAGTGACACCAAACAGACCATAACGCTCTCTCAGGGGTCGGTAGGTGAGATAAAGCTCACAGGCATAACAAAGTCGGAATCGGGCTCTCCGGGTCAGCTGATAGGGGAGTTCAAAAATTCCGCCTCTGTGGGAACTATCCTTAAAAACCGCAGCGACGGCGTTTACGGCACCCTTGACTATGACCCTGCTTCCTCATCGGAGGCACTTCCCATTGCCTTCTCCCATGAGGTCAGCACGGGTGAAGCCGCAATTCTTTGTGATATAGACGGCAAGGGCGCGAAGGAGTATTCCGTCATTATAGAGAGTGCGGATATCTCAGGCAGCTCAGAGCACGATATGGTCATCAGAGTTACCGATAAGAAGCTGATAAAAAAAGCTGGCGGCATCGTTCAGGGAATGAGCGGCTCTCCACTTATCCAGAACGGCAGGATAGTCGGCGCAGTCACTCATGTGTTTGTTGACGACTCCACCCGCGGTTATGCGATCTTTGCCGACACAATGTACTCTCAGGTCACAGATATCGCCTCTGATCGGCAAAAAGGATAGGCTGACAGGCGTTTTTGTTAGGGTTTGTCAAAAAGAGCATAAATATTCGTAAAACAGATATTTATTGCATTTTCTTTGTGAAATATAGACGTATTTGTCGATAAAAATATGACGATTTATCTAAAAATCTATTGATTTTGAAAAAACGATGTGTTATGATAAAACACAGGAAATGAGCAGGGCGAAAAAAGCTCCCTGCATGATTTTTCAAATTCTGTCCGTTTTGCAGAGCCTTGTGCTCTGCGCGGACAAGACATCATAGATATGGAGGAACAGAAAATGACAAACAAGATCAAAATACTTATCGGAGATGACACAGCCCAGTACGGAGTATCCTGTGCGGCATCACTCAGGGCGCTGGGCTTTTTCGTTATCACAAGGCAGAAGGACGGTACGGTCATCTATGAAGCGATAAAAAACGAACAGCCCGATGTTGTGATAATCGACGCTGTTATGCCGGGCTTAGATGCGATAGAGCTCATCAGAAAAATGAGATCGTCAAACTATAAGAACCCCAGGTTCATCGTCACCAGCGCTTATGAGAACGCATTTATAGAAAACCAGGTGATGAATTCGGGGGCGTCATATTTTATGCTGAAGCCCTTCGACATAAAGATACTCGGCGACAGGATAAGATCAATGCTCGATATTGACACCGACCCTTCGGGCAGCGCTCCTATGAGCCCTCGTACAAGCTTCAATATGGAGCTCGTAGTCACAGATATGATACATAGGATAGGCGTGCCTGCGCACATAAAGGGATATCATTATCTCAGAGAGGCTATAATGCTTTCCGTTGAAGATAAAGAGATGCTTGAGAGCGTGACAAAGCTATTATATCCTGCGGTGGCAAAAAAATTCTCAACAACGCCTTCAAGGGTAGAGAGAGCCATTCGCCACGCCATAGAGATAGCCTGGGACAGAGGAGATGTGGATGTTCTCAACAGCTTCTTCGGCTATACAGTGAACACAGGCAAGGGCAAGCCTACAAACAGCGAGTTCATAGCCCTGCTTGCGGATAAGATAAGCTTGAAATACAAGACTACAGTAGCTGTGTGATACAGGCTCCTGCCGCTAGTTTCGGCAGGAGCTTTTTTGCGAAGAACAGACTTGATAGCTTTACTTTTTTGATATCTTGTGATATAATATCAGAAAATATGCTAAGTCATCTTCGGAGGTGTTATCCTTGGAAAACAAATTTCAGCTTTGTCAGGGCGTTGATGTTGACGGCGTCTTGAAGCTAGATTCATATATCGTCAGTGAGCAGGAGGGCTTTACGGGCTCTCTCTCGGCAGAGCTTATACCAAAGGCGGTAAATGCCTTTCTTGAAAGCGTTCCCGAGCCTGTATTTTTCTTTATAGAGCTCCCTGAGGACGTTGATGATTATGCCCTTTACTATCTTGATAACTGCACCCGTGAGGTCGCATTTGCCGTGATGAAACGCTTCGGCGAGCTGCTTGTTCAGGACGGTGTTTCAAGGTTCGGCTTCGGCTCGAACAAGACCGGTGATGAGTTTTATTTCAAAGATTATCAGGAGTTTATGCTCTATTCTCAGACGCCTGACTTTTACAGCTCTGCGCTTTCAAAGCTCGGTGCCGTGATGACTGACGACAGAGAAAAAGCCGTCTTTCTGGGTGACCTTATCTCAAAAAAGAACGAGGGTACCCTTACCGCAGTTGAGCTTAACGGAGAGACTGTTTTCGATATCCCCGAAGCGCTTGAAGAAGCCGGAATGTACCGCAGCGCAGGCGAATGACCTTTCAAGGAGAGTATAATGCTTTACATAATGAGACACGGCAAGACCGACTGGAACGCTAAGTATAAGCTCCAGGGCAGAACAGATGTGCCTATCAATGATGAGGGGCGCGAAATGGCGCGCAGGGCTCACGATGAGTATGAGAGTGTGCATTTTGATGTGTGCTACTGTTCGCCGCTGGTACGTGCAAGAGAGACAGCTGAGATACTTCTTGCAGGAAGAGATGTCCCTATAATCACAGATTACAGGCTCGTTGAGATGTGCTACGGCATTTATGAGGGGCAGGAGAACTCTTTTTCGATGCCCGATTGCCCGATAAATACCCTGTTTCGGCACCCCGAGCTTTACACCGTTCCTGCCGAGGGCGCAGAAAGTCTTGACGACCTTTACAAAAGAACAGGAGCCTTTTTGGAAGATACCGTATATCCTGCGCTTAAAAAATGCCTTGATGTGCTTATAGTAGGCCACGGGGCAATGAACTGCAGCATAATTTGTCAGGTCAACGGCATTCCGCGAAAGGATTTCTGGAGCGCAGGGATAGAAAACTGCAAGCTAAAAGAGCTCAGACCGTTTGAGGAGCAGCGTGGTTGACTTTTTGCAAATATCCTGATATACTTTAGGTAAATTTATCTGCCGAGCTCTCGGCATAAAATTGGAGGACGTATTTATGAACATCTGGCATGACATTTCACCAAAGAGGATAACCGCTGACCTTTTTACAGCAGTTATAGAGATACCGCAGGGCTCAAAGGTAAAGTATGAGCTTGACAAGGAGACGGGCCTTCTCAAAATGGACAGGATACTTTACACATCGACACATTATCCTGCAAGCTACGGCTTTATCCCGCGCACCTATGCCGAGGACGGAGACCCTCTTGACGTGCTGGTGCTGTGTTCTGAAAAGCTTGCCTCAATGTCTCTGGTAGACTGCTACCCGATAGGTGTTATCATAATGCTTGACAACGGCGCCGCAGACGAAAAGATCATCTGCATACCAAAGTCAGACCCTACATATAACGTTTATAAAGACATCAGTGAGCTGCCAAAGCATATTTTCGATGAGATGTCGCATTTTTTCTCGGTGTATAAGGCTCTTGAGCACAAGGACACCGTTATAGACGATGTAAAGGGCAGTGCAGATGCAAAGAAGATAATCACCAGCTGCATTGACAGATATGTAGAATGCTTCTGCAAATAGTGCTCGCCGCACTGCAGGTGCGTGCACCTGCACCGTCGCCCCTAACCCACGGTTACCGCCCGTTCGGCAGAACTGTAATCGTTTTATTAATTTTTTTATTATGAAATATTACTATATTGTGTGCGAATAATTTGTCAAATGTTATAATTATGGTGCGGCCCTCTTGAATTCTCGGGAAGGGTCTGCTATAATATTAAAGCAAGGTAAACGGCTG
>JAFUTU010000039.1 GCA_017484095.1 Ruminococcus sp. | reverse complement strand
CTCCCTGTTGTTATTGTTTACCTCATCCTCTCGAAGTTCATCATTCGTGGTGTTGCTCTCGGAAGCGTAAAGGGTTAATACGATTTCTAAAGCTGTCACTTCGGTGGCAGCTTTTTTGTTTAGAAGAATTTACAAGATTTTCAGTTGAGTTACATCATAATGACAAAGTGGATATTCTGTTGACAAGTCGATTTTTGTTTGCTATAATAAAGAAAATTAGTTAATATTTTATAAATAGATTTGAACAAAAGAAGGAGGATAAATATGTTTTGCAACAAGTGCGGCGCTGAGATAAAAGACGGCGCAAAATTTTGCAGAAGCTGCGGTAATTTGCTGCCAGCTCAGCAGCCTTTTGAACAACAGTTCTATGAGCAGCAGCCATTTGAACAGCAACAGGATATTTATAGTAATGCTCCACAGCAGTTTGATGCAAGCAGACAGTTCAGACAGCAGGCGCAGAATGGTTATAACGAGCAATTTGATAATGGATTCGTGCCGAATAATTATGCTGTAGCTGAAGGCGAAAATGAGAAAGCTAAGACAAATTATGCGATAATCGCTGCTGCGGCTATTTGTATGGTTTGTATTCTGGTTACGGCTGCGGTACTTATTTTCCATAATTCTTCTGATAAGGCAGCAGGCGGTGACAGCTCTTCTAAAAAGTCTAAGTCTGAGAGCAGTACAGCTATTGTTGATGTCAGCAGTGATGATGAGAGCTCTGAGGAGGAGAAAGTGACGACTACTACTGCTCCTGATGAGACTGAAACTACGACAACTACAACCACAACTGCTGAGACTACCACAACTACGACTACAACAACGGCTGCTACTACTGATTACGGCAAGCTTGTAGTTCCTGATGATCTGGGAAGCTCATTTACTATGTATGTTAATACAGAGTCTAATAATCTTATGTGCAGATTCGGACCGGGATACGAGTATGATACGGTGTTTGCTGACGGGTTCCCGAAGGGAATGGCACTTACCTGCTTTGCAGAGCAGTATGACCCGATCTCCGGCGAAACTTGGGCATTTGTTCAGTACGGAGACACTCAGGGCTGGTGCACTGAGAAGTATCTTTCATCCAGCGAGCCTAAGAAGGATAATGATACGTCAGATATCGTTCAGCCTGATATGTATAATGAGGCTGAATACAGACCGCACTTCCAGGTGGTTGTTGACGGACTGAAGCTCAGAAAAGGACCTGGAACAAGCTATGATGTTATCACAATGATAAACAGCGGTACTGAGCTTGAGGAGTACGGATACAATCTTTATGACGGCAAGTGGGTATATACTAACTATAACGGTAAGTACGGCTGGCTCATGTGCTATAAGGGTGACAGCTACGATGATCCGGATTATAAGGAGTATATCCAGTTCTTTGGCGGTAAGGCTAAGCCTGTTATCTATCTGTACCCTGAAAAGAGAACAGATGTAAGTGTTGAACTCAAGCTTAAAAACGGCCACCTTGGTACTACTTATCCTAAGTATGATAACGGCTGGAATGTTACTGCTTACCCTGACGGCACGCTTATCAACAAGGCTGACGGCGGAAAATATGAGTATCTATTCTGGGACAGCGTTAATGACAATACGGTCTATGATATGTCAAAGGGCTTTGTAGTTAAAGGTGAGGATACTGAAAAGTTCCTCAGAGAGACACTTGACAAGATAGGTCTTAACGAGAAGGAGAGAAATGAGTTTATAGTTTATTGGCTGCCGCTTATGGAGCGCAATGAGTATAATCTTATATCATTCCAGACCAAGGCATATACTGATACTGCTGAGCTTGACATTTCTCCGAAGCCTGACAGTGTTCTGAGAGTGTTTATGGCATATAAGCCTATTGACAAGCCGATAGATATCGAGCCGCAGAACTTCGAGACCTTTACACGAAACGGCTTTACTGCTGTTGAATGGGGCGGCACTGAGATCAGATGATGAATAAAGCTCCCGCGATGACCTCGTGGGAGCTTTTGACAGGCTTTTATCTTATATTGTAAGGAGAGATCTATGGTTTTTCATATTATCCTGAATCCAGCAGGAGCTTCAGGAAGAGCTTTGGATAAATGGAAGAAAGTAAAGCACTTGTTTGCAGGCTGTGATTTTAAGCTGCACCGCTCAACTGAGGAGAGGTCAATTGGTGATATCTGCCGAGAGCTTACTACCGATACATCTGGTGAGGACGTTTATCTCGTTGTTATTGGCGGAGACGGTACCCTCAACGAAGCTGTGAATGGCATTGAGGATATCGAACACACACTGTTTGGCTTTATCCCTTGCGGAACGGGCAACGATATGCAGCGTGATATGAGTCTGCCTAAGAGTGACAGTGAGCTTGTCAGTCTGATAAAAGAGGGCAGGCAAAGGCGCTGTGCAGATATTGGAGAGCTGACATTTTACGGTGAGGGAAAGGTAATAAAGCGCCTCTTTAACATCAGCAGTGATATTGGTTTCGGAGCTGCCACCTGTGCTTATGCAGACAAGTCAAGGTTGAAGCCTATTCTAAATAATCTTGGTCTTGGAAGAATGATATATCTAATTGAAGCGATAAAGGTTTGTTTTACTGTAAAGCCTGCAAATGTCAAGGTAAGCTGCGGAGGAAAAAGCAGGCTGTATAAAGGATGCCTTAGCGCAATAGTTATGAATCACAAGCATGAGGGCGGCGGTTTTGAATTTTGCCCCAATGCTGATTTTACTGACGGTAAGCTTGATCTTTGTTTAGGAAGCAGGATATCCAAGCTCGGATATCTAAGGCTGCTTCCCTATGCCTTGAAGGGAAAGCATTTAAAGCTTAGAGGTGTTTACACGGGCAGGGGAGATGTGATAAAAATGAGCTGTGATGTGCCTATGTGGGCACATACGGACGGTGAAGTGCTCGGTAAGGCTGACAAGGTAGAGATGAGGATAATACCAGAAAAACTGAGACTGATCGTTTAAAAAGAAAAAGCCTATGTGTACTAAAAATTGTACACATAGGCTTTGTTTTTCTTAGTTTTTCGGAAAGAGCGGCAGCTTTTCAAGAAAGACTATATCGTCTCTTTCGGCTGCGTCGCCCTCAGCGAGGACTGCAGCCTTTGCAGCTATTATGCCGCCTGCCGCTTCAACGAGTTTTTCTATCGCTATCAGTGACTCACCTGTACTTATAACATCGTCCAGAATGAGAACTCTTTTGCCTGCCAGCTTATCTGCATCTTCTTTTGAGAGGTGTAGCTTTTGCTCGGCAGCAGTAGTGATAGACTTTACGTTTACGGTTATCGGGTCGGTCATATAGAGCTTTATAGACTTTCTTGCAACCACATAATTCTTTCCCGATTGTCTTGCAGCCTCATATGCCAGCGGTATGCCCTTTGACTCAGCAGTTACGATAACGTCAAATTCAGGGCATTTTGCAAGGATATCTCTCGCACAGGCTATCGTCAGTTCAACATCTGAGAACATTATAAATGCTGCGATATCGAGCTTATCACTGACAGGGCAGAGGGGAAGCTCTCTTTCAAGCCCTGCAACTTTTAAAGTATAGGTCATTTATATCACTCCATCATAAGAATATATATTTTAGAACGAACAGCACCGCAAGCACATACATAAGAGGGTTGACCTTCTTAGCCTTGCCGCATATAAGATTGATGATTACGTATGAGATAACGCCTATCGAGATACCCTCAGAGATGCTGTAGAAGAGAGGCATTGCTATAATGCAAAGGTATGCAGGGATAGCGTCTGTAAAGCTTTCATCGTCAAATTTGATCTCTGTGATCGTGCTGAACATCAGGAAGCCAACAAATATCAGTGCGGGAGCAGTAGCAAATGACGGAATAGCTATAAATATCGGAGCAAGCAGCATTGAGATCAAAAACAGAACAGAAGTTGTAAGAGCAGTAAGACCTGTTCTTCCGCCTGCGCCGACGCCGGCTGCCGACTCAACGAATGTTGTGGTCGTAGAAGTGCCGAGAACTGCACCGGCTGAAGTAGCGATAGCATCAGCCATAAGTGCAGGCTTGATAGCAGGAAGCTTGCCTTCCTCATCGAGCATACCTGCCTTTGTGCTTACGCCGATGAGAGTTCCCAGTGTGTCGAACATATCAACGAAGAGGAATGCAAAAATAACAACAATGAAATTAAAAATGCCTACTGAATCAAAGTCTACTGAAAAGCACTTGCCAAAGGTCTTTCCGAGTGAGGAAAAGTCAGTCATCTCAAAGCTTGGGAGCAGTGAGAAATAGGCAGTGTTATCAGGCTTGTAGAGCCCTATGCCCTGACAGATCATTCCGAGGATCCATGTGCCGAAAATACCGATCAGGATAGAACCCGGGACCTTCTTTGTGTAAAGGATAGCGATCAGAAGAGCACCGATAACTGCAAGCAGTGCGCAGATTCCTGAGGTCGTGAAATGATCCTTGAACGAAATTATCTTAACAAGAGTTGAATTGTCCTGAACGACTAAGCCTGCATTCTGAAGACCTATAAAGGCGATAAACAATCCTATGCCGACAGATACAGCTCTTTTAAGTGAAAGAGGTATACAGTCGAAGATAGCTTCTCTGACCTTTGTGAGTGAGAGCACGATAAAAATGATACCCTCGATAAAAACAGCAAGCAGGGCAACGTGCCATGAATAACCCATAGAGCCGCAGACCGTATACGCCATATAAGCGTTAAGTCCCATTCCTGCTGAAAGGGCAAACGGAAGATTTGCCATAAATGCCATGCAGGCAGTGCCTATAAACGAAGCAAGACAAGTTGCCAGCAGAACAGCGGTCCTGTCCATGCCTGTGTCACCGAGAATGTTTGGGTTAACTGCAAGTATGTAAGCCATTGTCATAAATGTTGTTATACCTGCCATTACTTCGGTTTTGAAATCTGTGTTTCTTTCTTTAAGCTTGAAGATTTTCTCCATATTTTTCACCTCTGTTTATTCTGCTGAAAATTCGGCAATATAAGGAAGGTTCCTGTAGTATTCGCCATAATCAAGACCGTATCCTATAACAAAATAATCGGGTATGGTAAAGAGCGACCAGTCAGCGTCGATCTTCACGATACGTCTGTCAGGCTTATCCAGAAGAGTCATTATCTTCAATGACTTTGGCTCTCTTACCTTTAACAGCTTAACTATCTCAGCAAGAGTTCTGCCTGTATCAATGATATCCTCAACAATAACAACGTGATACTTGCTGATATCCTGAGAAAGGTCCATAGTTATCTGCACGTTTCCCGAGGATTCTGTGCCCTCAAAATAGCTTTTTGCAGCCATAAATCCGATCTCACACGGAATAGTTACCCTCTTTGTCAGGTCAGAAAGAAAGATAAATGCTCCCTTTAATACGCTTACGAGCAGCAGGGGCTTTCCCTCATATTCCTCTGAGATCAACCTGCCTGCATCTTCAACAGCCTTATTGATCTGTTCCTCGGTTATGATAACTCGCTTGATCTTATTATGGAATTCGTTTTTGTCTGTTATCTGCATAACAACCCCCCTTTCCGAAACGCACAGTCGGTCTGATCTGTGGCGCTTCGCTAAATTTTGATCCCATATTACCGAACAAAAGCTTATACTATATTTTAACATATTTCGACTACCGTGTCAATGACTGTCAAACCATATTGCAGATAAAAAATGACTGCTGTCAAAGCTCTGACAGCAGTCATTACGATACTTGTTATTTTACCTTAACGGCAACAGGTGCTGAATAATCGGAGAAATACTTCTTGCCATTGATAAGAGTGTATGCTCTTACTTTGAAATACCAGGTGCTGCCTGATCTTATTCCGCTATGAGTATAAGTCGTAGTGTTCTTTCCCAGATGTCTCAGCGCCTTATAGGTGCCGTTTTTCTTGTTGCAGTAAACGATCTGATAGCCTGAGCAGTCGCTTAGCTTGTTCCACTTAAATGTGACCTTAGTCTTTGACTTTGATGAAGCAGTAAGCTTAGTGATCTTGCTCTTTGTACAGTTTGTAAATGAAAAGCCGGTTCCTGTGATGTTGTTGCCTACTGGGACAACTCTGTAGGTGTAGATAGTACCCGAAGTAAGACCCTTATCGGTATAGGTAAGTGACTTTGTGGTAGCTAAAAGCTTGTAGCTTCCGTTTACTACCCTATAGATCCTGTAGCTGTCAGCTCCTGCTGAGCTGTTCCAGTCGATCTTCATAGCAGTCTGACCTCTGGTAAGGAGCTTGAATTTCAATGCCTGAGGCTGAATCTTATATGAAAGGGTCTTTGTGCCTGCATATTTGCCTTTTCCGGTAACGGTTACCGAATAGTTTCCGCAGGCTGAGCCGCTGACATAAGAAACGGTATAATCAGTTCCTGCTGTAAGGGTAGTGCTGCCGTCTTTAACGGTCACGGAAGGTCTCTGGGTGCTGCCGGTGTAAGCAAGTGCTGTTGAGGACAGAGTCACATTGCTTGCTGCAATATCTCTCAGCCATACAGCATAGAGGTTTACAGTGCCGCCGTTTGTAGTAGTAAGATCAGTTACTGACTGTCTGTTCGTGTATCTTGCTGTCGTGCTGCCGCTGGTGGTTGCCCAGCCTCCGAAAATATATCCGCTGCGAGTGAATCTGTTAGCGGTAAGCGCTGCGGCTGTACCGTAGGTCATATTCTGAGTGAAAGCGGTGCCTGTGCCGCCTGTGGGATTGAACCTGATCTTATACGGATTGCCAATATAGGTCACATTGCAAGTGATATCCGACTGAACTTTTGAGATATCTGTATTTGCCTTTGCGGTATAGCCTGTTTTAGAGAACAGCTCTGTCGGCACTGCTGCAGAGGTGCCTTTGATAACATATTTTGTAACGGTAGTTGTACCGTCAGTGAAGGTAACCTTGCAAAGATCATCACCGTCGCGCTTGAAAACAGCCTGAACGGAGGCAGCATTTTTAGGAGATACGGTTATCGTCGCATTGGCAGAGCTTATAGTTCCTGCCCAGCCAACAAATGTATAACCTTCTTTTGCTTTTGCTGTCAGTGTGATGTCATAGTCATTGAAGTAAACGCCCTTAAAGCCGCATGATACGTCAATAGTTGATGTGTTTACCGTTACTGAGCCACCGTCAGGGTTCAGTGCAGAAATGTTCACCGTAACATAATCGCCAAGCGAGAGATCGCTCTTCAGCATCTTCGGAACATATCCCGGACGGTTCTTTAGGAAAGTATCCATTCTTTGCAGACAGGGATCAGTAGCATTGTATACGTTAGCCCATGTCGGAAAACGCGCAAAATACTTAGTGAGCTCAGGATAATATGTCTGCATATAATACTGCTTGCGCTCATTGGCTCTGGAGTATGCAAAATTGATATTTGTCAGATCCATAAAAGAGTTTACAAACATCTTTTTAAATTCTGCATTTTTGAGGAGAGCGTTGAATATAACAGGCATATCGTCCCAGGTGTTTTTCATTATATTGCTGAGATTGTTCTGATTATACTTTGTAGAATAGTTGCCGTAATGGTCGACGCCCATTTCAGTGTCATAGAAGTTCATTCTCCATTTGCCGTCAGCATAAGGTATCGACTCGTCAACTGTTCTTGTGCGCCACATAGAGTAATTATTGCCGGGCCAGTCTTCATTTATTATGTAGATCTCAGCGGCCATATAATCTGCAAAGCTCTGAAGATCGAGCATTTCAGATATCTTCTGATAATTTGAAGCCTTTGAAATGTCATTATTCTTAGCAAAGTTTCTAAGCTCTTTGAAAAGCTCAATATCTTCCTCGAGACCCTCGTCGATCTCGCCTTTTTTGTAAACTACGACTTCGTCTGCATCAACATCATAGTTCTCTTCATAATAATGATCGTCATAATCCTCTTGAAGAGTATACAGTCCCCAGTATTCGCCGTCGATATAGAGAACACACGGTCTGCCTTCCTGAGTGTCAAAGCTTCTGTCAGAAACTAGCGACTGTAAATAGGTATCCTTGAACTTGGCGTAATTAGTGTCGTTTCCGCCGTTTCTGAGCACGAGCTTCTTAAACTTGGTCAACTGCTTGCCTGAGCCGTTTTCCTGATAAGCATCATCGAAGAATGTATACTTGAAATTCTTCGGTCCGTACTCGTCCCTTGCGTAAAATCTGAAAGATTTCTGATAGTCTGCTCTTGAATAAGCACCCTGAGTTCTCATACCGCAGTCCTGAGAGAGAGCAAGAGTTCCGTCACTCTCGAAAAAGTCTATGTGGCAGGCTCTTTCCCATTCTTTACCGCGCTGATTGTAGTTAGCCTCGGGATTGTTAGGGTCAGAACTCGTTTTCTTGTTTGCCTGATAAACTGCACCAAGTCTGTAAATGCCTGTGTCATAGTCATAAAGGCTGGCAGGGTCGGTAGTTAATGACAGTATAGGCAAATTATTGTGTGATGCATTGCTGACACCCACAAAATAGGTCTTTGTAATAACCTCACTGTATTCGCCTGCGGTGCTGTAGGTAACAGCTCTGATGACAGTTCCTTTGTCAACGGCGCTGTTATTAGGCAGCTTTGCACTGTTGCTGTTAGCCCAAGGGGTTATCTCACTCGGTTTCAGATAATTTGAAACCTTCATAGCGTCGCTGCTTCTGTTATATATATTTATAGAAGAGGTATATTCTTTTCTTGTGCTGCTGGAAGACGGGTCGGTGCCGTCAATGGTGTAATAGATAGTATTGCCTGTATCTGTTGACATTGTAAGATCAAAAGCAGATGTATACATTCCGCTCTCTGCGCTGAACTCGGGAGCGTTGCATGGAACTGCTGACTTTGCCGAATCATTGCTGGCAGCCGGAGAAGGGAAGAAGATGCCGAAGTCAGACGAGCCGTCAGGCTGTCTTGCCCATACGGTATCATCTGCAAGTGCTGGTACATCAACAGTGTCAACATTATCGGTACCGTTTGTAAGAGACAGTTTTACACCGCTGCCGGAAAGATTATAGCCTGCATTTGGTTCATCGCCAGTATATTTTTTTGCGCAGAAAACCACAACATGTCCCTTCGCAGGAACTGTCACTTTATCAAAAACATATTCATTCTTGTCGTCTTTGATAAGCTTCCAGCCAGTGATGTCAGCAGCAGAATCAGAAGCGTTATAAAGTTCTATCCAGTCATATTCTCCTGCCAGATTATCATTGGCGCCTGTATTGCCAGTGCATATCTCGTTTATAAAAACAGCAGCATCTGACTGAGCCGATGCTTCAAAAGCAGGCAAATAAACTCCTGTCGAAGCTAAAGCCGCAGCCGAGCAAAGTGAGGTTACACGCTTTATTAGGTTTATATGCATAAATATCCCTCCTATAGTTTGATATTTATGTTTAGATTATACCATTATAATAATTCATTGTCAACAAACATATCCTCTACAATTATTGATATTTAGTATGATAATTTCATTTTTTGGGATTGACTTATATGAGCAAAAGTGATATAATATCAGTGTGCTTTATGAAGCAAATCTGTAATGTCGAAGAGGTGAACAAAGTGACTAACGGTGACAGTTGCGGGCCGAATTGGCGATGGTGTTATGATATGCTTGCTCAGCGGCGTTCTGTTTTCGGGAGCTGCTTGGTTCACTCTGTGCTTAGTGCGCCTGAGATCTGAGCTTCTGAGCTTTTATAGTCATGATACTGTCCCTGTTCTGCTTGCGGAATGGGGTATTATTATGCCTTTTTGACCCTCACGTTAAATTTATGAAAGTGAGGGATAATATGTCGGAAAACATTAATGAGAATGAGCAGATAGTTTCTGCAATGCCTGACCGTGCAGAGGAGATAGTCGGGATAATCAGGTCGAGCATCTCCCCTGGGGCAGTAAAAAGCAAGCTTGAAGACTACCATGCAAATGATATTGCAGATGCACTCGAGCTGCTCAACGCTCAGGAAAGAAAAAAGCTTTACAGGATATGTCCTGCTGATATGCTGGCTGAGATATTTGAGTATTCTGAAGAGGAAACAGCAGGGGCTTATTTGGATGAGATGGATATCTCAAAGGCAGCGGAGGTAGTGTCAGAGCTTGAAACTGATACCGCTGCAAATGTTCTGCATGAGATCGACAAGCAAAAGCGCGGTCTAATAATCGAGCTTCTCGGACCTGAGATACGCGATGAGATCAGGCTTATCGGTTCGTTTGATGAGGACGAGATCGGCAGCAGGATGACAACAAACTACATCTCTGTAAAAAAGACTGTCGGAGTTAAGGAAGCTATGAATGAGCTTGTTAGGCAGGCTGAGGATAATGACAATATTTCAACGATTTTCGTAGTTGAGGATGACGGCGATTTTTACGGAGCGATAGACCTTAAAGACCTTATAACTGCTCGCAGTAAAACGCCGCTTGATGAGCTTATCATCACATCGTTTCCGTATGTATATGCTCACGAGAGCATTGATGACTGTATAGAGAAGCTGAAGGATTATTCCGAGAGCATGATACCTGTGCTTGACAACAAAAACAAGCTGCTGGGTGTTATAACTGCACAGAGCATCATTGAAGTTGTTGATGATGAGATGGGTGAGGACTATGCGCGTTTGGCAGGTCTTACTGCTGAGGAGGATCTTAAAGAGCCGTTAAAGGAAAGCATGAAAAAGAGGCTTCCGTGGCTTCTTGCTCTGCTGGCGCTTGGAATGCTGGTATCGGGTGTTGTAGGTGTGTTTGAAAAGGTAATAGCTCAGCTTACGCTTATAATGGCGTTCCAGTCGCTTATCCTTGATATGGCAGGTAACGTGGGCACACAGTCGCTTGCAGTGACTATCAGAGTTCTTATGGACGAGAACCTTACCTTCAAGCAAAAAATGCACCTCGTCGGCAAGGAGATGAGAGTAGGCGCCTGTAACGGGCTGCTGCTCGGAATAATATCGTTTGTGTTTGTGGGGCTGTATATAATGCTCTTTAAACACAAGACGGCGGTTTTCTCATTTGCCGTGTCGGGCTGTATAGGAGTTTCGCTTTTGCTGGCAATGGTGATTTCAAGCTCTGTCGGAACGTTGATACCTCTGTTTTTCAAGAAGATCAAGATAGACCCTGCTGTGGCATCCGGACCGTTGATAACTACGATCAATGACCTTGTGGCAGTAGTTACATATTACGGAATGAGCTGGATATTGCTTTTAAACGTTTTGCATCTTGGGTGATAATACTGCCGATACCTGAAGGTATCGGCAGTAAATCAGCAAAAAATAAATTCAAAAAAATTTTGATCTGCTCTTGACAAGAGGATAGTTTTATGCTATAATTCTAGAGTTGGATATGCAGGTGTGGCGGAATTGGCAGACGCGCTAGCTTCGGCTGACGTAACGACAGTGTATTTATTATACTGAGCCAAGCCACTGCGGAAAATGTGGATTAGTACGGTAACAGTACCCACCTCGGCTTTCGGATTTGAGCCGAGTAAAAATTTCAAATTCTTATATGCAGGTATGGCGGAATTGGCAGACGCGCTAGCTTCAGGTGCTAGTGATCGCAAGGTCGTGGAGGTTCAAGTCCTCTTACCTGCACCACTTGAGAGCCCGTATTTACGGGCTTTTTTCTTTTGCTTTGACGGTATATTCTCTCGCCACATCATAGCCCCCACATCACAAGGCTATGTTCTGCGTCTGCCGAGAAAATTTGCCGAAAGTGCGTATTTTCGCTGCATTTTTGAGTATTGCCGTTGGCGTATCACGCACAGACCTTGTGCGACTGACAAGCTAAAATATTCATATTATGTAATG
>JAFUTU010000001.1 GCA_017484095.1 Ruminococcus sp. | reverse complement strand
TTGTGTTATACTTTTAGGTAGATTGTGGGGCTCGTCCCCCGAAATCTAATTTCTAAAAAAGGAGTTATTAGGTTATGGATTACTTGGAAATTGAAAAGGTAGTCGGAAGAGAAATTCTCGACTCCAGAGGAAACCCTACTGTTGAGGCAGAGGTTTATCTTGCAGACGGTACCGTTGCAAGAGGTACAGCACCTTCGGGCGCATCTACTGGTGAGTTTGAGGCGCTTGAGCTCCGTGACGGCGACAAGGGCAGATATCTTGGAAAGGGCGTTCAGAAGGCAGTTGAGAACATCAACACCGTTATCGCTGACACTATCGTTGGTCTGGACGCATCTGACATCTACGCTGTAGATAAGGCAATGATCGAGGCAGACGGCACAAAGGACAAGTCCAAGCTCGGCGCAAATGCGATCCTCGCAGTTTCTATCGCAACAGCAAGAGCTGCTGCAACATCACTTGATATACCGCTCTACAGATTCCTTGGCGGAATTCAGGGCACAAAGCTTCCTGTTCCTATGATGAACATACTCAACGGCGGTGCTCATGCAGACAGCGCAGTTGACACTCAGGAATTCATGGTAATGCCTGTTGGCGCACCTTCCTTCAAAGAGGGACTCAGATGGTGTGCAGAGGTCTTCCATGCACTCAAGGCTCTCCTTAAGGAGATGGGCGACGTTACCGCAGTTGGTGACGAGGGCGGTTTTGCTCCCAACAGCCTGAAGAGCGACGAAGAGGCTATCGAGAAGATCCTCGAGGCTATCAAGAAGGCAGGCTTCGAGCCGGGAAAAGACTTCATGATCGCAATGGACGCAGCTTCCTCCGAGTGGAAGAGCGAAAAGGGCAAGGGCTTCTACAAGCAGCCTAAGAGCGGCAAGGAGTTCACCTCTGATGAGCTTATCGCTCACTGGGAGGCACTTGTTGACAAGTATCCTATCATCTCCATCGAGGACGGCCTTGATGAAGAGGACTGGGAAGGCTGGGTAAAGATGACCGCACAGATCGGCGGCAAGGTACAGCTCGTTGGCGACGACCTCTTCGTTACCAATACAGAGAGACTTGCAAAGGGCATCCAGCTTGGCGCAGCAAACTCTATCCTTATCAAGCTCAACCAGATCGGTTCCGTATCTGAGACACTTGAGGCTATCAAGATGGCACACAAGGCTGGTTACACAGCAATTTCTTCCCACAGATCGGGCGAGACCGCTGACACCACCATTGCTGACCTTGCAGTAGCACTCAACACTTGCCAGATTAAGACAGGCGCACCTTCCAGATCAGAGCGTGTAGCTAAGTACAATCAGCTCCTCAGAATTGAAGAGCAGCTTGGCGCAGCAGCTGATTATCCTCAGATGGGCGCATTCAACGTTAAGAAGTAATCACTGAAATAACGCAAAAAATGGCCTCCGCTTTTGTGCGGGGGTCATTTTAGTTTCTCTCCTCTTTACAATCAGGAGAAAATGTGATATACTATACTTATCCTATCAGAGAAGAGGTATTTAGAATAATGAAATTAAATAAGCTTTTTTCGGAAAAAACTACACTTTCGTTCGAGGTTTTCCCTCCGAAAAGTGATACGCCTGTAGAGTCTATCTACAGCACTATAGAAGAACTGGGAGAGGCTAAGCCCGATTTTATAAGCGTTACCTATGGAGCAGGCGGCAGCAGATCGAATGCAACGATAGATATTTGTGCATCTATAAAACAAAAGCACGGTATAGAGGCTGCCGCGCACCTTCCGTGCCTGTATCTTACAAAAGAGGCCGCTTTGGACCAGCTGGACAAAATGAAAGCTGCGGGAATAGAGAACGTCCTCGCTCTCAGAGGAGACAGGCGTGACGGCGAAGACCCTGCCGGAGACTTTAATTACGCCTATGAGCTTGTGAACTTCATAAAAGAGAACAGCGACTTTAACGTTATAGGTGCGTGCTATCCTGAAACTCACCCTGAGTGTGCTGACAGCGTGACCGATATACATAACCTTAAAATGAAGGTCGATGCAGGCTGCTCCCATTTGATAACTCAGCTCTTTTTCGATAATGAGACCTTTTACAGCTTCCGTGAAAAAACAGCTATAGCAGGTATAAATGTTCCTATCGAGGCAGGCATTATGCCCGTCGTAAACAAAAAGCAGATTCTCAGAATGACAACTCTCTGCCATGCAGCTCTGCCCAAAAGGTTTATGACTATAATGAATAAGTACGAAAACGACCCTGTCGCAATGAGAGATGCAGGCATTGCTTATGCAGTCTCTCAGATAGTTGACCTTATCGCCAATGATGTTGACGGTATACACCTCTACACAATGAATAACCCCTATATCGCCAATAAGATCTGTGAAGCAGTAGCGTCACTTTTCAGCGCACCGTCAAGGTAGCAAGATACCGATAATATAATAAGCGCCCACTGTCTACCCGCTTACAGGTAGATCAGCAGGGCGCTTTTTTTGTGTGCTTTTCCGTCATTTCTCACGCTTGAATACGTAAATATCGGGCTTCATTCCTCCGTAGATATAGTTTCCCATTTTCCATTCCATAAATAAGTATTCGCTGCCGTTGATCTCTTTGATATGATAATCCGCAGCAGTCGTTCTGTGCAAATTCAGTATGACGCCTTTTGTCCATTTGTCGTGCCACGTATCGTCCATATAAGACTGAACAACACTTCCGTCAGGGAAGAACTCCAGTGACCTCAGATACAGATCCCGATATTCAACCTTTTCGTTGAAATCAGTCTCCTCACTTACAAAAGCGACGGATCTCCACTTGCCGAGCACTTGACTGTCTGCAACAAACGGTTTGTTGATATCATCGTGCTTCCCGAGCGTATCTATTGTATAACGGCAGCAGTCTCTCTTTATAAATACCTCTGTCTTGTTTTCAAGCTTCAAAAGCAGATACTGCTCATCACCTGAGCTCATCACCTCATACCTGTAAGAAAGTATAGGCTCATTTCCTCCGTAATGTATCAGCAGTATACCTTTTGTCCAGCCTTCAAATATCCAGTATGCCTTGCCGTCAGGAAGAAAATACAGTGTATGAAATTCTCCGCTTTGATCGTTCAGATCAGTTACTGAAACACCATTTTTCCTTTCTGTCCAGCCTATATTTTCCCATTTGCCGATCACCCTGTCGTCGTTTATAAATTCCATTCCGTTTATCAGTTTCAAATCATTCACCTGCCTGTTTTCTTTCGATTATATCACAATGCTTATTTCAAGTCAAATCAAAAGAGACTCCCGAAAGATCTCGGAAGTCTCTGAGTGTTTTATTTTGCGGCGAGCACCCCTCTCCTCCGCGGGAGGGCAAACGTCAGTAGTAGTTTTTAACTACTGAGAGGGGGGTGGGGGATTTTAAAAACCTCCGAACTGACGGAAGTATTCATAGTAATCGTCGTAGTCGTTGTATCCGTTGTAACCGTTGTAGTTTCGGGTCTGGTCGTCAGTAGCCTCCTGAGTCGTTGCCTCAGCAGTAGATTCACCGAGTACCACATCAACGCTGATCTTCTTGCCGTTTCTGTAGATAGTCAGATTTACCGTGTCTCCTACAGCGAACTTGTTCTTAACTTCATTCAGCTCGCTGAGGTTTGAGATGAACGTGTCGTTGATCCCGATTATTATATCGTTCTCCTGAATACCTGCTGCCTCGGCGCCGCTGCCCTCAGTTACCTGCTTTACCATAAATCCCTGGGGTATACCGTAGTATGAAGCATAAGCGCTCGTAACATTGGCACCCGAGATACCAAGGCTCGGTCTGCCTGTAACGTAACCGTTCTCCATAAGGTCCTTAATTATCGGCAGAGCATCATCTATAGGGATAGCAAATCCCAGTCCGTCAGCTACAGTAGCATCTACTCTTGCCGATGCTACACCTATTACCTGACCGTAAGCGTTCAGCAATGCACCGCCTGAGTTACCGCCGTTTATAGCAGCATCAGTCTGAATGTAGTTTATAGTCCTGTCCTCTATCGTGAGAGTTCTGTCAGTAGCCGAGATTATACCTGCCGTTACCGAGTTTGAAAGTGACATACTTATCGGGTTTCCGATAACTATAGCAGCCTCTCCTACCTGCAGGTCAGCGGAAGTTCCGAATTCCGCAGCCGTAAGTCCCTCAGCATTTATCTTCAGAACAGCCAAGTCTGTCTGATGATCGGAACCTACCAGCTCAGCCGTGTAAGTCAGGTTGTCCTCTTCGCCGTCATCACTTGAAGTCGTTCCCGAATCCGAAGTCTTGTCACTGTTTGAGTAAGAGCTCGGCAGCACAACGTTTATCTCTGTAGTGTCCTCAACAACGTGTGCATTTGTAAGAATGTATCCGTCCTCGCTCATTATGATACCCGAACCCATAGCCGGCGTTCCGTCAGTCATTATAACATTTATTCCCACTATTGAGGGCGAGACCTTGTCAACTATCTCAGGTATGGTCAGTGCGTCTTTCGGTGTTGAGAGCTGTTCTATCGTCGGCAGGTCGCCCCTGTCAACAGTGCTCTTGGACTTTGCCGATACAGCCGCAGTCTTTTCAGCCTTCTCAGCCTGAGACTCGCTCGTTGATATTATCCTGTCTCCTGTAATAAGAGTATATCCTACTATAGATGTCGTTCCTATAGCCGCAACGCAAAGCACAGCGATTATTCCCGTCAGCACCTTTTTTCCTGCGCCTGACTTTTTCTTCGGCTTGTAGGTGTATTCGTTCCTGCTGCTTCTGTCATATGCGTCATAGGGTGTTCCGTACATACGTGATGAGTCGTAGCTGAATCTCTCCTGTTCCTGATACTCGTTCCTTTCGGTATCGTTTCTGTAGTCGTTCATATCAAAGCCTCCTAATTATGTGAAAGACACCGCATATCGCTGTATCTTGTTTGACTATAACTTATTATTCCGCAGTATTTTGGGGGCTTTCCAGCAGCAGCTTGCTGTTGCACGCCCACCAAACCCCTTCGGGTATGAAAATAATAATAAAACTAATAACTTATTGACAACCTAAATCAGTGTCGATTTGTTTCATTGATTATTATTATATTCCGCAATGTGATAAATAAATGATAATTCTGACAAAGTTAAAAGTTTTTTACGCGTTCAAATGTGAGAATACAAAGACCGTTTTGTATCAGCTTTTCTTTAGAACTTAAAATGAAAAAATTTTGTTAATTATATGTAGCCTGACACGAAAATTTGAATATATGCGAACGTATTAGTGTGTATAATTGATGATATGCACAAAAAACGAAAACTCCGTTTGTGTAAGGTGCTGAAATTAGAGATAATGTACAAAAAATCTGTTTCGTAAACGATTAACATTGCTTGACAAAATGTAATTGAATTGTTATAATTAAGATTAGCATAATGACCCCTTATGTACATTTTTTATGTATTATTGTGACTATTCATCGTTTTGGCTGCTGCCTTTTTGAGCATTTTGTACATATTTGACCAAAGCAGCAGATTGACAAGTTCATTCTTTACGAGATGTGAATATTGCACAAATAAAGAGGTCTCCAACCGTATTCGAGAGGTAAGTCCTATGAGTGTGATACTTTCGACGCGCGGAGTCAACCGTGATTTCAAGATCGGTGACGGAAGTGTGGTCTCTGCCTTGAAAAATATCAATATAGAGATCGAGCAGGGAAAGCTCACCATACTCAGGGGGCGTTCCGGAAGCGGCAAGACCACCCTGATAAATATTCTCGGTGCGCTCGATAAGCCGACGAGGGGCAATGTCTTTTTCGGAGAGCGTGATATAACAAGACTTTCCGAGAGAGCGCGTGACAACATCAGGCGCTATGAGATGGCATTTGTTTTTCAGTCTGTTGCCCTTATGTCGGGAATGACCGCGTATGAGAACGTTGAGTTCGGGCTGAGGCTTGCGAAGTTCCCCTATGACCAGAGAGATAAGAGAACAAAGGAGTGCCTCAGGAACGTAGGGCTTGAAAAGCGAATGGTCCACCGCCCGGGTGAGATGTCGGGAGGAGAACAGCAGAGAGTTGCTATCGCAAGAGCTATAGCTCACAGGCCCAAGATCGTCTTTGCGGATGAGCCTACGGCGGAGCTTGACACCAACACCTCGCTTCATATAGTCAAGCTTTTTAAAGAGCTTGTCGCAAATGAGGGAATGACGATAGTAATGACCACTCATGACCCCAGTATGATAGATATCGCCGACAGGGTGTACACATTAGAGGACGGTGAGATAGTTGAGTGATACCGTTGATACTACTATAACCTCCGATAATGATGAATATATGATACGCTGTGAGAATTTAGTGAAAATTTATAAGACCGCCGATGTTGAGGTCGTTGCCCTGCAGGGACTTGATCTTGATGTGAAAAAAGGCGAGCTTATGGCGATAGTCGGCAATTCGGGCAGCGGAAAGTCAACACTTCTCAATATGCTGGGCGGCCTTGATAAGCCCTCGGCAGGAAGCTTGTACGTTGACGGCAAGAACCTTCTGAAATTTACCGATAAGGATTATATGGAATATAAAAGGCGCACGGTAGGCTTCGTGTGGCAGAACAATGCGCGAAACCTTGTGCCTTACCTTACAGCAGTGCAGAACGTTGAGCTGCCGATGCTTCTTAGCGGAGCACACAAAAAACGGCAGAAAGCTCTGGAGCTGCTTGATAAGGTAGGTCTTTCAAAGAGGAAAAACTCCCGTCTTGACCAGATGTCGGGCGGTGAGCAGCAAAGGGTAGCGATAGCTATAGCAATGGCGAATGACCCTAAGCTCCTTCTTGCGGACGAACCTACGGGCTCGGTCGATACAAAGACCTCGAATATGATACTTGACATTTTCAAAGACCTCAATAAGAGCGAGGGAGTAACTGTTGTTATAGTTACGCATGATGTTAAGCTTGCGAACCATATCGACAGAGTAGTTGCTATAAGAGACGGCAGAACAAGCTCCGAGATCGTGAGAAAACGCTCTTATGTTGAAGAGCTTAACGAAATGGGAGATATCGTTCTGGTAGAGGAAGAACAGGAAGAGCCTGTTCATGAGGAGCTGCTTGTGCTCGACAGGTCGGGCAGAGTGCAGCTGCCGAAGGAATTTCTCGAGTCGCTGGACATTAAAGGCGGAGATAAGATCAAGGCCGAGCTCGATGAAGAGAACAACAGAGTGGTGATCTTCAGGTCGGGCTGAGAGGTTCGGCGCTTTTGAGAAAAAGTTCAATTTTAAAACGCAAAAGTTCAATTTTTTGAGACAAAAGTTCAATTCCCGCAAGGGTTTTGATATAAGGATCAGTATACTATTTATAATGTAATAAATATAAGTAGGCTATGTGATTCTCGCAAAAGATCAATTTGAGAAAGGTGGATTCATAGTGAAGGACACAATGTTCAGACGTGTTATATCGTCCGCGCTTGCGCTGGCTCTGTGCTGTTCCTGCGGCATAGGCGCTTTTGCTGCGGAAAATGACGCGTCAGGCGAGACTGATTCTACTGTCAGAACAACAGGCACCGATTCTCTGAGACAGACTTCGTACACAAATTATGTGGATAAGTATGTCGATGAGGCAAGACCTGATACCGAAGTGACGGTAATGGGTAAGGATTACGATCCTGATTCGGTGGAAGGAGCCGAGATAACCGTAGCTGCGGTAGACGGCAAGGCTGATGTTTTGCAGTGGTCAAATCAGCAGGGAAGCGTTTCATATAAGGTAAACGTGCCCGAAACAGGAGTTTATAACATCAAGATGAGCTACGAGGCTCTCGACAGCAACACCAATGACGTAGAGTTTGCACTGCTGATAGACGGGGAGATACCCTATTCAACAGCAGGACGTATAACTCTGCCGAAGAGATGGATAAACGAAACAGACATAAAGCAGGACTCGAGACAGAATGATATCCGTCCGGGTCAGATCTCCGTGCCCGTTTGGCAGGAGACAGCTTTTGAGGATATCGACGGTCTTTACAACGAACCGCTCGAATTCTATCTTGAAAAGGGTGAGCATACCTTCACCTTTGATTCCGAGAAGGCAGAATTTGCGATAGAGTACTTCACTCTCTATCAGTATAAGCTGCCTGAGGCATATACCGCACCTTCGGGCGATCAGCTTTCCATGGCCAGCGGACAGCTCATCACTCTTGAAGGAGAGACTGCGGATTACAAATCTGCGAGAACACTTTATCCTACTTCTGATAAGAGCTCATACATAACTTCATGCGTTAACGGTTCAAGCCCGACAAAGACCAGATACAACACTATCGGTTCGGGAAGCTGGACTCAGTCGACACAGACAGTTACATGGGAGTTCGACGTTAAGGAAGCAGGCTACTACAAGATCGGTATAAGAGCAAGACAGGACCAGATGAGAGGTATGTATTCAAACAGAAGACTTCTCATAAACGGTGAGGTACCTTGTCTTGAAGCTAACCAGATCAAGTTCTACTACGATACTGACTGGAACGTTACAGTTCCGCAGGCTAACGGCGAGGATATGTTCTTCGAGTTCAAGGCAGGAACCAACACTATCTCGCTTGAGGCAGTGCCCGGTGAGATCGGTGAGATAATGGGCCGTCTGGACGAGACTGTTTACGACATAAACAGCTACTACCGTCAGATACGTCAGATCACAGGACCTGATCCCGATGAGTATAACAACTATATGATAGATCAGGCTATACCTTCTATCATTCCTGATTTCAAGGCATATGCTAAGCAGCTCAGAGCTCAGAAGAAGCAGATCGAGGATCTGTCAGGCTCGGGCGGAACAGAGGCCGAGGCACTTGAGAAAATGGCTATCGTGCTTGACAAGTGCATCAAGAAGCCTGACCTTATCCCTGAGATGATGTCTCAGATAAAGGATAACGTTACGGCACTTTCGACCTTTATCAACCAGTACCGTGAGCAGCCGCTTGAGGTAGATATGATAGAGCTTGCTACCTCGGACAAGGATTTCACTTCTGCTGATTCTTCGTTCTTCGGCTCACTGAGCTACGGCTTCCAGGCGTTCATGGGTTCGTTCTGGGAGGATTACAACTCGCTCTCTGAGGACGAGGGCGGCGAGACGATGGAATGCTGGGTATCCCTCGGACGTGATAACGCAGAGGCAGTTCAGCAGCTTATCTCAAGTGACTATAACCCCGATGCATCAACTAAGATAAACCTGAAGCTCGTTCAGGGCGGTATCGTTGAGGCGACCTTCGCAGGAAAGGGTCCTGATCTGGCACTGTTCATGGGCGGTGACTTCCCGATACAGCTTGCGGCAAGAGGTGTGCTTACGGACCTGACGACGTTCAGCGATTATGACGAGGTAACGACGAGGTTCGCTAAGGACGCAATGGTGCTGTATCAGTACAATGACGGAGTTTACGGACTGCCTGTCAGCCAGACGTTCCCGATGCTGTTCTACCGCTCGGACGTATTGGCAGAGTACGATATAGACCCTGCAAAAGACCTTGCAACATGGGACGGACTTCTCAACTGTCTGCCGACACTTCAGAGAAACTACCTTGAGGTAGGTCTTATCCTTCCCGCAATGGCAAGTGTGGGCGGTACGACTTACGTTTCGGCTATCACAGAGCCCGGAAACACATTTGCTATGCTGCTCCTCCAGCAGGGACTTAATTACTACAACGATGAGCAGACCGCGACGATGTTCGACACTCAGGAAGCTATAGATGCTTTCGATACATGGACAAAGTTCTACACGACCTACAGCTTCCAGCAGACATATGACGCATTCTCACGTTTCAGAATGGGAGATATGCCTGTAGTTATCCAGAACTACACGTTCTTCAACCAGCTGACGGTAGCAGCTCCCGAGATCAAGGGCTGCTGGGGCTTCCAGCCTGTACCCGGCACAGTTCAGGAGGACGGAACTGTAAACCACGCTGCAAACTCTAACGGTTCGGGTGCGATAATCTTCACAAAGGCTCCCGATCAGGAGGGCGCTTGGGACTTCATCAAGTGGTTCACATCTACGGATACTCAGGTCAAGTACGGTAACAATATCGAGTCTATCCTAGGCACTATGGGACGTTTCGATACTGCAAACGTTGAGGCGCTCTCACAGCTGTCATGGACTACCACAGAGGTAGAGAGCCTATATGAGCAGCTCGATTCTCAGGTGGAGATACCGATAATACCTGCATCCTATGGTGTAACAAGAAATATTATGAACGCTTTCAGAACTGTTGTCAACAAGTATGAAAATGCAAGAGACACACTGTTCTGGTACAACAAGGACATCAACGATGAGATAACTCGTAAGCTTGAAGACCTTGACTTGTACAGCGATGACTAAGGAAAGGAGAGTATTGATCTATGGCCAATAATTCAGATCAGCCGATCATCAGGCAGGGAAAATGGAAATACACCTGGCATATGATGAAGACTAACAAGGCTTGCTATGCAATGCTGCTTCCGTTCATGCTCTTCTTTACTATCTTTACGATATTGCCTGTTGTAATGTCACTGCCTATCGGCTTTACGAACTTCAACATGATCGAAACTCCGAAATTTGTCGGACTTTCAAACTTCTATACATTGTTCCTTAACGACGATGTATTCCTGATCGCAGTAAGAAACACCCTTATATTCGCGATCTTCACAGGACCGTTCTCCTACGTGCTCAGCTTCCTTATAGCATGGCTGATAAATGAGATGAGCAACTTCTGGAAAACGTTCTTCACCTTCGTTTACTATGCGCCGTCAATGACGACGTCCGTATACGTTACCTGGCAGCTGATCCTGTCGGGTGACTCCTACGGTTATCTGAACGCTATCCTTATGGATCTTGGTATCCTGAACGCACCTGCTCAGTGGCTGACAGATACGACCTACATTCTTACAGTCGTTATCATAGTTCAGCTGTGGATGTCAATGGGTGCAGGCTTCCTTGCTATACGTGCGGGCTTCCAGAACATCGACAAGTCGATGTACGAGGCGGGCGCTATAGAGGGTATCAAGAACAGGTGGCAGGAGCTGTTTATGATAACGATCCCTTCAATGGGTCCTCAGCTTCTGTTCGCGGCTGTTATCCAGATATCTTCTTCGTTCACAGTAGGTATGGTCGGACAGAACCTTGTAGGTCTTCCCTCCACAGACTATGCAGCGCACACGATCATGAACCATGCTACAGACTACGGCTCGATCAGATATGAGATGGGCTACGCTTCTGCAATATGCTTTGTTCTGTTCGCTGCGATGCTCCTTGCCAACAAGGGTATAAACTGGCTCTTGGGCAAGTATCTTGATTAGAAGGGGGGAAACATAAATGGCAAGAAAAAGAAGAAAAAAGCAGCAAAGTATCGACAAGCTGAAGGTCAGCGAAAAGAAGAAAAGAGTCAACGGATCGCTGGGCGGAGATATTGCGATATTCGTGTTCCTGTGTTTGCTGGGTGCGTTTATGGTGTTCCCTCTGTACTACTCCATAATTCAGTCGATGAAGCCTGTTGAGGAGCTGTTCGTGTTCCCTCCGAAGCTTTACGTACTTAACCCGACGACAAACAACTTTTCTGATATGTTCAAGGTGGCTGCAAGCTCGTGGCAGGTGCCGCTGTCAAGATACATCTTTAACAGCGTATTCATTACTATAGTAATATGTGCCGCTAACCTGTTTGTTTGCTGCTGCGCCGCATTCGTGCTCTCAAAGTGCAAATTCCCGGGCAGCAAGGCCATCAACCAGATCATAGTAATCGCCCTTCTGTTCTCCTCGAACGCAACATGGATCATGTCCTTCCTCGTAATGTCGAAGCTGCACATGATAGATACATACTGGGCACTTATCCTGCCGAGCGTTTCGACTGCTATGGGTCTGTACCTCATGCGTCAGAGCATGACTACGATCCACGATTCAATGGTCGAGGCTGCAAAGGTGGACGGAGCCGGACTGTTCAGGATATGCTGGCAGATAGTTGTTCCGAACTCAAAGCCTGCCCTTATGACTCTGATAATCTTTGCGTTCCAGGGCGCTTGGAACATTCAGGGCGGAGCTCTTATCTACTCTGAGGAGCTCAAAACACTACCAACAGTAGTACAGCAGATAACACTTGCGGGTCTTGCGCGTCAGGGCGTAACGTTCGCAGCTGCGGTAGTACTTCTGATACCACCACTCGTTGTATTCCTTATTGCACAGGGTAACGTCATGGAGACCATGGCTAACTCAGGTATGAAGGATTGATGACTAACTTAGATTAAAAAGGAAACAGGTGATAAGTAGTGTTGAGTAAAAATTCTCTTAAAAGAATAATTACATCGGCTATGGCTGCCGCGCTGGCGCTCACCATGACGACCGCGGCTTTTGCCGATGAACCGTACACCGCTTACAATTACGATTACTGGGAGGCAGCGATACCTTCGCAGAGTGCCTACAGAGTAAACGTTGCTGTGACGGGTGCGGATATGGGTCTCGGCAGACTGTCAGACCCCTCGGATCCTCTCTTCATCAGTGAAGAGGCGCCCTCCTCGCTGAAGGACGCTAAGGACCTTTATTACGACGACGATAACGACACCTTCTGGGTATGCGATACGGGCAACGACAGACTGCTAAGGCTCGACAGAGATCTGCAGGTGACCGGCTGCTTCATGGGAGTTAACGGTGACAGCGAGATCGCAGTGGCTGAAGACGGTGAGTCGAAGTTCGACGGACTTTCGGGCGTTTATGTAAAGGAGAGCATAGTTGACGGTACGCTCTTCGTATACGTTGCTGACGCCGATAACTCAAGAGCTGTTAAGTGTACGGTTGAGTCGGATACGAAGCTGAAGCTGGTTCAGGAGTATCTGAAGCCGGAGACAAAGCTTTATGACTCAAAGGTGTTCAACCCCTCGAAGATACTTGCAGACGCTGCGGAAAATGTTTACTGCGTTTGTAAGTCGGTAACAGCAGGTGCTGTTCAGTTCTCGGCTGACGGTGAGTTCCAGGGATTCTACGGTGCTAACCGAGTTGAGGTAACGGCAGCGGTAATCGCTCAGCAGCTCTGGAGAAAGATCGCTTCCAACGAGCAGATCCAGGGAATGAAGAGAAATGTTCCTGTTGAGTACGCTAACTTCGATATCGACAACGACGGCTTCGTTTATACGGTAACTGAGGCAGCTAACGCTCAGACAGACGCCGTTAAGAAGCTCAATCCTGCGGGATATAACATCTGGGACAACTCAGTAGGTGATGAATACAAGTTCGGTGACCTGACAACTGAGTATGACGCTACCCAGAACAAGAGCTACAAGTGCAGACTGACCGACATAGTTGTTTCGGACAACGGAACGATAAATATTCTCGACTTTGAGAACGGTCGTGTGTTCCAGTACGACAAGCTCTGTAATCTGCTTTGTATCTTCGGTACAAAGAATTCGACCTCCGATCAGGAGGGAAGCTTCACCAGCCCGAACGCTATCGAGGCTGTTGGAAATGAGATATTTATTCTCGACGGTTCAAAGAACGACATAACGATCTACACAGAGACCACTTTCGGCCACTACGTACATTCGGCAGTTGCTCTTTACGACGAGGGAAGATACGTAGACGCTAAGCCTGAGTGGGAAGAGGTCATCAAGAGAGACGGCGGTTATGCGCTGGCATACACGGGCCTCGGAAAGGCTGCACTTACCGAGGGTGAGTACAGCGAGGCACTTGATTACTTCAAGACTTCTTACGACAGAGACGACTACGACAAGGCATTCAAGTACGCAAGAGAGGAATTCCTGAGAAAGCACTTCACGGCTATAATGGTAATTATAATCGCGCTGATAGTTGTGCTGATACTTGTGAAGATACTCAGAAAACGCGGCGTACAGAAATTCCTGAGAACTATTATTAAGGGGGGAGACTAAATGTATGAATTTTCGCCAATGGGCTGGCTCAAGCATTGCGTCTTTCACCCTGTAGAGGGGTTTGAGGACCTCAGATGGAAAAAGCAGGGCTCGCTGAAGATAGCTTTCGGTATCGTTTTCCTGCTGTTCGTTGCAATGGTAGTTGACAGACAGCTTACGGGCTTCCAGTTCAATGAGAACTATGTTAAGGTATTCAACATCGTACCGCTGCTGGTACAGTCGGTAGTTTACTTTTTCACATGGGTAATAGGAAACTGGGCTATATGCACACTGCTTGACGGTGAAGGAACACTCAAGAGGATACTTGTATACTCGGCTTATTCGCTGGTACCTTACATCGTTTGCACATTTATAGCAGTTATCTTCTCGAACGTTCTCGTTCAGGAGGAGTCGATCTGGATAACAGCTATCACATATCTGGGAGTCGGCTGGTCGGTAGTGCTGATGATACAGGCTATGAGAGCTGCACACCAGTATTCATTCGGAAAGACCCTTGCATCTATCGTGGGAACACTGATCGCAATGCTGCTGATACTTTTCCTTGCGATCCTTCTGCTCTCGCTGTTCCAGCAGGTATACGTATTCGGTTACTCGATTTACACCGAGATCGCGTACAGGATCAGAGGCTAGAAGAAAGGGTGGTGTAAAAAAATGCATAATAAGAATTACAAAAAAGCAATAGTGTTTGCTCTGTGCCTTACAATGCTTATGCCGCTCGGTTCAATGGCTGTTTCTTCAGCTTCCGATGATACCTCAAGCGCTGTAGATTCTGCTGCCGAGACTGCTGATTCCGCAGCTGAGACTACGGAGGAGTCCTCCGCTGAGGAAGAGACTTCCGTCGAGGAGACAGCTGAGGAAGAGGCTGCCGATGAGGAAGCCTCTGACAGTGAAGCTGCCGAAGAGGATGCAGAAGCCGCAGAAGGCGAGGAAGCTGAGGCTGAAGAGGAAGAGGAGGAAGAAGAGGTTCCTCTTACCGACGATGAGGCGCTCGCACTCGCAGAGCTGGCACTTTCAAATGATAACTTTGAGGTCTATCTCGATGAGAAGAACGAGAGGTTAGCATTCAAGACCAAGTCTACAGGAGATATCTGGTGGTCATCGCCTGTAAATGTTGAGCTGGATACCACTATCCTCGACCCTGACAAGGGAAGAGATATGGCGTCTGCACAGCGTAAGCAGGTAGCTTCGACTTCTGGCTTCAAGCTTGGAGACGTTGGTGAGACCAACAGAGGTGAGACCTCGGTAACATACACTAACAAGTGTACTGTTAAATGGGACGTTCAGAGCGACAGAATTGTCGAGACTGTTCAGTACAGAATAAAGAACTCTAAGAACAGGTACGATATACTTTATAAGATAAACTACGTTCTTGAGGACGACTGCCTTTATGCTTATGTTGATAAGGGCGATATCGAGCAGGTGAACACTTCGTCACTTGACGGACACATTCTCACAAAGCTTGAGATAATGCCGTATTTTGCAGCTGCTGATTCCACTCAGGAGGGTTACATGATAGTCCCTGACGGTACAGGCGCGGTAATAAATTACAACAACGGCAAGGCTAATTATCAGGACTACGTTCAGCAGGTATACGGCAGAGACTACACTACAGTTCCGCTGAATGCTCCGAGAGTTACTCAGCAGGCTTATATGCCTGTTATGGCAACTGTTACGGGCAACAAGGGCGTTGTAATGGTAGCTACTGACGGTGATGCGAATGTTTACGCTCACGCACAGGTATGCGGACAGGAAAAGCAGGCATACAACAACTGCTATTTCGAGTTCGAGGTTAAGAGCACAGACACGTTCTTCATGAGCGGTGACAGCTCTACCAGACTTACGGTATTTGAGAAGGGCGATATAAAGACCGACAGGTTCGGCGTTCGCTACTTCCCGATAAACGGCGGCAGCAACGATGTGAACTATGCTGACTGCGCAGAGGTATACAGAAATTACCTCATTAATGATAAGGGTCTCGAGGCTAAGGCTACTGCCAATAACAATGACCTCTATCTCGATCTTTACGGCGGCGTTATGAAGGATACATCTATCCTGGGTATACCGTTCAACCTCAAGACCGAGATCACCGGATTCGATCAGGCTAAGGAGATACTTAATCAGTTCAGAGATGACGGAGTTGCTTCGATGACAGTCAACTACAACGACTGGACGAACGATTCCATCAAGAAGAAGATCTCAACGGAAGCTGATCCTTCGGGCACGCTCGGCGGAAGCGGCGACTGGGAAGACCTTCTAAAGCTCGACGATAATATAAAGATAGTTCCTTCAATGAACAACTTTACGATGTCCTCGGGCTCATGGGGCTATATGACGCTCACGAGCACTGCGATAAGAGTTTCTAACGCTTACTCGAGACAGTCCTCCTACAGCCCTGCATTCGGAGTTGCTGAGAAGGGAGTTTCTCCTGCTCTGCTGACACCGAACAAGTATTCAACTGTGTTCTCCGAGATGCTGGAGAGCTACGCTGACGAAAAGCTCGATGCTGTCGGCTTCGGATTCTATTCGACAAGACTTGTATCTGACTTCTCCAAGAGCGATTCTTCAAGCAGATCGAACACGATGAAGATACTTACCGACGGATATCAGAAGGCCAAAGATCAGCTGGGTACGGTTTATGCTTCGGGTGCTAACGCTTATCTGCTGCCTTATGTGAACAATGTTTCTAACATTCCTGTTTACTCCAGCAGCTTTAACGTTACTGATTATGACATACCGTTCTATCAGATGGTGATCCACGGATATCTTGATTACTCGTCAACACCTGTGAACAAGAGCTCGAACACCGATGAGGTATTCCTCCTCTCGCTAGCATCAGGCTCGCAGATACACTACGACCTGACATACGTTGACGCTGACACACTTCAGGATACCGATTATGATGAGCTTTACTACACTCATTACAGCGGTTGGATGGATATGGCTGCCAAGCAGTATAAGGCAGCTCAGGAAATTCTTGCGGGAGTTTCGGATTATACTATAACAAAGTATGAGAGAAGCGATGACGGCAAGAAGTTTACAACAACTTATTCAAAGGACGGTCAGCCCGATGTTGTTGTTAAGGTGGATACGGATCTTCTTGAGGCTGAGGTCGACGGAAAGATCATTCCGCTTGCAGATTGTGTTGAAGGAGGTATTGAATAAATGAGCGAAGAAATCATGAACACTCCGTTAGATCCGGAGGAAGTAAATACCGAGTTCAATGAGGCAGAGGAGACCGTTGCAGAGGAGGCTGCTGAGGCAGCTGAGACTGTTGAGGAAAATGCAGCGGAGGCTTCGGCGGTGATAGAAGATATCACTCCCGAGGAGCCCGAGGAAACAGTCGAGGAGGCTGTGGAGGCGGTCGCTGCTCCTGCTGTTAAGGAGAAAAAGCACAGGCTTTCATATGAGAGAAGAAAGGGGCTTTACGGCTACGGTTTCATAATCTTATGGGCGCTGGGTACCTGCTATTTCTTCATCGCTCCGTTTATTGAGTCGCTGATCTACTCGTTCAACAAGACCGAGGTAAATCAGGGCGGAATGAAAATGGAGTTCATAGGCCTTAAAAACTACCGTAACGCATTCAGAAAAGACCAGGATTACTCCAAGGCGCTTGTTGAGATGCTGCAGAGCACTGTTTTAAGAACACCGCTCATACTCATCTTCGCAATATTCATAGCAGTTATCCTGAACCAGAAGTTCAAGGGAAGGACCTTCGCAAGAGCGGTATTCTTCCTCCCGGTTATCATCGCAACGGGCCCTGTTATCGACATCATCAACGGTAACATGGATCAGGGCGGTTTCTCGGGCGGCGCAGAGCAGTTCAGCACGATGTTTGAAGCAAACCTCGTAGATCAGCTCCTGAACTTCCTGGGTGTGTACAACATCAGTGATACACTTACCGAAACGCTGAACACCCTTATAACCGACATCTTCGACCTTGTGTGGAACTCAGGTATCCAGATACTGCTGATCCTTTCGGCGCTGCAGGGAATACCGATCTCCGCTAAGGAGGCAGCACAGATCGAGGGCGCAACGGCTTGGGAGTTCTTCTGGAAGGTAACTATCCCTTATATCAGCCCGATGATCCTCGCAAGCGTAGTTTACACTATAGTAGACTCCTTCGTTGATCCTCAGAACAGCGTAATGAAGATCGTACTTAATAAGGCAAGCAACTGGGAGCACGGTTACTCGGCTGCAATGGCGTGGGCTTACTTCGCTATCGTCGCGGTATTCCTTGCAATAGTAGTAGCTTTCATTAATAAGTTCGTTTACTACGAAGTAGAGTAAGGGGGGATATAAGTGGCAACTAAAAAAGAAGAAAAACAGTTTGAAAAAGAACGTAAGGCTGCCCAGAAGGCCCGCTATAAAAAGATGAAGGAAGAGGGACTTGATAAGTTCCTCACTCCCGAACAGATATCTTATAACAGAAGAAGAGCTGTTATTGGCGCTATCTGGCCTATATTCAGGTTTATCATTCTTTTCGGACTCTGTTTTGTAATCCTTTATCCTCTCATCTTCATGCTCTCGACCGCTTTCAGGCCGAACGAGCAGATGAACGACCCGTCGGTCGTTTGGCTGCCAAAGAGCTTTACGATGCAGAACATCAAAGACGTATGGGACGTTATGGACTTCGGTAACACTGCGATAAACACAGTTGTTCTGAACCTTGTCGCTTCGATCCTTCAGGTCGTTACCTGCTCTGTAACAGGTTACGGCTTCGCAAGATTCAAGTTCAAGGGTAAGGCGTTTCTGTTCGCAATAGTTATCATGCAGATCATCGTTCCTCCGCAGATCACGACTATACCGCTTTACTTACAGTATGCTTACTTCAAGCCACAGTGGCTCGCTAAGCTGCTGACAAACGGTGAGACCTCGCTCATCAACTCAGGCTGGACAATGTATCTGCCTGCGCTGTTTGCTAACGGTCTTCGTGCAGGTCTGTTCATCTTCATCTTCCGTCAGTACTTCAGAGGACTGCCGAAGGAGCTCGAGGATGCGGCATACCTTGACGGATGCAGCCCTCTTTACACCTTTGTAAAGATCATGTGTCCGAACGCAAAGTCATCATTCCTTACAGTATTCCTCTTCTCGATAGTTTGGTACTGGAACGACTATTATGTATCATCATCATTCTTTACGAAGAACGATACTGTAGCGCTGATGCTCAAAAACCTGAACACAAACCTTGCGCAGACCCTTTTCGACGGTCAACAGGTATCTGTCCGACAGATCATCGTTTGGCTGGAGGCAGGCTGTCTGCTCTCGATAACGCCTATACTGATAATGTATGTCTTCCTACAGAGATACTTTATCGAAGGTGTCGAGCGTTCCGGTTTGGCCAATTGATAGGTTTAGTTCAAAGATCATTAAAGCCCCTGACTTTTGTCGGGGGCTTTTTTAGTTTTAGATAGATTTGTGCCCGAAGGGGTTATAGGTGGGCGTGCAACAGCAAGCTGCTGCTGGAAAGCCCCCTAACAAGGTGTGCAACAGCGAGGAACTGCCTGCAAGCTTACCTAACAAGGCGAACAACGTTTTATAATTAGTACAGCGTATTATAATAGTTTGCCAACAAGGAGAAACAGAGCGTTTTGTGCATTGTGCTGTGAAAATGAGATGTATTTTTGTCTGTTCAGCTATAGAAATAGTGTTAGAAATTTGATATAAGTGCTCGCCGCACGGCTGGGCATCGCGCATAAAGCTGTGCACACAAGTTTTTTGTCCGCGCGGCTTTACTTTTGACTAATTATATGATATAATAAAGTGATGTATTATTAGCATTCGACCCATAGCGAAAGGATTACCACTATGAACGCAAAAGGATTCTTGAAAAGATCGGCGGCGGCTGTTGTCTGCGCCGCTGTAAGCATAGCCTGCGCAGGCTGCTATCTGCTGCCTGACGAGGAAGAGGTGCTCGAGGCGCCCGAGGTAAAGGCAAGCGATGTGAGCTATACCACGGTGACTGCTAAGAAAAGAGACCTCGAAAAGAAGATAGTTACCACAGGCACTGTTACTGCTGAGAGACAATATCCGCTTTCTTACGAAAAGCAGAGCGGCACTATTAATAAGTTCTATGTCCGCGTGGGCGATGAGGTGAAAAAAGGTGATATCATCTGCGATATCGACACCTACGAGCTCGATTATCAGATAGAGCAGCAGGAGCTTTATGTCGAAAAGGCTAAGCTTAACGTTCAGATGATCTATGAGAGCGGCGGAACTCAGGCACAGATAGATTCTGCTTATGTTGACCAGCAGCTTCAGGAGAAGGAGCTTGACAAGCTGAAGGCTCAGAAGGTGGGCTCGGAGCTGGTATCTCCGATCGACGGGATAGTGTCGAATATTGCGGATATCAGAGCAGGTGACTATGTGAACTCGGGACAGACTGTGGCTACAGTTATAGATACGGGCGCGCTCTACATACCTATCAAGCCGAATGAGCTTACACAGTTCAAGATGGATATGGATCTACAGATCAGGATAAATGACGATTACTACGACGGAACTGTGTTCATGACACCTGAGGCGCTTGTTGATTATCAGGCTGAGAAGGCGGACGATCACAATGATGTTGACGATACGGGTATAGCTTATGAGGCGGAGACGGTTTATGTGAGGTTTAAGAATACGCCTCCTGCTGAGGCTGTAGGACAGCTTGCAGATACTATACTGGTGCTCGAAAGCGTTACTGACGCTATAGTTATTTCAAATAATCTTATCAAGACCGTTGACGGAGAAAAGGTGGTCTATGTTCTCAAGAACGGCGAAAAGACTGCCGTGCCTGTTGAGACGGGTCTGTCAACAGCCTCTCAGACCGAGGTGATATCGGGTCTGAACGAGGGAGACGAAATAATCATCAGATAAGCGTGAACGCTTTTGAAAGGAATACCCATGTTTACTTTATTGTTCCGAAAAATGCGAAACACCAAATGGATGGTGTTCTGCCTGCTGATCGGTTTCATAATGGCGTCTGCTATGATGAGTACCGTGCCTATATATATGAATGCTTCCTTACAGAGAATGCTCGTCAAGGATATGGAGTCTTTTCAGAAGGAGTATGAGATATACCCCGGAGCTTACAACACGAGCTACCGCATAAAAATGGATATCTCAGGAGAGGCTCAGAAGGAGGTCATAAGCTCATACAATGAGAAGGTGACCAAGAAGTTCGATGAGCTGGGACTGAAAAAGTCTGCCGAGAAGAGCATCATATCGGGCGAATATATGTATGTGAAGTCGATGGCGGTCACGCCGGGAAATGCTCAAGCGAGGTTTACTGTCGGCGGTATGAGCGGTCTTGAGGATCATATCTCGATAAAGCAGGGAAGAATGTATGACCCGAAGCAGCGTGAGGACGGAGTTTTTGAGTGTATAGCTACTGAGAAATCGCTCAAAACTACCGAGCTTGCGATAGATACTGTTTACGAGGTTGGAGATGTGTTTCACGAGGAGAACTCTGCAAAGATAGAGATAGTGGGCGTGTTCGATGTTAAGGACCCGAACGACATCTACTGGGCTGAGGGCCTTGATTCTGAGTATACAGCGTTTGTGTTCATGGATTATGACACGCTGTTTGAAAAGGGAATAGACTCGGGCGTTATGAATATGAATGACGCTGCACACAACTTTGCGATAGACTACTCCGCTATGGAAATGAGCGAGATAGACTCTACTCTTGAAACTCTGAAGGAGCAGAAAAACTATTTCAAGGAGAATTTCATCGGGTTCTCTGTGCCTGCGACCGAGATATTGCAGGATTATTCAAAGAGAGCTGACCAGCTGCAGCTTGTGCTATGGCTTTTGCAGATACCTGTGATACTGATGATAATATTCTATCTGTTTATGGTATCGCAGCTGAACGTTGAACAGGAAAGAAACGAGATAGCTGTTTTCAAGAGCAGAGGTGCGAGCAGAACTCAGGTAATGGGGATATATGCGCTGGAATCACTGGTGCTGGGCGTACTGACGGCGGTCATAGGTCCGTTTGCTGGACTGGGGCTTTGCCGTGTGCTTGGTGCGTCAAACGGGTTCCTCGAATTTGTAAACCGTAAATCGCTGCCCGTGCATCTGACGATACAGGCATTCGTCTATGCGGCGATAGCGGTAGCTGTCTTCTTTGTGACGACTATGCTGCCGATATTCCCTGCAACTAAGACTACGATAGTTGAGCACAAGCAGTCAAAGAGCAAGAAGAAAAAGCACGCACTCTGGGAAAAGGTCTGCCTTGACTTTATTTTGGTGGGCGGCTCTGTCGGCTGGCTGTATTACTACAACAAAACTCAGGAGACCCTTGTTAAGCAGGGCGTGACAGATACCACAGCTACGGTAAATCCGCTGATGTTTGTATCTTCGACGGCGTTTATACTGGGTCTGGGGCTGTTCCTGTTAAGGATATATCCCTACATCATAAGGCTCATAGCAAGACTGGGAAGGCGGGTATGGTCGCCTGCACAGTATGTTTCACTGACGAATATAGGTCGTTCATCAACGGGCAGGGAGCGCTTTCTTATGCTGTTTCTGGTGCTGACGGTGTCTTTGGGCGTATATTTTGCGAACACCGCAAGGGCGCTGAACCGAAATGCCGAGGAGACGGTCTCATACGCTGTCGGGTGCGATGCGATATTGCAGGAGGAATGGTACAGCAGCAAGATTGAGCAGGCTCAGCAAAGTGCATCGCCGACGGGTGCGGCACAGATGGCTCAGGCTGCGGCTGCTCAGGAGGAAGATGAGGAGGACACCGAGACGGTGATCTCTTACGTTGAGCCGCCGTTTGAAAGGTTTGAAAAGCTTGCAGGGGTAGATAAGGCTGCAAGAGTGTTCCGCAAGGACGGCGTGAAGATATCGTCCTCAAAGATGAATGTGGTAAAAAAGAAAACTGATGAGGACGACGACAGACGTTCGAGAGATTATTATCTGGATCAGGATCTGGAAAAGACGTCTTCTGGAAATGCAACGAGCAATGTTCAGCTTATGACGGTGGTGCCGAGCGAGTTTGCAGAGGTGTGCTGGTTTGAGGACAGGCTGCTGCCTGTACATATAAATAATTATCTGAATGCGCTGGCTGAATACACACCCGGAGTTATACTGTCATCAAGCTTTAAGGATTACGGTCTGAAGCTGGGAGATACGGTGACCTGCACATGGGGCGGAAATGATGAGTTCGATGTTACGGTGCTTGCGTTTGTTGATTACTGGCCCGGGCTCAGCCCTGTAAGGACTGCGAAGGACGGCTCATATATGGACTTTGCGGTGATGAATTTTGACTATGTAAGGGTAGTTACGAATGTTGAGCCGTATCAGGTATGGTTCAAGATGAAGGAGGACGCTTCGATAAATGAGTTCTATAAGTCTATAGACGATGCGAAGATAGACCTTACGGAGATACAGTCGAGGAGCCAGCAGATAATAGAGAAGAAGAACGACCCGATGCTTCAGGGTATGAACGGGGCGCTGACGCTCGGATTTATAATCATTATGATAATGTGTATCATCGGGTTTTTGATATACTGGATACTTTCTATCAAGAGCAGGACCTTGCAGTTCGGTATACTCAGGGCAATGGGTATGAAGTTCAGAGAGATCATTGCTATGATAGTTTACGAGCAGGTGCTTGTATCGGGAGTTGCGATATTTACGGCAATGTTTATCGGAGGTATCACAAGTGATCTGTTCGTACCGCTGTTCCAGAGGATATTCGATGCTTCACAGAATGTGCCCGAGTTTGTAGTTATGCCCGACAGGGGAGACTACATAAAGCTTTACATAGTTATTGGCGCTATGCTGCTTACGGGATTCCTTATACTGGGAAGGCTTATAAGGAAGATAAAGATCAGCCAGGCACTGAAGCTTGGAGA
>JAFUTU010000038.1 GCA_017484095.1 Ruminococcus sp. | reverse complement strand
GAGTTTTGAAACCTCCGTCTTTCTTACGATGATGTAGTCATCAACGTGTATCGAAGGCTCCATACTGCCCGTCATAACTCTCAGAACATAGTTTCCGAAAACGCTCACAGCCTTACCGCGTGCGGCATTTATCATTACATATGCCGTAAATATCACCGCAGCTATCAGTATCACCGCAGATGCTTTATTGATAACACTTGAAGCAACACTCTTCTCCTCGGAAACCTCCTCCGGGTTTTCGGTATCTACCTTTTTGATCTCCTCCAAGGCAGTGCTCAACCTCCCTGCTGTGCCTGCTGTTCCTGCTGCTGTTTGTCGGTCTTTCTCTTTTCAAAGTGCCTTCTGATCTTCTCAGCAAAGCTTACGTGATACTCCTTGTACAGTCTCTTCATCTCGTTGTCGATCTCAAGCTGCTGCTCGGGAGTTCTGTTCGGCGGAGTATACTTCGGCAGAGGCTGGCTCTTGCGCTGCTTTTTCTTCTTGCGCTTGAACTTGATATCGCCTATCCACCTCATGAACCGATACCTGAAGGTCATTGCATACTTCTTGTAGTAGACCTCCATCTCGTTTCTCTTCTGCTTTGCAAGCTCTTTTTCTGCCTTTTGTGCTTCGAGCATTTCTCTCTTAGCCTTAAGATCGGGGTCATCGGTATCCTTCGGAATGATATTGAACCAGTGCGAAAGAATATACCTGATAAACCTTGGTATCGCATATATCGGATTTTTAGAATACTGCTTTCTGATAACGTGGAACGGCTTGCTCTCGAAGTATTTTCTTTCTGCCTTCAGTCTTTCGGCACGCTCGCGCTCTTTTCTTTCTTTTTCTTTCTTTTGTTGCTCAAGCTTCATTCTTGCAGCTACTTCTCTCGGGTCCTCAAACTCAGGCTCTTCCTCGCCCTCGTTTTCTTCCTCCATAGCTGCCTTGGCCTCTTCGATCTCTTCCTCAGTGAGACCCTCCAAAGTCTTCTTCCTGAGCTCCTCTTCGTCCTCTTCCTTGACATCTACTCCCTCAGCGCCGCCGAGCTCGTTCTGGATCATGGACTTGTTCTCTTCTATCCTGCGCCTCTCGGCCTCCTGACGGGCTTCCTCTTCTTTTCTCAGGCGCTCCTCTTCCTCGCGCTTGCGCATCTCTTCAAGTCTTGCAAGTCTTTCCTGCTCCAGACGTTCGCGCTCACGCTCTTCAGCCTCCTGCTCGAGCCTTTTCTGCTCCAGCATTTCCTGAAGTCTCTTTTCTTCCTCTTCCTTCTCTCGCTTTATCCTTTCAAGCTCAGCCCTTCTGGCCTCCTCGACACGTCTCTGCTCTTCGAGCTTAGCCAGCTCCTCGAGCCTTAACCTTTCGGCTTCCTCGGCAGCCCTTTGCCGTTCGAGCCTTTCAGCCTCTCTTTCAGCGAGAAAGTTTTTCTCTATTTCAATACACTTGCTTATCTCATCGAACATTTCGCTGACATCTTTAGGGAAGCTTCTTTTCATTTTGATGTCGCCGTCAGCCCCGATATAGCCCGCAACTCCGTCAGCTATCACGCCGTAATCCGATGCAAGCTCCTTATCGAACCGCTTCAAAAACTTTGGCTGAAGCTTTTTCTGCTTTGCAGTTTTAAGCTCGGTAAAGCTGTCTTCCTTGCCGTGCTCGGTATAGTTCCTGAACAGCAGCAGATTGAGCGCCACGACCTTGTAAAAGTCCTCAACGTAGCTGTCATCGGGCTTTACAGCGGTGTTCTCAACATTTATCTCATAGCCGACCTTATCGTAGCTCTCGATATACTGCCACAGTGCAAGGCAAGCCTTAAGATCGACATTTTTCATGATCGCGTTTGTACGCATAACAGGCGGTCTGATATAGGTGTTGCCAAGGGTCTGGCAAAGCTCGGAGCCCTTATAGCCCTCTATAGCTTTTTTGAGCTTTTCAACTCTCTGCCAGATAGATACGCCGTTATCATCGTAGGTGTCGAGGCTCTCGGTAGTTTCGAGCTTGACCTCGATCTTCATTTTACCGCCCGAGCCGTTATCTATGAAGGTATCATACCCTAGAGTATAGACCTCCTCGTCTCTTGACACCTGAGCCAGTTTTTCATATCTTGTATTGATGAATATGTAAAGTCTGTCGACCAGAGTGTTGACAAACTTATTCTCGTAAGTCATAAAGCTTTCTTCTTTATGAATATTGAGTATCTTCGATGGGGTTATCTTGCCTGTCTTGCGGTCTACGCTCTGGATAAGGTCGGTATGCTGAGCCAGATGCTTTACAGACTCGACCGTTATTTTTCTTGAAAGGGCTATCGGCACTATCTCCTCAACGTCCTCGATCGTTCTTCTCGGATCTCGGAGGACATTGTCCACATGGATCAGACCGTTCTCGATCGTCTCAACCCATGAAACATCGATAGCCTTTGCCATGAGCTTTCTGTTGACAGCAAAGGTGTTACGGCTCGACTGAATGAGCGACTCAAGAGTTCCGTAAAGCTCATCATCGCCGAATGACTGCATAGATTCCTTGAAGTCCTCGTACCACTCTCCGTATTGGCCGCTCAATCATTTCACCGCCTTTTCTGTAAAATAAGCTTTGCTATCAGAACAGCTTCTGCAATCTTTCGAGGTAAGCTACAGATTCCTTCATCTGGTTTTTACCAAAGGACTTCTGTATATACACCACGAGCTCACGCAGCTCATCTCTGAGCATTGCGAGGTTGAGGGACTCAAACTTTCTGAATATCTTTGTCGCAAGAACGTAGTCTATACCGTCAAGCTCTTCGCCGCCGCAGGCAACATAAACAGGCACGAACAGACCCATCTGCTTGAGGATACGGTTACCGAACGCAACTCTGAGCTTTTCAATTACCCAGAGGTCAAGCTGCTGTATCTTCTTCAGGTTTTCCTGAGAGATAGGATATTTGTCCCAAGCCTCCTGGAAAAGCACCTCGAGATGATCGAAGCCCATATTTACAGGACCCTGATCGGGTGCATCGAATGCAATACCCTTGGCATCGAGGTTTATCGGCTGAGCACGGTCGTATACCTTATCTGAGATAGCAAAGGTCGAGTCATCGTTGTTAGCCGTTCCAATATACCATATATTCTGCGGAATAACGAGCTTACCCCTGTCAAGTCTTACAGGGTCGGTGCTCCATACGTTAGGAACTATGTCAAGCTCCCACTCATCTGCGTTAGGCATTTCGAGTATGGAGAGCATCTCCGCGAAGTAATACTCAATACGTGCGATGTTCATCTCATCGAGGAGTATCAGGTTGATGTCGTTATTGTAGTTAGATGAATATATTCTCTTGAGAACTTCAGTCTCATTAAAGTTCTTCGTAAACTCGTTGAAGTAGCCGAAAAGCTCTGTACGGTCTCTCCATGAAGGCTGAACGGAAGCGATAGTCGTATCGTTTCCGAGAAACTTACCGAACGAGTAAGGCAAAGACGTTTTACCTGTACCGGAAATACCCTGCAGGATAATGAGCTTTGTTGAAGCCATACCAGCAATGAAGAGCCATATGGTCTTCGGCTCATAGAACAGGTGCATTCTCGAGCAAGCAAAATTGCGGTACATATCGCAGAACTGTGCAAGCGTTATGCTGTTATCATATTCGGGAGCTTCATACGTCTTGTAGAAGTTATCCACCTCGATAAGCTTCGAGAATCTGATATCGTTAGTATGAACGACACCGTCCTCAGCCACTGCAGGAGCTTCAGCCGCACCGCCCTCGGCGCCTTCACCGCCTGCAAAGCCCGTACCGTCGGCAAGAGAGAGCGCACCCGATGTAGGTATGCCCATCTGAGCTACCTTCATCGCCATGATCTCGTCCTTCTCCTTAGTCATTTTGAGCACCTGTCTCTGAAGATGAGCTATCTCCTCTAGAAGGTCCTCATTGCTGACTATCGAATGTCGGAATCTGACATATTTTCTTATGCCGAATATTATCAGGAATACGACCAGCGCATAGATAGCTATAACAACGACTATAGCCAACACAGCCAGTATCCAGCCGAGTGCGCCGAAATCAGTAGAGTAGGTCTTGAATATGTTTATGTAGTTTTTGATGTTGAAAATCTGCTTCAATCCGTTCCAAAGGCCTGAAAATATCTGTGCAAAGCCTTTTAGCATCTCAGATATGAAAACAAAAAACCATTTCAGAAATCCGTTCATAGCTTTCTCCGATCAATTAGATTTTATGATCTTTATTTCTCCCCCTGAGTATCCTTTTGCTCAGAGCTTTCCGTTTTGTCCGAAGTGTCCTCATCGTCAGCCGATGATCCCTTCTCCTTTTGGCTTGCGAGGTATTCCTCTATAGCACGTTTCTTTATCTCTTCCTCGTCATCCTCGGTAAGACGGGGCTTTCTTATGTCGTTTATCGTCATGATAAACTTATAAAGCTCGAAGAGGAAGAATATCGCCATAGGTATGATGATGCAGACAAAAAATCCCGTTTTTGTCCTCAGAAAGTCCATTACCTTCCCAAAGCCCGATATCTTGTGCTCTGTCCATTTTCCTATGATATCGCTTGTAGTTACGATAGAATCGTCATTCTTGCCGTTGTTATCACCGCGTGTAACAAAACTCAGGAAGCCGTTTTCATTGACCACCTCAACGATCCTATGGGTGTTCTTCTCACGGTTGCCGTTTATCATCGTCCAGAACGTTATAACATCGCCTTTTTTAAGCTTTGTTACGTCATCTATATCCTTAACGAAGATAAGGTCGCCTTTTTTGAAGGTAGGCTTCATTGAGTCTGACTCTACGGTCATTGGCATTATGCCGAAAAGATTCGCTACACCGTTGTTTCTGTCAGAGGAAAACACCAGTATAGTTATCAGCAGAGCCAGAATAAGCACGAGCCAAGCAACAACATCTACAACGATTTTTAATACTTTCTTCATATATTTTACTCCTTACCTATCAGGTCGATTCTGTTATCTTGAAGTCCATACCGAGCTTCATCGTTCCGCCGATGATATCATCGGTACAGTCAGGGTCGTTGCCCTCAAGCCAGATGACCACGGTATATTTATCCTTAGCCTTGGGCTCAAAGTCTTTATGCTTATTGGTCATAACAATTGTTGAGGATTTGAACTCTTTATCGCAGTCGGACTCTTTGCCTGAGCCATCGGATTTGGTCTTTCCGTAGACGGTCCGTTCACCGTTGACGTAGACCGCTATCCTTATGGCTTCATCAACATTGTTGGTAATGTTTTCAATTGTCATTTTGCCTGTATAGGTAAGAGTATCATCGCCTGAATTGATAAGATAGAAGGTGTAAGCTATGTAGCTGTCGCCGTTGTGGCTGCCGTTTACCATATCAACATTGGCGGGGAGATCATTGCCGCTTATATTCGTCATATCGTAGACGATATCGGCATTGAGCTGTGCATTGGCCTTGTCATATTCGGGGGTCTCGGAAAGAGTGAGACCTTGCTGCAGCATATCGTATTTGCTGATCTTTACTGTGAAGCTGCCGTATTTATCGTAAAAGTAGGAAAAAGCATAGGCAATCGCTACGATCGCGATGAGTATGATAAGCAAAAGAGACATTATCCGCATCAGCACGACATGGCGCTTAACTTCTTTGGCTGTTCTTCGCAATTCAAGGACATCTCTGATTTTCTCGTCCAAAGCAATTCTCCTTTTCTTGGTTTATTGTGGTAGGGTCAGGCATTGTCGCCGCGCTGCCTGATGTATCGTTCGGCCGAGTATTTGCCCGCAATAGAGCCCGCACAATAGCGGCACTCGAACGAGAAAAGCTTTTCAGCCTGCATACTGCTGAAAACACCGTCTGCGATAGGCTCGGCACCAAGGTCAGTAACAAAGTCTATCAGTGATCTTACAGCGCTGTCGGAACGATCGTCTTTTCCTAAAAAGCCCGTGACCTCGGGGCTGAACATTACGTAGTCACACTCAAAGGAGGACAGCCTCATTATGGGGCAGGCATCGTTGCCGAAGTCAGTAACCATAAAGTGAAAGCCGCGGTTTCTGAGGTGTCTTATGGTTCTTGCAGCGGCGCCGTCGGTCTCCTCCAGTATCTTTTCAGACAAAGCGAAGCATATCTTGTTCGTGGGAACTTCCATCTGCTGGCAATAGGTGAGAATGTTGCGCTCGGCTTTCTGATCTATAAGATATTTTGCCGACACATACACCGAGAGCCAGTCAAAGCGTATCTCTCTGTCCTTGAATTTGTTGCAGGTCTCCAGCGCTTGCAGGAATTCGAGGTCAAACAGGCTGACGCACTGGTTGGTGACCTCGGATACATCGCGGAAGTTTTCGGGCATCAGTGTGCCGAGACCTGGGGTGTTCAATCTCGTCTGAGACTGGTAAAAGGCGGTATTTCCGTGTTCTATCTCACGTATGGCGCGGTAATAGAGCTCTATGGCGCGCACTCCGTTGACAGTTGTCTGATTGCTTTTTTCACTCATAATACCACCTCCCGAGACTTCATAGTTATTCTATTCTATTATACAACAAGATTAGTAAAAAGTCAATAAATATCTGAAATTTTTGCATATTAATTTTGTGATAATAACAAAAAAATCCCCCACCTTTAGGCGGGGGATAATGGGTTTGGGTTAGTTTTGTTTTTAATTGTTGATTAGTCAACCACGAAGTTAAACGAAGCTGTAACATCATCAAGATCAACTGCGTTATTTGTATATGCTGCTACGTCATCACCGTCAAAATACATATATACTTTAAGGTGTACACTGCCATTTTCCTTTGTTACGGTTTCAGCCAATGCAGTTGGTGTTCCACTTCCACCACCATAGGTACCACTACCTGCACCTACATCATACAAATAATAAACGCCAGTTGCCTGATTTACAAACAATACTCTAGCAGCATTCTCGATTTCATCTGTAGCTGTATCACCAACAGTAAAATCACTACTATTAATAACTACGCCAGCAGGATTTGCAGTTTGTTCTGCAAGTCTCAGGTTTGTTGCATTAGTATCATTTGCTGTTTTGAAATAGAGGTCATAAGAAAGAACATAACCAGCAAACGCATCATTTACACCTGTATTGGCTCCGAGGATATGTTCATTATCATCACTAGCCGCCAAAGTAAGCGTTGTGTAAGGATCGCTGTTTTTAGTTGCTGCGTCAGGTGCAGCTGCTACTGCCTCCTGCCATACCATACTAGCATCTGCTGCTATAGTAGATGGTTTAACTAGTTTTAACTGAGCAGCTGCTTCTTGAGCTGTCATCAAATCTGCGGAAGTGGTATAGGTAGTATTAGTTTCGTCCTCTTCTTCATTAATCAGCAAATACGGATTCTCCGACTGAACTCTAACCCTTGTTATCGTTGCCGACACATCCTTATTCAGTGAGAACCATGCGAATGTTGCGGAGCTGAGCATTGCTGCCGAGATAGCAAGCATACCAGCTGCCGACAATAATCTTCTCTTAGCAGAATTCTTCTTTTTCATAATCATTTTCCTTTCATAATTAATTTTCATTTCGGCACCCACGGACTGCCGATTGTCCTTAACAGGGAGCCGTTCCTTACTAACGATAATTCTATGTTTATAGTATACTTGAAATTGCCAGTTTTGTCAAGAAGTTTTCCTGAAATTTCGCGACTTTTAAATAAGTTTATGGAAAATAACAAATTGGAGAAACCCTTTTTTAGCGTTTTGACGAACCGAAAAGTAATTAAATTTAACTTAATTAACCGGCCGAAACAAATCGTTGATTCTCAAACGTTTTCTGGGGAAAAGGCGGTGCAGACTTGACAAGACCCATTAAAAGTGCTATACTACCAATAGAGAGAAGTGCAGCTAGCCTAACGGCTCAGCGGTATCTCCTCCTAAGTAGACCGTTCTATAAACGACCGTCCTAGTTGGAGTGGGACGGTCATTTCTTTTTGTTATTGCAAATAGTCACCATAATGGAAACTATGTTAGTTATCAAAAGCAACAAAGTAAGTACTTCAATAACACTCATATGCTCACCTCCTTACGGAGGAAAGATTTGATACCGCCTTGTGCCGCTGTCTTCACAGCACTTCTCCTGTGACAGATTATACCATATCAAAATAGAATTGTCAATCAAAAAAAGGCCAGGAGTTGCCGCTCCTGACCTTTTCGTTTGCGTGTCCTCATGGTAACACACATACCTACGTTTGTAGTTACTTGTATTATACACTATTCTATCAATTTTGTCAAGTCCTGCACTTATGCTCTTTACCTGCGGTAAGAGTATTCTGCATAAGCATAGCTATAGTCATAGGGCCAACGCCGCCGGGCACAGGAGTGATAAAGCCTGCTTTTTCCTTGCAATCCTCAAAGTCAACATCTCCGCAGAGCTTGCCGTTCTCGTCTCTGTTCATACCAACATCGATAACTACAGCGCCCTCTTTGATATAGTCAGCGGTCAGCATCTTAGCTCTGCCGACAGCAGCAACGAGGATATCTGCCCTCGAGGTAACAGCTTTAAGGTCAGCGGTCTTTGAGTGACAAACAGTAACAGTGCCGTTAGCGTGCAGCAAAAGCATAGCCTGCGGCTTGCCCACGATATTACTTCTGCCGACTACTACGCACTCTTTTCCTGCGATATCCGTGCCTGTAGAGCGGATAAGCTCCATAACTCCGGCAGGCGTGCATGGCAAAAAGCTGTAATCGCCTATCATTATTTTGCCCACATTTACAGGGTGGAAAGCGTCAACGTCCTTATCAGGGCGGATATTATTTATTATTATCTTGTCGTCAAGGTGCTTTGGCAGCGGCAGCTGAACGAGGATACCGTCAACATTGTCATCATTATTCAGCTTATCTACCAGAGCTAAAAGCTCCTCCTCGGTAGTCTCGGCAGGCAGTGCATACTTGAACGACTCAAACCCTACCGCCTCACAAGCCTTTTCCTTATTTCTCACATACACCTGTGATGCAGGGTCGTCCCCGACGATGACCACTGCAAGACCTATCTTTATTCCCTGCTCTTTCAGCTTTTCGACCTCTACTCTGATATTCTCCTTCACCTGTGCCGAAACGGCCTTTCCGTCAATAATGTTTGCCATGTTATTTACCTCCGATATTAATTTCCCCACATTCATTTTACTACAAAAGCTCAGTCTTGTCAACAACAAAGGCTCACCGCTGGGGTGAGCCGATAGAATTACTTCTCTTTTGTCAGCACCTTCTTATGCCAGCCCTTTTTACCGCAGTAAGGGCATCTCATAATAGCCCGCCCTTTTTTCCACGAACCGTTGGTTGAATTTGAGATTTTTGCAAGGAGGACCATACTCAACTTACGGTAGAATTTACGTATTTACGCGGCTTTAAAGATTTCGCGCGCAGAGACAGTCTCTGCACGCGAAGATATTACTTATGCTTTTTCTTATTTCTGTTTTTGTTGTTTTTGTTTCTGTTGGCCTGATTTCTGTTCTGATTGTTTGGGCGGTTCTGATTGCCGTTTCTGTTCTGAGCGGAGTTTTTGCTCTTATTGCTGTTATTGCGGTCATTATTGTTGTTTTTCTTCTGCTGGGGCTTCTTGTTCTGTGCAGTCTTCTGAGGCTGATCTGTCTGCTTTTTTTCCTCAGACTTGACATCATCAGATTTTTCGACCTTTGTTTTTTTCTCAGGATTCTTTTCAGGAGTTTTTTCAGGCTCGGGTGCTTTCTCGGGCTCAGGCTCCTTGACCTGCTCAGGCGCCTTCTCTGGCTCAGCTTTGGGTTCTTCTGACTTCTGCTCGGGCTTCGGCTCATCGTCCTCAGCCAGTATAGAGCTGTATTTCTCATCGGCACCGGATTCAGCTATCTCCTTATCCTTTTTGAGAGCCTCCTCGATGCGCTTCTTCTCAGCGCCCTTGCCGAACTTCTCCTCGTACTCCTTTTCAAGCTCTATAAAGCTCTCGCCGTCTTCCTTAGCCTTTCTGATCTTTGCTTTGAGCTCCTTTTTCTCAGCCTTGTTCTTCTCATAGCTCTCATACTGTGCAAGCTGTGCCTTTGAAAGCTCGGTCTGATAAAAGAACTTATAGTCGGGATTTCTCTTGACTATGTTTCTGAATATAACTATAAGGATAACCGAGATAAGCACGCACGCACCTGCGAGCAGCTGTGAAACTCTTATATTGCCAAGGTAGAGAGAATCTGTCCTCAGACCCTCGATGAAAAACCTTCCGAGGCCGTACCAGCCTGCGTACATGAGGAATACCTCACCGTCAAACTTTCTGTGTTTGAAGTAAAGGTGCAGTACTATAAAGCCTAGCAAACACCAGAGGGATTCATACAAAAAGCAGGGGTGAACGGGCTGATAGGAGGATACCTGTCCGCCGAGATCGTCAAAATGGTCTGAGATATACTGCATCGTCGTCATGCTCTGCATTCCCCACGGCAGCTTAGTGTTAGAGCCGAAAGCCTCCTGATTGAAGAAGTTGCCCCAGCGCCCTATGCACTGTCCGATAAGGAAACACGGACCGCAGATATCGAGCATTGTTGTAAGCTTCAGCTTACGTATCTTGACTATGATGCCGCCGACGACTATCGCACCTATTATTCCGCCGTAGATAGCCAGACCGCCGTCACGAATATTAAAGAACCGGCTCATTTTCATCTCGTCGTTAAACACTATATAATAAAGCCTTGCACCTGCTATAGCTCCGATAAGTCCGCCGATAACGGCATCCGTTGCCCTGTCAGGGTCAATGCCGCAGGGTCTCATCTTTTTGTAGCCGTAAAGCATAGCAAGAAGGATACCGATAGCTATCAGGAATCCATACCAGTAGATCTCGATATCAGTACCGGGTATCTTGAAGAAGACCCTATTGATGTTAAAACCGTTTTTCAGAATATTGTCTCCGCTGCCGAAATTAGGGAAATACACCTTGTCAGGGTTCTCTCTCAGTTTTTCGAGCAGCGCTCTGTTCGCCGTGTCATCGGCGAGCACTCTCATAAGTCCATTCATTATATCAGTCCTTTCAAAAACGTCCTGTTATTCGGGTCTTACGACCGATACCGCACAGTATTCGGGGTCTATGAGCTCATCGACCGCCTGCCTGCATTGCTCGGCAGTAAGCTCTCTCAGCGCCCTTATCTGGCAGAAGCTGTCAACACCGTCCATCATACCCGAGACCATCAAGCCAGAGCACACCCTTTCGGGGCTCGAGAGCTCTCTGATTATCTGACCGTAGGTAGATTTTCTTACTATATCAAAAAGCCTCTGATCGAAGCCTTCCCGCTTCACCCTTTCGATCTCCTCGATACAAAGCTCGCACACTCTGTCAGGGTCCTCTGATTCTCCTGTAAAGGCTGTGAAAAAGATACCGTCCTTTGCCATGATATCATAACCAAAGGTGGAATTTATCAGTCTTTCATCAAGAAGCCTTTTATATAAAGAAGACATCGTGCCCGACATAAGCTCCAGAGCCACAGATGCTGCAACCGATTTTTTCACTCGCTCCTCGCCCGATAAAGGCTCTGCCTTAAAGCCTATATTAAAGATAGGCAAACCCACAGGGCAGGTGAGCTCGATCCGCTTTTGGCAGACATCTCTTGGTTCACTCGGTATATAGGTCTCGACCTTTCTGTCCTCGCAGTCACGCAGGAGCTTGTCAGCAAGTTCTATCACCTTATCCTCATCAACATTGCCTGCGATCGCCAAAAACATATTATGAAGATCATAGTAATTATCGTAGCACTCATACAAAAGCTCGGGAGTTATCTTCGCTATAGTCTCCTCCGTGCCCACGATGTCAATTTTTATGGGATGCTCGGAATAAAGCGCTCTCAGCAGAGCGTAAAAGCACCGCCTTTCGGGAGAATCGAGCCCCATTCTGATCTCCTGACCAATAATGCCCAGCTCTTTATCTATATTTTCCCTTGTAAAGTACGGCTCCTGAACAAATTTGAGGAGCACCTCAAGAGACTTGTCCCAGTTCTGAGAACAGCTGAACAGATAGGCCGTATGATCGAAGGTTGTATAAGCGTTGGCATCGGCGCCTGTTTTTGCATACAGTGCAAAGGCGCTGCAATCCTCATTCTCAAAAAGCTTATGCTCAAGAAAATGCGCTATTCCCTCGGGAACTGCGGTAAAATCCTTCTGCCCTGCTTTTCTGAATATATTGTTGAACGAGCCGTATTTTGTGACGAACATCGCTTCCGTTGTGCGGTAGCCCTCCATTTTCCAGATGAGGATATCGAGCCCCGACTTATGATGAATGATGCTGTACTGCTCGTCCAGAGCTTCATCTCTTATTATCTGTTTATCTGTCATTGTCCGTTCACCGCCTCACCTGATGCTTTTACCGTGAAAACGGTATCCAGTCTGAATGACGCCGCACAGTCTCTGATCTGCTCTTTAGTGACAGAATTCAGCCTGTCGCATATCTCATCGGGAGTGAATGAGGTGCCTCTGGTCATCTGTGCGGTGAACCAGTCCTGCATATTGTAAGGACTGTCGTAATTTGACATAAAGCTGTCGCAGATAAAGCGCTTTGAGTTTTCAAGCAGTTCATCTGTAAATCCGCCCTCTGCCGCCTGATGCAGCTGCCTGATTATCTCTTCTCTTGCGGCTGTAAGGTTTTGGTTCTCAACACCGCTGTCAACCAGCATAGTACCCTTGGTGTCGATATATACCGAAGGGCAGTAATAACATAAGGAAAGCTTCTCCCTGACATTTTCAAAAAGCATTGAAAACGGTGCTCCACCAAACATAGTGGAGAAAAGCTTCACCGTATATATATCCTCATAGTCTGACTTGAACGCCATTACCATTTTGCTCTGGTTCATGCTCTCACTGATCTCTGAAAACAGCGGCTCTGCTTTAAGAGGAGAGTTTGTTCTGTAGGTGATGTCCTGAACATTTCTGTTCGCAAAAGGTCTGAAGCGTTCCTTTATAAGCTCCTCGCAATCTGAGGTGCTGCCGTCTGAGCTTACGGATATCTCGATCACCGCATTATCAAAAAGATATCGGCGGTAATCAAGAAGGTCCTCTCTTGTGATCGCCGTTGCGTCCTCCAGACTGCCGTAATCGGAATACATAGCAGGCTCGCCCTTGAAGATCAACTTTCTTGCCTCTCTGATCGCATAGGCTCTTTTGTTGTTGACATATGCCGCAATAGCGTCACAAAGCTCCTTCTGCTTCAACGAGAAATACTCTTCGCTGAAAAGTCCGTCCTCAAGCTGAGGGTCGAACAAACAGTCAAGAAGGATACCCACAGCCTTAGTTGAGATCACCTCTTTGCCAATGGTGTTCACATCTGCAATGAAACCGCATTCAAGCCCTGCCGTAACGTAGTCGCCTATCCTGCTGCTGAACGACGATATATATGAACCGTAAAGCTCCTCGGCAGCCTCGGTAAGAGCAGTTCTTGAAGGAAGCTTAGCGTTTGAGGTCGCAAGTATAGAAAACAGCAGCGCGCTCTTGGCAGAGCTGCTGTAGCTGTTTTCAGTGATAAACGCCACCTTTACACTGCAGCTTTTGAACTTTTTATCTGTTACACGACTGAAGGAGACCCCTCCTCCAAGCCGTTCTCTTTTAAATTCCAACAATGATTTCCTTTCTATCAGAAAAAATAATAAAACAGTGATATAATATCAGTTTGCTGATATTATAACACACTCGCAGCCAAAAGTAAAGACTTTAATGTCTGGCATCATGGCTTGGGGCTGTTTTCATCCTGATCGTTTTTCGGCACCATAAAGGCGACGCTATCTTTGCCTGCGGCGGCAGAAAGCTTTTCTATCAGCTCCGAACATATCCTTACGCCCTTTATACCCTTTATGCCTGTAGTTTTTTTCAGGTCATCAAAATAGACCAGCAGCCTGTGTCCGTTTTCATCGGCAAATTCTTCTGCCGTCATAACTACCCTGTCAAGCAGCAGTTTATCAGAAGAGCGCACTTTTACACAAATGTCTCTTTTTTGCAGCTCTTCATAGTACTTTTCGACTTTTTCAAAGGTATCTGCAAGTATCTTCGGCTCTTCATCTTCCTTAGCTGATATCTTTCCGCTTACGTGGATAAGAGCCTTGTCCTCAAGGACTGATGCACAGCTCTCATAAACCTTCGGAAAAACTATTATTTCTATCGAGCCCAGCTTGTCTTCCAGGGTAACAAAGCACATAAGGTCACCCTTTTTTGTGCGAAGCTGCCGTTTTGCGGAAAGCATACCGCAGAAGTGAACGGTGTCGCCGTCCCTCATGCCCTTTGTCTCTGCCTGAGCTCCGTTTATAAGCGCAGACGAGGTAACGCAGCGCCCTGCTCTGAGAACAGGGAAATATTTATCGAGCGGGTGCCCTGAAAGATACATTCCCAAGGCATCGTGCTCCATTTCAAGAAGAGTATTGCTGTCATACTCATCACAGGGCTCAATCTTCATATCCGTATTTGAAGATGTACCGAACGAGAACAGATCAAGCTGCCCTGCAAGAACTCCGCTTTCACCGTCGCTGACAGCTTTCATTATCCTCGCACAGGAATTTATCATCTCATGCCTGTTGTTCGGGAAGGAGTCGAATGCACCGCACTTTATGAGAGCTTCAACGTTTCTTACATTTATATCCTTGCCGTGTACTCTGGTACAGAAATCAACAAGAGATGTAAAGCTGCCGCTTGTTTCTCTGGTCCTGACTATTTTGTCTATAGCTCCCTCGCCCAGACTTTTTATCGCAAGCAGTGCGAACCTTATGCCCTCCTTGCAGGCAACGAAGCCTCTTTCGCTGCTGTTTATATCGAGCGGAAGTATCCTGACGCCGTGCTTTGAAGCATCAGAAAGATAACCCATAAGCTTATCTGTGCTGTCAAGAAGAGCATTCGTCATCAGTGCAGCCATATACTCTTTATAGTAATGACATTTGAGGTAAGCTGTTCTGTAGCTGATGAAAGCATAAGCACAGGCGTGAGACTTATTGAAAGCATAGCTCGCAAACGAGGTCATCTCATCGAATATCTCATTCGCAACGTTTTCGGGCACGCCGTTTGCTACAGCACCTGCACACTGGCCCTCCTCGCCCCAAATGAAGGCTCTTCTCTCATTTTCGAGCACTGAAGACTTTTTCTTCGCCATAGCTCTTCTTACGATATCAGCACGCCCGTAGGAATACCCCGCAAGCTTTCTGAATATCTGCATCACCTGCTCCTGATAAACTATACAGCCGTAGGTGACATCAAGGATATCTTTCAAAAGAGGGTGCTTGTACGTGACAAGAGACGGATCGTGGCGGTTGCGAATATAAGTCGGTATAGAATCCATAGGGCCGGGGCGGTAAAGAGATATAACAGCAATAAGATCTTCTATCCCTGTGGGGCGAAGTCTCATTATCGTTGAGGTCATACCTGCACTTTCAAACTGAAAAACGCCCTCGGTCTCTCCGCGTGAAAGCATATCGTAAACTGCCTTGTCATCAAGAGGTATCTTCTCCATATCAAAATCGGGGTGCTCTTTTATTATGCTCTGTCTGCAGTGATCTATTACCGTAAGATTGCGAAGCCCAAGAAAATCTATCTTCAAAAGGCCGAGCCTTTCAAGAACAGTCATAGTATACTGAGTGGAAACAAGACCGTCTCTCGAATATAATGGAACGTAACGGTCAACAGGCTCCTTTGTGATGACTACACCTGCCGCATGGGTAGAAACGTTTCTGGGCATACCCTCTATCCTGACGGCAGTATCTATTACCTTTTTTGCCTGCTCATCAGTATTATAAAGCTGTTTAAGGGCAGGGTCTGATCTTATCGAGTCTTCAAGCTTTGCATATCTGGGCACACGCTTCGATATCTTATCGCCCACCTGATACGAAAAGCCCATAGCTCTTGCACAGTCTCGCACTGCCTGCTTTGCAGCAAGAGTACCGAAAGTAGCTATCTGCGCAACATGGTCTGCACCGTATTTGCTGATAACATAGTCGATAACACGCTGTCTGCCCTCCATGCAGAAGTCGATATCGAAGTCCGGCATGGAAACCCTTTCGGGATTGAGAAAACGCTCGAACAGCAGATTGTATTTTAACGGATCAACTCCCGTTATGCCTATGCAGTAGGCACAAAGGCTGCCTGCGCCCGAGCCTCGCCCGGGGCCGACGGGAATATCCTTCGATCTGGCATAATTTATAAAGTCCCACACTATTAGGTAATAATCCGTATAGCCCATCCGTGTGATGACATCGAGCTCATATTCCATTCTTTCAAAGGCTTCGGCGGTAGGCTCTCCATAGCGTTTATAGAGACCTTCTCTGCACATATCGCGCAGGAATTTTTCGTTATCGTCAACGCCCTCAATATGAAAATAAGGCAGCTTCGTATTTCCGAATTCAAACTCAACATTGCATCTCTCTGCAATTGCGACTGTATTTGCCAGAGCCTGAGGGATATTTCTGAAAAGGTCTGCCATTTCGTCGCCCGATTTGATATAGAACTCCTCCGTCGGAAAAGCCATAGAGTTCGGGTCGTCTATAGTTTTTGCCGTAGATATGCACATAAGTATCCTCTGTGCATAGGCATCCTCTTTTTTGATATAGTGACAGTCATTTGTAGCACAAAGCTGTATCCCTGTCTGATTTGACAACCTGACAAGGCTAGGATTGATCCTTTGCTGATCTATATCCTTGTGATCCTGTATCTCTATAAAATAGTTTCCCTCACCGAAAATATCCTTATACTCCAGTGCCGCAGCATAGGCAGACTCATAGTCATCGCGCGATAGAAGGACGGCTATCTCACCTGCAAGGCAGGCTGATAGGCAGATAAGCCCCTTATGGTACTTTCTGAGGAGCTCCTTATCTACACGGGGCTTCATATAAAAGCCCTCAGTATATGAAAGGGAAACAAGCTTTATCAGATTTCGGTAGCCCTCTTCATTTTCACAAAGAAGAATAAGATGATAAGGAGCATCTATCCTGCCAGCCTTATCATGCCGTGATCTCGGCGCCACGTAAACCTCACAGCCGATTATGGGCTTTATGCCCTCTGCCTTGCACGCATTGTAAAACTCTACCGCTGCAAACATATTGCCGTGATCCGTCACAGCCACTGCCGTCTGACCCAGCTCTTTCACACGCAAAACAAGCTCCCTGATGCGGCAGGCGCCGTCAAGGAGCGAATATTCGCTGTGAAGATGCAGGTGTACGAACGGAGTCATTTTCAAATCTCCTTTTTGAGGTCAGAAGCAAAGCTCATTTAAAGCATACAGCTTTGAACATATCATAACTGCTTTTTCTGTCTTATTTTATCTGCAAATGCAGTTATCTTCTGCAGCCTGTGATTTACCCCCGATCGCGATATCGGAGGGTCTGTCATGGTGCCAAGCTCTTTAAGGCTTATATCGGGGTTATTGTATCTTAGCTCAGCCATTTCACGAAGGGCAGGTGTAAGCTCATCAAGCCCGACAGTTTTGTCTATAAGTTCAATATCCTCGAGCTGCTTTTCGGCAGCCCTGAGAGTTTTTTCTATATTTGCATTATCGCAGTTGACTGCGCGGTTTATCTTGTTTCTTACATCCTTCATCATTTTAACGTTCATTATCTCAAGAGACGCCATCTGTGCGCCCATTATGGTGAGAACGTCGATTATGTTTTCGGATTCTTTTATATACACTATCTGAGAATTTTTTCTCTCGACGTGCTTCGGGGTTATGCCGAAATGCTCTATCAGAAGCAGACCGAAATCATTGCAAAGATCAAGCGTCGGCATAACAAATTCCATATGGTATTTTTTCTCGGGGTCAGTTACCGAACCGCACGCCAGAAATATCCCGGCGATCAGCTGCGGCAGGTATTTCTCCTTCGGCAGATCATCAGGCGTCAGCCTCCTGCTCTGATCCATTCTGAACATATCGAGCAGCTCAAGCCTGTTATCGGCACCTGCAACTTCAACATTATAAAGTGCTCCGCTGTTTTTTCTGCCCATTTCGGTAACAATGACTGCGTCGTCACGTTCGAGAAGCCTGCACACGTTCCTGACAAAAAAATCTCTTACGTTCTCATTCTCTGTCAGAAACGATATCTCCTTGTCGGAAAGCTTATTGCAGTAGGTAAGAAGACCCATAAGGCAAACATCTGCCTTTGAGCGAGAATTTATCCTGTCGATTATCTCTTTTTTTACATTTACCGAAAAAGATTCTTTCATACTTATCTCTCAATATCTCTGTGGGTCACTCTTATGCGGTGTCCCTCTACCATAAGGTGTGCCGAAAGCGCCTCGGCAAATGTCACACTGCGGTGCTTTCCGCCAGTGCAGCCAAAGGCGATGACGAGCTGGCTCTTGCCCTCTTTTTTGTAAAGCGGTATCAGATAGTCTACGAGCTCACACAGCTTTTTCAAAAGCTCTCTTGCCTCGGGGAAGGATAGCACATAGTCTGACACTTCACTGTTAAGGCCTGTCTTGTGCTTCAGCTCGGGGATATAGAACGGATTCGGCAGACACCTTACGTCAAACACCAGATCGCCCTCTGACATCGGCCCGTACTTAAAGCCGAAGGAGCGAACATCTATATGCATAAAGCTGCCGTCCTCACTGAACATCTGCATTATTCTCTGCTTGAACTCTGTTACAGCTCTGCTAGTGGTATCCACATAATAATCAGAAAGCGCCTTTATCGGCACAAGGAGCTGTCTTTCCGCTGCGATCGCTTTTGAAAGGTCTCCGAAGCTCTGCTCATCAAGAGGGTGCTTTCTTCTGGTCTCCTTGTATCTGCGTTCGAGAACATTGTCAGCGCAGTCAAGAAACAGTATCTTCAGCTCAACGTCCTCTTCTCTGAGAGCTTTGACTGTATCCTGGAGCTTCAGGAAAAGGTCACCGCCCCTGATATCCACAACGAAAGCAACTTTGTCTATCTTTCCGTCGGACTGACTGCAAATGTCGGCAAACTTTCCGATCAGCTCGGGAGGCATATTGTCGATGCAGTAATAGCCCATATCCTCAAAAACGTCAACTGCTGCGGATTTGCCCGAGCCTGACATTCCTGTTATTATCACAAATTTCATTTTGTTCACCGCTTTTCATCTGAACTGTTTTTATCTCTTTTTTCTTTGCAGACACAGCCTATGTATACCAACTGTGCAGTTAATCCTCATATGGTATGAGCCTTACCTCGGGTTCAAGCTGCACGCCCTTCTGTTCGAGTACGATTTTTTGTACTTCTTTTATCAAAGCCAGTATATCTGCGCTTGTCGCATTATTCTTGTTTATTATAAAGCCGCAGTGCTTTTGCGACACCTCTGCACCGCCTATGCCGAAGCCTGCAAGGCCGCACTCCTCGATGAGCTGACCTGCAAAATAACCCTCGGGGCGCTTGAAGGTGGAGCCTGCGCTCGGGTATTCAAGGGGCTGTTTGGCGCGGCGTCTGCCCATAAGGTCTACCATTCTGTCCTGTATATCGTCATATACTCCCGTTTCAAGAGAGAACACACCGCTGAAAACTATCTCCTTATTATGCTGGAAGCAGCTTTTTCTGTAGCCGAGACCCATATCCACAAGCTCGGTGACGTGTATCTCTCCGCTCGGCCTGATAGCTGTGCAGGACTTTATAACGTCTTTGATCTCACCGCCGTAAGCACCTGCATTCATATAGATAGCGCCGCCTACCGTTCCGGGTATGCCGTAAGCAAACTCCAGTCCGGTAAGGTTGTGTTCCAGCGCAAATCGGCAAAGCTTTACCAGTGAACACCCTGCCTGTGCGTATATAGTTGTATCATCAAGCATTCTTATCTCATCAACAGACTGCCCCATAAGAAAGATAACTCCGTTATAGCCCCTGTCATCAAACAGGATATTTGAGCCCTTTCCCATAACAAGGTGGCGCACTCCGCTGCCGTTTGCCTCGCCTATGAGCCTTGCCAGTCTGTCCTCAGAGCCCGGGTCTACCATAGCGTAACATGGACCGCCCGTCTTAAAGGTAGTATAATTCGACAACGGCTCATTATACACGACTCTGCACTCAAGCTCCCTCGCAAGGGCCAGCAGGCCGTCTATCTTTATATCGTGTTCCATAATGATCTCCTTTTGAGCTTATTTGTCAGAATGAATCCCAGTTTTTTACCTTGTCCTTAGTGTCCATATCAAGGCCGAGGTTTGAGAGAAGCTCTGCTGCGGCATTGTAGCCCATCTTCTTCTGACGGTTGTTCATAGCTGCAACCTCTAAGATGACCGCAAGATTACGTCCCGGCTTTATGGGTATGGTCAGGCTCGGTATCTTTATGCCGAGGATCGTGGTATACTCATTGTCAACGCCCATTCTGTCGTATATCTTTGAGCTGTCCCACGGTTCGAGCTCAACTATCAGGTCTATCTTCTCGGATACCTTTACAGCACCCATACCGAAAAGCCTTCTCGTATTGATTATTCCTATACCTCTGAGCTCGAGGAAATGCCTGATATTATCTGGAGACTGACCGACCAGAGTTCTTGACGATGTTTTTCTTATCTCAACGGCATCATCGGCTACCAGTCTGTGGCCTCTCTTTACCAGCTCGATAGCGGTCTCGCTCTTACCAACACCGCTCTCTCCTACTATCAGTATTCCCTCGCCGTATACCTCGATAAGCACACCGTGCCTTGTGATACGGGGAGCCAGCTCAACATTCAGATATCCTATCAGTGCTGCGATAAATGCAGTGGTGCTGTCCTGAGTTCTTGCTATCGGGATACCGTGCTTTTTGGCAAGCTCCAGCATCTCGGGATAAAGCTCATGACCCCTTGCAACAACAAAGAGAGGTATCTTTGTTTCAAACAGAGCCTCTATCCTCTCATACCTTTTCTTCTCATCGAGCGATGCAAGATATGCAAACTCCATATTTCCGCAGATCTGGACACGCTCGGCATTGAAGTATTCATAAAATCCCATAAGCTGGAGCCCTGGTCTGTTGCAGTCGTTCTCGGTAACGATCATAGTTTTTACATTTTCGGGCGCATAAAGCACCTCCAGCTTCAGCTGGTCGATAATATCCTGTACGGTAACGCTAAATATCTCAGCCATAAAGTACCCCTCTTTTCATTTCCTATATTTTGAGCGCTCCTGCGCGTTTTATTTCCTGAGCTGCCATAAGTATGCCTGCTTTGCCTGTCGGGTAGGTGATCCCGCCCTGAAGCCATACCGCAAAAGGCTCCCTTATCGGCGCGTCAGCTGAAAGCTCTATAGATGCACCCATAGTGAAAGCGCCTGCCGCCATTATCACCTTTGAATCATACCCCGGCATATCCCAAGCCTCGGGAGTGACATAGCTGTCAACGGGAGAGCCCTTCTGGATACCTCTGCAAAAAGCGGTAAGGCGCTCCTCATTTTCAAGCAGGATAGATGCGATTATATCGGTCCTTGTCTCGCCTGATTTCGGGAAGGTCTCAAAGCCAAGCTTTTCAAACAGTCTGCACGCAAACACAGAGGTCTTGACTGCCGAGGCAACCACCTGCGGCGCCATAAAAAATCCGAGAAGGATCTCTCTGGGAGTATCAAGCGTTGCTCCGACTTCTTTTCCCATTCCAATGCAGGTGAGCCTGTCAGCACATTTTTCAACAAGATCAGCCCTGCCGCAGATATATCCGCCCGTCGGAGCTATACCGCCACCGGGATTTTTTATGAGCGACCCTATGATGAGATCAGCTCCGACAGCCAAAGGCTCCTGTTTTTCAACGAACTCTCCGTAGCAGTTATCGACCATTACTATTATATCAGGGTTTGCAGACTTTGCCGCCCTTGCTATCTCACCGATAACGCTTACCGAAAGTGACGGTCTCAGCGAATACCCTCTTGAACGCTGGATATAGGCGATCTTTGCAGTTTTTGAGAGCTCCGCTATTTTTTCAAGATCAGGTCTGCCGTCCTCCAGCAGATCAGCCTGAGCATACTCTACCCCGAAGTCTTTTAAAGAACCGTTCCCCTTTTCATATCTTATGCCTATGACCTCTTCAAGCGTATCATAAGGGCTTCCCGTGCAGGAAAGCATGATATCCCCCGGGCGAAGCACCCCGAAAAGGGCCGTCGAGAGAGCATGAGTGCCGTTAACGAAAGTGTGGCGCACTATAGCGTCCTCACCGCCAAATGCCTGAGCAAACACCTTGTCTGCCGCCTCTCTGCCTATATCGGAATAGCCGTACCCCGTAGTACCTTTAAGGCAGCCCTCGCTCACTCTGTTACCGATAAACGCTTTGAGCACCTTCATACCATTATATTCGGCTGTCTCATCTATTATCCGAAACTGCTCGGCGCACTCGCTCTCAGCCTGCTGTGCAACAGCAAGTATATCTTCATCTATATCGAATAAATTACTCGTCATTTATTTTTCTCTCCAATACATGATCGACCCCCACCGCGCGGAAGCCTATCTCCTCATAATAGCTGACCCTGTGAGGTCTTGCAAAAAGCCTTACCTCAAAGCCGTCACGCTTCAAGCGCTCACCTATCCAGTACAGAAGCCTTCTTGCGTGGAATTTCCCTCGCTCCTCGGGTACTGTGGCAACGTGCCCTACAAGGGCAACACCGTCAATGATATACTGTATAGTGGCTGTAGTGTAATCTCCCAGCAGGAACGACTGCGAAAGTCCCCTCCTCACTCTGTGAGAGGTATCCGTCAGCCACAGCTCATACGAATCTCTTATCGACGGAAAGCTCTGCGCAAGTATCCTGAATACATCGTCCAGCTTCGGCAGCTCGTCCACATTCATATCTGGCAGTTCATTTTTGCTCACAAAGGCAAACTCTGTCCGCTTGTCACAGTTATAGTCATCGCCTACGAGAGAAAACAGCTTCTTTCCGTAGCTACTCTCCATCTCTATCTGCAATGGCATTATCATCGAGACAACACCCGCAAGCTCGTCCAATGCAGCATCTGAAAGAGTTTTTTCCTCAAAGGTCGAGATCATCATTGCCGAATTGAACACCGAGATCACGCCTGTTTCTTCGCCGTTCTCCTCGATAATGAAAAACCTCAGAAAGTCGTACTCTGTCCCATATGCCATAAAGTGAGACTTTATTCGCCTTGTATAATTGTTTTTCTTCAGACCGTCAAGAATCTCTCTTGTAACGGTCCTGGTCTCATAGATCATTAGTCTGTATCCCGTCCGCAAGCAGCTTTGCCAGTCTGTAAACGCTCATAAGGTCGTCCTCATTGATAACGCATGAGGGTGAATGGAGGTATCTGCACGGCACAGATATTGCCGCCGTTCTTACTCCTCCCCTTGAAACGTGTACAGCGCCTGCGTCATTGCCGCCTGCTATCTTAGTTTTTGTCTGGCAGGGTATGCCGTTTTCCTCTGCGAGCCTGAAAGCAAGCTCACAAAGGTCTTTATCATATATCGTGTGTCTGTCCATTATGGAAACGACCGCGCCCTTGCCAACTTCACACACCTTATCGGCGCCGCTCTCGGAGGGTATATCCGATGCCGTTGTTGCCTCTAGTATAATTGCAAAGTCAGGCTCTACCGTGAAGGCAGCACAGCCCGAACCCCTGAGCCCTATCTCCTCCTGAACAACGAATGTGAAATAGGTGTCGAACTCAACGCCCTCATTTATCATCTCGAGCATAACAGCACAGCCTGCGCGGTCATCTATTGCCTTTGAGCGTATCATACCGCTGCCGAAGCGAATAAGATCACCTTCAAAATAGACACTGTCGCCCTGCCTTATCAGCTTTGAAGCCTGTTCTTTGCTGTCAGCTCCGATGTCGATAACCAGCTTGTCAAGGTCATCGACCTTGTTTCTTTCCTTCTTGGGGATATTATGAACTGCGGTGCCGCCTATCACACCGTATACCTTATCCCTGCCGATGCGCACTCTTTTACCGAAGCACACCCTCGGGTCTATTCCGCCGACAGGTGCAAAGCAGAGCGTTCCGTCATCATTGATATAGGTAACGATAAAGCCTACCTCGTCCATATGCGCCGAGATCATGAGCCTTTTTTCGGCTTTTCTTCTGCCCTTGCAGAAAGCTATTATATTTCCCAGAGGGTCAACGCTCACCTCAGCCTTATCACCGATCAGAGAAACAATGCGCTCTCTTACCTCCTGCTCTCTTCCCGAGACCCCGTCAAGGGCACAGAGCTCCTTTAATGTATCTGTAAGCATTTCAAGCCCTCCGTCCCGTGATGTAAGCTGCTATCAGCCTTGCCGTGTTCTCGCAGTCGTCTAACGATATTACCTCGACAGGTGTGTGCATATATCTCTCGGGGATAGACAGCGTTACCGTCTTTACTCCTCCCTTTGAGACCGTAATAGCGTCCGCATCGGTACCTGTAAGACCGCCCATCACCTCAAGCTGATACGGTATGCCGTTATCCTCGGCAGTTTTTATCAGAGAGTCGGACATCTCCTGTGATAGAGATGACGATACACCTATCGCAGGTCCTTTTCCAAGCTCTGTATAGTCACTTTTGTTTTCGCCGTGTCTCACAGCAAAAGTAACATCAACAGCTATTGCTTCGTCATATTCTCCTGCAAACGCGCCTACCTTAGCCCCGCGTGAGCCGACCTCCTCGCAGGAGGCAAGCATAGCCGTAACATTAAAGGCAGTCTCCTTGCCCTTTATAAGCTCAAGTGCTCTTATCACAGCGGCACAGCCCGATCTGTCATCAAGCGCCTTTGAGGTCATCCTGTTTCCCTGTAAAAGCACAGGCTCATTTTCTATAAGAACTCTGTCACCTATGCTAACTGTTTTTTCAAGCTCTTCCTTGGTCAGGCCTGTGTCTATATATGTTCGGTCTACCTCAGGCACAGCTGAGCTGTCATCGCTAAGATGCGGCGGCACCGAGGTTATCACGCCCTTAACAGGCACCTTTGCGTAAACCGTAACAACACTTGCAGGCAGCACCCTTGCATCTACTCCTCCGCATTCGGACACCTTTAGAAAGCCGTCATCGGTGATGTAGGTAACTATCATTCCTATCTCGTCGATGTGCGCCTCTATCAGCAGTGAGGGTCTGCCCTCGATATGTTCGCCGACCTTGCAGATAATATTGTTTTGCGCCGTTACGCTTACCTCACCGTATGGTTCAAGAAGCTTTACTGCCGCCTTGGCAGCACTGCTCTCAGCTCCGGAAACGCCCTCAGGCACAGTAAGCTCGGATATCAGTTGTTTTATTTCCATAGTTTTTCCCTGCTGTCAAAGAGCGTTAACAAGCTCCTTGAAATGTTTTCCTCTTGCTTCAAAATTCGGGTAAGCATCAAAGCTTGCACACGCAGGCGAAAGCGTGACCACATCGCCCTCATCGGCTATCTTTTCAGCGATAGCCACAGCGTCTTCCATGCTTTCAGCCCTCAGTATCTTCAGACCGCTCTCGGGGTAGAGAGGGCTGTCCTTTACGGCTGCCTCTATCTTATCAGCGGTAACGCCCATAAGGATAATAGTTTTTACATTCTTGTTCACGGGCTCGGCAAGCGGCTCAAAAGGTATCTTCTTATCATATCCGCCTGCTATCACTATCAGCTTCTGCTTGAAGGAATTTAGCCCCGCTATCACTCTTGTAGGGCTGGTGGCGATAGAATCGTTATACCACTTTACTCCGTCCTTTTCTCTTACAAATTCAATCCTGTGCTCAACTCCGCCGAAGTTCTGAGCAACAGAAACTATGCTCTGTATGCTCACCTCTCCCCATACAGCACAGATAGCCGCCAGATAATTTGCAACATTGTGTATACCGGGTATGCGTATATCGTCCATATGTACTATCGGGGTGGTCTTTCCGTTTTCGGTAAAGCAAAGCATACCGTCCTCTCTCAGATAGGTGCCCTTTTCAACAGGGTGCTTGAGAGAAAACGTATAAAGTCTTCCCCTTACCATATCAGATAAGCCTATAGTGGTCTCATCGTCCTCATTGAGAACAGTTTTTGAATAACCGTTCTGATGTGCGATAAGGTTTGTCTTCGCACCGATGTACTCCTCCATAGTTCCGTGAACATTGAGGTGGTTCGGCGTGATATTAGTTATCACAGCCGTCATCGGAGATGACCTCATCGATATCAGCTGGAAGCTTGACAGCTCCACTACGGCAACGTCAGTCTCAGCCATCGTTTCAACTATCGGCAAAAGTGCCTTGCCTATATTTCCTCCGAGGTGAACTCTCTTGCCCTCAGCCTTTAAAAGCTCACTTATCAGGGTGGTGGTAGTGGTCTTTCCGTCAGAGCCGGTCACTCCGAACGTTCTGCACGGGCAGAGATCGAAAAATGTCTCCATTTCCGAGGTTATCACAACGCCCTGCTTTCTTGCTTTGGTAAGAACAGGGTCGTTATAGTACATACCCGGGGTCCTGAATACGATATCACAGTGGAATATCTCATCAAGATAGTTCTCTCCCAGCGAGAAATCACAGCCCTTTGCGGAGAGCTCCTCGTATAACAGCTCATCAAAATCGTCTTCTTCCTTTTTATCGCAGACAACGCACTTTATCCCTCTGCTGAGAAAAGTCTTTATCAGCTCGGTATGGCTCACACCAACACCTATGAAAGCTACTCTCTTGCTTTTCAGATCTGTAAAATATCTCTGAGTTTTTGTCATGTTATTATCTCCTTTTAACATTACTTTACATACCAATACTATTATATTATATACCATTTCACGCCAAAACGCAAGACTTTTTTAACAGGTTCATAAACTTTTAATATGGCAGGCAGAGCAATAAATCAATTAGTCAAATCTAACACTGATATGCAGAAAAAATTGTGAAAAAAGCAAAAAATCTATTTTTGGCAAAAAAACTCTTGTAAAAGAGAAGAAAATAAGCTATAATGAATATAGCGTGAAAACTATCAATTTTATTGTAGGAGGACGGCATAATTATGAGCAACGCTGAGAACGTACTGTTTGACAACGATTCGAGAGTGGCGCCTCTCGGGCTTATCGCCATGAAAAGCGCAAGCGAGATCGGTGAGAAGGTCAACGGATACCTTACCAACTGGGCTAATGAGAACGAGCACTTCAAGGATACCTTCCTGATCGAGGCTGATTGTCCGAGATTTTCTTCGGGCGATGCAAAGGGACTTATCAAGGAAACGATCAGAGGAGTGGATCTGTTCATTCTCTGTGACGTGGGCAACTACAGCTGCAAATATGATTATTTCGGCAACGAGAACTCAATGTCACCCGATGACCATTATCAGGACCTTAAAAGAATAATTCAGGCAGCCAGCGGAAAGGCTCACAGGATAAATATTATAATGCCTTCACTTTACGGCGGCAGGCAGCACAGAAGAAGCTACAGAGAGTCGCTCGACTGTGCGGTAGCATTGCAGGAGCTTCAGGCTATGGGCGTTTCAAACATCCTCGCTTTTGACGCTCACGACCCGAGAGTTCAGAACGCAGTTCCTCTTATGGGCTTTGATAACATCATACCTTCATATCAGGTGCTCAAGGCTATGTTCAGAGACCTTGACGACTTCAAGCCCGACAAAAACCATTTTATGATAGTATCTCCCGATGAGGGCGCTATAAACAGAAATATGTATTACGCCTCCGTTCTGGGAGTTGATCTCGGAATGTTCTATAAGAGACGTGATTATTCTCAGATAGTTAACGGAAGAAACCCGATAGTTGCTCATGAATATATAGGCAGAGACTGTGCAGGAATGGACATCTTCATTGCCGATGATATAATCTCCTCGGGTGAATCTATGCTAGACGTTGCGCTGGAGCTCAAGAAGAGAAAGGCAAACAAGATCTACTGCTACGCTACCTATCCTATCTTTACAAACGGACTGGACAAGTTCAACAAAGCTTACAGCGACGGCATAATCGACGGTGTTTTCGGAACCAACCTCACTTACAGAAAGCCTGAGCTGCTTGCATCACCGTGGTTCCACGATGTAAACTGCGCTAAGTATATCGCATACTTTATAGCATCTCTCAACCATGACAAGTCGATCTCTCAGGTGATAGACCCTCACAAGAAGATCGAGGTGCTCCTGAAGAAATACGGTATAAAGTAAAAAACAAGGGCTGTGTATCACAATGGTACACAGCCCTTTATGTATCTATGAGCATTCTGGCGCGGTTATAGGCATTGATCCTTGTACCGCTTGAATCCATATCTATGCTTACTATCTGTCCGCCCGTTTTTCTGGCAAGAGAGGAATAGATGCCCCTGCCAAAAATATGGCTGGGCATACAGCCAAAGGGCTGCACCGCAAGAACTTTTTTTCGTCCATGACTGATATAGCCTACAGCCTCGGCACCTATCAGCCAGCCGTCTCCTACACTGAAAGACAGGTTTATCATACTCTTTGCTTCATTCTTTAGAGTCCTCAGCTCAGGCAAAGAGAAAAATCCAGCCCTCCTGATCTCGTGTATCATCTTTCTCTGCAATGCTCCAAGCATCCTGCCTATGCCCATATATGCAATGCTTTCAGGCGGTGAGAGTTTTGTCAGCTGCGCATCTATGTAGTATAATACATACCAAGACAAGCCGTTTGTAAAGCTCTCGCAGCCCTGTTCTTCAATGAACTTCACAATATCCCAGTTGCCCGTATGACAATACTTTGTATATAGTTCTCCTACCAAAGCGATCTGTATTTTTTTGCTGTCGCTTCGCTCGATCGCTGCAAATGACTGCGCTATATCTCTGAAACGCTTTACAAGCTTCATAACCGTCAGTCCTTCAGACAGAGCTATCTCCCGCCCGAGCTTTTTTATCCACCAGGTTCTCAGTCTGTCTGAATCGCCCTTGTTCTTCTCATATGGTCTTGTCTGCTGCACAAGAAGCATAAGCATATCACCATAAAAAAGCCCGAACATCGCCTTCCATACCATTGCGGGCGTAACAGACAGACAGCTGTCCTCGGCGATATGCTTTAGATTCATATTCAGTACCTTCGTTTTAGTATAACCAGCCTTGATAACTGCCTTTTTCAGAAGATCATAGTAATTGCAGCCCCTGCAGGCATCACCTACAGTCGGCATCAGGAGATATACTTCATCAGCATCATATTTGCCGCTGCCAAGCGCATCTACGACCTGCCCTATCATCATAGCAAGCGGCCAGCACATATCGTTGTTTGTGTACTTTAAGCCTGTTTCAAGCACCTCGATACCCTGTCCGAGTATCACAGGTCTGAACTGCCTTGTGCTGAATGCATACTTCAACAAAGGAAAATGCGCATCAAACATAGCAGGGATAAGCAACGGATATCTCTTGTCAGCTTCTCTGCCCATATTGCTCACCGAATAAGCTGCCTGAGACTGCGGCTGCAAGCTTCAGATCCTCATCAGTAGTTATCTTAAAGTTCAGTCTGTCTCCCTTGACTATCCTTATCCTGTCTCCCTTTCGGGTAAACACAGAACACGTATCCGTAAGAGCGTCAAGCTCCTCAGCGCCGAGCCCTGAAAGCTCATCATAGAGCCTGTCAAGCTCAAAGCTCTGGGGTGTCTGTGCCTGATAGAGAGTTCTTCTGTCAAGAGTCTTGTCAACATATGTCCCCGCCTGCGAAGCTATCACAGTATCTGCCGCCGCAATGTACGTTCCGCAAAGGCCGTATTGTCGGACTGCTTCAATATTATCCCTGATTATCCGCTCACTTACAAATGGGCGCACGGCATCGTGAGTAAGTATTATATCCCCCTTGGTGATACCGAACTTCTCTTTAATGAACGCCGCAATATTCAGCACGGTAGAATTTCTGTTCTCGCCGCCGTTTACAGTCATCACTCTTTCACGGTCGATACAGAACTTATCAAGCAGCTCGCTCATATAGTCTGCCCGGTCAGCTTTAATGCCTATGATTATCTTATCGACTTCGTTCACTTCGCAGAAGGCTTTTACCGTCCTGATTATGATCGGCACTCCTCCCGTTTCGAGGAACTGCTTCGGCATCGGAGCATTTTTCATTCTTGTGCCGCTGCCGCCTGCAACTATACCTGCATATACCATAGCTTGCCTCCGTTCAAAGCTTCAGCTCATAGACATAATCGTCCATTATGAACCCGTCTCCGATATCAGTCTGCTGAGTTCTTGCAACTTTCATACCGAACGCCTCATATGCCGCGATAGCTCTGTCATTATTCTTGTTCACCGTAAGCCACACACTGCCGAGCCCGAGCTCCCTTGCCTTATCGCAGATAAACCCGAAAGCCGCCGTAGAATAATGATTTCCGCGATGCTCACGCCTTATGTAAAGCTTAGAGAGGAACATCGTGCCGTCAGACTTGGGCGCTATCGCAAAATAACCGATAGCTTCATCGTCTACCGTTATCAAATAGTAGCTGTAGTTCTCATTCTCTACCTGCTCCTTCATACTCTCGAAGGACTGGAACTTCCCGACCATATAATCGGTTTGCGCCAGTGAGATTATCCCTGGGAAGTGCTCGTGCCATATCTCATCGGCAAGTGCAGCTGCCAGCTGTAGATCATCGTCCTTCCTGCAAAGAACAAACTCAGTCATTGTCCTCACTCCCTTTCAAAAGCTCAATGAACTGCTTAGCCGCTCTCGGAGACCTGCCTGCCTTGCCAAGAGCGAACCTTTCGGCTCTCATAAAGAGCTCCTCCCTAAGCATATCTATTTCGTATTCCCGTGCAAGGCTCTCTACCACCTCAAGATATATCTTCTTGTCAGGTTTCTGATATGTTACCGTCAGACCAAACCTGTCAGAAAGAGACAAAAATTCCTGCATCGTGTCACGCAGATGCACCTCATCGCCCTCTCGTGCAGAGAAAGTCTCTCTCACAAGATGTCTCCTGTTCGATGTAGCATATATCCGCAGATTCTTTGCGGTTGATGATACGCTTCCCTCAAGTATGGCTTTAAGTGCAGCAAAATCATCGTCATCCTCAGTGAAAGACAGATCGTCTATGAACACTATGAATTTCAATGGGTTCCTGCTTATACTGCCCACTATATCGGGTATAAGGTGCAGCTGCTTCTTTTTGAGCTCTATCAGCCTGAGCCCCTTTGACGCATACTCATTTGCTATAGCCTTTACAGTCGATGATTTTCCCGTGCCGCAGTCTCCGTAAAGGAGAACATTGTTCGCAGGCTTGCCCGAAAGAAAAGCAAGAGTGTTCGCTATCACCTCCGAGCGCTCCGCCTCATAGCAGTGCAGCTGTGACAGCCTTATCGGGTCGGGATAGGAGACAGGCACAATTTTGCCGTCTTTCATTATAAATACGTGGTGCCTTGAATAGATACCGTAGCCAAACTCACCTATGCGGTGCATTCTGTCAGCATATACCTGAGAGAAGTCTATCTGTCCGGTGTTGTATCTCGGCAAGAACTCATCGTATCCGATCTTTGATGTCAGCTCAGAGCTCTGCAGCTGAGACAATTGTTCGATAACAGCCAACTCGTTTGCCAGACATTCATCAAGCAGCATACCCGTGCGTGAGCCCTCACCTCTCCTGAAGGTGTAGATGTTCTCGTTCTGAAGCGTTATGCTAAGTATGTATTCTGTAAGGTCGTCGCCCTTTTCATAAAGGTTTGACGCAAACACGCAGTAGTCGGCAGCCGCCTTGTCACTGTCACCGGATATACAGCTCTCTATCGCCCTGACAAACGAAGAGAACACAGGATCATCATAAAGTCCTCTGAATATCACCAAAGTGTTGGCCTTGCGCAAAAGCCCTTTAAGATCGGTCATAAATATCACCCTCCGATCGTCAGTTTGCAGCTATAACGCTGATTATCATAAACGGGCTGTCCTCCTTGCCCTCTTCTTCGATGACAACTTCAAGTGTGTGCAGTCCGCTTCCTGCATTTTCTGATATCGTAGTCAGTGCGCACAGGTCGCCCCAGTCCTCATCAAAGTTAGCATCAAGCACCACCCTCTCGGCAGTGTTTCCGTCAATAACGGCATATGCCTTGGGTGCAGGCTTGTTTATCGTTCTTCTCCACTGGAGCATCACTATGCTGCCCTTTACAAGAAACGTTATCTTTGAACCCTTTTTATAGCCCAGCCAGCCCCCCTTGAACGGGTCCGACCACTGAAAGCTCTCATGAGTGTCGGGGGCAAATCCCTCACTTTTTACCGTTATATCCGTATTCTGATATCTTCTTGAATCCTCATATCTGCAAGCCGTTACGGGCGCCGCAAGAGCTGGCTTTACAGCATTTTCTATCCTGCCCTCATATTCCCTGTCAAGCAGATTTCTTATGAGCCTTGCTATCATTGCATGGCCTTTGTCGTTCGGGTGAAGCATATCCTTGGTGTAGTCCTCTCTCTTCTCCTTGTTTGATTCAAGCAGAGGATAGATATAGTCTCTCACACTAACGATAGGCAAGCCGTAATGTGTTCCGATCTCGTTATGTATCTCCTGGGCGTTCCTGCCGTCATCATAGAAAAGATTGTTTATCAGCACTACCGCCTTGACGCTCGGCGCCTTCAAAAGCTTTCTGATGAGACTCTCATAGGTCTCTCTGAAAAGCTGTGTGTTGTCATCATTAACCGAAAACTCGACAAACACAAGATCAGGCTCTTTATCAAGAACGTGCTTATCAGCCCTTGCAACGCCGAACTGCGATGTGGTAGCACCAATGCCTGCATTGAAGAAAGATATCTCAGCCTTCGGGAATTTTTCCTCAAACCATTTTTCTGACAGGTTCACATATCTGTTTTCTTCGGTCTCTGTATAGCACCCCATAGTGATAGACCCGCCGAGATAAACTATGCTCAGCTTGTTTTCCTTTTCTGCCTTATCAAACACTGCCGAAAGAAAATTTGCATCTCCCAGGCTTACTATTGATCTGTCGTGATCTTTCATTCTTCTCGACCTCCGTAAAGCTAATTATCATTTATATTATAACACAACCGCTCAAAAAAGTAAATACACTGAAACAAGAAAACAGGGAATAGTCTCTAAGACTTATCCCCTGCCCTTCTCTACATATTCAGTCCGTCGATAAAATCACTTATCGAATGCAGTGCCTTTGATGCCTTGCTCTTTATCTTTTTCTTCTGCTTTTCTGCCTTTCTGCTGACGCTGAAAGCCGCATAGCCTGCCGCAGCTGCCGCAGATATGCCCGTTATCAACGGTTTTAAGCTCATTTTTTGCTCACTCCTTTCTTCTGATATTATTTTTTGCACACAGAAAAAATAAATGTGCTGAAATTTAAGGCAGATTTTTTGTCTGCACAAAAATCGCTATTCCGGCATAACAAATTCATAAAATATAGTTTTTGTTAATGTCAATGACATAAAATGTTAATATCTTTCGAGCGATAAAGTGTTATAATATAGTGGTATCAGTATATCATATTTTCAAACAGTTAGGAGAAACAATTATGGGAATGACAATGACTCAGAAGATCCTCGCTGCCCATGCAGGACTTGATGAGGTCAAGGCAGGTCAGCTCATCATGGCAGATCTTGATCTTGTTCTCGGCAATGATGTAACTACGCCGGTCGCTATAAATGAGTTCAACAAGGCAGGCTTTACAGAGATCTTCGACAAAGATAAGGTAACTGTGGTGCTCGATCACTTTACCCCGAACAAAGATATCAAGGCAGCTGCACAGTGCAAGCAGTGCAGAGAGTTTGCCTGCGAATATAACATCACTCATTTTTACGATGTAGGAAGAGTCGGCATAGAGCACGCGCTTCTGCCTGAACAGGGTATAGTTGCTCCAGGCGACTGCATCATCGGCGCTGATTCTCACACCTGTACCTACGGAGCTCTCGGAGCTTTCTCTACAGGTATCGGCTCTACCGATATGTGTGCAGGCATGGCAAAGGGCAAGACCTGGTTCAAGGTGCCCGAGGCTATAAAGTTCAACATCGTTGGCAAGCTGCCGAAGTGGAGCGCTGCCAAGGACGTTATCCTTCATATAATCGGACTTATCGGTGTTGACGGCGCTCTCTATAAGTCTATGGAGTTCTCGGGAGAGGGACTTTTAAACCTTTCTATGGAGGACAGACTTTGTATGGCTAATATGGCGATCGAGGCAGGCGCCAAGAACGGCATCTTCGCTGTAGACCAGGTAACTCTTGACTACGTTAAGGACAGAGTCAAGAGAGAGTACAAGATATTTGAAGCCGATGAGGACGCAGAGTATGCTGCCGAGTATACGATCAATCTCAGTGAGATAAAGCCTACTGTGGCATTCCCTCACCTGCCCGAAAACACCAAGACGTTTGATGAGTTCGGCACTGTTGAGATAGATCAGGTAGTGATAGGCTCCTGTACGAACGGCAGGATAGAGGACATGAGAGCCGCTGCCGAGATACTCAAGGACAGAAAAGTTGCCAAGAATGTAAGGTGCATAATAATCCCTGCTACACAGGATATATATATGCAGTGCATAAAAGAAGGACTTACCGAGATATTCATAAAGGCAGGCTGTGCAGTTTCCACGCCTACCTGCGGTCCATGTCTCGGAGGACATATGGGAATACTTGCCAAGGGCGAGAGAGCAGTTGCTACCACGAACCGCAACTTCGTAGGAAGAATGGGACACCCCGAATCCGAGGTGTACCTTGCATCGCCTTATGTGGCAGCAGCATCAGCAGTTACGGGCGTTATCACACAGCCTCTTGAGCTGATGGACTGATAATTTTATCAATTCTTTCGGAAGGGGGAGCTTGATTGAAAAACTATCTCAGCGTTATATTTCATGACACGATCTTGAGCCTTATAACAAAAAAATACGGCACCAGCCTTAACGACTCCCAGAAGGAAGACAAGGCGGACGAGATGATAAGGATACTTCACGATCAGAACGCCTTCACCTGTGACCAGACACAGGCGATCATTGACAAAAAAGGGCTTAACAACTATATGGCTACCCAGGTTGACGGAAAGCCGGTTTTTGCCCTGACAAAAGAGGGTATGTTCCACAAGGTGAAAGTATGCTATTTCATCACAAGAATAAAGGGTGAGCTTGAAACTGCTTATCTCGAGCAGATATATGATGAGCTGAGACAGCAGGCAAACGGCTCCAATATCTTTAATTCCAAGGATTATAAGAACGGATAAGAAAGGAAGATCGGAAAATGAAAGCCAAGGGTTCTGTTTTTAAATACGGAGACAATGTTGATACCGATGTTATCATACCTGCAAGGTATCTTAACACCGCGGATATGAACGAGCTTGCAAAGCATTGTATGGAGGATATCGACATAGATTTTGCTAAAAACGTAAAGCAGGGAGACATCATCGTTGCAGAAGCGAATTTCGGCTGCGGCTCGTCAAGAGAGCACGCGCCTGCCGCTATCAAGGCAAGCGGCGTTTCCTGCGTTATAGCAAAAACATTCGCAAGGATATTCTACAGAAACGCTATAAATATCGGTCTGCCGATAATAGAATGCAATGAAGCTGCAGAAAAAATATCCGCAGGCGATGAAGTAGAGATCGACTTTGACACAGGCGTTATTACCAATATCACCAAGAACGAAACATATCAGGGGCAGTCCTTCCCTGAATTTCTGATAAACATTATAAATAAGAACGGACTTCTCAATTCACTTAAAGATCAGTAAGGACAGCACCGCACGATCCTTGTGTGCGTGCCGCATCAATCAAAGGGAATACGCCCCTGCGTGTTCCCTTTTGTTCGTATCGTGAAGCAGCCTCAAAGGAGCTCAGTATGGAACTTTTCGACAGAGACGATCTGAAAAAAGCACTCATTTACCTGGTACCGCTTTTGATTATCATTATCGCGGTCGCCTTCTCAATGCGTATGCCAAAGACAAAAAAGTCAGATGACAGCAGCGAGGGCAGCACATACAGCTACGGCAGCGGTGAAATGCCCTTCACTATATATGTTGACAGTACCCGTGTTGACCTTGTCTGGGACGATGATAAGATAATCAAAGCTATCAAAAATTCCTTCTCAAAGGATCGCGGACACGGACTGATAACGGGCTCTGCTCCTGAAATCAGCGAGGGTCTGCGCTCACGCACGTTCACTGTGACCGCACCGCAAACTTACGGTGCAAGAGTGACGTTGCCTCAGGGATTTAATCTTGGAGAAGGGCTCGAAGGCATAAGCAGAGGGCTTTCAGATGAATGTATCCGCAACGAGGACGATAACAACTGCGCTTACTTCTGGGCATTCTATCTTGATAATAAGGAGATAGATTACAGCAAGCTTGATTTTTCGATCGCCGATGACGAGGGCGCTTATATGAAAAATATGCTTATGGGCAGAGTGTGCGAGCTTTACTGTCAGGATCAGCTGACAGAGGGCAAAGCTCATGTCTGCACGAGCATTATGATAACAACTGCGGATAAGGTCTGCGATTCATGTACTATAAAGGTCATGATGCCCGAGGACCTTACAGCAAAGCAGTAATAACACAGATAAAACAATATTCAGGAGGAGTAAAAATGGAAAAGAAAATAACTGTGATAAGAGGAGACGGCATTGGTCCTGAAATAGTGACCGAGGCGATAAAGGTGCTTGACAAGGTAGCTGTAAAATTCGGCCACAGGTTTGAGTATACAGATATTCTTATGGGCGGCTGCTCGATAGATGCCTGCGGAGTTCCGCTGACTGACGAGGCTGTTGAGACCGCAAAGGCTGCCGATGCTGTTCTGCTCGGAGCTATAGGCGGAAACACATCGACCTCACCCTGGTATAAGCTTGAGCCGAAGCTCAGACCCGAAGCAGGACTTCTGAAGATCAGAAAAGAGCTCGGCCTTTTTGCAAATCTCAGACCTGCTGTGCTCTACAGCCAGCTGAAAGAGGCCTGCCCTCTCAGAGAGGACATAGTTGAAAACGGCTTCGATATGATGATAATGAGAGAGCTAACAGGAGGACTTTACTTCGGAGAGAGAAAGACCGAAGTAAAAGACGGTCTTGAGACCGCAGTTGATACTCTGGTTTATAATGAAAATGAGATAAGACGTATAGCAATAAAGGGCTTTGACATTGCTATGAAGAGAAGAAAGAAGGTCACCAGTGTCGATAAGGCTAACGTGCTCGATTCTTCAAGACTGTGGAGAAAGATAGTTAATGAAGTTGCAAAAGACTATCCCGAGGTAGAGCTTGAGCATATGCTGGTAGATAACTGCGCAATGCAGCTTGTTAGAGACCCTGCTCAGTTTGACGTTATACTGACAGAGAATATGTTCGGCGATATTCTTTCAGATGAGGCTGCAATGGTATCGGGCTCTCTCGGAATGCTCGCTTCCGCATCTCTTAATGACACTAAGTTCGGTCTTTATGAGCCGAGCCACGGCTCTGCACCCGATATCGCAGGTCAGGACAAGGCAAACCCGATCGCTACAATAATCTCTGCTGCGATGATGCTCAGATACTCCTTCGATATGGATAACGAGGCTGACGCTATAGAGGCAGCAGTTTCAAAGGTGCTTGATGAGGGCTACAGAACAGGCGATATCAGCTCTGAAGGCTGCACCATCGTCGGCTGCAAGCAAATGGGAGACCTTATCGCTGAGAGGATCTGATCTAAATCTATACCTTGGAGAAGTAATATGTTCTACTACATATTCGGTATCACGGATAAGGGTAATTTCCGTGATCTTAATGAGGATTCTATACTGATAGATCATGTTGTGCTCGATCACGGCAGCTATGAAACGTGCGTTTCAGCGCCGTTTATAACGGCTGTCTGTGACGGCGTCGGCGGAGAGAATGCGGGAGAGCTTGCATCGCGTCTTTGTCTCGGACATCTCGCAGTGATGGATTATAACTCGACTGTTGATATCAGGCGCAGGATAATGACTATCCACAACAAGATCAAAAAGCAGGGAGTAAGAACTGAAGGCTCTGCCAATATGCAGACGACCCTCTGCGCCCTGACTGTCAATGAATACGGACGTGCCTGCTGTATAAATGTTGGTGACAGCAGAATGTACCGTTATGTAAACGGCACAGTTCGTCAGATATCTACCGACCAGTCCTATGGGCAGTATCTTTACGACCACGGAAGGATAGACGATATTTCCGAGCTTGAACCGCAGTACACAAACGCTATAGTGTCCTCTATCGGCAGCACACTTAACGATCCCGTCATAGATATGACACCGATAGTTTCAGGCTTCGGAAAAGAGCCTGATGACATGATAATCATAGCCTCTGACGGGTTCTCGGATACTGTTACGCCCGAAGAGATCGAGATCGGAATGGAGCTTGATATACCGATATCAAAAAAGCTCAGCGCCCTGGTCCATCTCGCTGTCAGAAACGGCAGCACCGATAATATCTCCGTTATAGGCATTAAGCCTTATATGGACGAAGAAGAGCTTAAAATACTGACCCAGAAGAAAAACGTTGCAGGAATAGTCAAGCTCAGCAATGCCGATAATGTAAAGCAGCAGGCGATAGAGCAGACCTCTGAGAAAAATCTTGAAAAGACCTCTGAGATAGCTGACACTATAGAGCAGAAGGCATCTTCATCTGCCGTGACCGCTGAGCAGACAAAGAGTACAGAGCTCCCGAAAGAAAAGCCTAATAAGTCTGCTGAGCCTGTTGCCGCAGAGCCTGCCGAGCCATTGCCCGCAGAACCGGAGCAGATATCCGCACCGTTCAGTCACGACAAGCCGGTCACTGTACAGGTATACCGTCCCGAGCGAAAGAAAAAAGACCTTACATCTGAGCTTGCAAAGCTGGCGCTTTCAAGCCTTGATGACTTGAAAAAGATATGATGAAAACAGCTTCACCATTAATGGTGAAGCTGTTAGTTTTATGACCATTTCTCTATAAACGCATCAAGCGTATGCGTATCCTTGTCACTCGGATAGATAACATATCCGTCAGAGCCAAAATCCTGTGCTGCCTTTATAACAGCGTCGATAGTATGCACCCTGCCCGACACAACGATATTTCTCTCCCACTCGGAGCTGCCCCACGAGGAAGTTTTACAGTTAAAGTTCACATAACACCAATCATCATCAAGCTTATAAACCTCGGTCTGACGCATTACCTCGCCCGAGCCGTCCTCGATCGTAGCGATCAGCTCACCCTCGGTCATATATTTATCTGTGTCGGTTTGGATCTTTAGCTGCGTTTCTATCGGGACATTGGATCCCGTCACTCCGTCCACGGGCATTTCGCTGTTTGTAAGATCAATGTATTCCCAGCCCTCATAGCTGTCATTCATAAGGGTACCCTTGGGCAGTGCCGCTATGTAGATATCTCCCGTAAATGCTTCGGTGACCATTTCGGTATCACCGGGAACCTTGCTGTCACTTGTGAAGACGAATTCAAGCTTATCCGTATCTACCACCAGCGCCGCAGGGCGAAGATCATATCCGCCTGTGCTGTGCTCGTCGTACTCTATCACATAGTCGAATTCATCAAAGCCGCACTCGATGAATTCGCCCTCGCAGCCGCCTGTGTAGAACTCAGTATCTATAGGCGGCAGACCATATCTCTGCTTGACGTATTCAAATTCTTCCTCTGTCCTTATAATAAACCTGTGCGAGCCGTTCATTTCCGGAAGAAAGCCACCGCCATGCTCGATATAGTTTATCATTACCTGTGCATCATTGCTGTAGCGTGACAATTCGACCTCAAACTGCTCACCTAAGCTTGAATAGTAGGTCTGTACGTCTCTTTCGTACTGATCCTCCGAACCGTCATCTACTACTACCGATGCCACAGGAGCATTTACCGCAGAGCCTGCTGCTATGCTGTCGATACGTGAGGCTTTGCTGTCAGAGCTGTCATCTACACTGCCGCAGGCACTCAGAGCCGCAGCCAGCACGCATATAATTATAGCCTTTCTCATAAAAAACCTTCCTTTCCGAAGCGTTCTGTTATATATACGCTTTTGAAAAGAAGGTTTTATGGTGTAATATTATACAAATATTACCTCGAAAAATTATGTATATTGCTTATTTCTTCTCAAGCGCCTCTTCCACCCTCTTGATAACAGTCTTCAGAGCCTTGATACGTGCATACTTCTTATCATTGCCTTCAATTATGACCCACGGTGCTGTCTCGGTAGAGGTCAGCTCAGTCATACGGTCGATGTACTCCTCGTAGATGTCCCACTTCTCACGGTTGCGCCAGTCCTCATCTGTTATCTTCCACTGCTTTTCTGGCGTCTCCTCACGCTCCTTGAAGCGGCGGTACTGCTCGTCCTTATCAATATTTATCCAGAACTTTATCACTACAGCGCCCCAGTCAGCCAGCTGCGCCTCGAACTCGTTTATCTCTCTGTATGCCTGATCTACTCTGTCCTTGGGAGTGAGCCCCTCTATCGGCTCTACCATAACTCTGCCGTACCATGTACGGTCAAAGATAGTGAAGTGACCGTCATTTTCAAGCCTGTTCCAGAACCTCCACAGGTAATGCCTTGCAAGCTCGCTCGGCTCAGGCGCCGCTATAGGCTTCACCTCATAGCCTCTCGGGTCAAGTGCTGCCGCAAGACGCTTTATATTACCGCCCTTTCCGCCTGCGTCCCAGCCCTCGTAGCAGATAACAACAGGTATCTTTTTCTGGTAGCAGAGGTTTTGCAGCTTGAACAGCTTATCCTGATATTTGTCGAGCTGCTGCTCATACTCCTCTTCTGTCAGGCTCTTGTTAAGGTCAATGTCTTTAAGCTTGGGCACCTGCACGCTCTTGAAGCCGTCAAGCGCTGGGCTGACTGTTTCAAACCGGGCATTGGGTATATATTTTTTCTTCTCTGCCTTTGCCGCAATAGCGCCCTTTACGCTGCCGATAATGACCTCATATATATCAAGCACAGCCGAAGTTTTCTCATTTGCACCTATAACGTTCCACGGCGCATAATCAAAGTTCGTGCTCTTGATAAGCTCATCATAAGCGTCTCTGAACTCGTCATAATGCTCCAGATTATATCTGTCCTTATCGTCCACTCTCCATGCAGTGACCTTTGAGCTTTCCAGCTTTTTGATGCGCTTTTTCTGCTCATCACGGGTGATATGAAGAAATATCTTTATAATGAGATATCCGTCGTCTGTAAGCTGTCTCTCAAATGTTGCGATATCTCCTAGCCTTCTCTTGTAGGTCTTTTTACCGATCTCACCGTACATATATCCGTTGGCACAGTCGTGATACCAGCTCCTGTCAAGGATAGTGAATCTGCCCTTCATAGGTATCTCTTTCCAGAAACGGTACATCCACGGCTTTCTCTTATCGGTATCTGACGGTGCTCTTACAGACACTACCTCAAAAAATCTCGGGTCAAGCGACTTTATCACCTGCGATATGAGCGAGCCCTTACCCGCAGCAGACCAGCCGTCAAACGTGATGATAACAGGCAGTCCTGCATCCTTTATCTGAGTTTCCAGCTTTGAAAGCTCAAGCCTCAGACCCTTTATTTTTTCGATAACGTCAGATTTTCTGGTTTGTCTCTGTTCAATTTTTTTCAGCATAGCAGTCCCGCCTTTCATTTATGATCCATACACTTATTATACTAGATATTTCCTCCGATGTATATAGTCATTTTTTATGAAATTACATCTGATTTTTTGTTAATACGCAGTTCATAACCATAGTGTATAATGTTGTAAGATTTATCCGGGGAGGGATAAAATTTGTCAAAGAAAAAAGGCATCCAGACAGGTGATAACCTGATAGATGATGAAGATTACGAATATGAAAAAAGCTTAGCCGATCAGGAACGAGCTGCCAGACAACGCGAGAGGGAGCTTTACGAGCAGCAGCTTGCAGAAAAGAAGCGTCTTGAAAAGCTTGCCGAAAAGGAACGTGAGGAAAGGCTAAAACGTGAACGGCTGGAGCTTATGAAGCTCAAATCAGGAGTTATAGATGAAGATGAGGCCACTATCAAAGAAGAGCACGAAGAAAAGACAGTGCTCCACGGAAAGGCATGGCTCGCAAATTTTGTATATCACTACAAATTTATGATAATTTTCATCGTGTTTATGCTTGCGGCATTCATCTTTATCCTGATAGATACTTTCAGGCGCGAAAAGGCTGACCTTACGGTCGTTGTTATATCAAATAACGGCTTAGAGACAAGAAACGCGGAGCTTGAGGAGTTCTTTGAAAAATATACGGAAGACCTTGACGGCAACGGCTATGTACACGTTGATGTGATAATGGCTCCGCAGGGACCGAACACATCAAGATATCTCGGACAGGACCCCGATAACACAAAGCTGCTGGCTGCCCTTCAGGAAGGAAAGGACATTCTTTTCATCACAGACTCGAACACTGACGAAGAATTTATGCAGCTTATGGATCCGACTCTTCCGTCAAGATTCCCTGACAGCAAATACATCGACGAGGACGGTCTGAGCCTGAACTTCGGATTTCTGGCCGAGGAGCTGAGATTTGAGAATATGCCTAACGATGTTCATCTTTCTATGAGGTACCCTACTACAACTTTCGGCGACTCAAAAGAGACGATGCAGGAAAACTACGAAAAAAGCATGAAGACCCTTGAAAAAATGCTCGCTGACCTTACCGAGAGAGCTGAACAGACTAACGATCAGGGACTTGAAACAGAGCCCATACACTATGATGACAGCTCCTCACAGGCTGAAGACAGCTCATCAGAAGGATAGTAAGCAAAAGCACCCCAAGCCTTAATGCTCGGGGTGCTTTTTCAGATCCGTTGTGTCTCATTCCTCGTCGTCTTTGTAGATGTATCTGTTATAAAAGACTACGAAGAGTGAAAAGAATATCTCTCCGAGAGCTGCAACAGTAAGTAACATTCTTACTGTTGTAATGCCCGTGTTCGGATTTTTCTTGCTGTCAGCAGCAGCTGCTGCGTCTTTTTCAGCAGCCGAGGATTCCATCTCAGCTACCTTCGCCTCGGTCGCGGCAACGCTTTCGGGGTTGCTGATAACGGGCTGTGTCTTGACCTCAGTCTCGCTCTTAAGCTGAGACTGTGTATCGTCTGTCTGTGTGTTAGCTTCTTCTTTGCTCTCAACAGGCACAGTCGCTGAGCCGTTTTCCACAGGCTCAGTCTTGCCAACTGCCTCTGTGATGTCTACAGCGACGGTCTCACCTACAGCTGCAGTCTCATCAGCAGTGATGTGCGCTGCCGACTCATGAGAACCGACAGGTATAATATCGATCGACTCGATCTCGAACTCAGCGTTTGCACTCAGCGAATAAAGCTGAACAAATATCTGATCGCTGGTGTTGTTTGGGTCAACGTTCTCATAGGTCCAGCTGTCCTCGGTGTCACCGTAGGTCTTTGCAGGCTCGCTTGACCACTCACCGTCTCTCATTGCGCCTACAGCACCGTTTACAGTGCCTGATGTGTCGATATTTACCTTGATATCATAGTTCTGTGAATAATCGCTGATATGATCCGAAAGCCTGAAGCTGTACTGAACTGTCTCTTCACTGTTAAAGCCTGTTGCTCCTGCTACATAGTCAAACAGTGCCTTTGCAGTCTCGTTCATATTGACGGGTTCGGTCTGCTCGTTCTGTGTCTGAGCGCTCTCCTCCGCAGGAGTAGCAGTCTCTTCGGTGTTCTCTACAACATAGTTTTTCTTCTCGCTCTGTGCAGCCTCCTCAGCAGGAGCCGCTGTAACTACGTAATTTTTCTTTGTAGTGGTCAGTGTGAGCTGAGTTGTCTGAGGTGCCGCCGAAGTAACAACGGGCGCCTCGGTAACTACAGGCGCAGCTGACGTGGTAGTGCTCTCGGTCTCAGTCTCATAAGCTGTCTCGGGAGCAGTTGTTGTAGTTGTAGTGGTAGTAGTTGTTGTGGTAGTCGTAGTAGTGGTCGTCGCCTTAGTGGTAGTGGCCTTTGTTGTTGCCTTGGTAGTTGCCTCTGTAGTGGTAGTAGTCTCAGGAGCCTTAGTCTCCTCAGCCTTAACTATATTTACACCCATCGGCTTTGCCTTGGTAGGTGCGCTGTAGCTTGCGGAAACATAGTCCTCTCCGCTCTCCTTTATAAGAGTGTCTACCTCTATCCAGAAATCTGCCTTGCCGTCATTACCGTCTTTAACTACGAATGTTGCAATTGCCACATCGCTTTCGGATGTAACGTTCGCACCCTTTAGGTTAGCTCCCACCACCTTCACAGATGCCTCGGTGGCACTGTAATTGGTAATGACAGAATACTCAGACTCAAGACTGTACTTTCCGCCAAGCTCATCATCAGTAGGTATATATACCTCAACATCGTTAGGGTCAAAATGTATATCAAAGGTAAAGCCCGCAACACCTGTCTTGTCAGGAGCTATAGACGCCGTAACATTTATGGTGTCTCCTGCATTGGCAGAAGTCTTGTCAGCCCTGAGCTTTATCTCATTCGTGCCCGAAGCAGATGCCGCCATCGATATTACCGACGATACCATAAGAAATGCCGTTGCAGCTCCGAGCGCAGGCTTGCATACTCTAAGTCTCTTCATCGTATTCCTCCTTTTTGAATTTCAAGATCATCTCTCTGACTTGATCAGTCAGCTGACGCTTGCTTTGTTAATTTATTAAACATTTATTTTTCATCTTTAAAAAGAACAAATTTTCGGACAATTAAGTTAAAAACTGCCGAATTCTTCCTGTCGGCAATTTGAATTATAACCTATTTAATATATGTCGTCAATAGTCAAAACAGCGAATTTAAGGCAAAAAATTTGGCTATTTTTTTCGTAAAAAAGTGCAATCACTAGATATATGGGTGAATTTCGGGACAGGCCACAAAATGTATTGTAATCAAATTGTAATATTTTAAAATCTTGCCAGAATATTCATATGTAAATTTTTTGTTAATAAAAATCCTCTTGACAAACGCCTCGCGATTGAATATAATAAGTGTAATCTTTTGTACTAAAGACAAAAAAATGTACAAAAGCTTGTGTAAAAATGTCGGAGATCCCAAGAGGTGTTAGTGAAATGAGCAGGAGATTGATCTCAATACTGCTGTCACTGGCGCTGCTTGTTGTTATGGGCAGCGTCGGGGCAGTGTCTGCATTTGCGGCAGACAAAACAGGCAGATGCACCTGTGATGTGCTTAATGTCAGATCGGGTGCGGGAACAGAATATTCTAAGGTAGGACAGATAACCGAAGGTCAGCAGGTAACGATCATCGGTTCTGCCAAGGACAGTGAAGGCGGTGTCTGGTATAAGATAACAGCCGGAAAGCTTACGGGCTACTGTGCGTCTAATTACATAGATATCGTTTCCTCCTCTCAGACACAGAGCGCCTCTGCGTCTCAGGCAGCGCCTGCAGCTGCAAGCTCAGATTTTGAGGCATATATGACCGCTCAGGGTTTTCCCGAGAGCTACAAGCCTTATCTGAGAACTATGCACTCGCTTCATCCGAATTGGACCTTCACAGCTCAGAAGCTCGGTATTGACTGGAACACTGCCGTAGCACAGGAATGTGTTCTCGGAAGAAATCTGGTGCATGACGGGGCTCTTGATTCGTGGAAATCAATGGAGAAAGGCGCATATAATTATGACGAGGGCTATTGGTACGGTCTTGACGGCTGGTACTGGCAGGCAGCATCAAAGCAGATCATAATGTATTATATGGACCCCCGCAATTTTATAAACGATACCTACATATTTATGTTTGAGAACCTCTCATATGACCCTTCCTATCAGACAGAATCAGGCGTCAGGAAGATACTCGAGGGCACATTTATGTCGGGCAATTATACCTGCCCCGATACAGGTGAGACAAAGTCGTATTCCTCTACCTTTATGAAGGCGGCAAGCATATCGGGCGTTTCTCCGTATCACCTGGCGTCAAGGTGCCGCAATGAGCAGGGCGTATACGGTGCGCCTCAGTCACTGGGAACAGTGGAAGGTTACGAGAACTATTTCAATTTCTTTGACGTAATGGCATATGCAACATCAACTATGTCAGCTGCAGAAATGGGCTGTAAATATGCCAAGACAGAAAACCCGACCTACCTCCTTCCCTGGACAAACCAGTACAGGTCGATAGTCGGCGGCTCTGTTTTCGTAGGCAACGGCTATATCACAAAAGGACAGGACACCCTTTATTTACAGAAATTCGATATGGTAGACGGCGGCAACGGTCTCTATTATCATCAGTATATGACCTGTGTTTTCGGACAGGCAAATGAGGCTGTCAGCCTGAAAAACGCATATTCCGATGAGATAAAGAACGGCGCTATGGAGTTTAAGATACCCGTATATGACAATATGCCTGATACAGCTTGCTCAAAGCCGACAGACAGCGGAAACTCAAACAGCTATCTGAAGACCCTGTCAGTTTCGGGAGCAAAGCTCTCCCCTGCTTTTACAAAGGGAACATATTCATATACCGCTACAGTACCTGATACCACTTCATCGGTAACGATAACTGCGATAAGCGAGTATGATGCAGCTGACGTATCTGGATTCGGAACGGTACAGCTCAAAACGGGTGCAAATGTGCTGCGCGTTATCTGCACAGCCGAAAACGGCACATCATCAGTTTATACCCTGACCATAACCAGACAGAAAGCAGCACCTGCCTATACAAAGGGCGATGTTGACGGAGACAATAAGCTCACCGTGGTAGACGGCCTTATGATAAACCGCTATACCGCAGGCAGAGCTTCCCTTACCGCAGAGCAGAAGACAAGAGCAGATTATAACGGCGACGGCAAGGTAGACGTTTCCGATGCTCTTATGATATTCAGAAAGGTCAGCGGCCGTTAGTCTTGACAATCGGGCGGCAAAGTAGTATAATATCAGAAAGATAAGGAAAGGACATGATAATATGCAGTATTCTTCTAAGCGTTCATTCTGGAAACTTCTCGGAGCACTTCTGCTGGTGGTAGTATCCACGGCATTTCTGGTATATAAATACTATGAGGAGAAAGCTTATTACGATCAATGGAAAGACTATGAGGACTGCGGAGTGCAGTAAAATAATTCAGACCGTCAATATTTTGGCGGTCTTTTTTGTTCTTATTTTTCCCTTCGTGAATAGAATAATATAAAAGACTTTACAGGAGGAATATTGATGCAAAAAGCTGCTTTTCTGAGAGCAGGCGCATTGCTGTGTGCCTGTACTGTCACCGTCTGGGGAGTCTGGCTGTATTCGGGCGCCGCAGAAAAAATGAAGCCCCTGACAGAGCTGGCAGCAAAGCTCTCAGCAGGAGGCTATTCGCAAGAGCCTGCACTCAGGCCTGCCCCATCGGATAAGCCGACAGATATCGGCTATTATTGGGACAGATCCCATACAAATATAGCGTGGGATATTCCATCGGACGAGCCCGATACGAGACAGGAGGAGACTGAGCCTCAGTCCTGCGAGTTTCCGTCGCCCGAGCCCTCCGCTCAGTCATTGGCTGCGCTGCCGTATTCAAACGGCACTAACGAGGACGGCCCTATCACAGAATACTTTTTCACAGGCTATACCGAGGATATCTACTTTGACCTTGATAACGGCGGACAAGTAAAGAACTGCACCTCTCTGTCAAATTCTGACCTTTACGAAGAGAGCAAAAAGCCTTATGACTTTGAACTTGAAAAAACTGCCGCCGAGCCTCAGATACTCATATATCACACTCATACGACCGAAGCCTTTGAGCAAACAGAAAAAACCTCATATGATTCCTCCTTCTCCTGCAAGACCACCGATCCCGATATGAGTATCGTTTCCGTAGGTGACAGCATCTGTGCCGAGCTTGACCGCGCAGGCATAGGCTATGTCCACGACCGCACCATTCACGATCACCCCAGCTACAACGATGCCTACGACGATTCCCGCGAGAGCGTGCAAGCTCTTCTTGAACAGTACCCGTCCATAAAAATAGTTTTAGATGTTCACCGCGACGGCATCCAGCGTGACGACGGCACACGGCTTGCACCTGTCTGTGAGATAAACGGCAAAAAAGCCGCTCAGATAATGCTTATCAGCGGCTGTGATGACGGCACCATGGGAATGCCGAACTATATTCAGAATTTTCACTTTGCCTGTGCATTTCAGTCAGCTCTTGAAACTGACTGGAACGGCCTGACCAGACCTATACTTTTTGATTATCGCCACTACAATCAGGATCTTACAAACGGCTCTCTTCTCATAGAGATAGGCAGCCAGGCGAACTCCATAGATCAAGCCAGATACAGCGGCGCCCTCGTCGGCAAGACGCTAGTCTCGATATTTGACACATAAAAATGCCCCTTTGCGGTAAATCTCCGCAAGGGGTATCTCTTATCCTATAACTTCATAATACTGTGCAGCGTCCTCTTTTTTAACGAACTCTGTAACCCCGAGCACTTTAACAGTTATCGGTCTTGCGCCCATAGAGATCGTGATGATATCACCGACCTTAACATCGTATGATGCTCTTGCGATCTTGTCATTCACTGTTACTCTGCCAGCATCACAGGCTTCATTTGCAACAGTCCGTCTCTTTATAAGCCTTGTAACTTTAAGATACTTATCCAGTCTCATCATTTCACTTCCTATCCTACAAAAAAAGACCTGACCCCGTTTGAAAGGTCAGGTCATTAAAGCAAAATTACTTATTAACAGCGTCCTTGAATGCCTTGCCTGCCTTGAATGCAGGAACCTTCTTTGCAGGAACCTTGATCTTCTCCTTGGTTCTGGGGTTGATCGAAGTCTTAGCTGCTCTCTGTCTTACTTCGAAAGTACCGAAGCCAACGAGCGAGATCTTCTCACCCTTTGCAAGTGCCTCAGTGATAGAAGCTGTAACTGCTGTAAGTGCCTTCTCTGCATCCTTCTTGGAATATTCTCCCTTTGCTGCGATCGCGCTGATAAGTTCTGCCTTTGTCATTGTTTTTACCTCCATTTTAATTAGACTCTCAGGGATTCCCCCGGCTGTCCATTATTAACTTTTACTCGCCTTACGCGGTATCTATGCTCAGAGCCTTATCTCAGACTCGTTTTGCCTTGCTTTTTCCTCTGCCTCACGGAAGCGGCCGATAAATGCGTTGTTCTCATCGGTAAGCGTCTCCTCCGCATCAGCATCGAGCTCTCTTGCCAGTGCCGCACACTCGAACATCATCTTCCCCAGCAATGCCACAGCCTTGGTCTTGTCGTTCTCTTCGCCTATAGCTTTTGCCTTTTCAGCTATGCTATCTGAAAGCTCACTGACGCCCCCAAGCGATACTCCCGCCCTGTCAGCTCTCTTCACAAGCTTCTGAGCTCTCATCAGCGCAGGAAAATTCTTAGGTACGCTCTCCAGCGTCTGAGTGTACGTTTCCTGTCCCTTGGTCTCCTTCTTGATGGAATCCCAGTTCGTCAGTACCTTGTCAACGGTATCCGCCTTAACATCTCCGAAAACGTGCGGGTGTCTCACGATAAGCTTTCTGCAGATATCGGTCGTCACCTCATCCAGCCCGAAATGCTCCTCCTCACTTTCGAGAACGCAGTGGAAAACCACCTGCAAAAGCACATCTCCGAGCTCCTCACGCATCATCTCGGGGCTTTCGGCGTCTATCGCCTCCATGACCTCATAGACCTCTTCAAGAAAATCCTTCTTGATAGTCTTATGCGTCTGTACCTTATCCCAGGGACAGCCGTTCTCACTTCTCAGTATGCGGACGATATGCGCCAGATCATCAATATCATATCTATCCTTAGCTAAAAGCTCTGCATATTCGTTTTCCACAAAACCATTACCTTTCCGAGAACAGCCCTCAAGGCCAAGTTACCTTATTAATAATAACCTATTTTCGTCAAAATTTCAAGAGGTTTAAAGCTTTTTTTTGAAAATTGCCCTAGGAATTTTATTTTTCGGCATTTCGCACAATAAAACCAAAGAAACACCATACACAATACAGCTAAATAACAATGTCAGGCACAGAACGGCCCGTCCCTCTCCTGACGCAGAGAGCCCGTTTTCAAGCATTTTCGGCACAACTGCCGCCGCAGCCATGGCAAGTCCTGACGCATACATAGGCTTTATCATCAGCGCCGCAGGACTTAGCCTGCCGCCGGTCATTCTTCTCAGTCTGAATAGGCACAGCTCCATTATAAACATCACTGAACCCAGAGTTGACACCGCTGCTCCCGATATCCCAAGCTGCGGCACTCTCACCAGCAGCAGATTAAGTCCCAGCTTCACGGCTGCCGAGCCTACCATTATCCTTATCCCCTCGCGAGGTCTTCCTATCAGCTGCAAGGCTGCAAAGCACGGTGCTGCTATCCCCGAAAACACTGCGGCGGCACCCAGTATCATAAACGCTTCACGGCAGGCATAGATCTCGGTCACTCTCGGTCCGAAGAGAAACGAAAGTATCTCCTTTGGCCTTATAATAATGAAAGCTCCGGCAGGCATTGCTATCAAAGCCGCTGCCCTTATAAGTCTTGACAGACTTTTAGTGAGCCTTACCTTATCTCCGCAGGCATGAGCTGCCGTTATCTCAGGGAGCAGACTTTTTGAAAGCATAGCTGTTACCGTCGGCACAAAGCTGAAAATAGTAAGTGCCAGCGCCGTATACGATCCGTAAACAAAGTTCGGCACCGCCTCTGTCTTAATGCCTGCTGCGGTTATCCTGTCAAACAAATGCGGAGCCTTTACCGCAGCAGCTGCAAGCCCTCTTGGTATTGTCATCAGGTCGATAAAGCCGCTGAGGCTGTTAACAACTGTTGTCAAGGCAATAGGCGCACATACCGTCAGCAGCGCCGATCTTATCCTGTGAGAGCTGTCAGTAACGGGGTCGCTGTCAAGGTCTTTTTTGGTGATGCCGTCTCCCTTTCTGAGTGTCATCACAAAAATAACTATGCACCCAAGCATTGATGCGGCTGAGGTACCCAGTATGGCAGCAGCCGCACAAAGCTCTGATGACAGCCCAAGTATCTTTCCGGCAGCATAACCAAGACCAAGCCCGCAAACAAGTCTGAAAACAGATTCCGCTATCTCTGAAACGGCTGTGGGCACCATATTTGAAAGGCCCTCGTAATATCCCTTTTCTACTGACATAAGCGTGCAGAATAAAAGCGTCGGTGCAGCACAGATCACAGCCGCAGGACTTCCCGATGAACCTGACAGTTTTGACAGCAGTGGTGCCGCCGCTATCAGCAGCACACACCCTGCCGCCCCGAACAGCCCGAACAGTCTCATAGCGGCGCGCCTTGTTTTTCTCATATTCGCAAACCGCCTGAGAGCGCAGTTTTCAGCAGTAAGTTTAGCCACCGCAGGTGTTATTCCCGACACTGACGCCGCGAACACAGGTGCAAACACAGACATTGCTGCAGAAAGGTGCCCCATTCCCTCGCCGCCGAGCAGAATCGTCAGCGGCACCTTATACAGTATACCCAGCGCTTTTGTTATGATTATCATAAAAAGAAGGATCGCTGAGCTTTTCAAGAACCCCTGCTTTTTCATTGCCCCTCCCCTTTCAGAGTCACAAATAGGATAAAGACCTCTTACAATAATATGAGGCTTTGTCCGCTGATATGCAGGGTGCTCGCCGCACGGCTAATTCACGCCGTTGTTTTGTTCTAACTTTAACATAGTGGTCACTCCTACCAAATAGATCTGTATTCAAAGAAAATAAATTCGATCGCCGCACGGCTTAACAGAAAAAAACAGCTGCCCTCCGCTTTGGAAGAACAGCTGCTTATAAGTTTTCTGTTTATCAGAGATCACCATTCTCATAGCAGGTGAATATCTCGTCAGTAAGAGCTTTATCCTCATCGCTCTGCTTGGTAAATGCGCTGACAACAGGCACTATTATCAGACCGAACAGCATTGCGAACGCACCTGCATTAACAGGTGACGCAAGGCTCAGCTTGCCAAGAGTCATAGGTGCATCGGGCACGAGCTTGAGAGTGTAGATGAACATATGTACTACCGTTATGCCAACACCGCAAATAAAGCTTACCGCTACAGCAGCCTTTGTAACCGTCTTTTTGAAAAGACCGTACATAAACGGTGCAAGGAAGGCTCCTGCAAGTGCGCCCCAGGATATACCCATAAGGCTTGAGATAACTGTCTGAGGATTTTCAAGAGTTATCAGAGCAATGATGACCGATACGATAAGGAACACTGCAATAAATATCCTCATCGTGAGAAGCTCCTTCTTCTCGTCCATCTTACCCTTCATCATAGGCTTGATCAGGTCGATCGTAAGAGTTGAGCTTGAAGTGAGCACCAGTGATGAAAGAGTTGACATAGAAGCCGAAAGCACAAGCACAATAACAAGACCGAACAGAGCAGACGGCAGCTTATCCATCATTATCGGAACGATAGAGTCGGAACCGCCTTCGGGAAGTCCGCCCTCAGCAGGCTCTGCAAACAGTCTGCCGAATCCACCGAGGAAGTAGCAGCCGCCTGCAACTATCAGCGCAAACACTGTAGATACGATAGTACCGGTCTTTACAGCTCTGTCGTCCTTGATAGCGTAGAACTTCTGCACCATCTGAGGCAGTCCCCATGTACCGAGTGATGTAAGTATCACAACTCCCAGCAGATTTATCGGGTCAGGTCCGAAAATGGTGTTGTATACGCCCGTGTCTCCGTTCGCATCCTTAACATCACCGAGCTTGTCGATTGAATCGAACAGACCGCCGTTAAGGTTGAGCACCGCAAGCACTACCGCAACTATGCCGATCAGCATTATGATACCCTGGATAAAATCATTCAGTGCTGTTGCCTTATATCCGCCAAGTATAACATAGATAGCAGTAAACAGCGCCATACCTATTATGCAGTACTCATACTTGATGCCGAAGCCCTTCTCAAACAGCCTTGAAAGACCGTTGTAAACCGATGCCGTATAAGGGATAAGGAACACGAACACTATCAGCGCTGAGGCAATCTTCAAAGGCTTGCTGTTATACCTTTTCTCGAAGAACTCAGGCATAGTCTTAGCTTCAAGGTGCTTGGTCATTATCCTCGTTCTCTTTCCGAGTACGATCCATGCCAGCAATGAACCAAGCAGGCAGTTTCCTATTCCTACCCATGTTGATGCCAGACCGTATGACCAGCCGAATTTGCCCGCATAGCCGACAAATATTACCGCCGAAAAATAAGATGTTCCGTATGCAAATGCCGTGAACCAAGGTCCCAGAGTTCTTCCTCCGAGAACAAAGTCATTGACATTGGCAGTCTTTTTCCTGTAGTATACGCCTATCACTATCATCAATACCAGATAGACGACTAGGATGACCCATCTTGCTGTCAATTGAAACACTCCTTTAATTCAATACTTTAAAACTTTTATGCTTTCGCTTAATAAAGCACTACATTATTATAAACCATTCATCGGGATTTGTCAAGGGGGCAGACAAACATTTTAGCGTAACAAAATAACATCAGTTATGACACAATATTTGTGTATATCGCCGAATAAAATTAAATAAAACGGAATATAATATGACAGAGATAATGAAAACTAAAAAAACACTTGACAACACCTCACTGATGTGATATAATTTATGGGTACCGAAAAGAGATATCGCGGGATGGAGCAGTTCGGTAGCTCGTCGGGCTCATAACCCGAAGGTCGTAGGTTCAAATCCTGCTCCCGCAACCAACTAAAAACCTCGCATTTACGCAAGAAAACGCCGTAGATACGAGGTTTTCTTTATGTCCAAAATGAGATCGAAGCGCACAAATGACGTTTAAAATATCAAGATTTTGACCTCTGACCCCCTTTACATAACAATAAAACTGTGATATCATGTGATTATATTATAGATCTGACATGAAAAGCAGATTTGTGATATAAAAAACCGCAAAAATCAGTATAATCAAACCATAGCACGGACCCATACCCCATATCAGGAGGCTTATTATGAAAAAATTTGAAGGCTTTGTAAAAGGCGTTGACTTGGGAGGCTGGCTCTCTCAGCTCAAATACACGAAGGAACATCTTGATTCATTTATATCCGAGGAAGATATAAAGACAATAGCAGGCTGGGGCGCAGACCATGTACGCCTGCCTATGGACTATAACATCTTCCAGGAGGAGGACGGAACGCTCAGAGAGTTTGGCTTTTCCTATGTGGATAGGGCTATTGAGTGGTGCAAGAAGTACGGTCTGAACATCGTGCTTGACCTGCATAAAACTCAGGGCTTCATATTTGATGATGAGAATTATATAGGCTTTTTCGCCGATGCCGAGCTTCAAGAGAGGTTCTGCGTTCTCTGGGAGGAATTTGCCAAGCGCTACGGTCACCTTACGGAAATGGCAGCTTTTGAGCTTCTCAATGAGGTAACAGACCCCAAGTTTTCACCAGTCTGGAACAGCATAAGCAAAAAGGCTATCGAGAGGATACGTGCTATAGCACCCGATATCAGGATACTGCTTGGCAGCTACTGGAACAATTCCCTTGATGCTCTTAAAGACCTTGACCTCCCTCACGATGAGAATGTGATATACAATTTCCACTGCTATGAGCCGCTCATATTCACTCATCAGGCAGCAGGCTGGGTAAAGCAGATGAATAAGGATTACCGAATCGGCTACCCGGGAGATGTAAAGCAGTATCTTAAAGATGCCGCTGATCTCGAAATGACATATATGGACCATACAGAGACCGCAGGAGAAAAGTACAGCTCTGAATATTTCATCAGAAGATTTGAAGCTGCCGTCAAGCTCTGCGAGGAGCGGGGCACCTCACTTTACTGCGGAGAATACGGAGTTATCGACATTGCCGCTCCCGAGGATACCCTCAGCTGGTATAAAGATATCAATGCTGCGTTTGAGCATTTCGGCATTGGCAGAGCCGCATGGAGCTATAAGAGAATGAATTTCGGTCTTTCCGATCCGCACCTCGACACCGTAAGAGACGAAATAATCAAATATCTGTGATAATAAAATGGGCTGTTCGTTTGAACAGCCCATTTTATTCTTATTCAGTAATTTCTATTGTGATAGCATTTGTCTCCCAAATATCATCATAAGTGTCTGAATCATAGCATCTCAATGAGAATTCAAGCTTTGTGATCTTCTCGATGTTATTATCTTCAATAGTTGATTTATACACATCTATCGTCTCATTAGTCTTTTTACCTGCAGCACAGTCTCCATGGAAGAGTGTTGACATTGCAAAATCATTGACCGAGATATTATCTGCTGACAAAGTAACATTTCTGTTGCTGTTATTTACAATAAGGAATTTAAAGCTTGTATCTGATATCCAGCCGTCGTGATCCAAGCCCTTGTAGTAAACCTGCACATCGTCCTGATCGACCACAAGCTGATAATCGTCAAGGTTTTCCTCGCTTGAAACTGTTTCGTCAAAAACTATCTCAATATCATTCGTAATAAACAGCTCGTCATATGTGTCGCTGTCAATACATCTGAAATTCATGTCAACCGTGCCAAGCGTGTCAATACCGTTCTCTTTCAGTTGAGTATCGTATATGTCCATTTTTACATTTGATTTTTTTGAAGCAGGTACTTGTTCATAGAACCATGTATCAAGTGTATATCCGTTGATATTCAGATTGAAGTTCTCAACAGTAATATTCTTGTCGCTGTTATTTTCAATCAGGAAATTCAAGCTTGCGCTTGTAAACATCTTTGAAGCTGTATATCCTGTATATGTTATTTTAATTCCGCCATCATCATATATCACATCGTTAGCTTCCTCGGAAACATCGCCATTTTCAGCGCTCTTGCTTTCCTTGTCCGTATTAACTTTTCCTTGATTTTCTGACGAAGTACTTGAAGAGACAGAAACCTTTCCGTTTGACTGAGAACTTGAATCATCTTTTTTCTTTCCTCCGCCTGCAGCAGCAGCTATAACACCTATCACTACTACAGCTATTACTGCAATAAGACATCCTTTCTTTTTGTTTTTCTCTTTTGCCATATATCATTCCTCCATTCATTGTGACACAAATATGTGTTATTATTTTTAAATTATAACACATAAATCGTTGATTGTCAACACATAATTGTGTTAAATGCTACAATGTAAAAAACACAATTACGGAGGATAATATAATGATAGCATATCAGCGAATAAGGGACCTAAGAGAGGATAGCGATCTGACGCAGCGTCAGGTGGCAGAAAAGCTGTTTTTACACCTGACACAATACCGTCGATATGAATGCGGCGAAAGCGAATTGCCAATGAATATAGCTGTAAATATCGCAAAACTTTATGGAGTCTCCCTTGATTATATTGCAGGCCTGACCAACAAGAAATCAGGCTTGACACAATCTTCCTTAAACAAAGAGGAAACTCATCTTATAAACAGTTTCAGACAGCTTAATGATAAAAACAAAGGCAGATTACTTGAGAGATTAGATATACTATCAGATTCACGGTGAAATAAAAATGCACTCCAAAACGGAGTGCATTTTTTGTTGTATTACTTTTTCGGTCTGAGCATCTGCTTTGTTACAGGCAGGTTATAAAGGATCACAGCAGCAATAACTGTAAGTATTATCTCAGGCACCATATATGCCGCATTGTAAACTGCGCTGTAGAGATACTTGTTATTAGCTACAAAATCAAGATCGTCCCATATCTTACCCGTTGACGCAAACACATAAACACCGCTGATAAAGTGGCTGAAAAACCTAAGTACAAGAGCAAGTATAGTTCCTGCGATCCAGCCTTGAATACCCTTCTTTCTGAAAATGCCAGCCAGACCTATCACCGTGTAAGCAATTATGTAATCAAACGCGATGCAGGCAACAAGCATTCCTGCCGTAAGACCCCATCCGAACAGTCCGTCCTGAATGGCTCCCTGTGCAAACTGGAACAGCGAAAACAGGAATGATACCGCGAGACCGTTTATCACACCGTACTTAATGCTGTACAGACAGATAGGCAGCATCGAAAGCAGTGTTATCGAACCGCCGAACGGAAGCAGCTTCTTAAACGGTGTTATAAGACTTAGTACTATACCCAGTGCCAGCATTATAGCACCCTCAACGAGCTGTATCGTTGAAAATTTCTTCTCTTTTGCCATTTGAAAATCCTCCTAATCATACAACTTGAGAACAAAACAGCGCACCCTCCCGCAAGGAAGAGCGCGCTATGAGCACACACTAAATCTGCTTCCTACGACGGTATTGACCGACAGGTTCAAAGGGTCAGACTAATGTCTTCTCAACTCGGGCGGTAAGCCTTATGTTCCCCTGCAAATAATATTAACGGATATCTCCGCAATACAGATTATACTACGTATATCGCCGTTTGTCAAGAGGCAGCGCCCACACCTATTGCAATTTTCTGCACAATAGGTTATAATAATACCATTATAAAAGGGGGTATTCCCATGCAGGAGCAAAAAATAAACTATCAGAAAAAGCTTGATGCCATAATAGAAGAGCTCGAACACTCAGAGCATGTACCTACGCTTCTTTTGCACAGCTGCTGCGCGCCGTGTTCTTCTTATGTGCTGGAGTATCTGTCAGAATACTTTAAAATAACAGTGCTTTACTATAACCCCAATATCTACCCAGAATCAGAGTTCTTTAAGCGTGAGGAAGAAGAGCGCAGACTGATCTCTGAGATGCCTGCAAAGCACGCGATCACGCTGATGACAGCTGAATTTGACCCCTCGCAGTACTATGAGGCTGTAAAAGGGCTCGAACACATAAAAGAGGGCGGAGAACGCTGTTTTGCGTGCTTTAAGCTAAGGCTTGAACGCACCGCCATGATCGCACAAGAGAATGATTTCGACTATTTCACTACCACTCTTTCTATATCCCCGATTAAAAACTCACAGAAGATCAATGAGATAGCAGCGAAATTATCCCGTGAATACGGCGTAAAGTGTCTCCCCTCCGACTTTAAGAAAAGAGAAGGCTATAAACGTTCGATAGAGCTGTCGAAAAAGTACGGGCTGTACAGACAGGACTACTGCGGTTGTGTATTTTCACAAAAGGAGCGCGAGGAGCAGAAAAAGCAGCAGGAAACATAAGGAAAATGCCGTGATATCAGTTTTTTAGCGTATATAAAAATATTGTTTAAAAGGGTAAAAAAACTCCCAGTAAAAAGAAAAACAGCGGAAACACGGACAAAAACAGGGTAAAGTTTATTAAATATGCCTAAAGAAATGTGATGTGTTTGTGAAAATTGCCGATTGAAAAGACGTTAAATATATGTTACAATGTATTTACAATTTATGTTGAGGTGATATCGCTCAACATCAGTTGAATATTTTAAAATGGAGGAAATTCAAAATGAAAATCTCTAAGATTTTTGCAGGAATGAGTGCTGCAGCAATAATCGCATCTGTAGCGGCTGCTATTCCTGCAACAGCAGAGACGACTGAGATCGTTAAGGATACCGCTTCGGTTGAGATCAATGTCGCACAGAATCAGTGGGGTCCCGGACTTGACGCTACTAACACATTCTGGTACGAGACACAGGAATGGGATGTTATTGAAGGCTACGGTGATGTTACTGTAACTATCAAGGCTTCCGATCTTGATTCTACTCTTGCTTCAGGCGAGAAGCTTGCTCTTACAGACGTAGGTTTCCAGGTTTACGGCATGAGCACAGGCACTTGGAACTGGGTAACAGGCGCTGAGGGTACTCTCGATGAGAATGGTGAGCTTACTTTAAGCGTTGACTGCACAAAGCTCAATCCTAAGGATGAGGCTGAGGTTCAGTTCGGTATCCAGGCTTATGTTAACACTGAGAAGGTTGCTCTTGATGACAAAGCAAGCTTCAAGGTTGACTACGCAATCACTTCCGGAGAGGACGAGAAGAAGGACGAAAATCCTTACGCTAACATCACCTACACTGAGAAGGCAGAGGTTACTGCTGATGCTTACGCAGGTGACTGGGGCGCTACAGCTTACACTCCTGAGGGTTGGGACATCTCCAACATCAAGGCTGCTGACGGTATCAAGATCACTTATACCTACACACTTGAGGATGGTAAGGATTATTACCTGTTCAACACATTTGACGGTCACGGCTGGGCTAAGCTCTACACAGAGGGTTATGAGCCTGAGGATGGCACTATTGCTGGTCTGCCGCTCAAGTCTGCTTACACAGCTGAGGAGCTCGAGGCTGAGAAGAACCCTGTTCTTCAGAATGATAGCTACTACATAGTTAAGGAGCCCGGCACTCTTACTGTTTACCTCACTGAGAAGTGCGTAAACAACCTGCTTGAAAACGCTAAGGATAATCCTAACGTTGACAAGGAGACAGGCGAGGAGACAATCTGGTATCAGCTCGGTTCTCAGGTTTACGGCGTAAATATCACAAGCGCTGTTTACGAGTGGAACAACAACGAAGAAGTAGTTGACGACAGCAGCTCTGAGGAGTCCTCTGAGTCTACTTCCGAGTCTGAGGCTGATTCTTCAGCAGTTGATTCCAAGGCTACAGATTCTTCTTCCAAGGCAGCTAACACTGCAGCTTCTACCAACCCCGGTACTGGCGCAGCTGCTCTCGCAGCAGTAGGCGTAGCACTTGCCGGTGCAGCAGTTGTTACTTCCAAGAAGAGAAAGTAATCACATACACGTTAAATAGGTATAGTCCCCTTTAATGGGGACTTATGCCATTCTAACAACGGAGGAATTATAATGAAAATTTCTAAGATTTTAGCTGGACTTTCTGCAGCAGCTATGGCTGCTTCAATGCTCAGCATGGTAGTAAGTGCAGATGATGCTGCAGGCACTGCAGCAGCTACTTCTACTGTTATCGCAGAGGGTTCATTCAAGTACGAGAAGGAAGCTACTGCAGCTGCTTGGGGCGTAGATTCTGGCGTTTCCGTATCACTGAAAGATGATATCACCGCTTTTGAGGATCTTGATGATTACAGCAGCATTCAGGTAACTGCTGAGATCTCTAACGCAACAGGAACCGAAGCTGACAAGTTCGGTTTGTCTTTCTATGACATGGGCAGCTCAAACTGGTCATGGAACGTTCCCGGACAGGCACAGTTCGAGGGCGGCAAGCTTGAGTTCACATTCGCACCTTCCGCAGTTAACCCTAAGGGTGACGAAGAAGTAGGCGACATCGGAATCCAGGTATTCATCGACGGCGCAGAGGAAGGCAAGACCTACACTGCTGACGTTAAGTACACTGTAACAGGCCTTACAGGCACAACAACAAACCCTGAGCCCGAGCCCGAGGCCGAGAAGGCAAAGTGCGATTGCACAGCTGAGACCTGCGACAAGTGGGATGCTGAGAAGAATCAGTGTGGCTGTGGCTGCAACGATACTGTAGAGCTTGGCGCTACACTCGGTTTCGCAGCTGGCGGTTGGTTCCCTCAGGACTGGGCAACCACAACTAAGATCACAGCTGACGGCACCTATACGATCAAGTTCGTAGACCGTGCAGATGACGGTGCTGGCGAGCCTAACGCTGAGCCTTCAGCATTCGACGGCGCAGTTGTTTTCGTAGTTGATATCCCCGATGTATATGAGACTGGATATAAGAAGGTAACTGACAAGGAAACTAAGGAAGTTACTTACGAAGAGAATCCCACTGACGGTGCATATAATGCAAACGGCGAGAAGTGGAGCGATGACAACCCGAGACAGCTCGTTTATCCTAACTTCAAGGTAGTTCTTGACAAGATCACTGTAGACGGCAAGGAAATTGCTTTTGATGCTGCTAAGATCATTTACGGCAACCTCGAGAACAACAAGACCAACTACAGAATCGAGATCTACAACGAGTATGGTTCTACTAAGGAAGATTCTCCTATCGACCTCGCTGATATCAAGGGTTCTGATCTTGAGATAACATTCACAGTATCCGGCCTTTCTAAGGAGTGCACATGCAACAAGACTGTTGACAACAGCTCTTCTGACGTATCTTCTGAGACTTCCAGCGAGAATTCTACAGATTCTAAGGATACTTCTTCTTCTTCAAAGGCTACAAACAACGCTTCCGGCACTAACCCCGGTACAGGTACAGCAGCTCTCGCAGTTGTTGGTATCGCACTTGCAGGTGCTGCAGCAGTAACAGCTAAGAAGAGAAAGTAATTTATATCAGATAATTTTATCAGATATCTATAAGGATAGTCCCCCTTAACAGGGGGACTTATTCTATTCTCAGGGTGGAGGTGCCAAAATGAAATTGTCTAAGATAACAGCCGCTTTTGCAGCAGTATCAATGTCTCTCACTGTGATGTCAACTGTGTCACTTGCTGACGATTCTGATATCATATACTCGACAGCAGATCTCAATAACGGCTCCAAAAACGTAATGGTTAAAGACCTCAGTCTCGATGCTGACGGCAGCTTCAAATGGATATGTGATGCTAACAAGGCAGGCTATGATGTTGATACATCAGCTGCAAAAGTTGTTATAGAGATCACACCTGATGCCGATATCACGGAGGGAACTACTGTTTTCACATTCTTTGACACCGCTGACGGCACTGAATATCACATAGATGCCGATGATCTTATATCCGCAGGGACCGTTGACACCTATGCTGCCTCATTTGACGAGCTTGAACACCTTGCAAAAAGCATCTTATCTGATGATAATGAAAAGAACAATGCTTTCGTAGGAGATCTCAGGCTTTGCACAGCAGGCACAGTAAGTATCTACATTTCAGGTGCTAAGTACACCAAAACTGCTTCATCGTCAGAAACACTGCACAGCAGCTCTATAGTATATGAAAGCAGTTCTTCTAAGGCAGCTCCTGACTCTTCAGAAGATACCTCAGCACACCCTGATAATAATTCTTCAAAGCCTGCAAACACAGCCTCAGGCACTAACCCTAGCACAGGTTCGGCAGCTCTCACAGTTGTTTGTATCGCTCTGGCAGGCGCCGCTGCTGTAACAGCTAAGAAGAAAAAATAATAAAAAGAGCTTGCATCCCGCAGGCTCTTTTTTGTGCATAAAAGCCGCAGAAGCTTATCTCCTGCGGCTTTTCTTATCTCTTTATAAATCCAACTATTTTTACTGCGGCAGCTATATTTCCAAGCTCATCCGTCACCCTGACGTTGTAGCAGCAGGTGCTTCTGCCCTCCTTGATGAACTCTGTCTCAGCGATAAGGCGCTCTCCTTTCGGCACCCCGATAAATGAAATATCCGAGGTCAGCGATACCGTTCCCGGCTCCTTCCAGTTAGTAGCCACAGCAAATGCGAAATCTGCCAGCATAAAATATACGCCGCCCATAACTCCGCCGACTGCGTTTTTATGCCTGCTGTCTATCGTAAGGCTCACCCTTGCGAAATGTTCATCGACCGCATCTATTACCGCTCCGTTCTCAGTAGCAAAACGGTCATTTCTGAAAAACTCTCTTACCTGTTCGATATCTGCCATATTATTCTCCTTCCTGCGGCGAGCAGTTCCTCTTTGCCAGAGTCAACACCGAATGATCAGGTGCGACCACTCTTTGACCGCTCTCACAAACGTGCGGCGTGGATCAGCCCTGCGGCGAGCAGTTTCTCTTTGCCAAAGTCAACACTGAATGATTAGGTGCGACCACTCTTTGACTGATCTCACAAACGTGCGGCGTGGATCAGCCCTGCGGCGAGCAGTACCATTTTTTGAGGACTTGCTCTGCTTTTTTGCCGTAGATCGTGAAATCACGGTTCTCTTTTGCCTTTTCAATAGGCGGAAGCTTTGCCTTCCAGTCCCACCAGAAATATCCGCAGAACCAGGGCTTGTCCCAGGTAGAGCTCAGAGCTGCCTCATAAAAATCAGCCTGCTCCTGCTCGTCGGTCTCCCTGTCAGCACGGTAGTGAAAGTCCCAAGGGTACTGCGTGCAGCCCTCCTCATTGCGGACTCCTATCTCTGCAAGCATCACAGGTCTGCCGTAATGCTCCGACATCTTTTCCAGCCTTTTCACTACCTCAGCCCAGACAGCCTTCATCTTTTCAAGTGAGCGATCATTCTCATCAGTGCATGGATAATACCCCGATACTCCTATTATATCGACCTCGCTCAGCCAGTCAAAACGGAACTCGTCTCCGTGGTTTATATTGTGCATCACTATCCCGTGATAAACGTTCCTTACATCTGCTATCAGCTTTTTGCAGTATCCTGACTGCTTGTCCATTCCTGCCATTTCGCAGCCCGTGCAGATCATCTCACAGCCCTCTTCTTCGGCTATCTTAGCATAGTGCAGCATAAAAAACGTATAGCTTCTGAACCAACGTTCCCAATATGTCGGGTTCTCCCCCGGGAAATCTATCCTTGCACGCCATGCTCTGTCAAGGCAGTCCACCATAGGCTTAAGACAAACCTTGAGCCCTAGGCTTTTAGCCTTTCTTATCGCCTTTCTTACCTCATCATCGGTCTGCGTCCTTCCGAACATAGCAAACACATTCAGAGAATAATACGCCTCCTGAAAGCAGTTCACAGGTATACATATCCAGTCAAGTCCGTTCTCTGCCAGTTTCTCCATAGACGCATCAGCCTCAGGGGTGCCGAAAACTCCGCTGCCCGAGAAAAATCCCCATGTATAGCCCTTGCAAAACACCTTATTGTTCATAGCAAACTCCTTATATTCTCATCATTTTTTAGCGAACACTCTTATCGAGAAGCCGCAGGTCACCTCAAGGCTCTCGGTCTCTATAAGCTTTGCAGCATCGGGCGCAGAGGTCTTATAGAAATACGGCGTCATCTTGTAAAGGCTCAGTATCTCGTCCCTTGTAGAAAGCATCGCCTTGTACTCGTAGATGATCTCCTCACCCTCGGTGAAGCTTTCAAGCCCGTAATCGTTCGGCTTGTTCTTATAGGGCTCATCGTATATCAGCGCTTTGAGCTCAAACAGGTGCTCTGCCGACGGCGATACCACCACCAGATGCCCTCCCTTTTTGAGCACTCTTGCGTATTCTCTATCGCTTACAGGTGCAAACGTACACACCACCAGATCTGCTGTCTCATCGTCAAACGGCAGCTCAAATGATGACGCTACCGCTATGTGTGCGTTATCTATCGCAGCCTCGTTCACTCTTGACATCGCATGAGAGCAAGCCGCCTTTGAGATATCGATACCGTAAAGCTGTGCATTCGGCATAAGCCTTGCATAGTTTACCGTGTAATAGCCCTCACCGCAGCCGCTGTCAACGATCGTTGGGTGCTCTGCAGGTGTCAGCCTTTCCATAATATCGGCAGTCTTCTCCGCCAGAGGAAGATAATGCCCGTAATCAAGGAACTGCGTCCTTGCCCTTACCATATCGCTGTTATCGCCTGCACGCTTTGGATTGAGCTTTCTTGTCGTCATAAGGTTAACGTAGCCCTTGCGGTGAACATCAAAGCTGTGGTGCTCTGCACATACCCAGCTCTTATCAGAAAAATAAAGCTTTTTTCTGCAAACAGGACAAATATACACAGCCGCACCCCCAATATCGAAAACAAAAGTATCATAATCATAATATCATACTTTTGACCCCGATACTATATATTTTTTGTGAATTTTGTCGCAGATACGCATTTTCGCGCCCTTTGAATAAATCTCCATATGCTGAACAAAATAGATATAAGATAACAGTTTAAAACGAAAGGACGATATCTATGAATGAGCAAAAAATGAGATCAACAGTGATAATGCAGTCTCCGCCCGCGGTGGCATCATCTGCGGCAATTGGCGGCAAAAAAGAAGCCGAAGGCCCTATGGGTCAGTATTTTGACAAGATCAATGACGACCCCTATTTTTCGGAGGATACATTTGAAAAGGGTGAGAGCCAGCTTCAAAAGCAGGCAGTTGAACACGCTCTAAGAAAGGGCTCTTTCTCGCCCGAAGATATTGACATACTGTTCGGAGGTGACCTTCTCAACCAGTGTACAGGCACCACCTATGGCATCAAATCCTACGAGATACCCTTTCTCGGCATATACGGAGCGTGCTCCACAATGTCAGAGGGGCTTTTGCTTGCCTCTCTTTTCGTTGACAGAAACATCTGCAAAAGAACAATGGCTGTCACATCATCACACTTCTGCACTGCCGAAAGGCAATACCGTATGCCGCTCAACTATGGCGGTCAGCGCACACCCACCGCTCAGTGGACTGCCACGGCTTCGGGAGCGCTGGTGGTTACCGCCGAGGACAAACCACCCTACATTCGAGGCTGCACCGTCGGAAAGATCGTAGATATGGGCGTTACAGACGCTAACAATATGGGTGCTGCGATGGCGCCTGCTGCATTTTCAACGATCAGCACATTTTTTGAAGAAACAGGTATGCACCCCGAGGACTTTGACCACATCGTAACGGGTGATCTCGGTGCAGTGGGCAGTTCTATACTGTGCTCTCTGTTTGAAAGAGAGGGTACCGATATTTCTGACAGGCATCTCGACTGTGGCAAAATGATCTATGACCCCGACACTCAGGACGTTCACGCAGGCGGCAGCGGCTGCGGCTGTGCAGGAAGTATGCTCTGCGGATATTTTCTGCCGCTGCTGAGAAGCGGTGAGCTCCACAATATCCTCTTTGCGGCTACGGGAGCGCTTCTCTCACCAACGGTATCTCAGCAGGGAGATACCATACCCTCGATATCTCATCTCGTGTGGATATCGCACGAAAGAGGGTGATAAAATGGTGTACGTTTACGCATTTCTTGTCGGCGGTATACTCTGTGCCATTGGACAGTTTCTTATAGACCTTACAAAGCTCACGCCTGCCAGGATACTTGTATTCTACGTGTGTGCAGGCGTGATACTCGGCGCTCTTGGAGTTTACAGACCGCTGGTAGATTTAGCGGGCGAGGGTGCAAGAGTGCCCCTGACAGGGTTTGGCTATCTGCTGTATAACGGCGTAAAAGACGGCGTTGACAAAGACGGCTTTATGGGTATCTTCACAGGAGGGCTGACCGCCTGTGCCGCAGGCATTGCCGCAGCTATGGTGTTCGCTTTTATCGCAGCCCTTATTTTCAAACCAAAGCAGAAGTCTTAACAGTGCGGTATCTCCCGTCAAAAGCGGGAGATATTTTTTCTTTGACGAGCACTTTTTGTTGACATATGAGGCGATATATGATAGAATATATCTGTAGGAGTATGCCGTTTTATCTGGTTGATTTCAGATATCGTGCTAAGATATGTTTATATAAAAGTGTGGTGAACTCTATGGACATACGAATTGCTTTTTCTGCGATACTGACCGCTATAGCTGTTGGTCTTGTTATCTGTGCTGTAAAGGCGTTCAAGTCGACAAAGACCATCGGCAGAGCCGTAGGTCTGCTTGAGCTCGCCCTGATACCTCCGATAGTAGGCAACCTGATAATAATAGGCTCAAGCATCAGGTCAAGAGCAATAGTAGGGTGCTATATCTACTTCATAGGTATGGATCTGGTAATGACTGCACTTGTAAGCTTCACAAGAGAATATTGCAGAGGCATTGGTAAGAAAAAGAATAATCCTACTTTTGTATATTTCTTTATTATTGCCGATGCTGTACAGCTGATTCTCAACCTGTTTTTCGGGCACGCCTTCTCTGTCGAGCCCGTAGACGTTCAGGGAAAATCCTATTACAGACTGGTCCCTCATTTCGGGCAGACCATACACAGAATAGTTGATTATTCTGTTTTCTTAAGTGTTATACTGATCTTCATTCTCGCCTGTGTGACAACAGGCAGGCTCTACCGCGAGCGTTATTCTGCCATTTTAACTGCAATGGTCGTGATCGGCCTCTGGCAAACATTTTACATATTCTCACGTACACCTATTGACCGTTCTATGATCGGCTACGGTGTTTTCGGACTGCTTGTTTTCTACCTGTCGCTGTACTATCGCCCTTTGCGCGTGCTTGACAGAATACTCTCCAATATCGCTTCCGATATGCCTGATGCGCTCTTTGTCTACGACCCTATGGGCAGGTGCATCTGGGCAAATGAGAAGGGTTTAAAGCTCACAGGCGTTGCCCCTGCTGATCTTGACAGTGTCACCGGCAAGCTTACAGAACTCTTTGGCAAGCGCAAGCCGAGCGGCACCGACTGGAGCGAAAAGAATGTAGTCGGCAGCGGAGCTGATGCAAAATACTATTCAGTTGAGAGCAGATCAGTAAACGATGACAGCAAGCACATCGCCGGCTCTTACCTTATAATACATGACAGCACAGCAGAACAGCAAAAGCTCAAGCAGGAGCTTTATGAATCTACCCACGACAGCCTAACCGGCCTTTTCACCAAGCAGTATATCTACGGCAGCATAAGACAGACCCTTCTTGATTACCCTGACAATATCTATATGGCGATTTTTATAGACGTTAAGGATTTCAAGATAGTTAATGATATTTTCAGCACTGCCTTCGGTGATACGGCACTCATACAGATCGCTGAGTGGATCAGGAAAAATATGAACAGCAGCTGCGTTTACGGAAGGCTCGCAGGAGATACCTTCGGTGTGTTTATGCCTGCTGAGCAGTTTTATTCGGACAGGAATAAAATAGAAAATGAGCTTGCAAGCTTCATAGTTTCTGACGGAAACGGCAAAGTGGTCGGCGCAGAAGCTCTTGCAAGGTGGATACACCCCGAGCATGGCTTTATGTCGCCCGCAATGTTCATACCAACATTTGAGCGAAACGGCATGATAGTAGAGGTGGACAGGCATATGTGGCGTACTGCCTGCAAGATACTCTCAAAATGGAAAACCTTTGACAGTGATATGTTCATTTCTGTAAATATCTCTCCTAAGGACTTCTATTTTATAGACGTTGCATCTGAGCTTAAAGCGCTCGTAAAGGAATATGATATCACACCTGATAAGCTTCGCATAGAAATAACAGAAACTGTTATGATGAACGATTCCGAGGAGAGAATGAAGATACTTGATGAGCTAAGGAGCTGCGGCTTTATAGTTGAGATGGATGACTTTGGCAGCGGCTATTCCTCACTTAATCTGCTAAAGGATATGCCTGTTGATGTTCTCAAAATAGATATGAGATTCCTTTCAAAATCAGAAAGGACCAATAAGGCAAGAACTATCATCAAAAACATAATCAGACTCTCCGAGGAACTTGACATTGCCTCTCTTACAGAGGGCGTTGAGACTGAAAACCAGTATAATACCCTTTCCGAAATGGGCTGCAAAATGTTCCAGGGCTACTATTTTGCGAAGCCTATGCCAATAGAAGAGTTTGAGAAGTTTGCTTTTTCAAAAATGAACAGCTGATATTACCGCTGTGATCGGAGGACACACTCATGAGTGAGAAAAACAAAATGCACACGGGAGACCTTTACGATCCACATGATGATGAGATATTGGAGTGGCAGCTCGGCTGTCTTGACCGCCTCTATGAGTTTAATCAGACACGCCCCACAGAGCTTGACAAGCGTGAGGCACTGCTTAAGGAAATGTTTGCCGAAATAGGTGAGGGCTGCTATATCGAACCGCCCCTGCATACCAACTTCGGAGGGGCTCACTGTCACTTTGGAAAAAACATCTACGCAAATTTCAACCTAACCTTAGTTGATGACACTCACATATATGTGGGTGACAATACTATGTTTGCGCCGAACGTAGTGGTAGCCTCGGCAGGTCATCCGCTTGACCCCACCCTCCGTGCTGACGGCTTGCAGTATAATTCCCCTGTTCATATTGGCAGCAACTGCTGGATAGGTGCAGGCGTCTTGATAATGCCCGGAGTTACGATCGGTGATAATGTAGTCATAGGCGCCGGCAGCGTAGTCACTAAGGATATACCCTCAAACGTGCTGGCATACGGCAGCCCCTGCCGTGTTCAGCGAGAGATAGGAGAGCACGACAAAGAGTATTATTTCAAAGACAGGAAGATATCGCCTGAGCTGAAAGAAAAATATAAACTGTAAGACCTTAAAAAAACCGTCCTCTTAGGGCGGTGCTGATATAGAAGTTTTATGCCATAGTATTTCTGATATTCAGTCGGAAGTACTGTGGCATTTTTATTGACAGAACTTCTATACTGTGTTACAATCGTTGATAGCACAAATTCTGATTTATCGTAGCAACACACTTTTGTAAAAAGGAGTTATTTCAAACAACTCCCTGATTTATCTTAGCAGGCAAATACAATGCCCCGAAGCACTTTGAAATGCTTCGGGGAATAACTTCTATAGGGTTATCTGGCTTTGGGAATATTCGCCGACACCAGTCACTACATAGAACAGCGTGGCCACCCGTCCGGCAGGACCGTGCGGAGAGCATCAGTCGCCGAATACTATGCCTATCTCCTTTGCAGTCTTAACAAGCTGATGATCCGCAGGCACGAACTTGGTCTTTCCTGCAACGTCCTCAAGCGGATTTTCGGACACTACCTCGTTTATCATTGCAACAGCGTAGCCGTACTTATCCTTGCTGATAAGCTCTGCTGCGTGTACACCGAACTTTGTCGCAAGCACTCTGTCATAAGCACTGGGGCTGCCGCCGCGCAGCATATGTCCGGGCACGCATACTCTGGTCTCTCTGCCTGTCAGCTGCTCTATCTGAGCCGCTATCCTTGCAGTAGCCGTGCCTATTCCCTGCTCTGCTCTCTGCCTTGCTCTTTCTTTTTTCTTCAGCTTAGCTTCGTCCTTGTCAAAGGCGCCCTCGGCAACAGCCATTATGGAAAATCCCTTTGACTCTCTCTTCTCACAAGCCTCAGCAAGCTTTTCGATATCGTAAGGTATCTCAGGAATAACTATCATATCAGCGCCGCCTGCAATACCCGAATAAAGCGTCAGCCAGCCTGCTTTGTTGCCCATTATCTCAGCAACAAGTATACGTCCGTGCGAATTAGCGGTAGAATGAAGCCTGTCTATAACATCGGTGGCAGTGTCCACCGCCGTATGGAAGCCGAACGTAACGCTCGTGCCCCAGATATCATTATCTATCGTCTTAGGCAGACCTATAACGTTGAGCCCCTCTGTTGACAGCAGGTTAGCCGTCTTGTGGGTTCCGTTTCCTCCAAGGGTGAGCAGGCAGTCAAGCTTCTGCTTTTTGTAGGTCGCCTTCATTGCCTTTACCTTGTCAACGTTATCGTCCTCTATCACCTGCATTTTCTTGAAAGGTGTTCTCTTTGTGCCGAAAATAGTTCCGCCCGTAGTCAGTATTCCCGAGAAATCCGACTGCTTCATTTCCTTGCACATATTATTGATAAGACCGAAATATCCGTCCTCAATGCCCACTATCTCAACGTCCTCGCCGAACTTTTCATAGCAAGCCTTTGCAACTCCCCTGATAGTAGCGTTAAGACCCGGGCAGTCTCCTCCGCTGGTAAGAATACCGATACGTCTTTTCATAGCATTTCAGATCCTTTCATTATTTAATGTTATCCCCTGCCTCGAAGACAGGGGATAATTTTTTTATCAGTACTTGTCATCCTCTCCCGATGAAAACTCGTCATCGTGCTCAGGCTCGCTGTCCTCAGGCTCATCATCTGCCGCAGGCTCATCATCGAAGTCATCATCATCGTATGAGAACCTCATACCGGAACTCTTGTGCTCGTCCTCACCGTCAAGCTTGAACCTTGCGATCATGTTCTTCAGTATGAGCGACTGGCTCGACAGCTCCTCAGAAGCAGAAGCCGTGCTCACAGCGGTAGAAGTATTTGCAGAAACGACTGCCGAGATCTGGTCTACACCTGTGTTTACCTGAGCAATAGCTCCCGACTGTGTCTCCGAAGCCTCGGAAATGTTCTTTATAAGTGATCTTATCTGGTTTGACTTTTCAACTATCTCATTAAGTGACTTAGCTGTCTGCTCAGCTATCTGTGAGCCCTTTGAAACCGCAACAGACGAATTTTCGATGAGCTCAGCCGTCTGCCTTGCAGCCTCAGCCGAACGCGATGCCAGTCTTCTTACCTCATCAGCAACAACGCCGAATCCCTTTGAACCCTCTCTTGCAGCCTCGACAGCAGCATTAAGAGCAAGTATATTCGTCTGGAATGCGATCTCATCGATCACCTTGATGATCTTTGCGATCTCACTGGTAGATGTATTGATATCGTTCATCGCCTTGAGCATATTGCCCATGTCCTCGTTGCAGCTGTTCACAGCCTCAGTATTCTCGGATACGATATTGAACGCATTCTTTGAGTCCTCAGAGTTCTGAGTTACCTGCTCCGATACGTCGGAAAGCGTAGCGGAAAGCTCCTCGATAGCGGAAGCCTGCTGCGTAGCACCCTGAGACACTGCCTGTGAATAATCAGACACCTGAACAGCGCCCGAGTTCACCTGCTCTGCGGAAAGGTTTATAGATGCGAACGTATCGTTGAGTGAATCAAATATCTCGTTGAAGGTACTCTTTATCTTGAAGAAGTCTCCCTTGAAGTTGCCCTCAAGCCTGTATTGCAGGTTGCCTTCCGATATCTGCGTAAGTGAGTATGTGATAAGGCTTATGTACTGTCTCAGCGAGAATACCGTCTCCTCCAGAGAGGTAGAGAGCACGCCCAGCTCGTCCTTTGAATACCACACATCAACAGGGTCCGTAAGGTTACCCTGCGCAAGAGACCTCAGTCTGTTCGTGGTAGAAATTATCGGCTTTGAAAGGCGCGATGCAAAGAACACCGCAAACGCGATCGTTATTATAAGAATGATGATACCTATGATAAAGCCGTTTCTTATCGCTACAGTCTGTGACTCTGCAAAATCTGCGATATCGGTAACCATTACCACCTTGCCGTTGAAGTGGTCTATCTTGACATGGTAGGTATAGTAGGTAGTGTCATTGTATTCATACTGATTGTCGCCCTCGTCAGTTCCGAGAATAGCCGATCCGACAGCCTTAGCCTCTTCCTCGTCGTCCGAAAGCTTGTATATATTAGCCTTTGCGTTCTTGTTGGTGCTGTCAACAACTATGCTGCCCGACTTATCCACAACGTAAAGGAAACCTCTGCTTCCAAGCTTGAACGAGTTAAGGTCCTTGGAAAGCAGCGCAGTATCAACAGTAAGTACGCTCAGCAGCTTCTCTCCCTGAGCATTTGCACCTGCACAAAGTATAGAAAAGCACTTCTTGCCTGAGAACTCATAAATATCCGTGATATAAGCCGCAGTCATCTTCATTGCTTCATCTATCTGCTCATCTGTGAGCCCCTCCGTAGACAGATCACCGCTTGATATCAGCTCCGATCCGTTGATATCAAGTATTGCCAGAGAGATATACTGATTGTTGTTCTTAGTGAAGCCTGCCTTGAGCATATCAAGTCTCGTCTTGTCATCGGAGGCATATGTAAAGGCATTTGAATCAGTCGTATTCTTGACAGAATTCATATACAGCATTATCGTATCGTCAAGATCGGCAGCTGCGCTCTCTGCCATCGGCTCCATAGAAAGCACTATCGACTTCTCGATAGAATTTGAGATAAAAAATATCATAGCCGCTCCCAAAAAGGCAAATACGACTACCGCCACCATTACCATTGCCAGAAGCATTTTTGTACGCAGTCTCTTCATACTGATCCTCCCATTATTTACAGCCGCTCGGCAGCCTGTGCCCGATGCGGTCTTGAAATTTCATCACTTAAAGACAGTATATCACATTTGCACAAATATTTCAAGAGTTACAGACCTGTTTTTTTGTATTTTTTTGCTTTTCATGCATAGAAATATAGGGACAGAAATTATGCAAAACAGACACAAACGGAGTGACATTATGAAAAAAGCCATACTTTTGATACTCACGGCTGTTATCTCACAGCTGTTTTTTGCCTGCGGTGTCAAAGCTGAGAATAGCAGCAGCGCCGCTTCTTCCTCCTCATCGGGAGAGGGCTATTCCGTCCCTATCATACGCTACGGCTCTATAACCACAGATGACTCTCTCATCGGCGAGAACACCTGCACTCTTTCCCAGCTGGAGAGCGACATCATATCCCTCTCTGAAAGCGGCTTCTCTCCCGTATTCATCAACGACATTATCCGCTATGTAAAATATGACGGCATCCTCCCCGACCGACCCATTATTATGATAATAGACGAGACCAAGCTCAACTGCCTGAGTGACCTTTTGCCTCTTGCCCAGAAATACAACTGGCGCTTTACAGCAACTATCTCAGGCAGCAAAACAGACGGCGCATCAGAAGACGCCGCCCCTTCCTCCGAGCGTTCATATCTTTGCTGGGAGGACATCTCAGCCCTGCGAAACAGCGGTACCTTTGAATTTGCCGCCGCTGCTTATGATATTCTCTCTGACCCTGAGCGTGAAAACGGCGGAATAAAACAGGACGAAGATATTCGCACCTACCGCAGAGCCTACCTCGCTGACGTTCTCGGGCTCAGAGAGCGCTGCTATGACAACTGCCTTTTCAAACCGAACTCATTTATCCTTCCCACAGGCACTCTCAGTGATGAGTTTCTCACTCTTGCAAAAGAATGTGCCTTTGATGCCTATATAACCGATGAAAGCGGGATCACAGCAATAAAAAAAGGAGACAGCTCTTGTCTCCATAAACTTAAACGTATCGACCGCTCAGGCTATTTTGACACCGACGATCTCCTTGCACAAATGGGATAAAGACACAAAAAAAGCAGCCCCTATTGGAGCCACCCCTTGCACCGACCAACTCACGCATCGTTCGGTATGTTTATATTATAACTGATTACGACATTTATTTATTGTTCTTTACTTTATTTTTGCTTTATACTTTTGTTAACTATAACTAATTTAATTGTTAATTCAGGTTAAATATTTAACCAATCGTTACGCAGATGCTTCTTTATCGGGATATTTGCTGTAAAGCGCCTTCAGAAGCAGCGGTGTACCTATGCTTGAAACTATTATCAGCAGTATCACCGCAGTGAAATATGACGCATCTATCATTCCGAGAGCCATACCCTTGTTTGTAATAATGAGGGCTACCTCTCCTCTTGTCATCATACCTGCACCTATTTTTACGCACTCGTTGTTCTTGAAGCCGAAGCACTTTGAAATAAGTCCGCAGCCGATGAGCTTGCTCACCATAGCCACCAGGACAAACCCTATCGAAAAAGCCAGCAGCGAACCTTTCATACCGTTAAAGCTCGTTTTAAGACCGATGCTCACAAAAAACACAGGCGCAAAGAACATATAACCGTTCACGTTTACCTTTCTGTCGATATAGGCAGCATCACGCACATTACAGAGGATTATACCTGCTATATAAGCGCCCGTTATGTCCGCTATGCCAAAGTATGCCTCCGCCAGATATGCCAGTGCAAAGCAAAGCCCCATAGCCATTATCGGTATACGTCTTGTGTGCGGATACCTCTCATCTATCAACTTGAACGCACGGTAGAACAGATATCCCAGAATGAATGAGAACGCCAGAAACATCAGCACCTTCAGAGATACTGTCGCGAGCTTTGTCTTTGGGTCTTTGAAGCTGAGCACGAACGTCAGCACGATAATACCTATCACATCGTCTATTATCGCAGCGCTGAGTATGGTCTGCCCCACTTTGGTTTTCAGATATCCAAGCTCCTTAAGCACCTCTACTGTGATACCTACAGACGTTGCCGTCATTATAGAACCTATGAAAAGCGCTTTGAAAAAGCCCTCGCTTCCGAATGAAGAGAAGCCGTAAACACATGAATACAGCAAAGCTCCGCAAACAAACGGCACGAACACTCCCGCACAGGCAATAACAAACGCTCTGAGCCCGGATTTTTTAAGCTCTGCAAGATTAGTCTCAAGCCCTGCCGAGAACATGATAAGTATAACACCTATCTCAGCCAGCTGACTGATAAAGCTGTTAGGCCCCATTATTCCGAACACACAAGGTCCCAGCAGCAGTCCCGCAACGATCTCCCCGACCACCATTGGCGCCTTGACCTTTCTCGCCACAAGAGCCATAAATTTTGCGCCGACCATTATCAGCGCAAGATCCATCAGTATATCGTAATTTTTCATCAATACACCCCTATAACCACTTTCATCAGTCTCAGTATAGCACACTATATGCCCGTTTAAGTTAATTTTTTTAGGATATTTTATTAAAGCAGAAAACAGCGTTCTCCTCAACGCAAAAAGGGCGCTCCCGAACGTTCGGGAGCGCCCTTATAAGCTATCATCAGGCAAGGGGCTTGGTTTTATCAATCCTCTTTCTCAAGGAAATCATGTACCTTAGCTGCAATGAAAGCACCTATCATCGGCGCAATGAGGAACACGATCAGGTGCTTCATAGGCACCCATCTGCCTCTGAACATTGCAAACACTGCAGGACCGAAGCTTCTTGCAGGGTTAACAGAAGTTCCTGTAAGGCCGATACCGAGAATATGAACAAATGTCAGCGAAAGGCCTATAACAAGCCCTGCAAACGAACCATGCTTGAACTTCTCAGAAGTAACGCCGAGAATAACGAGAATGAATACGAATGTAAGGATTATCTCAACTATGCAGCCTGCTATAAAGCTCTTGCCGACACCGTCGAGCGTGTTTGAACCATAAGTTCTGGTAAGATCCTTAACGTCACCTAGCTTGAATATCAGCGCCAATAAGGTCGTACCAATAAGTCCGCCTGCAAACTGTGCGCAGATATAGCCGATGAATTCGTTAAGGCTCATTTTGCCTCTTACTAAAAAAGCGAACGATACCGCAGGATTGATGTGACAGCCCGAAATATTGCCGATGCTGTATGCCATCGCCACGATAGAAAGTCCGAAAGCAAACGCAGTCGTCAGATATCCTGCACCCAGACATCCCGTTATCATAGCTGTTCCGCAGCCGAACATTACCAGCACACAGGTGCCGATAGCCTCAGCCACATACTTTTTGATTTGATTATTGCTCATTTTACATACCTCCTAGTATGATCTTTATGTCAAGTATAGCCCCTAACCCATACTATTGACCCTGTTCTCTCCGCACGGCTGATCCACGCCGTTTATAGTGCGAACTTGTGATTTTGCTAAATAAAATAGCAGACCGCCATAAGTGCGCAAACCGCTGCGCAGCCGCATAAAACAGCAGCCAGGATAAATGATCTGCTCTTTTTTCCGATGGTCCTTTCATTTGTCAGCTGACAACAGACCTTTTGCGCCTCTTTTTCAAGCAAAGCCTCCTCACTCAGAGGAGCTCCCTTATCGGCTGAAACAAACAATAATATTCTGTCAAAATATTCATTATTTGTGCATTTTATTTCTATAATTTGTTTATTAATTCCCTTTACCATCTCAGAAATTTCCCTCTTTTCCCGTTATCTGGAATTTTACAACTATTATCGCCAGCGGGAGGAAAAGTATTCAACTTATCAACAGAAAAAAGTTGAAAACAGCGTTTTCGTAACAAATTATTGTTGATAACTCTGTTGAAAACGTTGAAAACTGCGCTGTTTTGCGCTGATTGAACGTTGTTGAAAAAAATCATTGTTGAAAACTGAAAACGTTTTTACGTAAAAATATGGGTCGAAACGAAAGAACATTCGGTTACAAATATTGATATTTTGTGAACGTCAACACATCTCACCTATGCCCTTAAGCTGAAAGCCCACTGCCTGCGAGCTTTGCGGCAAAATTAAATTTGTTTGACACAAATTTATCAATCGGCAATCTAACTGTACAGTTTTTTGTGCATATAAATCTGTATTCGCAGACATACCGCGTCATCGGCAGAACTGTACATTTTTTTGCCCACAAGCATCTTCTCCGGCCTTAACGAAACTGTAACCATTTGTAACGAAATTTCACGAAAACCTACCTGAGATGTCTTATCGTGTCGTCAGAAATTTTATTGCTCTCTCTATCGAATCCTTCGAGTTGCCCCAGTCGGCATCTGCACCGGTGTTGCGGTAGTCATACATCTTGCAGTAGTGTGAGACGTCTTTTTCAAGCTCGTCGAGATACTTTTCCGTCAGCTTTGTGCAGGCATCTATAAACTGCTTCTGATACTTCTTGTCCATATTCTCACCGCACATAGACACCAGCAGGTCATAATGCGGCAGACAGAGCATTTCCTGTTCATCGAAAAGCTCTCTGAAATCTCTCTGCTGAACATACATCTCAAAAAGTGTTACCAAGATGCGTGACATTCCCCAATCTATCTTTGAGCACACAAAGCAGGTCGAATTAACAGCCGACACCTTTCTCTGCTTTGCGGTCTTCTTCTCAAACACAGACTGCCTTGTGAAGATGTTTTTCTGCATACTCTGCAAGTGAGACTGGAGCATAAGCGCCAGTGAAAGTCTGTTTTTGCAGGCTCTCATCTGCTCAAAATGAGTTTTGCAGAAGCCCAGCTTGTTTGTCTCTATCCTGACATCGGGTTCCATCATCGCAGCACCCATTATGTATTCCACCGTTCTCTTTTCAAGAGTATCTCTCAGAAGGCAGATAGGGCAGCCGCATTTCGGCTCAAATATATCTGTAACGGGAATAGTCAGTAAGCTTTCTCTCATATATCCTCCAAAAAATCATGTATGATGTTGAACTGTCATTCAGGGGGCTTTCGGCAGCAGCTTGCTGTTGCACGCCCGTCCTAAAACCCCTTGGGACATCTATCCAAAGTACGGTGCGGACTAGCACATGCCACTTGAAAAAGTCTGCTTCTTATAGTATAATAGTTTTATCACCAAATTTCAAGAGGAAAAGAGAAATTTTTATGAATGTCACAGATTTTTTTGTTCAGGGTGACGATATCGTCCTCCGCCAGTCAGAGCTCGACCTTGACCAGACCTTAGACTGCGGACAGGCATTCCGCTGGGAAAGGATATCCCCCGACACCTATCACGGATATTTCCTGAATAATGAACTCACCATATCCGAGCTTCAGGAAAAGGGCGTTTTCAAGCTGCATAACGTGTCTGAGGAGCAGTTCAGGTCTGTCTGGTTCGATTATTTTGATCTCGGCTCTGATTACAGCAAAATGATAGAAACCCTCTCCGAAGACGAGACTCTGTCAAAGGCTGTAAAACAGTACCGCGGCACGCGCATACTCAGACAGGACCCATGGGAAACTATAAGCTCCTTCATCATCAGCCAGAACAATAACATACCTCGCATAAAGCTGATAATCTCGCGTCTTTGCGAGCATTACAGCGCTTACCCCTCCTTTGAGGATATGAAAGCCGAAACTGTAGACACCCTAAGCTACCTGAGAGCAGGTTTCAGAGCAAAATACATAGTTGATGCAGTCGGGCGCTTTAACAGCGGAGAGATGACCACAGAAAAGATCAAGACCCTCTCTACCGATGACGCAAGAGATGAGCTTATGAAGATCAAGGGCGTAGGCCCCAAGGTCGCTGACTGTGCCCTGCTGTTCGGCTTCCATAAGCTAGATGCATTTCCGAAAGACGTCTGGGTGAAAAGGGTAATGGCGCAGTATTATCCTGACGGCCTGCCCGAATGTACCAAAGGTATAGAGGGCGTCGCTCAGCAGTATCTGTTCCAGTACATAAGAACTGTTAAAACCTAAGTAACAGCATATATACCTGAAGGGGTGCAGAGGGCGGCTCTCGCCGTATAGATTTATACCCGAAGGGGTCATAGGGGGCGACCGGAAAGCCCCCTAGATAGAACAACAATTATTTTCAATCTCTCTATTTGTAAAAAAAAATATACATAGCGCAAAACACTTGCAAAAGCGTTTAAAATAGTGTATAATAATATAGTTATGGCAGTGATGCCAAAAATACGGAAAGTATGGTGCTTTTTATGGATATGCAAATGGTAAAATATCTGGCAGACCTGAGCAAGCTTGAGTTCTCAGAGCAAAAGCTCGAAGAGACCGCAGGTCAGATGACCGACATCATCAACCTTATGGATACCGTCAAGGAGATAGATGTCACCTATGACGCCTATAAGGATAATCACGATGTATTCCTGCCTGAGCTGAGATGCGACAGCGTTGTTCCCTCAATGGCAACGGATAAGATAGTTTCAAATGCCGTAAGCTCGGACAACTGCTTCGTTGTTCCTAAGGTAGTAGAATAATTTTGAAAGGATGTTTGACATGGAGCTCAAAGACATGAAGCTGCGTGATATGAGAAAGGCTCTCGACAGCAAGCAGATATCCTCTGCCGAGCTTGCAAAGGGCTATTTCGATAATATAAAAAAATATGACGGCGAGATAAAAAGCTATATCACCGTTACCGAGGAGCTGGCTATGCAGCAGGCTGCGGCAGCTCAGGATATCATAAACAAGGGTGAAGCAAAGCCCCTGACAGGTATTCCGATAGCTGTTAAGGACAATATCTGCACAAAGGGCGTCAAGACCACCTGTGCTTCAAAGATACTGGAAAACTTCATTCCTCCCTATGATGCTACAGTAATGGAAAAGCTCAACGCCCAGAATATCGTAATGCTCGGCAAGACCTCTATGGACGAGTTCGCTATGGGCGGCTCGACACAGACCTCTGCCTTTGCGAAGACCGTGAACCCCTATAACAAAGGCTGCGTACCCGGAGGCTCATCGGGCGGTTCTGCTGCAGCAGTTTCGGCAAGGCTCGCACCTATAGCCCTGGGCACGGATACAGGCGGCTCTATCAGACAGCCTGCTTCATTCTGCGGTGTTACGGGAATAAAGCCCACCTACAGCAGAGTATCACGTTACGGTCTTGTGGCATTCGCATCATCTCTTGACCAGATAGGCGCTATCGGCCTTGATGCTCATGACTGCGGCTTGCTTCTTAACGCTATCTGCGGCTTTGATATCCATGACGGCACCAGCGCAAGAGAGGACGTACCCGACTTCACCTCAACTATCGGTGAAAGTATGAAGGGCGTGAAGATAGCCCTGCCGAAGGAGTACTTTGCAGACGGTATCGACGATGAAGTCAGAGAAACAGTTATGAAAGCAGCACAGCAGTACAAGGCTATGGGCGCAGAGCTCGTCGATTGCTCGATGCCGTCGCTCAAATATGCAGTATCGTGCTATTACCTGCTTGCCTGTGCTGAGGCAGCATCTAACCTTTCAAGATATGACGGCATAAAGTACGGCCACAGAACGAGCACAGACTGTGACAGCTATGAGGAGCTCATCGTTCGCTCAAGATCAGAGGGTTTCGGCGATGAGGTAAAGAGAAGAATCCTTCTCGGAAACTACTGCCTCTCCAGCGGATACTACGACGCTTATTACAGAAAAGCTCTCGCACTGAGACAGCTTGTCAGAAAAGAATATAACGACATCTTTGAAAAGTGCGACATCATTTTAACTCCTACCGCACCGACAGTAGCCTACAGCCCGGAGAAAACGGCTGACCCCGTTTCAATGTATCAGGCTGATATCTGCACCGTAACGGTTAACATCGCAGGTCTGCCTGCAATATCTACCACCTGCGGCTATGATAAGAACGGTATGCCGATAGGAATGTCACTGATAGGAAAGAAATTCAGAGAACAGGATATAATCAAGGCAGCAGACGCATTCGAGCAGGGCTTCACCCCTGTGCTGCCGAAGATGTAAGGAGGAGATCAGCATGGAAAAATGGAGGACCGTCATTGGTCTGGAGATACACGCCGAGCTCCTTACCAAGACAAAGATCTTTTGCGGCTGCTCGGCTGAGTTCGGCGGCGCACCGAATACAAGGTGCTGCCCTGTGTGCACAGGTATGCCCGGCACTCTCCCCGTTATAAACCAGACGGCAGTTGAATATGCTGTTAAGGCAGGGTTTGCGCTCGGCTGCTCGATAAATAAATTCTCGGTGTTCGACCGTAAGAACTATTTCTATCCCGACCTGCCGAAGGCTTATCAGATCTCGCAGCTCTACTACCCCATAATCGGTGAGGGCGCAGTTGAGATAGAAGTGGGCGGCAAAAAGAAAAAAATAAGAATAAACCACATACATCTTGAGGAGGACGCAGGAAAGCTCGTGCATGACGACTTTAACGGCGTGTCTCTGGCTGACTATAACCGCTGCGGCATACCGCTTATCGAGATCGTATCCGAGCCCGATATCGCTTCCGCAGAGGAGGCTATGGCTTATGTTGAGCAGATAGCTCTTCTCCTCAAATATGCAGGTGTCTGCGACTGTAAAATGGAGCAGGGCTCACTCAGATGCGACGTTAACATCTCGCTGATGAAGCCCGATGCAACTGAGTTCGGTACCCGTGCCGAGATCAAGAACATAAACTCCGTAAAATCAGTCGGCAGAGCTATAAAGTATGAGCAGAAAAGACAGGCTCTCCTGCTTGAAGCAGGCAAAAAGGTAGTTCAGGAAACAAGGCGCTATAACGCGAACCGTGATAAGACCACGTCTATGCGTACCAAGGAGAATGCTAACGACTACCGCTACTTCCCCGAGCCCGATATCTTACAGGTAAACCTCACAGATCAGCAGATCGAAGAGATACACGCAAAGCTCCCCGAAATGCCTGCCGAGAGACGCGCAAGGTATATCGAGAACGGTATCTCGGCTGTTGATGCCGATATCCTTATCCAGTCAAAGCAGATATCTGACTTCTTTGATAAAGCCTGCTCTTACTACAATAAGCCGAAGAGCGTTTGCGTATTTATGCTCGGTGAGTTCATGAGGCGTGTCAACCTCGGAGAGATTGATATCGACAACATCACCTTCCCTGCTGAGGATATCGCAAAGCTCGTTGAAATGTCTGATAATGAGACAGTTTCCAAAAACGATGCTAAGGCTGTCTTCCGTGTAATGGCGGAGGAGGGCGGAAAGCCTATGGATATCGCCAAGGAAAAGGGTATGCTCATAACTGTTGACGAAGAGAAAGTAAACAGCGAGATCGACCGAATAATCTCTGAGAACAATGCTCAGGCTGCACAGTATGCAAACGGCGAAAAGAAGGTCTTCGGCTTTATCATGGGTCAGTGTACAAAGGCACTGAAGGGTATAGCTACACCTAAGATAATAAAAGAGATATTAGAGAAAAAGCTCGATGAGTTTGCAGCATCAAAGGCTGAGAACAAAGCTGATGAGACCGAGCAGACCGAGACCGTTATTGGCACCGATAAGCTGACAAAGTATCAGCCGACCGATAAGTTCGTTCCCGAGCCTGACGGCGATATGGTGATGATCTCTACCGACAAGCTTATAAAAGAGTTCACCCTTGATGACGCAAAGGCTGCTATGGGCAGCGAGGTCGAATTTGAGGGCTGTGTCCACAGGATAAGAAATATGGGCAGCATCGCATTTATCAATGTAAGAACTGCCAGATATGTCTTCCAGACGGTTTACTCTGCCGATAAGTGCCCCGACAGCATAGAGGGCCTCAGAGAGGGCTACTTTGTTAAGGTAAAGGGCCTTGTCAAAGAGAACAACAGAGAGCAGACAGGTCTTGAGATCGAGCTTTCATCTATCCAGCTGGTATCTACCAATGCCGCAGAGCTGCCGCTTAAAATATCTCAGGGCAAGCTCGGCTGCACGATAGAGGTAAACCTCGATAACAGAGCCGTATCCCTCAGGAACCCATACGAGAGAGCGATCTTCAAGCTTCAGGAGGGTCTTGTTCACGGAATGCATAAGTTCATGCAGGAGCAGAACTTTACCGAGATTCACTCACCTAAGATAGTTGCCCAGGGAGCTGAGGGCGGTGCAAACATCTTCGCACTTGATTACTTCGGAAAGAATGCCTTCCTGAACCAGTCACCTCAGTTCTACAAGCAGACCGCTGTTGCCTTCTTTGACAGAGTTTACGAGATAGCTCCCGTTTACAGAGCTGAAAAGCACGCTACCTCACGTCATATTAACGAGTACATCGGTCTTGACTTTGAGATGGGCTACATCGACAGTATGTACGATGTTATGGCTATGGAGACCGCAATGCTCAGAAGCATTTTTGAGTATATCAAGCAAAACTACCAAAACGAGATCGCTATTCTCGGTGCTGACGTGCCGACTATCAAGGAGATACCGTCTATCAAGTTTGCAGATGCATTAAAGCTTCTGAGAGGCGGAGAGACAAGCGGCAAGAAGTTCGACCTTGACCCTGAGGACGAGGTGAACCTCGGCAAGTATGCAAAAGAGAAGTATGACAGTGACTTCATTTTCGTTACACACTTCCCGTCCTCAAAGCCTCCGTTCTATGCGATGAACTCCAGAGAGGACCCAAGAGAAGCATACAAGTTTGACCTCCTGTTCAGAGGACTGGAGATAACCTCTGGAGGACAGAGAATACACGATTATGATGAGCAGGTAGCTAAGCTGAAAGCGCAGGGACTTGACCCCGCAGACTTTGCAAGCTATCTTGAAGCGCATAAGTATGGCCTGCCGCCTCACGGTGGTCTTGGTATAGGTCTTGAAAGACTGCTGATGAAGCTTCTCGGCAAGAACAATATCCGCGAGACCTCTATGTTCCCAAGAGATATAAACAGGCTTCTGCCATAAGGTATTGACAAATCATTGTTCGTGTAGTATAATGTATATAGCTAAAAGAAATAAGTGAAAACAACAGCTTCACAAAAAAGCGAAAACCGAGGGACTGCCATCCCTCGGTTTTCTTATGCTGGCTACTTCTTTCGTCTGCTATCCAGCCATTTACAGATGTCATATATCCAATTGGCAATAACACCTGTTCCAACAGCAGCTAATAAAGAAATAAGTATCTCCAACAGTCTTCACCTCCTCCCTGTTAAGTTCGGAGAAGAATCAGCATAAACAGTATAACACCATTCACGAATTATGTCAAACAACAAAGCACAACTAGGAATTACTCCCTGCTGTGCTTATTTTTTACTTTATTCTGCTGTATCCATCAGCTCAAGCGCTTTCATCAGGATAGCGCATTCAAGCCTTTTTTTCTGTATCTGGCACGAAAGCTTATGAGCTGCATGGATATCGCCGTTGTAGATATAGTTATTAGCGTTGCAGCCGCCGCTGCAATAGAACTTCGCCCAGCATTTTTTACACTCGGGCTTAGTATATACGTGTGCATGAGCGAATTCGTCCTTCTTTTCCAGATCGAACGTACCCTCATTGATGTTGCCCATCTTCATATCCTCAATACCCACAAACTGGTGGCATGGATAAATGTCTCCCTCGGGAGATATAGCAACATACTCGTTGCCGCTTCCGCAGCCGCGCAGTCTCTTGATAGCGCAGGGACCCTGATCCAGATCTATCATAAAGTGGAAGAAGTTTATGAACTTGCCCTCTTCTCTGATTTTTCTGATCTTCTGAGACAACACCTCATACTCCTTGAATATCTTCGGCAGGTCCGCTTCAGTTATAGCGTAAGGCTCCTTCGGATCCGCTATAACAGGCTCGACAGATATCTGCTCGAACCCGAGGTCATGAAAATGCATTATATCGTTCGAGAAATCCAGATTATACTTGGTGTATGTACCGCGCACGTACCAGTCCTTGTCCTTATCTCTGCGCTCGGTCAGGCGTTTAAAGTTCGGCAGTATCTTATCGTAGGTGCCCTGTCCGCCGACAAGTACCCTCATTCTGTCGTTTACTTCTTTTCTGCCGTCTATAGAGAGAACTATGTTGTTCATCTCTTTGTTGAGGTAATCTATCTGCTCATCGGTAAGTATAAGACCGTTTGTCGTCATCGTAAAGCGGAACTTCTTGTTTGCTTCTTCCTCGCGGGAACGTCCGTATTCAACTATCTGCTTTACAACGTCGTAGTTGAGCATAGGCTCTCCGCCGAAGAAATCTACCTCAAGAAAATACCTGCTTCCCGACTGCTCGATCAAAAAATCGAGAGCTCTCTTTCCCGTTTCAAAGCTCATAAGCTTTCTGCCCGTGCCGTAGTCTCCCTGCGCTGCAAAGCAGTACTTGCACCTCATATTGCAGTCCTGAGACACCAGCAGACACAAAGCCTTTACAGGAGAAGCCACAGACGCCAGAGCAAACTTCTCATAATCGTCCTCACTGAACAGTATTTTATCCTCATATAACGAAACTATCTCGTCATAGCAGTCGCAAATATCCTTTTCGGGATACGTCTTCGACAGCTTCTTTACCACGTTCTCGGGACATTCCGTAGCAAACGGCGGCTCGACATTGTCAAGCACATCATAAGTAAGATCATCAACGATGTGTACTCCGCCGCTGTTAACATCAAGCAATACATTATATCCTTCAAGCTTAAACTTATGTATCATTTTTTACCTCCCCTACCCCACGTAAGCAGTTGGGTGCTGTTAAACTGTTTACCCTCCCTCGTATGGGAGGGGGATCATTTGTTTTGAACTATTAGATAGTAACGCTTCGCGAACCTTTAAAAAGCATAATACCCTCGCCAAAAGACGGGGGTATTTTTACATTCTTTAACTAGAAACCGATCAAGCTTCTCTCTCGCACTTCTGGTTAGCTACAGTGCATGAGGTCTTGCAAGCTGACTGACAGGAAGCCTGACACTTGCCGCAGCCGCCCTTCTCAGCGCTCTTTTTAAGGTTAGCCTTGTTGATAGTTTTGATATGCTTCATAAGATCTACCTCCGTAATTCTATATTAGAATAATTATAGCACATTATCCCGAAAAAGTCAAGATAAGCAAAATATCTTTACTATTTGTTCAGTTTTTTCACCTATCAGCCCAGCAGCTTTTTCAGCCTCTCATCAACAGCCTTCAGGAAATCCTCTGTGTTCACCTTCTGCTTATTCTCAAGCTTAGAGAGCAGATACAGGTCTCCTGTCATAATGCCATCTTCGATTGTCTGTATAGTTGCCTTTTCGAGCTTGTCAGCATAATCGATAAGCTCGGGCAGCTCATCGAGCTCTCCTCTCTTTCTAAGAGCTCCCGTCCATGCAAACAGCGTAGCTACAGAGTTTGTAGAGGTCTCCTCGCCCTTCAGGTGCTTATAGTAATGTCTCTGGACTGTTCCGTGTGCAGCCTCATACTCATAAACTCCGTCAGGAGATACGAGTACCGAAGTCATCATAGCAAGCGAGCCGTAAGCCGTAGCCACCATATCGCTCATAACGTCACCGTCATAGTTCTTGCACGCCCAGATATAGCCGCCCTCAGAACGTACAACTCTTGCAACGGCATCGTCTATCAGCGTGTAGAAATACTCTATCCCTGCTGCCTCGAACTTTTCTTTATATTCATTCTCATATATCTCAGCAAAAATATCCTTGAAGGTGTGGTCATACTTCTTAGAGATAGTGTCCTTAGTTGCGAACCACAGATCAAGCTTCTTGTCCAATGCGAAGTTGAAGCAAGCCCTTGCAAAGGAAGATATAGAATCCTCCCTGTTGTGCAGACCCTGAATAATGCCTGCTGTATCCTTGAAGTCAAATATCTCCTCTTTTGAAACGTTGCCGTCCTTGTCGGTAAGAACGAGCTCAGCCTTTGAACCCTGCGGGCACTTCATCTCAACGTTCTTGTAAACGTCTCCGTAAGCATGACGCGCAATAGTTATAGGCTTTGTCCAGGTCGGTATGTAGGGAGTTATTCCCTTTACAAGTATAGGTGTTCTGAAAACAGTTCCGTCGAGCATCGCTCTGATAGTTCCGTTAGGGCTCTTCCACATCTGCTTGAGGTTATACTCAGGCATACGTGCAGCGTTAGGCGTGATAGTAGCGCACTTGACAGCAACTCCGTATTTCTTCGTAGCGTTAGCGGAATCCACCGTCACCTGATCGTCAGTCTCGTTCCTGTGAACCAGTCCGAGATCATAATACTCTGTTTTCAGATCAACATAAGGAAGGATAAGGATATCCTTTATCTCCTGCCAGATGATCCTGGTCATCTCGTCGCCGTCCATTTCAACGAGCGGCGTTTTCATTTGAATCTTAGCCATTTAACTTTCCTCCTGAATCTATTTATTTATAAAAATACTATAGTGAAACGCAAACGTCACAAGAATTGTCATTACCCCAAGCACCACCAAGGTTTTTGAAGCATAAATGTATCTTTTCTTGTGATCTGTGGGCGTTCTGTCCTTTTTGTACCAAAGCAAAATGCCTATGCCGAGAATAAGCAGGCCCAAAACATATCCTGCCAGAATAAGCGATCCCATAAGAACGCCTATCCCGTCAAGTCTAGGAAGCATATGCGTCACCTCAATACATTTTTACAAAAGCTCCGATATCTTAATGCTAAGCTCACCGCCGTAGATACCCACAGGGGCTTCCTCGGCAAAACTGTAAATTATCGGATAGTCTCCGCTCTCAAAGCTGTATACCAGCACTCTCTCGAATTTAAGATCAACTATCCAGTACTCTCTCACACCAAACCTGTTGTATAGCTCCAGCTTTGTCACAAGATCGTTCAACCTGTTATCGCTCGTCACCTCAACAACAAAGTCGGGCGCACCGTTTATACGCTTTTCATCTATCTTGTTCTTATCGCACACAACAAACACATCGGGCTGCACCACCGTGTATTCGTCAAGCTTGACATCTACAGGTGCATGAAAGGGCTTACAGTCTCCGCCCTTGAATTTGATATAATCTCTGAGCTTTGAAAACAACTCAGTTGTTATATTATGATGCCTGATATCCGGTGCTGCAAGCATTACAATATTTCCGTTATGCAGCTCCATAGGCTGGTTCGTCTCACCCGTCATAGCATAATACTGCTCTGCGGTATATTTTTGCTCTGCTGTATTATCCATTTTAACGCCTCCTCACAGACCATCATGTTATTAATTATAGCCGAATCAGTAAAAGAAATACAGCAGCACGCCTATCACAGCACAAACAGGTATGAGCAGCAGCTCAGTTTTGCTCATCGACAGGCTGGTCTTAAAGTCAAAGCCTTCCTTGCCGTTATGCAGTATTACCGCACCTATCAGCCCGAACACCGCACCGATTATGATACAAAACTCAAACGGCAGATTGAAAGCTCCGAACGGTATGAGCGCACCCACAGCAAACCACAGGAAATACCATGCCATATCTCCTCCGCCGCCACCGCTGCGTTCGTCAAGGCGGCTGCCGCCGAGACCTGCGCTGTAGCCGCTTGCAATATCTCTTCCGAAATGCCCCGTTTGCCTCTGATTGAGCACACCGATAACAGTGTCAGTAGTCTGATGACTTGCCCTGTCCTGCGCCATCATCTGATCCACCTGCGCCAGACCGCGCTCACGCTTGCTCATTCCGGGTCTTATTGCAGATGAGCTCGTGCTCGAATACCGAGACCTTGACCCCGAATATAAGCTTCCGCGCGACATCATCCTGTCCTGAGACATCATCTGATCCACCATTGCCATACCCTGCTCACGGGGCATACTGCCCTGCTGCCGGTACTGACCGTTTTGTCCGTAAACGTTCTGGGGGTCGTATCTTCCCTGCGCGTCATAAGGTGAGGTCTGCGGCTGTGCGTAAGGCTGTCCCTGCTGAGGCATCTGCATATTCAGCTGTCCGTAACCCTGCTGAGTGGCGCCGTACATCTGCTGACCGTATGTCACGGTCTGGCCGCGCATACGTGCCGCCATTGCCTCTGCCTGATAGTTTGAAGTATCAGTATATGTGCTTTGAAAATTATCGGTAGCATAAGGGTCATTAGCCCCTACCTGATAAGCAGGTATCGGCTTTTGCGGCTCAGACTGATAAGGATTTCGGTAGCCCTCGGGCGGCTCGTAATTTCTGTAGGTCTGAGCTCTGTCCCTTAGGTCATTTCTTGTGGGGACTGTAGGGTCGTCCATTTCGACGGGCTCAGGCTCAGGCTCTTCATTGAATATCAAGGAGTCTATATTCTCACCTGTCACGCTCTCAACGCCGGTAAAGTCGAGCTTGTTCTTATTAGCTCTCTTTGCAAGCTTTTCAGCCCTTTCGATCTCCTTCTGTTCCTCAGCATATATCTCATTGACGGCTGATTCAGCATTTCCGCCCGTATAGATGTCATAATCAAAGTTGGTCGAGGTTATATTGTTGTCGTCCAAGGTTACACCCCCTGTTCTTCGTTCACATCCAATGACCTGACCTGTTACCTACTCCTTGTTATTTTAGATTTTCGCGGGTATAGTCGAGCAGTCCGCCTGCAAGCATGATCTCCTTAGTTCTTCCTGTCAGCTCACAGAGAACAGGTATCTCAACATTCTTGCTCTTGTTTATAACGGTCAGCTCAGTCTTATCAGCCTGAACATCTGCTCTAACATTCTTGATAGCGATCTCATCGCCCTGATCTATCTTATCATAGTCAGCCTCGTTCACAAATGTGAGAGGCAGTATACCTGCGTTTATAAGGTTAGCTCTGTGAATACGTGCAAAGCTCTTAACGAGCACTGCCTTTATACCGAGATACAGCGGTGCAAGCGCTGCGTGCTCACGCGAGCTTCCCTGACCGTAGTTTGTACCCCCCACGATGATAGATGCTCCCATATTCTTAGCTCTTCTCGGGAACTCCTCATCGCATACAGTGAAGCAGTGCTGCGAGATAGCAGGGATATTCGATCTGAGAGGAAGAATCTTAGCGCCTGCAGGCATAATGTGGTCGGTAGTGATGTTATCTCCTACCTTCAACGATACCTGACACTCAATATCCTCCACCAGCGGAGCAGTCTCAGGGTAAGGCTTGATGTTCGGTCCTCTGAGCACTTCAACGCTGTCCATCTCCTCAACAGGAGCAGGCTCAACTACCATATTGTCATTTATCATGAACTGCTCGGGCACCCTGATCTCAGGCATCTCTCCGAGAGTTCTCGGGTCTGTAAGATAACCCGTCAGTGCGGAAGCCGCAGCTGTCTCAGGAGAAACAAGATATATCTGACCGTCCTTCGTTCCCGAACGTCCGAGGAAGTTACGGTTGAACGTTCTGAGGGAAACTCCGCCCGAATTAGGCGCCTGACCCATACCTATGCAGGGTCCGCAGGCAGACTCAAGTATCCTTGCGCCTGCATCTATCATATCAGCGAGAGCGCCGTTCTTAGCGATCATATTGAGCACCTGCTTTGATCCGGGTGCAATAGCAAGAGATACGCTTGGGTCAACGGTCTTGCCCTTTAATATGTGAGCTACCTTCATCATATCAACGTATGATGAGTTAGTACATGAACCGATACATACCTGATCTACCTTAAGCTTGCCGATCTCGTCACAGGTCTTTACATTGTCAGGGCTGTGAGGACAAGCAGCCTGCGGAACAAGCGCCGACAGGTCGATATCTATGACCTCATCGTAAACTGCATCATCATCGGGCTTGAGCTCTGTCCATACGTCAGCTCTGTCCTGAGCCTTCAGGAACGAAAGTGTTATCTCGTCAGACGGGAATATAGATGTTGTAGCGCCAAGCTCTGCACCCATGTTGGTGATAGTAGCTCTTTCAGGAACTGAAAGGGTCTTAACGCCCTCACCGCAGTATTCGATCACCTTTCCGACTCCGCCCTTAACGCTCATTATCCTGAGGACCTGCAGGATAACGTCTTTAGCCGAAACCCAAGCAGAAAGCTTACCAGTGAGGTTGACCTTTACTATCTTCGGGTAGGTTATGTAGTATGCTCCGCCGCCCATAGCGACCGCAACGTCAAGTCCGCCTGCACCAATAGCGATCATACCTATTCCGCCGCCTGTAGGTGTGTGGCTGTCAGAGCCTATAAGTGTCTTTCCGGGGATACCGAAGCGCTCTAAGTGTACCTGATGACAGATACCGTTGCCGGGGCGTGAGAAATAAACGCCGTGCTTTTTGCAGACAGACCCTATAAAGCGGTGATCGTCAGCATTCTCAAAGCCTGACTGGAGCGTGTTGTGGTCAATATAAGCGACCGACTTTTCGGTCTTGATTCTGGGCACGCCCATTGCCTCATATTCAAGATAAGCCATAGTTCCCGTTGCGTCCTGAGTGAGGGTCTGATCTATCCTTATGCCGATCTCCTGACCCTTAACGAACTCACCGTCAACGAGGTGTGCTTTCAGTATTTTTTCTGTAAGTGTAAGTCCCATAATAAACTTCCCTTCTTTATTTCTTATCGAGCACAATATCTCAACTTATATTTTACTATAAATCTAAATATATGTCAAGTAAGAAAAAATACCCCTCCCCTACGGGGAGGGCAAACGATCTAATAACACCTAACTACTTCCGCGGGGTGGGGGCGCCCAGCCGTGCGGCGAGCATTACATCAGTTCAACTGATTCTATGCCGAGAATGTCAAGATGCTTCTCTATCACCTTTCTGAGCACTACGCAGGCTCTGAGCCAAGCGTTTTTCTTCTGCTCGTCCTCTTCGGTTAGGATATGGTTGTCGTGATAGAATTTTGAGAAGCTCTGCGCCAGCTGGTAAGCGTTCTCGCAGACGATGTTAGGCGCTCTCTCCTTGAAAGCAAGCGCATATGCCTCGCCGCTGAGAGCTATTTTCAGGAGCAGGTCACGCTCGCTGTCCGTAAACACGCTTGCCGCCGCAGTTATCTTCTCCTCGTCTACCTTTTTGAGTATAGAGTTCACCCTTGCCACAGTGTAAAGCAGGAATGAACCTGTCTTTCCGTCAGCAGCCATAAACTTGTCCAGATCGAAGATATAGTCCTTAGCCCTGTGATTTATAAGGTCTCCGAACTTTATCGTTGCGACAGCTATCTTTCTTGCAACGTCGGCCTTGTCCTCCTCAGCGCTGAACTTTGACTCCTTCACTCTCTCCATAGCCGCGTCGTAAACCGTATCAAACAGCAGTGACAGCCTCATAACTCCGCCGTCACGGGTCTTGTAGGGCTTGCCGTCCGCACCGTTCATAGTGCCGAACCCGAGGTGCTCAAGCCCTGCATCGGTTATCTCAGCCTTCTTTGCGCAGCGGAACACCTGCGTAAAGTGCAGGCTCTGTCTCTGGTCTACCACATACCAGATACCGTCAGGCTTGAAGTCCTTCTCTCTCTGCACGATGGTCGCCAGGTCTGTTGTTGCATAAATGCTCGACCCGTCAGACTTCTTGACTATTACCGGCGGAACGGTTATCTTGTCGTCCTCTTTTGCAACATCTACAACCATTGCGCCCTCGCTCTCATACATAAGGTCCTTCTTTTCAAGCGCCTCCAAAAGCTCGGGAACATACTTGTCAGCATTGCTCTCGCCGTACCAGTAGTCAAAATCAACGTTCAGATCATCATAATTCTTCTTTATATCATTTACAGATATCTTAACTATCTCTTTCCAGATCGCCGTATAGCGCGGCTCTCCGTTCTGAAGCTCGACCGTCAGCTCCTTTGCCCTAGCCTTGAAGCTCTCGTCCTCCTTGCTCTTTGCACTGGCAAACGGGTATACTTCATTCAGCTCATCAGCCGTAAGCGGTATACTTCCCTCAAAGCTCTCAGCATCGAACCTGTCAGAGAACACTTCCCAGTCAGGGTGGCGCACTTCGAGCTCTGCCATTACAAGACCCATCTGCAAGCCCCAGTCGCCCAGGTGAACGTCAGCGATCGCCTTTCTGCCTGTCGCACGCACAAGCCTTTTAAGCGCCTCGCCTATTACCGCAGCCCTGAGGTGGCCTATATGCAGCGGCTTTGCAACATTAGGTCCGCCGTAATCGAGCACTATAGTTTCCTCTTTTTCAGCCTGAGGCACACCGATATTCACATCATCGAACACCTCATTAATATAGCCAAGCAGCATCTCGTCAGAGATATCTATATTTATAAAACCTGCTCCTGCTATCTCGACCTTTGCAAGCTCCTTGTCATCACTCAGCACCTTTACAACGTCCTCAGCGATCATTCTGGGCGCCTTGTGGTAAAGCTTCGCACCGCCGAGCGCACCGTTGCACTGAAACTGACAAAGATCGGGTCTGTCAGAAACAGTTACACTGGCAAGCTCCTTAGAGTATCCGCATTTTTCAAATGCCTCTTCAACCTTTTTGGTAAGCAGGCTAGTCAAACTTTTCATAATATCTGTCCTTTCATTTTTCATTCACTGAGCATACATAGATAGTATATCATCAATTGCCTTTTATGTCAACTTTACACAGGCGGCGCTCTCCGTTGCTCGCCGCGCAGCTATCTCGCTACTCTATGTAGTGATCAGTGTCTACAATGACGCCCGAAGGCAAAGACCTTCAACAGGCAAGTGCCTGACCTACAGAGTAGTATACCGAAGGGGTAGCAGCTGACGCAATCGCTGCTAGGGGACGACCGGAAATCCCCTTAAAGAGAGAAAAGAGATTTTCACAGCCTGTACCATTTCAATTCAAACGCTAGCCGTGTTCTCAACAAATATTTTGAAAAAAATATGTAAAATATAGGCAGCACACTTATTTTAGTGCAAACGTCTAGCCACCTCTCCGAGGTGGTATCGCCGTTTGCAGGGCTCTCACCCTTGACAGGCGACCAATACGGAGCGTAAAACCACTTGCTTCTCTCAGCGACCGACGAATGTACCCCCGAGCGTAGCGACGGGGTGCGTGAGGAGGTCGCTTTTAAGAAAGTGCAGCGATGAAAAACAACACTTATTTTTTTATTTCGTACTACATTAGCAGAGTTCTCAACTGCGTTCATAAAACCACTATTTTCTCTCAGCGAGAACAGATGCCGCACTGTAAGTGTGGCTGAATGGTCTCGCATTTAAAAGAGGGCAGTACCCTTATTCTTTCAGATGTTTCCTTTAGGGGACTTTCCGGTCGCCCCCCTAGCAACGACTGCGTCGGCTGCTACCCCTTCGGGTGCATAACTAAGGAATAATACTTTATTAACAAATGAAAAGCTCCGCCTAAGCGGAGCTTTTACTCTTATTACCAAATTCTGCTTACGCCTTTCATATGTGCTTTCATTTTGAGCAGGTCTGTCGCATTTATCACTTTGTTACCGTCAATGTCTGCACAGGTGAAGTCGTCACCTGTCAGCTGCTTTACTTTCTTAATGTGGCTCTTTACCTGCAAAAGGTCGCTTGCGTCTATCTTTCCGTTGTTGTTGAGGTCGCCCTTTTTGCGGGTGTCTGTCTTCCCTGTAGCAGGTGTATAATCATCATTCTTTGTTGCACCGCAGACAGAGCACTTATATACAGTGTATCCCTGCTCTGTTGCCGTAGGTGCTACAACATGATCTACTGCATATGTGTGAGCAGTCTTCGGTATGGAGGCAGTATTTATAACAGCACCGCACCTTGTACATTTCTGAACCTGAGTGCCTGTTGCCGTGCAGGTAGCAGCCTTAGTTACCTCCCAAGTACTGCTTACATTATGGCCAAGCTTGGTTATCGTTCTGGTGCTCGTCTGTCCGCAGGAGCAGTAGCCTGTCTCAACACCGTCAGTTGTACAGGTTGCTGCTGTAGTTATCGTCCAGTTAGTAAAATAATGCTCATGGCTTGAACCGCCGCTGAGAATATTTATCGTAAATCCGTTCTTTGAAGCATAGCTCTGTGCCGTGGAGCCGTTATAGCAGTTTACTATAAGATCTGTATTCTTTTCGGTTGTGGTGTAGTAACCGAATGCCCTTGTGCCTATAGTTGCGCTGGACGAGAGAACTTCGATAGCGTCCATGCTCTGGCAGCCTGTAAACGCATCCGTACCGATGCTGTTTACACTGCTTGGTATAGAAAGTCCCTTTGAGTAGCCCAGATTCAGGCAGTTAAGAAATGCCCTGTCACTAATTGTTTTAAGTGTTGCCGGCAGCGCGATAGTGTCAAGCTTGTTGCAGCCCTGGAACGCGCCTTTACCTATTATCTCAAGCCCCGAGGAGAAAGAAACAGACGTAAGTGCAGTACAGCTCTGGAACGCATCATTGGAGATATACTTAACACTTGAAGGTATGGTCACGCTTGTAAGCTTGGTATTTCCTGCGCAGCAAGCGCCTATACCGACTGTGCCTGCCTGAACATTCAGAGATGTGAGTGTGCTGTCAGCATAGACGAGCCAGCCGTCAATATATTTTAATGAACCGCTCTGGCTGCTGAGAAGCGGAGTCTGGTCAAATGCATTATATCCAACACTCACTACCGAATCGGGGATATCAAAGCTTGAAAAGCCTGTGCCTTGGAAAGCCTCTTTGCCGATCTCCGCGAGAGAGGACGAAAGCTTTACGTTATTCAGGCTGCTGCAGCCTGAGAACAGTCCGTCAGGTATCTTAGTCATAGATGAGAGATCAGCTGATGTAAGCGAAGTACAACCGTTAAATACGCTGTCACCTACGTACTGAACACTGTTGGGAATAGTTACTGAGGTAAGCTTCGAGCAGTTGTTAAAAGCGGTTGTTGCAATACCCACAGTGCCAGACCTTATGCTTGCCGATGTGATGCTCGTATCAGCGGCAACAAGCCAGTTGCCGACATATTTAAGGCCGCTTTGATTATTAACTATCGCAGTATTTGTAAATGCACCCTCACCAATGCTTGTGAGCGAGGAAGGCAGGGTAACGCTCGAAAGATTAGTGAAATCCTTGAACATAGAAGCATTTATAGCGGTTATACCCTCAGACACAGTAACACTTGTAACTGCCGTTTTGTCTTTTCCGAGCCATAGTACAGCATTTCCGCTGAATGCAGTCACCTTTAGTCCGTCTATCTGAGCAGGTATTACCAGATTGGACGGTAGCTCGACAAAGCCCGTCAGTCTGCACTCGCCAGAAGCAGTCTGAGTATACTTATAATTGCCCGATGTGACTGCCTCAGCCACTATCGAATTACCGCTGAAAGCTCCGGAAAAGGCGCCGTTTGGCAGTCCAACGCTGCCGACTACCATTGCAGCTGCCAGCACACAGGCAGCTATTCTTTTTTTCATACTGCATACCTCCATAGTCATTCACTCGGCAAAGCCGTTTTCATACACAAAAATTATAGCACACTCAGTTAAAAATGTCAACTATTAATAGTCTCAAGCAAAGCTGCCCCCTCCCCTCCGTGGGAGGACAAACGTCAGTAATATTCGCCGCTACTGAAAGTGGGGTGGGGGAAACAGAAAAGGGAACGCCGAAGCGTTCCCTTTAAATATCAAAAAGTGTATTACTTCTTCTTCTTTACAACTGCGAGAGCTGCCAGAACTGCAATGCCTGCTGCAATTGTGCCGGCTGCTGCACCTGTACCGGGGTTAGTGGTAGAGCCGCTAGCTGCTGCCTTGCTGCTGTCAGACGCCTTGCTTGAAGTATCCTTAGAGCTTGTGTCAGAGCTTGTATCACTGGATGCGTCACTTGAAGACTCATCAACAACTTCGCTCGAGCTGCTGTCGTCAACAACTGTTGTACCTGTTGCGGGGATCTTCTCCTCCTCAACGTGAGTAGCATCATTCTTGCAAACTCTCTTCTTGAGACCGTCTGTAGTCTCAGTAGCCTCAGTTACAACTTCCCACTCGCCCCAATCGTGGCCTGTAGCCTTAAGAGTTACAGCCTCGAGAGTTGTCTCAGTGGTACCGTCGGTCTCGAATATCTTGCCGCAAACCGAGCACTTCTTGTAAGCGAGGTTTCCGTCCTCTGTGCAAGTAGCTGCCTTAGCCTCTACATCTTCCAGAGTATGGTCGCCTGTAGCCTTTACAAGGATAGTCTTTCTGTCGATCTCCTGATTGCAAACCGTGCAGTAGATAACTTCGTCGTAGCTGCCGTCTGTACCGCAGGTAGCTGCTACCTCGTTCTCAATAACTACTTCGCCCGGCGTGTGACCCAAAGCTGCAACCTTTTCAGCGCCTGTGATCTCATTCTTTGCGTCTGCGTCAGAGAACATCTTCTTGCAAACCTCGCACTGCCAGTATTCCTTTGTGCCCTCTTCGGTACAATTGGAAGGTACTGCGTCAACGTGCTTCAGAGTGTGGTTTCCTGTAGCGGGAACTGTGACCTTCTCAGTACTGAGGACCTGACCGCATACTGTACACTTGGTCACAAGATCATAGCTGCCGTCTGTACCGCAAGTAGCTGCAACCTCATTCTCCTTGGTGGGTTCACCGGGGGTATGAGTTGTAAGCTTAGCGATAGGTCTTGTCTCAATGTGAGACTTGTCTCTTGCACATACTCTTGTCTCTTCGCCTTCCTCAGCGCAGGTAGCAGGAGTTGTTACTGTCCACTCGCCCCAGTCATGACCGAGAGCCGGTTTAGTTGTTGGAGCTGCGATCTCAGTTGTGCCTGCTGCATCAGAGAAGTACTTCTTACAAACTGAGCACTGATATGCTGCAGCTGTGCCTGCCTCTAAGCAGGTAGGATCCTTAGCAGCTACCGGAACGATAGTGTGTGCAGTCTTCGGGATAGTAACAGGGTTCGAGATCAGGTTCTTGCCCTCTGCATCTGAATACAGGTTACCGCAAACTTTACACTTGTAGTAAGCCTCTGTACCCTCAGCTGTGCAGGTTGCAGGAACTTCCGCTACTGCCTCGAGCTCATGAACGATCTTAACAGTTACAGTAGTAGTAGCTTTGAAACCGGCCTTTGAAGCCGTTGAGATGATCTTAGCTACACCGTCAGCAACAGCTGTTACGTTACCGTCTTTGTCAACTGTAACATACTTGCTGCCGTCGCCATCAACGCTGTACTCGATAGTATCGGTAGCGTCCTCAGGCTGAAGCTTAGCGTTAACGTTCTTCTTCTCGTCGTGCTTGCCAAGACTCATTGTACCGTCAGCTGTGATGCCTGTAGCATCAACAGATTTAGCTGCTACCTTAACAGCCGGTGAGTTGGTTATCGGTATAACACCAGTAAAATCATCATCATACTTCTCACAGGTAGTAACGCAGTCAGGATCATCGTCACCTAATAAGAACTCGATACTGTAATCTCCGGAAGCAGCATCATCGTCAACTTTACAGTCAAACGTGAACAGATCAAGCTTTTCTATAGGTGAGTCAACACCCATGACACCGTTCTCGCCAACATCGCCTTCGATCGTAAGAAGAACAAAACCCGTAGGCTGAGCAGCAGTATAGTCATCCTCGCCAACATAGTACTCTTCGCCGAATCTATCAGCGATATTGTCCTCGAGCACTGTGTAGCCCTGAGTCTTTCCTGCCTTCTTTACATATGTAAGTCCATCAGGAACGTTGAACCAAAATACAGTTCCACTCAGTCCACCATTGCCCTTAACTTCTACCGAAGCAGTGTACGTAATCGTATCACCAGGTACTGCAGTAGTCTTGTTAGGCGTGAACGTAACTATGTAGTTAGAATCAAGCTCCTCAGCAGATACAGAAAAAGCAGGTACCGCACTTACAGCCAGAGCAGCCGCAAGAAACGCACTTAAAGCCTTCTTCATACAACTTTTTCTCCTTTTCTTTAAAATTTCGTATCATCGGCAGGGCATACGTATACACCCTGCCAACATACCATTGTCATTATAGCACACGTTATTTTGTTTGTCAACATTATTTTTAAATAATTATTATAGCAATTTTAACAAATTTGAATAACTATTTTTTGCCTGATGAATACCATTTCATAAACACCCACCAGATATTGTATCTGGGCGTTTTTTTGGTCACTAAAGCGGCTTCATACCTTTGATATGTGCTTTCATCGCCAAAAGATCAGTTGCATTGATTTTTTTGTCATCATTGGTGTCCGCAGCCTTGAGATCAGTAGTGATAAGCTTGCTGCCGCACCTACCCTCCTGCGGTTGACACGACGTTGTCGCGCCGTCAAACGGTTTAGCAGCACCCAGCTATCCGCAAGGGGGCAGGAGCGCCCGACCCGTCCGGCAGAACTACTTATCTTCCAGCTTTTTCAGCGCTTTCATCTCATTTTTATCCACTCTGATGACAGCGTCCCTTATGACCTCAACTTCATCCTTTTTAACAGAGATAACGTTCTCTGTCTTCTCTATCTTTATCCTGAGCTTTCCTGTGAGAAGGTTTACCTCCTCGACAACGCCTCTTCCCTCCATAGTCTTAACTATAGCGCCGACCTTCGGGGTGTTTTTCAACAGATCCTCGTAGGCGTCCTGCTCGTATTTCAGGCAGCACATAAGTCTTCCGCAGGTACCCGATATCTTGGTCGGGTTCAGAGACAGCCCCTGCTCCTTAGCCATTTTTATCGACACAGGCTGGAACTCTCCAAGAAACCTCGAGCAGCAGAACGGCTGACCGCAGATACCCAAGCCCCCGAGCATTTTCGCTTCGTCCCTGACGCCTATCTGTCTTAGCTCTATCCTTGTTCTGAAAACGGAGGCAAGGTCTTTTACCAGCTCTCTGAAATCAACTCTGTTTTCCGCAGTGAAGTAGAACAGCAGCTTATTGTTATCGAACGTACACTCACAGTCGATAAGGTTCATATTAAGCTTGTGGTCGCGCACCTTCTGCTCGCAGATAGCAAGAGCTTCCTTCTCTTTCTCGTGGTTTTTCTCTATCTGCTTCATATCCTCCGCATTTGCAGGCCTTATGATCTTTTTGATAGGTGAGCTGAACTTTTCCTCATCTATCTCTCTGTCCACGATGACCACTTCACCGCATTCAACTCCCCTTGCGGTCTCAACTATCACCTTATCTCCCTCACCAAGCTCATACTTATCGGGGTCAAAGTAATATATCTTCCCTACGCTTTTGAAGCGCACACCTATGATCTTTAACATCTTATTCTCCTCACTATTATTTTTCTTCGCTTATTGCTATTCTCTGTTTCGGTTCTTTTGCTATATCAGCCTCGAACCAGAAAACAGAGCCCTTTCCCTCCTCGGAGGAAACTCCGTAGGCAAAGCCGTGAAGCTTCAGTATCTGCTGGCAGATAGACAGCCCCAGCCCTGTTCCTACGACATCTCTTTTCACCTTTGAGTCACGGTAGTAGCGGTCAAACACCTTCGGCAGCAGCTCCTTCGAGATGCCTCTGCCGTTGTCCTCTACCTCGATACGCACGGTGCTCTCCTTATTTATCTGCCTTACTCTGATGACTTTATTCTCACCGCTGTAATTAACAGCGTTGTTTATGAAATTGTAGATCACCTGATCGAGCTTATCAGGGTCAGCATTTACCAGCCTGTCCTCGTCTGTTTCAAGCCTGATGTCATAGCCGTCCTTCTCTATCAGCAGCTTATATCTTGTCATACAGTCTTCAAGCTTTTGCTTTATCGAGAAGTTTTTCCTTTCAAGCTCGATGTTCCCCGATTCCAGCTTTGAAAGCTCCAGCAGGTTATTTACCAGTGCCGAGAGCCTGTCCGCCTCATCAATGATTATCTGAACGTGCTCATTGCGCTTTTCGGGGTTATCTCCCGAGAGGTCTCTTATCATCTCGGCATAAGCCTTTACCATAGTGAGAGGCGTTCTCAGGTCGTGAGATACGTTCGCTATAAGGTCTTTTCTCAGGTCAGAAACTTTCTTTATCTCGTTCTTGGCATTATCAAGCACGTTTGAGAGCTCTTCTATCTCTGAATAGCCCTTTACGTCAAACTCAACGCTGTAATCTCCCTCGCCGAATTTCTTGGCAGTCTCCGTTATCTCGGTTATCGGCATGGAAAGACGCTTTGATATAAATATCGTAACTATGAAAGCGAGCTCGAACAGGATTATCGTTATATAGATGAGCTGACCTCTGATGATGTTTACGGTAGCGTCTATCGGTTCGATAGAGCTTTCTATGAACAGATACACCTGCCCGTCGGAGCCGTCCGCATAAACGGCTGTGCAGTAGAATATCTCACGGCTTTTAAAGCTCTCATTGCGCGATATCTTTGCTACCGTGCGCTCATCGCTGCTTTCTAGCTCGTTTATCAGGTCAAGAAGATAAACTCCGTACTCGTCCTTAAGGTTCTGCGAAAGGAATGAAAAGCTTCCGAGATTATTCTCATAGGCAAGCACATTCGTCATTTCGTCTGTGATTATTATGCACAGATTATTGTCAAAAGCAAGGGTACGGTTCACAGGATCCTGCTCATCGGTGCCGTAGGCGTTTATTATATCCTTGGCAGCCGAGGAGATATTTCGTATCTTTGCACCTTCGTAGTACTTTTCCAGAAAAAAATACTGAAAAAGCCACAGCAGCAGCAGTATTATAAACGCAAAAACCATAAAATAGAGCCACACATAGGTGCGTATGCCCCATTTTGAGCGCGCCGCCGCCCTTGCCTCTCTGAGATCCTGTTTCAGCTTCGTTTTTCTTTCCGCCTTATCTGATCTTTTCAAACTTATATCCCATTCCTCTCAGGGTTATGATGAGGTTCCTGTATCTGCCGAGGCTGTTCCTGAGCATTTTTATATGGGTATCCACTGTTCTGTCATCGCCGTAGAAATCGAAGCCCCACACTTCCTCGAGGAGCTTTTCTCTCGACAAAGCTATGTTCATATTCTTGACTAGATAGAACAGCAGGTCATACTCCTTCGGAGTCATCGCAACTCTTTCACCGTCTATCTTTACCTCACGCGCTGTGAAGTTTATCTCAAGGCCTTCGTACCTTATAACGTCCTCCTCGGGCTTTGAGCCCTGTGAACGGTTGAGCACAGCCTTTATCCTAGCCATGAGCTCCTTAGGGGAGAAGGGCTTTACTACATAGTCATCGACACCTATCTCAAAGCCGAATAGCTTATCATACTCCTCACCTCTGGCAGAGAGCATTATCACAGGTATCTGCTTTATCTTCTTTATCTCCTTGCAGGCGGAATAGCCGTCGAGCTTCGGCATCATTATATCCATAACTATGATGTCAAAATCCTCATTCCTCACCTTTTCGACAGCGTCCATACCGTCCTCGGCTTCGGTGACCTTATAGCCCTCGAATTCCGCATATTCCTTGATTATGAGCCTTATTTTAGCTTCATCGTCAACTACCAGTATTTTTGCCATATCTTTTCGTCCTTTCTGTTTTTGTCAACACTGATCTTAGTATATCTTTCCCGCCTGCGGCGGAAAAATAAGTATAAAGCCTTGTCGAACACCGATCTTTATCACACAGAGTGAAAAAACTCGTTCACCTTATCGTGGAAGCCCTGCATCTCATCATATACTGCGTGGCCGTAGCCACCAAAAACGCAAAGCTCGCAGCCAAGCCCGTCTGAGAGCTCTCTCTGACACTCAGTACCGAACATCCTGTCCTCAGAGCCTGCAAACACTTTCGACGGCGCCTTTATCTCACTGAGCTTATCTGAAAGGTCAAACCCCTCAGTTGCTTTTGCAAGGGCAGCAAATCGTTCAAGCTCATTTTCGCCTGTCAGCCTTGCCATACCTAGTATACCTGCTTTATATTTCTCGTAATACTCGGGCGAGTAAACATTCTCTGCAAAGGCGCGTACAAGCTCATCGGCATCGCCCTGTTTTGCAGCAGTTATCCAGCCGCCAAGAGTTTTCTTCGACTCATCGGGCAGACGCGCCGAGGTAGAACAAAGCGCCAGCGACCTCACAAGATCAGGACGCTTTACGGCTAATACCTGAGCTATCATACCGCCCTGAGACACTCCCATAACATCGGCATTCTTTATGCCCAGAGCATCTAAAAAATCGGCGGTATCATCAGCCATATCGTCAAGGGTGTAGCCGTCAGGCAGCTGCTTTCTTCTGTCGGGAAGGATAACGTCTCTGTCACGGGCGTAGCAGCCATAGGCACTGACTATGCCCTCCTCAAACGTGAGAACGCTTAAAAGGCTGAGCCCCGGCAGCACCAGCATCGGCTGTGCGCCCTCTTTGCCAAAGCGGATATATTCGGTCTCAAAGCCGTTTGTTTCAAGTGTAAGTTTCATAAGCTGTTGTCCTTATCAGAATATAAAATATAGGTATCAAGATCTATCTTTTATAATAAACATCAGCACGGCAAAGTAGTGGAACACACTTCCTGCTATGGTAAACAGGTGCCATATCGAATGGAAGTACTTTTTCTCCTTGTGAACATAGAATATTATGCCCACAGTGTAGAAAAGACCTCCTATAAGAATGAACCACAGAGACAGCGCATTCACATTGTCAAGCATTGGCTTGACCGCAAAAATTATCGCCCAGCCCATAAGTATATAGCACACTACAGAGGGCTTTCTGAATTTTTCAAGGTTAATAGAGGTAAATACGATGCCTACTATCGCCGCTGCCCATATAATACCGAACAGCACCCAGCCGAGAGCGCCTCTCAGCGGCACTAAGGTTATCGGGGTGTAGGTGCCTGCTATAAGAAAGAATATGGTGTTATGATCCATTATCCTGAAAAAGCTTTTTGCCTTGGGATTGGTTATCGCATGATAAAGGGTAGACATTGTGTACAGAATGATAAGCGAAGCGCCGAATATCGCAGAGCTTACAACTCCCCAAGCATTAGAATATATCGCAGCACAAACTATAAGCACAACGGTGCCTGCTATCGACAGACCTCCGCCTATGCCGTGGGTAACGGAGTTGAATATCTCCTCTCCGAGAGAATATCTTTTCGCTGCAGCTGTTTTTGACATAGCACAACTCTCCCTTTGCATAATTATACATTATAATTTTAACACTTTTCAGCCGATTTGTAAATACCTTTCAAGTGATTTTTTTAATTAGATCAAAGATAGAATGTTTTTTGTCGTTTTAAATAAAAAGAGCGTATTACATACTTTGGTAAATGTAATACGCTCAAAGCTATGCCGTGGATCTGTGATAAAGTCTTACTCAAAAAAGCCGTCAGTGTAGTGACTGAGTGTTGTGATTATTCCAAGCGCACTGACCTCTATCCTTATGGCGCTTACCTCAAAGGTAGTGGACAAAGAACCGAGATCGGTAATGTGGGCTGTGTCGGTAAGGTCTTCACCGTTATAGCCGACATATGTCAGGCGATACTCCCTGCTCGCACGCTTGCTGTATGCAAGACGCATATTCAGACCCTGCTGCTCATCATGCAGCCACTGCTGATCGAGAGGAAGGTATTTTTCTCTGACTATCCCGAGGCTGTCGGCATAGCTGTCAGAGGCAGTAGTGGTATAATCTCCGGAAAGGTCCTGCATATAAAGGGCTGACAGCAGATTTTTCGTATTAAGTGCTCTGTCGATGCTCAATATCCTCGGTGCGGAGATCACCTTATGCTCGGTGCTTCTCGTGACCATGATCTCAGAAGCCGAACGGATATACGGATAGGACGAGTATGCCTTTAACGCATATGCCGAGATAGCCTCCCAGGAGGTAGATCCTTCTGCGATATTTACATAGTTTGTCGTTATCGTACCGCTTTCACAGGTAATCTCAGACGATGCACCCGAACGGCGAAGACAGTCATCAAGGTCAGCCCGAGACCAGATACCGGGCTCAGGCTCGCTCTGGCAGAGAGCGACCGTAACTCCCCTGCTGACAACAGATACTATCGTTGCCGTTCCCTGACGCCTTACTGTGACGGTGTCAGGCAGGCCGTTATGCAGCAGCTGTGAGCCTATGTAAAACTCAACCCTCCTGATGTCGGAGGGGGTTATGCTCACTGCGTCATCTGCATATGCTTTTGCTGAAAGTTCAGTACACGGAGAATAATAATCCTTGGTGAAAACTGCCTTTATAATCCTGTAGACCGTCTTGACCGTGCCGCTGTGATAAATAAACCTTATGGATACTGACTGTCTTTCCATATCAGGTCACCTCCGTGATGACCGCCGTCACCGTACCAAGCAGTGAGCCTGATTCAAATTCTGCCTTGACGGATTCAAGAGCATAGTTTTCATACTGAACCGAATTTATGACAAAGGTAGTTTTTCTGCCCGTTACAGTTTTTAAAGCTTCGTAATCTGCAAGCTGCTCCATAGCAAGGGTGCCTGTCAGGGTGATCTTTGATGACTTTCTGCCCGTTACGGAGCAGAATATGCCGTTATAAGCAGGCACAGCTGTCATCGCAGTACCGAAGGTCTCACAGAATGTATCAAAGATGAATGAGGTCTCAATGGCTGTTGCAGTCAGGATATATCTTGTGTTCTGCTTCACAGGGACACCTCCTTGATCTCAAGTGTTCTGAGGGTCAGCTCTATGTCGAGCTCAAGTCTGCCGAGCCTGCCGTTTTGTTTCAGCTGAGAAAGGCTTGTCACTCTTGATAACAGCTCTCCCGAGGAGGCAAGCTCTGCAAACAGTTCGGAGCCCATATCCTCCAGCTCATAGGCATCGCTGTAAGCGCACATTTTGCCGAGCAGCTTTACCTCAACTACAGATTCTATCTCCTTTTGCAGAGCATCTCCTACCAGACATTCTGCGATATCCTTCTGCGAGGTGACGGAAACTACAGCTGCATAGACCGACCTTTTTTTCATAAGGTCATCGGGAAAGAATTCGCGGTGTGCCTCAAACCCTGCCTGTGATGCACAGGTCATGATCTCGGTAACTGCCGCATTAAGGTCTTCATGCATAGGTATGTCTCCTTTCGTCAAGTGTTTGTGCAGGCAAAGTAAAAGGGATCTTCTTTCAGAAGATGTGCTGCCCTTTTAGCGGCTTCGTCTCTCAGCTTTTGGGCAGCTTCGACACGGGCAAGTGACTCTATGCGCTCACCTGCCCTGCCGTCGGCAGAGACTATCAGGCGTTCGCCTGCACAGCGCACAAGAGCATATTCATAAACTGCTTCACAGGCGGCAAGGTGCTCACAGGTAGGTATATCTGCCTGTGTTACCCTGCTCTCGTCTACGCGCAGGGATACTGCTTTCATAGCCTCGAGAACAAGCTCCTGCAGATCGTCTGAGTCGGCAGGTTCTATGCCTGCAAGGGTGATGAATTCACCCATTATCGTTTTCTGATCGAGTGAGATCATTGTTTCTCTCCTTTCACCCGTAAAGGGGAGAGGGCGACCTCTCCCCGCGGGTTCAATTATTAAGACTTGAGTACCTTTACTGCGCCTGCAGAAAGCTTGCTGAAGCCTGCTATCACAGATGCGGATATCTCCTTGCACTGAGTTGAGATAAGCTGGTCAAAGTCGATGATGACATCTGTACCGAAGATCATCTCGCCTGCTGAAGATCTGTCAACGCCTACGCAGAGAGCACCGCTTACCTGAGGGCTCTTTACGAGAGTAACGCCGTAAGGTGTCTCGACTGTGCCGCCAGACATATATTCGCCGATGCAGTACTTCATCTCGGGAAGACCGAGGATAGCTGCCATTGCAGCAGGTGAGCACACCATAGTGTCCATATTATAGTCTGTCATAGAGCCCCAGAAGTTTGTGAGGTCAGCATAGGTGATAGAT
>JAFUTU010000037.1 GCA_017484095.1 Ruminococcus sp. | reverse complement strand
TATTGTTTTGGTAAAAGTGATAAAAAGTTAAACAAATTATCATATTTGTACAAAACTCATAAAAAATGTGACGATTTTTTGTAAACTAAAAAAGTAAAAATGGCAGTTTTGCCCTTGCGAAAAAATGAAAATGATGTTATAATTATAAAAATACGTTTTGTGAGAGCTCTGTGAAATTTTCTCATCGAATGTATAACCAATCGGAGGTGTGTATACATATATGAAAAAGTTTTCCTACGTTGCCAAGGATACCTCGGGAAAGACCATAAAGGGTGTCTATGAAGCCGAGGACGAACAGGAGCTGCGGGAAAAGATCCACGAACAGGGTCTGTTCCTCATAAGCAGCACTGCTGCACTTGGCTCAACAAAAAAGTCAGTGCACAAGTTTGATACGAAGGAAATGGCATATGCCTGCAGACAGCTGGCGGCTATGATGACTTCTGGTCTTACTATCGTCAAGGCGCTGGATATCCTTTATAAAGAGGAAGAGAACAAGGGCGCCAAGCTTATCTGGCGAGAGGTCTATGACAATGTTCAGAAGGGTGACAGCTTCTCGGGAGCTCTTGAGCAGAAAAAAGGCTGCTTTCCTGATTTCTTCATCTCGATGGTCGATGCAGGTGAGATGTCAGGTAACCTTGATATCACTCTTCAGAGACTTAGTGATTACTACGCTAACTCTAACAAGTTGAACAATAAAGTCAAAGGCGCAATGATGTATCCTATCATTCTGGGTATACTCTGCGTTGCAATGGTCATAGGAATGTTCACGTTCATCATGCCTATATTCGCAGGACTGATGGAAGAGGATAAGATGCCGGCGCTTTCGAGAGCGTTGTTCGCATTCTCAGACTTCCTGAAGGCAAGATGGTATATCCTGTTGGGTGTTGTTGCTTTCCTGATAGGTGGTTGGATCTATGCAATGAAGGTTCCTTCTATAAAGCTTAAGTATGATTACATCAAGATCAAGATGCCGCCTGTAGGCAAGCTGATCGTAAAGATCTATGAGGGTAGATTTGCAAGAACTCTTTCATCGCTCTACTCCAGCGGTATCCCGATGGTCGAGTGCCTTGAGCGTTCTTCGAAGATCCTCCAGAACACTTACGTTGACAAGATGTTCATTCAGGTGGTTGATGAGGTCAAGCAGGGTGCTCCGCTTTCGCAGTCACTTGCAAAAACAGAAATATTTGAGGGTATGTTTACCTCTATCATATTCGTCGGTGAGGAATCAGGAGCTCTTGATGAGATCCTTGAAAAGACTGCCGATTACTATGAAGAGGAAGCCGATGCAGCCGTTACAAGACTTGTCGGACTGCTCGAACCGCTGCTTATCGTGTTCATGGGTGTTGCAATAGGACTTTGTCTTGCAGCTATCTTCCCGCTGCTGTACGGTTCGCTGGAAGGCTTGGAGAATCAATAATAATGATCACTGTCGGTGTGAGACCGCAAAAAAGCGGTCTCTGCATCGAAAAAATAAAAATAAAATGCAGAGGTGAATTTGTAAATGCTATCATTTGATATTTCTGATAGACAAATCAATATTGTTAAAGGCGATAACTCCTCTAATAAGATAAGGATCGAAAGATCGCTTTCTGTAGAGGTACCCGAGGATATGATCCTCAACGGAGAGGTCATCAATCTTTCAGGACTGGCTGACTTTCTCCTTACCAACATCAAGGCTGAGGATATGCTTGACAAGGATGCAATAGTTACATTCTCTTCGAGCTCTATTGTTTTCAAGGAGCTTGTTGTTCCCAAGGCAAGAGGTAATGAGTTCCTGATGATGGTCCAGAACCACATGAGCCAGGAAATGGGAATCACTGATGACTACTCTATCTCGTATACTGTAGTAGGCGAGGCAGGAGAGGATAACCCCGGAGCTGTTAAGGTGCTTGCAACTGCTTGCCCGAGTTCAATAGTTGAGAGCTACAGAAAGCTGTTCAACATCATGAGCATGACGCTCAGATCCGTTAACATCGGATGTAACTCTATCGCAAGAATAGTTCTTGCAGACAAGGCTAACCTTGAGAAGATGCCTCTTCTCGTTTGCCAGATAGACAAGAACTTCCTCGGACTTACCTTGTTCGAGAACGGCCAGATGGCTTTTGCGAGATATGTTCCTATCTCTCCCGATGATTATGATCAGGACGATTACATCACAGAGGCTATAAATGAGAACATCTTCAGAATGGAGCAGTTCAACAAGGCGAGAGGCGGCTCGGGTCTTGAGAACGTTATACTCTATGGCTTCATTGAAGATTACATCAAGCTCGTTGATGCGCTTGACGGACTTGACATCCACGCTTCTGTTCTCGGAGTTCCCGCACAGATCACAGGATATGAGAACTTTGAGTTCACTATCTTTGCTAATGCGATAGGTGCTCTCTATAAGAGAAATAAGCAGACTGAGCGTATTAACCTTCTGGAAGTTGACCAGTCAACAGGTAAGGGCGGCGGAACAGGCGTCGGCTCACTGCTTGTAACAGGCGGCGTTTTCGTAGCAGCGGCAGCTATAATTGTGGCTGCGGCAACACTTATCTTCAATGTCAGAAAGAATTCTATCGAGAAGGATATCGAGACAAAGGAGAAAGAGATCGCCAAGGAGCAGGCTATCGAGAAGAAGAACAGGATACTTCACGAGCAGAAGGACATCCTTCAGGCTTATGCAGATTATGTTGACTCTGCGAATACCGCACTCAGATCCCTTCCTAAGATAAAGAAGGATAATCTTGATAAGATCGATGAGGCATTTGGCGATTTCACTTATAAGGGTCTTTCCTATGATATTACAAGTGCAAGCCTGATCCTTTCAGATATAGTCGTTCAGGATCCCGATCAGATCACACAGCTTATTGATGATCTGCTTGCTCTTGGGTTGTTTGAGGACGACGTTACATACGGCGGATATAAGATCGAAGCTATTCAGGATAATTCTGATGAAGACGATAAGAACAAGAAGGATGACGAAGAAGAGGCTGCTTATAACGTAGTCGTAGATTCGCTTACTCTGCATCTGAAAGGAGAGGCTACAGAATGAAACTGAATTATAGAGATAAAGTTGTACTTATTGTACTTGCTGTTTTACTTATCCTTGTCGGAGGTTTTGTGCTGTTTGTTAAGCCTGCGATAGACGACTGCAATACGGCCAGTGACACTCTTGAGACCAAGAAGGTCGAGCTTGCGGATCTTAAGGAGAAAAACAAGAAAGACGCTAACCTAAAAACTGAGATCAAAGAGATCAAAGCAAAAACAACAGAGATAACAGATAACTTCTATGGTTATCAGGTAAACTATAAGGTACAGGATACACTTTCCACACTGTTCTCGGCTGACGGCGTTGATATCGAACCTGAGTCGATCACGCTTACTCCTTACGGGAGCACGATCCTTTCACCTTACCTCTATGTATCGGATATGATCTATACCGATATAGACAGAAGTGTTGAACAGTATGACAGACTAGCTGCCGGCGACAGCACTGCAATGAACGATGATACAACAACAGATGCTTCTTCATCTACTGACTCGTCTAATGCAGTAAGCATACAGGCTATTGGTTGCTATGAGATATCCTGTGACTTCAATTCCACATATGACGGCTTCAAGACCTTCGCTCAGAACCTTACTACCAACAGAGAGAAGAGTATGGTGATCAAGGACGTTACTATCGATGATGTTAACGGCAAGAGTGACGACGATGATGAGGATGAAGAAGAAGCTAAGAAGGATAAAGAGGAGGAAGCTCCTACTATTCACGGCAGCATGACCATGCAGATGATCGTTCTTAAGAAGATCTCTAATTGATAATTAACTGATCTGGCAGGAAAAAACCGAAAATTCTTTTCCTGCCGATTGGTGTTATATTAATGTTAAAACTTTTATTTAAGTAAGTGAAAGTTAAAGTGTACGAAAAACAATGACAACCATGAGGGAAAGGTGGTAAAAATGATCAAAAAAGTAAGGAAATCAAAGGTCAACCGCCGCGGAGTCGTTCTTGTAACGGCAGTTGGTGTACTGTTGCTGGTTTCTATCCTCCTGACGGCTGTTGTTGGCTATGTTTCTGTAAACAGAACAAAGACCAACGATAACTACAAGAAGGAACAGGCTTATCTGACGGCATCTTCTACCGTGCAGAGCTTTGTCGCGCAGATCCAGCAGGATACCGCTAAGCCAACAAATTCGACGGACAAAGCAGCGATCGCAAAACAGCAAAAAGCAATTGCTGATCTGCAGGCACTTGCAGCTGCAAACGGTGGCGAGGGAACAACTGTTGATGTTACCTTCAACGGCACCAGCGGTAAGGGCGATGCTCTCGGTACAACGACCCTGACTATCAAGCAGGACGGCGGCAGCGCGACTAACCTTGTAGTACTTGCAAAGACGACATATGCCGGTCATACTGAGCAGGTAGCTGCGCACATCTCTACCGAGTCGATCGTTAAGCCTAAGGAGCTTTCAAACTGTATCGAGCTGCTTGGTGAGACAGATCACGATTACGATAATATCAACGTTATCGGAAACATGGCTGGTCTTAACAACTCTGCCGGCAATATTATCACAGGTACTAACGAGACCTGCGTTTACGGTTCGTTCTCGTTTGTAGGAACCTATTTCCCAAACGGTGATACAAAAACAAAGTTCGTTCTCAGGCCTAACCTTGTTAAAAAGGGTGAGGGTTCATACATCACAGTCAGCGAGGGTATCAAGAACTTCCTGCTCGTTGACTCTACAATGGCATTCAATGTCGGTTATAACTATGTAAATATCGACGGATCTTTCGATATTTACAACGGTGGTATCAGAACATCTATTGGTTCTGAAGGTCATCAGGTTGACCTGTTCTGTACAAATGCCAGCATCAAGGGCAAGGGCATGACTCAGTACGGTAACTTCAACTGCTATGACGGCGGAACTACCGAACGTGCCGGCAACATGGTCATTGACGGCCTTTCTGAAAACGTTATTATCAACGGAGATCTTCAGGTCGAGGGCACTCTTACTCTTAAAAATGCTAGTCTTACTGTATTCGGTAATGCGACCATAGGTAAGGGCGTTGTAATGGAGGGATCTTCTTCATTCACAGTATCAGGCGGAACTAAGACTGTTGGCACTGTTGCTAAACCCGAGGCTGTTGATAAGACATCCAAAAGATTCTTGAAGCCTGGCAGCGCATCAACAGACCCCTATAAGTATGTCCCTGAGGATTTCTTCATGGGTACATTTTCTGAGACCAGCCTAATAGAGAACCAGTATGCTAAATTCTATGAGGGCTTTGATCCTGACCACGGTATTTATCAGTCAACTACTGTAAAGACGCTTTCTGATTATAAGGAAGATATTACAGTTGATGGCGTAAGGTTCAGTTATCATATAACCGGAGATTGTCAGATAGTTAAGTCGGATTATAATAATGACAATCTGAACGGAAAGATGAGGATACTTGTTGACGTTAATGATACAACAAAGAATGTTCTTCTGATGTTCAGAACTCAGAGTGCGTTGACTCACCATGACGAGTGGGTATGGGATCCGAGCGTTCCACCTTGGGGAGCAACTGTCCATAATGTATGGGATTCCGATAATGATTATGAAGTTGGCGCTGGGTGGAAGCCGCTGATAGTTGTAAGGAATACTTCCTCGCTGCTTACTGTTGATGAAGACGGTAATCAGGATCACCAGTATAACTGCTACTTCGTTTCCGATTCAGGCACAAGCTTCAACCCAAGATCAATGGACAGCACTACAGCTAAGAGTGTTGCCACAAGCGGTGAAGTAGCTGTTGATAAGAACGGTAACCCAACAGGCAGACATAAGAGCGGTGCAAAAGCAGGAAGCCTTAAGTTCAATACTATCTGTGTATTTGAATTCAATACCTTCAAGACTGCTTATTCAGGACAGAGCGTTCTTTCTTCGGATACATGGGATCCTACAGCAAAGCCAAATGAATCATTTATTCTCAATCCTACTGATTATGAGACACCCGGCACCTATAAGCCCGAGCGTTCATCTATAATATTCCTGCTTGGCGAGGACTACTCGATGTCTGCAACGAATGATTCATTCTTCCAGGCTGCTTGGTATGCACCTTATGCAAATGTTAATATCGCAACAAACGGTAAGTCTGGCTTCAATGTTCATGCACAGGGTACGTTTAATACAGATGCTGACGGGGTGACCACACCAATAACCACAAACATGAATGTTTGCAACGTTGGTTCCGTCGCTGCCAGCTCATTTGGTAATGATAACAAGGCATATTATGTGTTCACAAGACCTTCCTCCACATCTATCGTGGCAATGGCTCTTGGTAAGGACAGTGAAGGCGCTAACGGATTTGCTCTTGACAGATACGATCACTATTAATGAGAGGAGCGTGTTTTTATGAAGCTAAGTAAGCATAATAAAAAGGGTATGACTCTCGCTGAGTGTATCATCGCAATGGCTCTTCTCGGTGCAATGTCAGGAATGCTGGTAACTATCGCTGTAGCAGCAAAGAGACAGAACGTTGCCAATTATTTCAGAGCAAATGAAATGTACGAGCAGGCTGCTGAGATAGAGGAATTCAACCCTGATGTTACCTATGCTGCTAAATTTACAAAGGTAAGCTACCTCGTAAGTACTGCAGCTGGCGCAACAGGCAATGAGTTCAATCTTGTTGCCGATTTCGGAACTTATAAGCTTGATACTCTGACCTACGGCTATAAGGCATTGCCTACAGGCACAGACAAGAACAGGAAGAACTACACACTTAAAGCTCTTAAGAGTGAGTTTGCAACGGTCCAGATGGTACCGAGCCCTGCTTCGGGAAGATTTGTTGTAAAGCTATATAACTATGCAGGCCAGCCTTTGACAATACGTTTAAAGGTTCCGGATGCAGGCGGCGGAATATTCTTTAACGCTGATGAAACATCTATCAGCGGAGATCCTCCGAGACCGCTTCTTGACGGTGCAATTGATGAGATCGGTTTTTCTGCATCCACCAACAACACACTATTTGAGGTGCTCGATGAGACTGCTGACGGTCAGAGTCTGCTGCTTGGAACAATTACAAAGTCCAGTCTCGGCAATTGGGGCGAGCATGATGCATATGGTCAGCTTACGGGTTATATTCCACTGTATTTATACAATGATGGAACGACCACGATGTTACTCAATGAGAGTGACTACAACGACATTAAGTCTGATCTGTGACAGGAGGGAAACTTATGAATAATAAAATGAATAAAAAAGGTTTTACTCTTGTCGAGCTGATCGTTGTTATGGCGATCTTCGGTATAATAATGGGTGCGATACTCAACATAATCAGACCTACAAATACGATCTATAACCAGGCTGATACAACAATGCACACAAACGTTATCGGCTCAGGTATTGCAGAATACCTTGATGATGAGCTCAGATATTCCACGAATGTCATGGTGCTTCGCAATTTCAAAGGCGTGCCTGTTGTTGACACAGCGGGTCATATTGGTAATAAAAGCGATGTTGCTTTTACTGATTGTCTTATTCTTGATAACAGGAATGTCAGAGGTTCCAGCAACAAGGATTTTGATCCTAGTGCTGATACAACCTCTCAGAAGTTTGGCTCGTTTGGTACAGTTATAAAGGTTTCTAAGCTTAATACTGAGGGCTTTAATCTTAATAACTCCAAGGTAGCTAAGGGTGTTGACTTCTATGATAAGTACAGCTTTGACATTAGCATGGATACCAATAATTCGTCCATATATGTTTCTGGCTCGAAAAAGTCACAGCACGTTTTAAAGCTCAAAATGCAGGCTTATACGCCTGAGTACAAGAACGGAGCTTATAACTGGAAGAGAACTAAGTACACTAAGGAAACTTCTATAGAGCTTCTGAACATCAACATCGACAAGGGCGATGACTTCAAATGTCAGAATTATGATCTCTCTGAGACGTTCATGAGCTCGGCTCACGATTTTCCATCTGAGACCAGTGTACCTGCAGGTGCTACAGCCGGTCAGCAGGCATTCTACAGTACTGCTGATGATAATACCTACACTTATATTTTCTATCAGAAGCAAACTGCTGCATCTGCTAATAAGTGTGATGTTAAGCTTATGTATTCTTCTGCTGATGATCTTCACGCAGGCGAGCAGATCCAGGCTTACACAGGTACAAGCGGTATAACAAAGGGCAAGAACTTCAAGAGCTTCCCCAATATGCCTAAGAGAACCGGTTACAGCGATCCTTACTGGATAGATGAAGATAACAACCAGATAGATACTTCTAAGGGTGTAACGATCAACAGAAGCCAGAATTTCTACTGCGTATACGCTAAGATGGCTGATGTTCAGACCGGAACTGTTAACTATCAGAACTACAGCGGCGGATATGAAACTAAGGTCGTTATTGCAGGTTCTACAGCTGTGACTAACGTTGCGTCTGCGCCTTCTGATACTCCAGATAACAGGAAGTTCCTTCGTTGGGGTCTTGATGGCGATACCAGTTTGACACCTTCCGATGTAACTGTAGCAGCTAATGCAGAATACACGTTTGTCCCGATCGATGAGGAGAGATATCTTGTAAGGTTTGCGCCTGACGGCTCAAACATTGATGATACCTATATAACATATGTAGATATTGATACACCTGGTTCAAATATCACTCCGCCTACTGCAATTGTTCCTTCAGGTAAAGAATTTGATAAATGGGTCGTTGACGGTACATCTGATGATATGATAAGTGTAACTGTCTCTGCATCTAATGTACATGATTCTACTAACTTTGCTGATACGAAGGAGATTGTATTCGTTGCAACATTTAAGGATGCGGCCAGCACTCCTGCACCTGAACCCGAAGAACCAACTCCAAGTGGCTCCGGAACAACAGTTAAGCTTCATTTAGCTGGTACGGCCATGTCTGGTAATAATTACGCTCAGATATATGGTAATGACGGAACCCTCAAATATACTTGGAACGGTGGAAGTGAGGTAACAGGTAATTATACAGAGGTCAAAAACCTTAGCACAGGAAACGATGTAGTATTTGTATTCAGTGGTGCAAATTGTAAGATCTATATTCAGTGCAATTCTTTCATTGAGATACCTAACGATGGAAACGTGCATAATATAACGTATACATCAAATGGCTGGGGAGGAACATTCTCTGGAAGCTAATAATGATAACCTTTCTCAAGCGGCTCGAAAGAGTCGCTTGCTGAAAAGAGCCCCTTGGTTAACCAAGAGGTTCTTTTGAGCAAAACAGGCATAAAAATAGCCGCCCTGTGCGGACGGCACATTTTTTTAGTGCTTAAATTATCAGCAAAGCATCTTCAAGCAGCTTGTTGATGCCTGTAAATTCCATATACCAATCACCGAGCACATTACCGTAAAGCGCTGCGGCCGCTATTCCTACTGAAAGAAAAGGACCGAATGCAAACTGTGAATCTCCGCTTGAGTGCTTCATTATTATTCCGCCGACGGAACCGGTGATGAGCCCTATCGCCAGCGCTACCAGCACTCCCTGGGTGCCAAGGAAAACTCCTGCTGCTGCCATAAGGTAAACATCACCCAGACCCATAGCCTTTTCCTTGGATACAAGCGCTATGATGAGCAGCGGCACGCTTACCGCAAAAGCTCCGATGATGTGAGACTTCAGAGTAAGCCCTGTGTATTCGTCAGTTAGGAATATCGAAGCGACTCCCAACAGACCAATGAACAGACATACAAAGCTGTTTATCAGCTGGGTGTCCCAATCCATAAAGAATACGACTATCAGCGCTGAATAAAGCAGACAAGTAAGTATAGCGGGCCATACCATTATAATACCGTCAAAATACCAGAAGATAAACACGTAGAGAACAGCGTTCATTGCTTCAACTACTGTGTATCTAGGCGATATTTTAGCACCGCAGCTGTGGCATTTACCTCTCAGGCAGCACCAGCTGATGATAGGTATGAGATCGCGCTTTCTTATCTCTGTGCCGCAGGTCATACAGTGAGAGTTGCGCTTGATAAGGCTCTCTCCCAATGGCAGCCTGTATATGCAAACGTTCAGAAAGCTGCCTATGCAGGCACCGAATATGAACACAAACACATATATAGCCAGACAATATAACTGATATTGAGTCATTACATTTCCCCCGATCAAAATTTTCTGAAACTATTATAGCACGTTTTTTACTCGATTACAATAGAGTATCTGATATTTTTTGTCTGCCGACCGCAGCGGCAGGCTTACCGATATATATTCTGCGGAGACAGGAGTAATATTTATGAGAAACGGCCCAATTGGTCAATATCTTGTTCAAAAGGGAATGATCACCGAAGAACAGCTTCAGGACGTTCTCGCCAAGCAGAAAGAACAGAAGGGCAGACTTTTCGGTGACGTTATCGTTGAACTGAAATACGTTACTGATGTGCAGTTTGCTCAGGTACTTGCCGAAAGGCTCAACGTTCCTTTTGTTGATCTTGATGCTACAGACCTTATCCCCGATGTAGTTAAGAGGATACCTGAGGCAACTGCAAGAAAATATACAGTAGTTGCTGTCAATAAGGTCGGCAAACGTCTTACAGTTGCTACCAACGATCCTATCAACTTCTATATCTTTGAAGATCTGCGTGTTATCACAGGCTGCTCTATCGTGCCTGTGCTCTCGACCAAGGCTGCGATCAACAGAGCTATCGGTAAGATGTACTCTGAGGGTCAGGTTAGCTCGATGGTCGATGAGGCTACCAAGGAGAAGGAGGAGGAGCTCAACCTTGAAGAGCTCAAAGACCTTTCTGAAGAGCGTATCGAGAATGCGCCTATCGTTAAGCTTGCTACAGCTATCATTGAGCAGAGCCAGCGTCAGAACGCAACAGATATCCATATTGAGCCGTTTAAGGATATCACAAAAATACGTATACGTGTCAACAGTGACCTTGTCGAGCTGATGACGCTTTCAGCTGCACTTCATACATCTCTTGTTACACGTTTCAAGATCCTTTCGGGAATGAACATTGCCGAGAAGAGAATACCTCAGGACGGCCGTATGTCACAGGTAGTTGACGGTACGCTTATAGACCTTCGTGTATCCAATCTTCCTATGGTTTACGGTGAGAAGATAGTTCTCCGTATCCTCGCAAGTGATGATTCTGTAAGACGTATCCAGGATCTCGGTATGACAGACTATAACTATGAAAGATTTTGCAGCATCCTCAAGGTGCCTCAGGGCGTTGTGCTTGTTACCGGACCTACAGGTTCAGGTAAATCTACGACACTTTATGCTGCCCTTGGTGAGATAGCTAAGCCGAATCTTAACGTTATCACGGTCGAAGACCCTGTCGAGAAGAAAATTGCAAATATCAACCAGTGTCAGATAAATGAAAAGGCAGGAATGACTTTCGCAGCTGCACTTCGTTCTATCCTCCGTCAGGACCCTGACATCATAATGATCGGTGAGATGCGTGATACCGAGACTGCTGAGATCGGTATCAGAGCCGCTATCACAGGACACTTGGTTCTTTCCACACTTCATACAAATGATGCTGCTTCAACAGTAACAAGACTTGTTGATATGGGCGTCGATGCTTACATGGTTGCGACCTCGCTTATCGGTGTTGTTGCTCAGAGACTTACCAAGGTGCTTTGTCCTGAATGCAAGAAGCCGAAGATGTCGGACGAGGATGAGAACGAGCTTATGGAGATAGACCATTCAGTTCAGATATACGAGCCTTGCGGCTGTTCTAAGTGTACCAGAGGATATACGGGACGTACCGCTATCCATGAGATACTTCTCGCAACACCTGAGATGAAGGAGATCATATCTGCGGGTGCAAAGTCAGAGCAGATACAGGAGCTTGCAAAAGAGCAGGGCTGCCGTCTGCTTCGTGACAACGTGTCTAAGCTCGTTCAGCAGGGCAAGACTTCTATTGATGAGCTTGTTCGTGTAACTTACGCTGTTTAATTTGAAAATATACATTATTATACGGAGGTAGATCACAATGGCAATTAACATTAACAAAATCCTTGACGAGGCAAGAGCCCTAGGATGCTCCGACCTTCACTTTACTGTCGGTATACCACCTATAGTTCGTCAGGGCGGTAATCTGAGAAAGCTTTCCTCATATCCTGATATGACTGAGATAGAAATACAGGATATTACAAAGAATATCTGTAATGAGAAGCAGCTCCAGCAGGTTAAGGATCACATTGATACTGACCTTACATACGTATCTTCAAGAGGTTTCCGTCACCGTGTTAATATCTATCGTCAGAGAAATAACACAGCTATCGCTTTCCGTCTTCTGAGAAACGATATCCCGACACTTACTGACCTTGACCTTCCGCCTGTTCTGGCTGAATTTTCAATGCGTCCCCGTGGTCTTGTTCTCGTAACAGGCCCTACCGGTTCAGGTAAGTCAACAACGCTTGCCGCTATGATCGACCACGTTAATATCCACAAGTCGGCTCATATTATCACAATTGAGGACCCTATCGAGTATATGCACGCTCATAAGAGATGTATGGTAAACCAGAGAGAGATCGGTCCTGACGTACCGAGCTTCTCAATGGCACTTAGAGCTGCCCTCCGTGAGGACCCCGATATCATCCTCGTAGGAGAAATGCGTGACTTCGAGACTATCGAAGCTGCCGTTACCGCAGCCGAGACAGGACACCTTGTTATGAGTACCCTTCATACAACGTCCGCTCCTTCCACTATCGACCGTATTATCGACGTTTTCCCTGCTCATCAGCAGCATCAGATCAGAACTCAGCTGGCATCAGTCCTCGTTGGTATCTGTACTCAGACCCTTTGCCGTACTATGGACGGTACAAGCCGTGTGGCTTGCTGTGAGATACTTAACGCTACAGACTCGATCAAGGCAATGGTTCGTGACGATAAGGTTCACCTTATAAGCTCGGCAATGCAGACAGGTAAGGCAGTCGGAATGCAGACTATGGACCAGGAGCTTGCAAAGCTCGTTCGTTCAAAGACTATCTCTATGGACGTTGCGCTTGAGAAGTGCGTAAACCCTGCTGACCTCAAGAGATTCATCGCAGGCTAAGTTCTCATCGGTGCTCGTCGGTGCTCGCCGGTGCTCGCCGCACGGCTGGTCTACGCTATACAGCGAATAAACTACAAATATTGTTTTCACTGCTTTTCAATAGCTTTGAAGGTAAGTGAGGGAACATTTTGCAGGTTATCGCATAGGTTACTGCACATATTTTCAGCAGTGTGGTTCAAAACAAAAATAAGGGGAGCGGTTTTCCGTTCCCCTTTGAATTCTAAAGCAAAAAGGACTGAGTAAAAACTCAGTCCTTTTTTGGTACCCCGTCGGGATTATGCCATACATTATTATATAGGAATACAAGCACCGCCATTGCAACGATTATAAAGTAGCCGAGAAAGCTCCAGCCGTCAGGTATGTCTCCAAAGAGAAAATAGCCAAGTGTTGTCGTGAATATCAGCTGTGAGTAATCGTAAACTGATATCTCTCTTGCAGGCGCGTGTGAGTATGCAGCCGTTATCGTGAACTGACCTCCTGCCGCAGATGCGCCTGCGCCAAGCAGGAACAGAAGCTGCTTCCAGCTCATCGGCTCAAACCCGATTATCATGAACGGCAGCGTGAACAGGCACGAAAACCCTGAGAAAAACGCAACTATAACAGCTCCCTGAACTCCGTTCTTTCCGAGATACCTTACGCACGAATACGCAAGACCCGCACCCATACCGCCGAGAAATCCTACCACAGCAGGGAAGAGATCAGCGTTTGCAAAGCTGGGCTTTATAATGAAAAGCGCTCCGCCAAAAGCTCCCATAAGTGTGAGCAGCTGAAAAAGCTTTAGCTTCTCTTTAAGAATGATTATCGAAAACACCACCGCAAAGAACGGTGACATCTTATTGAGCATTGAGGCGTCTGAAAGCTTTAGCTGATCTATCGCATAGAAGTTGCCTATCATTCCGAGAGTGCCTGCAAAAGCCCTGACAAACAGAGCAGTTTTATTGTTTTTGCCCTCCACCGTGAAGGGTATTCTATTTTTTATCAACACACCTACAGCGAACCACAGAGCTACAAAATTGCGGAAGAACGTCTTTTGCATAGTCGGCAGATCGCCTGCCAGCCTTACAAATGCGAACATGAACGCAAAGCAGAATGCCGATAGGATTATGTATATTATTCCAAGATATTTCTTTTTGACAGCCAAGCTATCACTCTTTCCCCTTTGTCATATACTCATGCTCTTCGGCGATATGTCCCGCAAGCTGAGACAGAGTCCAGTCCTTATTGGTGTCGGTAAGTGAGGCTTTAAGCGGTACACTTATGCCGTTCGGTCTGAGTTTTCCTACAAATGTGCGAAGCTCTCTCTCGTCAAAGCCTGAGATCAAAAGCAGTTCTGAATTAACAGTAATATCGCCCTTGCCATTTAGTGAAAACCCTGTCAGCCCGAGCAGTGCGCCTACCTTTTCGCCGCCCTGATCGGGTGATGCTTTTATCAGCTTTATGCTTTCTTTTTTGCAAAGCTCATCAAGTGCCGTGAGCTTATCGTCTGTAAGCCCAAGCGCCAACACCTGCTTCTGAGTATATGTTCTTATTCTAGCTTTCATTGTTTTTCTTAGCGTCGTTCTCTCTTATCTCAACACGTCTGATCTTTCCGCTGATAGTTTTAGGCAGCTCATCTACGAACTCAACTATCCTCGGATACTTATAAGGCGCGGTAGACTTTTTAACATAGGTCTGCAGCTCTTTAACAAGCTCTGGCGAGCCCTTATAGCCGTTAGCAAGCACTACTGTTGCCTTTACTACCTTTCCTCTTATCGGGTCATCAGCCGCGGTTATCGCACATTCAAGCACGCTCGGGTGCTCCATAAGTATGCTCTCTATCTCAAACGGTCCGATCCTGTAGCCCGAAGCTTTGATGAGATCATCTGTCCTTCCGACATACCAGTAATAGCCGTCCTCATCACGGTAGGCGGTATCGCCCGTGTGGTAACAGCCGCCGCGCCAGGCGTTGTCTGTCAGCTCCTTATTGCGGTAATACTCCTTGAAGATCGCAGGGTGCTTGCCCCTTTCTTCCAGAAGAACTATCTCGCCTGTTACATTAGGAGGAACGCTGTTGCCTTCCTTGTCGATTATATCAACGTGATAGAGCGGAGAAGGCTTACCCATTGAGCCTGGCTTAGGCTTCATTCCAAAGAAATTTCCAACTACAACCACTGTCTCGGTCTGTCCGAAAGACTCCATAAGGTCAAGTCCTGTGAACTTTTTCCACTGCTTGAACACCTCTGGGTTCAGAGCTTCACCTGCAATAGTTGAATATCTGAGGTTTGAAAGATCGTAATTCTCGAGCCCTGCCTTTATGAAAAAGCGGTACATAGTAGGCGGAGCACAGAATGAGTTTATGCCGTATTTTTCAAGCACAGTCAACAGCTTTTCGGGGTCGAACCTGTCAAAGTCGTAAATAAAATTCACAGCGCCCAGAGCCGTAAGTCCGAACATTTTTCCCCATGCACACTTGCCCCAGCCGCTCTCGGAAACTGTAAGATGAACGCTGGTCTCGTCAAGGTGATGCCAGTGCTTGGCTGTTATTATGTGACCTGCCGCATATGAAAATGCCTGCACGACCATTTTTGGGTAACCTGTCGTGCCTGAGCTGAAATATGCAAGCATAGGTTCGTCTTTATTAGTATCCTGCCTTTGAAGCTCAGACGGGTACTTATCTATCTCACTGAGGATATCGGTCCAGCCCTGCTTTGAGCCATGACAGACAAACTTCTCGATCATACCGTCATATTCTTCAAGTGCAGAGTCAATATGGTCTGTAACGCTGTCTTCGTAGGTAGCAAAAATATATTTTACAGTTGCCGCTTTGAATCTGTAAATGTAATCCTTCTTCATCAGCTGGCAGGTAGCAGGTATCAGCACAGCTCCAACCTTCATCAGTCCGTAAGCTAAGAACCAGAACTCATAATGTCTTTTGAGCACCGCCATGACCATATCGCCTTTTTTGACACCGTGAGCCATGAGCATATTAGCCGTCTGATTGCTTTTGTCGGAGAGCTCCTTGTAAGTGAACTGCTTTTCCTCGCCGTTCTCGCTGAGCCAGCGCATAGCTATCCTGTCAGGCTGCTCCTTAGCGATAACATCGAGGATATCATATGCGAAGTTAAAATTATCGTCAAGAGTCAGCTCGGCATAATTTAGAACGCCGTTTTCATCAAAGCCGTCCTTCAGAAATTTCTTATAAAAAGTGCTTATTTCAAATCCCATAGTAACATCTCCATTATCTGAAAAGCTCAGTCAGCTCTTCGGGTCTTGATATTATAAAGTCGGCTCCAGCCTGTTCGAGCTCATCTCTTCCGCGGAAGCCCCATTCGCAGCCTATGCATTTTATGCCTGCATTATGTGCCGTAAAAACGTCAACATCAGAATCTCCTGCTATCAGCGTCTCTTCGGGCGGCACTTTTGCTGCCGAGAGTATATCGTTTATGATCGCAGGGTCAGGCTTGGTGGGTACTCCTTCACGCTTACCTATAACTATATCGAAAGTACCGTCATCAAAAACATTTGAAACTATGAACTTTGCAAATTCATCCGGCTTGTTTGAAGCCACTGCGAGCTTTACAGAACTGCTTTTCAAAAAAGAGAGCGCCTTGTCTATACCTACATATGGCCTTGTCTTGTCAAGACATCTTCTTTGGTACTGCTCAGCAAAACGCCTGTGAAAAGCCTCTATGTTATCTTTCGTTCTCATATTATCGGGAAGGGCCCGCTCTATCAGCTTTACCGTGCCGTTTCCGACCATATATTTATATGCCTCATAGTCAAACGTCGGCAGACCTTCCTCTTCTAGCACAGCGTTCACTGAATCTCCGAGGTCAAATAAAGAATTGACAAGAGTGCCGTCAAGATCAAAAATTACGAGCTTATACATTGTAACCTCTTCTGAAATATAGTTATAGTCATTATACAGCCTTAATATGTATAGCTTGTGAACATTAGAAATAATATTCATTAAATTTGCTGTTTTAAATTGCTAAATCGTATCTGCATATAAAGAGACTGCCTTCATACGAAAGCAGTCTCCGATAATTATTTAGCCTTTGTCTTTATCTCCTCATCGAGCTTTGCAACAAGATCGTCAACAGGCATATTTGGTATTTCGCCCTCTTTTCTTGAACGGACGGTAACCGTATTAGCAGCTACCTCATTATCGCCGATGATAAGCATATAAGGCACTCTTGCAAATCTTGCGTTTTTGATCTTCGGGCCGATGTTCGAGTCCTCATCATCGACAGTTACTCTCATACCGAGATCTTCAAGTCTCTTGGCAAGTGCAAAAGCGTAGTCGTTATGCTCGGGCTTGATAGGCAGCAGCCTTACCTGCTCGGGAGCGAGCCACAGCGGCAGCACACCTGCATACTTTTCGATGAGCAGTGCCAGTGTTCTCTCATAGCAGCCGACAGACGTTCTGTGAATGATATAAGGCATCTTCATCTTTCCGTCCTTGTCAACATACTCCATGCCGAACTTCTTAGCTATCTGCATATCTATCTGTATCGTGATAAGCGTATCTTCCTTACCGAATACGTTCTTTATCTGAATATCGAGCTTAGGTCCGTAGAATGCTGCCTCGTCGATACCGATCTCATAATCAAGGCCGATATCATCAAGTATCTTCTTCATAGCGCCCTGTGCAGCGTCCCACTGCTCGGCAGTGCCTTCATATTTATTGTTCGGGTTTGCAGGATCCCACTGACTGAAGCGGTAGCTTACGTCCTCCGCAAGACCTATCGTTTCAAGGCAGTATTTTGCGAGGTCGAGACAGCCCTTGAATTCGTCCTCAAGCTGCTCGGGACGGATAATAAGATGACCCTCGGAGATCGTGAACTGACGGACACGGATAAGACCGTGCATCTCTCCGCTGTCCTCTTTTCTGAAGAGGGTAGAGGTCTCGCCAAGTCTCATCGGCAGGTCTCTGTAAGAGCGCTTCCTGTTCAGGAATACCTGATACTGGAACGGGCAGGTCATCGGACGGAGCGCATAGCATTCATGCTCTTCATCATCGGGGTCGCCAAGAATGAACATTCCGTCTCTGTAGTGATCCCAGTGTCCTGAGATCTTGTAGAGCTCTCTCTTCGACATAAAAGGTGTTTTCGTCAGCTGATAGCCGCGCTTGTACTCCTCGTCCTCTATCCAGCGCTGGAGCGTCTGAATGACCTTGGCACCCTTGGGGAGAAGTATCG
>JAFUTU010000036.1 GCA_017484095.1 Ruminococcus sp. | reverse complement strand
CGGACAGGTTTACGTTCTGAAGAAGGAAGAGGGCGGCCGTCATACACCGTTCTTCACCAACTACAGACCTCAGTTCTATTTCAGAACAACTGACGTTACCGGCGTTATCACACTTCCTGCTGACAAGGAAATGTGCATGCCCGGCGATAACGTAGAGATGGACGTAGAGCTCATCACTCCTATCGCTATCGAAGAGGGACTTAGATTCGCTATCCGTGAGGGTGGTAGAACCGTAGGTTCAGGCGTTGTTACTGCTGTTAGAGACTAATTTATATTAGTATAATTAAGCCCTTCGCTTTTGCGAGGGGCTTTTTTAGTTGAAGAGGGACTTAAATTTGCGCTTATCATAAGAATGAACCGGAACCACTTTGTATGAGTCAAAACGAAACGAAAAGGTGCGACCACTAATAAATATCTTCAAACGAATGTACGGCGTGAATTGCCCGTGCGGCGAGCACCACCACTTAGTATGAGTCAAAACGAAATGAAAAGGTGCGACCACTAATAAACGGCTTCAAACAAAAATACGGCGTGGAATAGCCGTGCGGTGAGCACTATTTGACATTGGGGCTGATACGTGGTATAATCAAGTGGATAAGGGGGCGGAGTTTATGAGGTTTGATCCGGAGAGCAATGCTTATGTTTTCAGCAGAGATCAGTTTATTGATCCTCAGCAGGAGGCAGAGATAATCAATGAAAATCGCAGCAGAAATGTTGAGATGATGAAAAACTTTTTCAAGCCGAGTATGGGTCAGACGAGCTCGGTCACTTCCGGTATGACCGGAAAGACAATAATCGTGCTGATAGTTGTTGCGCTGGTCGTTGCAGCGTTTATCGTATTCGCAAAGCTCAGCTTCTTCCGAGTGGTGATTGGCCTTTTCGGAGCTTTGTTCGTGTTTTTTGGGCTGTTTATGATTTTTTCAAAGTCAGAGGAGAATTATTCCGCAAACGGAACAGGAATGAAGCAGCGCACAAACGGTATATTCGTGTTCCTGATCGGTACAGTTATATCAGGCGGAGCTGTGCTTTCAAACTATCTTCCGACCTCTCAGGTAATGGTGGTCGGAATTGGAGCACTGTTTATTATTTCGGGGCTGCTTTTCGTTGGTTCGTTCGTGAATGAACATATCAGAGCAGGCGGTCTTGTCGGTGAGCAGATATCGGCTGAATGTATAGGATATGTAAGGTCGGTGGCAACGAGCGGGGAGAATAATTCATACAGTTACGTTGTTGCTTCTCCGGTTCTTGAATACTATTATAACGGCAGTCAGTATACGGCTATCGACAGCATAAGGTTTCAGAAAAACGACATGCCTGTTGCGTTGGGCGAGACCATAGACGTTACTATTGATCCAAAGGACCCATACTACGTTACCTCAATGGTGAAGAAAAATGAGGGGAAAGGCTCAGTGTTTATGCAGACTGTCTTTCCGATGATATTCGTTCTGGTAGGTGCAGGGATAATGTGGTTCGGGCTTACGCATGATATGAGCCGGTATGAGGTGAGAAATAACAAGCTTCCGTCTTTGACCGATGAAGTGGTAGAGAAAAAGATCGGCGCTTATGATTGGACGATAGAGAAGATCACCGTGAGAGAAAAGAGATATGATGATGAGATAGACGGCTGGCTGGTGGTCTACGGTGATGAGAAATATTTCTCATGCACTGCGGAAATTGCGGAAGACTATGAGATAGGAAAGGATTATTATCTGGTTTTCGATGCCGAGGGATTTATCAAGGCGGTCTACAGGGCAGACGACTGGAATTATGAGATAAGTTCTGAGCATGAACAATCTCCTGCAGGGGAATTCTGATAAAACAAAAAGATAAAGGAGGTGGGTCCTTTGGCAGAAAAGAATAATGATTATATGATAGACGTCGCTAAGGACTCGACCTACCTTAATCAGTCTGACGAATACAGAAAGCTTTATGCTGACTGGCGTGCAGATCCCGACAATCTTTACGGCTATCAGTTCGTGCACGATATGAGAGAGCACACCTACATTGACGGAAAGGGCTATGTGCCTCATCTGGCGGAGGTTGCTGAGTCGATATCGCTGGTAAAGTGCTGCGGTATAATGGGTGTATCGCTGCTGATAATGTTTCTGATGGATCTTGTGTGGTATTTTGTGTGTATAGGAACTTTCCCGGAGGCTTCAAACTATGTTTACAGTTCGCAGATAGGCAATATTGAAAATGCAGATTTTAGCTTTATAATGCTCAGCGGGATTGTAGGTGTAGCGCGTTATGTTGTGCCGCTGATGCTGTTTTTCAAGGTCACCAAGCTGCCAAAGAAGGTCGCATTCCCGATGTCTACAAGAAGATTCGACCTGCTTGCCAATTCGGTAGTTATAATGCTTCTTATTATGGTTATCGGACGAATAATAAATATGTTCTTGCCGCACATTTTTGGCATTTTCAAGGTAGATTCCTTATACTCTGTGCTGTGGTTCAGCAAGGAGCCCAGATCGGTGGTCACTGCGTTTTTCTTCAACTGTATTGCCATACCAATAGTTCAGGAGCTGCTTTTCAGAGGAGTGTTTCTTCAGTGCTTCAGGCAGTTTGGTGATCTTTTCGCTGTGCTTTCTACCTCGTTTTTGTGTGCGCTTTGCTTTTATGATGTATCCTATTACGGACAGGTGGCTATCTGTTTTATAACGCTAAGCGTTATCACGATCAGGACAGGTTCGATATTCACGCCTATAATAATGAGCGTTATATCTCATACTGTGAATTTTATACTCTCATATACTGTATTGGCAGGTCTGCCGCAGGCAGAGCTGATAGAGATAGTTGTTATAGTTATAATAATGGGTGTCTCGATAGTTGCTTATAATAACCTTATGAATGAAAAATATAAGATACTGACCGTGTCCCAGGTAAAATCAGGAATGAGATATATGAAAAAAACTCAGGTCATGATCGCATCTATGAGCATTGCGCTGTGGATATCAGCATCTCTGGTGATGACATTTGTTATTATGAAGGTGCTGTGATGAGAGAAGAGGCTTACATGAAAAAGGCTTTTCAGCTTGCAAAGATAGCGGCAGAGCTTGGCGAGGTGCCTGTAGGGGCGGTAGTGGTAAGGCGCTCCACCGGAGAGATAATTGGGCGTGGCTATAACCGCCGTGAGTACGACAAGAACCCTCTTGTTCACGCAGAGCTTATAGCGATAAATGAAGCGAGCAAACGGCTCGGCGGCTGGAGACTGATAGGCTGTGATCTGTATGTAACATTGGAGCCGTGCCCTATGTGTGCAGGTGCAATGATAAATTCAAGGGTGGAGAGAGTTATCTTCGGGGCGTATGACAGTAAAGCAGGCTCTTGCGGCTCGGTAACAGACCTTTTCTTATTGCCGTACAATCACAGACCTGAGCTTATCGGAGGAGTAATGCAGGAGGAATGTTCGCAGATACTTTCTGACTTTTTTAAAAAGCTAAGATATAAAAAATGACACTGTTCAAGCCGAGCAGTGTCATTTTTGTTATATTTCGTTTCTGTTTTCCAGCGCCTTGTAGAGAGTTATCTCATCAGCGTATTCAAGTATGCCGCCTATAGGCAGTCCGAAAGCCAGCCTTGTTACCTTAACGCCAAGGGGCTTCAGCAGCTTAGAGACGTACATTGCAGTTGCCTCACCCTCGACAGTCGGGTTGGTAGCCATTATGACCTCTTTTATACCCTCGGGCTCTATCCTCGCAAGAAGCTCTTTTATTTTCAGCTTTTCGGGGGTGATGCCGTCGATAGGGGAGATCAGCCCGTGCAGCACATGATACACGCCTTTGTATTCCTTGGTGCGCTCAAATGCTGTTATGTCCTTTGGATCCTCAACAACACAGACCGTGGTCTTGTCACGTCTCGCATCATCACAGATAGGGCAGACATCCTTATCCGTAAAATTCTGACAGACCGAGCACAGATGAACAGTCTTCTTTGCGTTAAGTATCGCATCGGCAAAAGCTTTGGCTTCACCGTCAGACATTGACATTACGTGGTATGCCAGCTTCTGCGCTGATTTCATACCGATACCGGGCAGCTTTGCAAACTGCTCAGACAATATTACCAGAGGCAGTGCGTTACTTTCAGCCATATCAGAACAGACCGGGGAAGGAAACTCCGCCTGTGAGCTTCTGCATCTCGGCATCGCTTATCTCATCGAGGTTAGCAACAGCCTGATTGAATGCACTCATAATGAGATCCTGCAGCATCTCAACGTCCTCGGGGTCAACTACCTCGGGCTTGATCTCAAGGCTGAGAACGTTTCTCTTACCGTTGATAACGACCTTTACTACCTCGCCGCCTGCTGTACCTGTGAACTCTCTCTGTTCGAGGTCAGCCTGCAGTGCGGTGATGTCGTCCTGCATCTTCTGTGCCTGCTTCAGCATCTGATTCATATTGTTTGAGGGGCCTTTGCCCATTCCCTGCGGAAGTCTTGCTTTCATAGTTATAACTCCTTATATTATTATTTTACTATATCAACCTCAATATCCATAGCCTTGGCCTTTTTAACCAGCATATCAAGAGGTGTATCCGCACCCTGCTGATCGTTTTTCCCGGCCGATCTGACCTTGATATTGAAGGTCTGTCCGAAGTTTGCTTTCAGCACCTCGTTCAGGAGGGCTGCATCTCTGCCTTTTTTGAATTTTTCCTTAAAGAATTCGTTGTGCACTGTCAGGAGCAATATGTTCTGATAAGAATAGGCAGACGAATCCTTCAAAAAGCACCCTGTTGACGGGTATTTCTCATTAACCTGTGTTACAATGCTCTCCCAGTTCTCAACAGGCTTGAAATCGCTCATAGAGAGCTTTGAAGCTGCTTTCTGAACGGGCTCGCTCTGCTGCTGAGCTGCCGCTTTGGGGCTTGTCCTTTGCTCGTTTATAGGCTGGGGGGGCACAGGGCCTGCTGCTGCCATAGCTTCCAGCTGAGATATCCTGTTCATGAGAGCTGTCACATCAGGCGATGCGCCTGCACTTACAGCTACGCTTTTTGCAGAGCAAAGCTTTACCAGAGTCATCTCCAGTTCTATCCTTTTTGAAGATGCACGGGAGAACCTCTCGCTGCACTGCTGCAAAACGGATATATCATCAAGTATATCATCAAGCTTCATCGAAGCTGCCACTTTGCAAAGCCTGTCATATTCCTCAGGCAGACAGGTAATAAGCTCTTTATTGTTATCTATCGTCTTGACGAGCATAACATTTCTCATCTGGGTAAGAAGCTCGCCTGCCAGCACTTTAAGGTCTTTTGACATTGAATAAAGCCTGTCAGCTATCCTAAGCGCCTCGGCGGTGTTTTTCGATGCTACACATTCAAGCAGGTCGAACAAGTAGTCTCTTCCCGCTATCCCTGCAGCAGACGATACCACGTCAAGCGTTATATCGTCCTCAAACGCAACACACTGATCGAGCAGCGAAAGTGCATCTCTCATACCGCCGTCCGAGAGCCTTGCTATCATTCCTGCAGCGTCCTCATGCAGAGTAAAGCCCTCCTGCTGTGCGATATACATAAGCCTTGATACGATATCCTCATTTCTTATCCTGTGGAAATCGAAATGCTGGCACCTTGAGATTATTGTCGCAGGCACCTTCTGTATCTCGGTAGTGGCAAGCACGAACTTTACGTGCGGAGGCGGTTCCTCCATAGTTTTCAGCAGGGCGTTGAACGCTCCGGCAGAAAGCATATGCACCTCATCGATTATATAGACCTTATATTTGCATATCTCGGGCGTATATACAACGCCCTCCCTCAGCTCTCTTATATCTTCTACCTTAGAGTTTGAAGCCGCATCTATCTCGATGATATCCGCAAGCATACCGCTGTCAGCGTTCTTGCAGATCTCACATTTCAGACATGGCTCTCCGTTCTGAGGATCGAGGCAGTTTATAGCCTTCGCAAATATCCTCGCACAGGTGGTCTTACCCGTACCTCTTGAACCTGTGAACAGGTAAGCGTGTGCGGTTTTGTTCGCCTTGATCTGATTTTTAAGTGTTGTCGTGATATGCGGCTGAGAAACAACGTCCTGAAAAGACATAGGCCGCCATTTTCTGTACAATGCCTGATACACGCGCTTCACCCCTTCAAAACAAAATCAATCCGACATATGGGCGTGTGGGCGGTACTGTGACACACGAAACAGTCCGCTTAATGCTGCTCGGTTCCCCGCCTGACATGGTTCACAGCGTTTCATTGCACAGGACCCACACACCTATATCTCGGATTGATGAGGAACATCTCCGTATCATATCAATCTAACATTACCCAGTTATTATAACACATAATCCAACAAAAGTCAAGCATACAGCCTATCTTTTTCGCATCTACAACAGCCTATCTTTTTCGCATCTGCCCAAACATAAAGAAGCTGTCTGCAAAACGCTGAAAACAAAAAGCCGCAGCCTTCAGACTGCGGCTAAAAATATCAATGGTTTGAGATAATGAAATCTACCTGACCGAACGGGAACACAACGGGGATACAGAAAGCAGTATCATCGAAGAATATCTCTGCCGATTCAGAAAGCTCCTGCGGTGTCAGTGAAAGCTCAACTCCGCGCTCGTTCGATTCATTAACAATGAACAGTCCGTCGTTAACGTTCAGGAACTCACCGACAGTTGCATGAACAAAATCATCAATCTCGGTGAAATCTTCCTTAGCGAACCTTGCTGCAAAACCGATGTAAGCATCTCTGTAAGCGCCTATGCAGGCAGTTGCACTGTAGGTTCCGTTTATATGCTGGATGATAAGGTTCTCAGCCTTATAGTTCTTAACGACTGATGCCTCGAGCGGCGTGAAATCATCACCGATAAATCTGATGATGTTCTTGAACAGAAGAGTTACGAACTCTGTATTTATCTTAGCATCAACAGCCGAATCAAAATGATAGAACTCCTTTATAAGCTTGTTGAGAGTTTCATTCTGGTTCTCGGAAATGTCATCGTCAGAAAGCTGGTTCTCAGACTTATAGTCATTTATAGCCTTTTCAAACTCGGCGTTTGTAAGGGCACCGTTATTAACAAGGGTCTGTCCGAGAAGAAGATAATCTGTAGGCTGCTGAGAGAGGAGCTTTTCTACATCCTCCTCTGTTACGTAACCAAGCTCGACTGCCAGATCACCGAATCTCTTGTCGACGCTCTGCTGGGTTATGTTTACGTGCTCGACCTGCTCCGCGGTCATAAGTCCTGCATTTATCGCAAGCACACCCAGTCTCAGCCTTGTGTATTTCTTAGCCTCGAATGCCTGCGTAAGATCTTCGGCAGAACACAGCTTGTGGTTGAATAAGTATCCTCCAAAAAATTGGGCAAACATTACAAAACTCCTTTCGCTACGTTCTGGATCACCTTTTCAGCGTCCGCATCGGAGATGGGCTTCTGCAGAAAATCTACAGCGCCTGCTTTCAGAGCTTCCTTCAGATGTCCCTGTGTGCCGACAGATGAAGCCATTATTACCTTTGCATCAGGATATTCGTCAACTATCATTTTCAAAGCATCTATACCCGTTACCTTCGGCATGATGATGTCCATGAATACGACATCGGGAAGATTTTCCTTATATTTTGCAACGGCCTCCTCGCCGTCTGCTGCCTCGAAAACTGCCTTAACACCGAATGACGACATTGTCATGCTCAGCTTCTTTCTGGCGAACATCGAGTCATCGCAGATGAGAACGGTCATTTCATTGATGTTCATGTTATCCCTCCATAACTGTATTATTGCGCGTGCAAATTGCACTGTGCATAATGTGCTGAATATATTATATCATAATATCAACTAAAAATCAATAGCTTGCCTTAGACTTTTTGTAGTAATTGTGCACAAAGTTTTATATGTAATTTTTTATCATTCACAAACTTGACAAATTTAACACCTTATGATATAATACATAAGTTAAGGCATAGGCAACAGCTGAGCCTTATATTTATCTATCGCCGGTGTGATGGAATTGGCAGACGTGTCGGACTCAAAATCCGATGGTAGCAATACCGTGCGGGTTCGACCCCCGCCACCGGCACCATTTTTGCGCTCGGGAAATATCCCGGGCGCTTTTTTCACAAAGGTTTCATTTTTGTTTTAAGTTCGGTTAAGGTCGGGGCAGTATATTGATACTTAAAGAACAATAAATGACCTCCCCCCTATACTTTACCCGAAAATAAGCGTGAGCTTCAACGAGCCCACGCTTATTTTTATAATATGAAACAGATAAGGCCCGAACAGCCTTCGTTTATCATTCTCTCGATAGTTTCTCTTATTTTCAGTCTTGCTTCGTCGGGCAGCTTTGCGAGCTTTCCGTTCAGACCTTCCTTTACAAGCTCATGTACTGACTTGCCGAATATGTTCGATTCCCAGATCTTTTCGGGGTCGTCTTCAAAATCTCCGAGCATATAAAGTGCCAGCTCCTCCGACTGCTTCTGCGAACCGACTATAGGCGCCACTTCGGTATTGATAGTTGTTTTCATAAGATGTATCGCAGGTGCCTTTGCACGAAGTCTGATGCCGTACTTGCCGCTTTGACGCATTATTTCAGGTGCATCTAGCTTTAACTCCTCAGCCTCAGGCAGAACAATGCCGTAGCCTGTAGCCTCCATCTCATCTATAGCGTTCTGGTATTTCATAAAACGCTTCTTGATCTTCATAAGCTCCATTATCTGGGGCATAAGGTCATTTTCATCGTTGATATCGAGCTCTGCTGCCTCTCCGATCACCTTAAAGAACAGCTCGTTCCTGAGCTCTGCCTTGATAAGCGCTGAGCCGTTTGCAGCGTCAATACTCATCACTGATGAGCCCTCTATCCATTCGCTCTGAGAGATGCTTTCTGCAAATGTGTCGATATCTCTGAGAGTATTCACATCCTTTGCGGCAGCGCGTATCTGAGAGAATATCTCACTTTTGAGCCAATGCCCCGCAGGAAGTGAATTTATCCAGGTAGGCATTGAAAGGTCGATCTCTTTTATCGGGAAGGCGTAAAGTATATTGGTAAGAATATCGGTTATCGCTTCCTCATCGAGGGCAAGGCAGTTCACAGCTATGACAGCTGTGCCGTATTTCTCCGACAGCTCACGCGCAAGCTCTTTTGCTTCATAGGTGTCAGGGTCGGCGCAGTTGAGGATAACTGCAAACGGTTTGTTTATCTGTCTCAGCTCCTCGATTATGCGCTCTTCACACTCCTCATATTCCTCTCTCGGAAGACCTGTTATGCTGCCGTCTGTAGTAACTACGAGCCCTATGGTAGAATGTTCGGTTATTACCTTGCGTGTGCCGACCTCGGCAGCCATATTGAATGGTATCTCTTCATCGAACCAGGGAGTCATCACCATTCGCGGCGCCTCATTCTCGATGTAGCCCTGAGCGCTCGGTATTATGTAGCCCACACAGTCTATCATTTTTACGTTGAAGGCTGCGCCTGATGCAAGCTTTACGTTCACAGCTTCCTCGGGTATGAATTTCGGCTCTGTCGTCATTATGGTCCTTCCGCCTGACGACTGCGGCAGCTCGTCGATAGCTCTTTCTCTGCTGAAATCGCTCTCTATATTTGGTATGACCAGCTGCTCCATAAACTCTTTTATGAAGGTGGATTTTCCTGTCCGCACAGGTCCTACCACACCGATATAGATGTTACCTCCCGTGCGGGTGGAAATGTCTTTATATATATCATTGCTCATCACATTACCTCCTCACTTTGTCAAACTATGGGAATAAGCAGCATTTCGCTTATTTGTGAGCCTTCGGTCAGGTCATTGCTCTCAAGTATCGCACTGACTGAGGTCGAATACTTCTTTGCAATGTTCCAGATATCATCATCGGCGCTGCACCTGCAAAGCTTTACGCAGCAGCTGTTATTGCGCTCTTTCGGTTTGTCAGTCAGCAGCCTGATATCTGTTACTGCTTCTCCCGAACCGCTTCTCAGCGCTCTGCCTTTAAGAGATATCACTGCCTGAGCATCTGCTGTGTCATCACTTGTCAGTCTGTATGAGCATGAGGTTACCGCTGCCGATATGTCAAGGGTGCAGTTTTCATCGGCGCCGTCAGCAGAAAGGTCTTTATCAAAGGCTGTGTCTTTCTCTATGTACAGGGGAGTGCCTTCGGAGCTTTTACCAAGCAGTCTGAAGCTTATATTCCCCGAAACGTTTACCTTGCCGCTTTCCTTATCATATCTGGCGGTCACGCTGCTGCTTTGGGCGGTACAGCTGTAAACGCAGGCGATGCCCTCATCAGCCTTGGAGAGCACTGCCTGTGCCTCTGCAGTATCATCGAATTCGGCAGCAGTTTCTCTTTCGCAGGCGTTTGTTATTTCAAGCTCAGTTTCATATGCTGTGGAAAACGCATCTGTGACTGCTTCTGAGGTGTCATATTTCAGCGCTGTACATCTTACCAGAAGAACGATCTCACATTCGGCAGTTGATGAGTCCTCTGACTTTGGTATTATCTCACATTCAGAAGCTTTTATATCGACTCTTGCCGTGAAGGTATCATCAATGCCGTCAATATCTATTATCTGGCTGAAGGGAAGTGAGAACTTCATGCTCTCGACGCTTTCCTCGCCCTGACCGTCGATGCAGCTGTATAAAAGAGAGACCTCCGCATCTCCCTTGGTGATGAGTTTTCCTGCTATCATTTTGTGCTCTTTTTGTATCACCGTGCAGGCCGAGCTCAGCACAGCGCCAATCTGGGGCTTTGATTTGGAAAGCTCCAGTTCTTCGATCAGAGTTATCCTTTTTGCAGCGGTAAGTCTTTTGGCAGGGAAGGTAAGAACGCTTTTTTTAAGCTCGATACCGCCTCCCTCAGCATCTGTTATCAGCTCGGAAAGCTTAGCTCCCGTCACCTTTACTCTCACACTTAGCGAACCTCTGATATCGAGCCTTCGGCTGTTAACTACACGGCAGTTCACGTAATCGCACACAGGCTCGATCTTAACGTCGGGGTCATTGACATCTGTGTCGATATCTGCTGTTTTTGAGTAGCTTACAGTCTGCTCGATGCAGTGTATCCTGTTGTTGTCCTCTTCGAGATACCAGACCCTTATCAAAGCAGAAACATCATAGCTCAGCCTTCCGCCGTTTATCGAATGCGATTCGGCGGAGGGCGTGACAAAGCATTTGAGCACTCTGAAAATATCGGGAAAGTAATCGGGCAGTACAAAGTCCTTTTCTATCGGCTGCTCGCAGTT
>JAFUTU010000035.1 GCA_017484095.1 Ruminococcus sp. | reverse complement strand
TGTTTATGGTGAAGGACTCAACGTCAGAGACTGGCTCTACGTTGAAGATCACTGCAAGGCGATAGACCTTGTTATCCATAAAGGCAGAGTTGGCGAAGTCTATAACATCGGCGGACACAATGAGATGAAGAACATCGACATAGTGAAGCTTATCTGCAAGGCACTTGACAAGCCCGAAAGCCTTATCACCCACGTTGAGGATAGAAAGGGTCACGATATGCGCTATGCGATCGACCCGACCAAGATACACGCCGAGCTTGGTTGGCTGCCAGAGACTAAGTTCGAGGACGGCATAAAGAAGACGATCGACTGGTACCTCAACAACCGTGAGTGGTGGGAGACTATCATAAGCGGGGAGTATCAGGGATATTATGAGAAGATGTATGGGGTACTAGAGCAACCTATAAGGGATAATATTTTGAATTAAATTACAATATGATAAAGAATAAAAATAAAATTGCCCTATTAAATGTGGCTAGCACAGTTATACTTCAGGGTCTGGCTTTTATCTCTGGTCCTATTTTTTCTGGAGTTTTAGGAACCAATAATTACGGTGTAGCTGCTGTCTATTTAACTTGGGTCCAAATTGCTTCTACAGTATTCTCCCTACAGGCTGGAGGTACAGTTGCTTTAGCAAGGGTTAATTATCCACTGAATGATCAGCCTAAATTTCAATCAAGTGTTCTTAGTTTGGCAACGTTGTCATATATGCTGTTTTCTATATTGACCATAATAGTATCATTATTGGCTTCAGTCTGGTTTAAAATGAATATATTAATGATACTTTTAGGGTTATGCCATGGGTGGGGAATGTACATAATTACATTCATGAATTCCAAGTTTACATATGAATTTAAGGCTGATAAGAACTTTTTGTTATCTATAACGGTATCGGTATTGACCATTGGATTATCTATCCTTTTGATATATTTATTTCCTAAGAGTACAAATTACTGGGGAAGAATTATAGGACAAACTGTTGTATATTTTTCAGTTGGTTTGATAATGTATATATATATACTCAAGCAGGGAAAACTCTTATTTAATAAAACCTACTGGCGTTGGACATTGCCAATAGCTATACCTACAATTTTTCATCTTTTAGCAAACATTGTCTTGAATCAAAGTGATAAAGTAATGCTACAGGGTATTGTAAATAATTCTGCAGCTGGTATTTATTCTCTTTCATGTACATTTAGCATAGTTTTAAATACTATTTGGAGTGCATTAAACAATAGCTGGGTTCCGTTCTACTACGAATACACAAGGCAAAACCAGATTGAGAAAATGAAAAAGCACGCAAAAAATTATACTGAGCTATTTACCATCGTTGCGATGGGCTTTATATTATTAGCTCGCGAGGTGTTTCATCTATATGCAAAACAGAGCTTCTGGAAAGGTACAGATCTAATTCCTCTGTTCTCTATTGGATATTACTTCATCTTTTTATATAGCTTCCCAGTCAATTATGAGTTTTATAATAAGAAAACAAAGTCAATAGCTATAGTAACAACATCTGCGGCGATATGTAACATCATATTGAATTACCTTTTCATTAAACTCTGGGGGATTCAAGGTGCAGTAATTGCCACAGCAGTTTCTCATGGATTGCAGTTTGGATTTCATTTTATATGTGCAAAACGGATTAATCCTGGAGAGTTCCCATTTAGGCTAAAACAGTTCGTTCCAGGATTCCTTGCAGTATGCGGAACTTGTATCCTTTACTGGTTCACAAGAGAAATGTGGATGATTAGATGGGGCTTGGGAGCAGTTTTAGGATGCTATTTACTTGTAAAAATAATCAAAAGAAGAGAAATCTTTTGATGAAATCGGAATTATATTCATAACAAAAAAGAGGAGGAAAAAAGATTGTCACTATTTAATGGTTCGACTTTGATGATCACAGGAGGAACCGGTTCCTTCGGAAATACTGTACTTAAACACTTTCTTGACACTGATATAGGTGAAATCAGAATTTTCTCGCGCGATGAGAAAAAGCAGGATGATATGCGACACCTTCTGCAGGCAACTCATCCGAACACAGCAAAAAAAGTTAAGTTCTATGTTGGAGATGTTAGAGATCCAAGGTCCATCGCAGATGCTATGCATGGGGTAGATTACATATTCCATGCGGCAGCATTAAAACAAGTTCCTTCTTGCGAATTTTTTCCAATGCAGGCTGTAAAGACAAACATTGAGGGAACTGACAATATACTTCATGCTGCTATAGATGCTGGAGTAAAAAGAGTGGTCTGCTTATCAACTGATAAAGCAGCTTATCCTATTAATGCAATGGGAATATCAAAGGCGATGATGGAGCATGTTATATATGCTAACGCCCGAGTTGCTGCTGAGCGTGGAGGTACAGTAATATGCTGTACGAGATATGGCAATGTTATGTGCTCACGCGGTTCCGTGATTCCACTCTTTATTGATCAGATTCACGCGGGAAATCCGATAACAATCACGGATCCTAATATGACACGTTTTCTCATGAATCTAGATGAAGCGGTCGAGTTGGTTCGCTTTGCTTTCGAGCATGCTAATCCAGGTGATCTCTTCATCCAGAAGGCCGATGCCAGCACTATAGGTGATCTTGCTAAGGCTGTGCAGAAGTTGTTCGGTGATACTGGAACCAATATCATCGGAACACGTCATGGTGAAAAATTATATGAGACGTTGATGACACGTGAAGAGTGCCTTCGCTCTGAGGATATGGGTAACTATTTCAGGGTTGCAGCGGATTCAAGAGATCTGAACTATGATAAGGCTAATATTAATGGTGAAGTTAAGACTATGGCAGATGAATCCTATACGAGTCACAATACGAAAAGGCTTGATGTTGAAGGAACAGTTAAGAAAATCAAGACAACAGATTATGTACAAGAAGAACTTAACGGCATCCGCCATCAGAACTGAATCGTAGCTGAAACACTGAAGCACTGAAAGGAGAAAAAGATGATCTATAGATTTCCTTTGCGAAATGTGAAAGATATGTTGCTAAATCAAATTGGCAACAACTTCTTTAAGTCTATTGATGATGAGATGCTAGTTACAAAGCATATGCCGAAGGCTCTGGAAAGATTTGAAGAATGTATTTCTAAAACTGATAATAAATATTATTATAAGATAAATGAAAAGGGAGAAAGAGAAGCTTTCTTTGATCCGCTCCATACTTGTCAGTGGCTTTTATTTCTTTACTTGACTGCAAATACCATTTACAAATATGAAGATGAGAAAAAAACGGCCGCCAGAGTTGTATGCGATAAGATATACGGTCAATCCAAGACTGTTTCCGGATGCGACCTTTACTATGAAGTAGAAATGCCGAAATGTTTTGCCTTCGACCATCCAACAGGAAGCTTTATGGGAAGAGCTAAGTATGGGAACTATTTTTCTTTTACTCAGGGTTGTGCAGTTGGAAACATCAATGAGATTTATCCTGTGATAGGAGAACATGTAAAAATGCTTACCGGAAGCAGAATATTAGGTAATTCTCACATAGGAGATAATGTTATAATAAGTTCAGGTGCAATGGTAAAGGATGAAGATATTCCTTCGAACTCTATAGTATATGGCAAGAGTCCTAATTTGATTATAAAGAAGAATAACGAGGAATGAAAAGATGAGAAAGTTGGCTATTAATGGCGGAAAACCTGTGTTTGAAAAGAAAATTGGTTATGGTCATCAGTATATAGACGATGCGGATATTCAGGCGGTTGTTGACGTACTTAAGAGTGATTATCTGACTTGTGGTCCCAAAATTGATAAGGCGGAAGCAAAATTGTGTGAGATCACAGGGGCAAAGCATGCAGTGCTTATTGCAAATGGTACGGCAGCTCTTCATGCTACAACTTTTGCGGCAGGTATTGGACCTGGGGATGAAGTTATCACTACACCAATTACATTTGCAGCTTCTGCAAACTGTGCACTGTATTGTGGCGGCAAGCCTGTTTTTGCAGATATTAACCCTGAGACGTACAACATAGATCCAGCAGATATTGAACGGAAAATCACTGAAAAAACAAAGGCAGTAGTTGCTGTTGACTTTACCGGTCAGGCTGTTGAGATAGATAGAATACGTGCAATATGTGATAAACATAACTTAATATTTATAGAGGACGCCGCCCATTCACTTGGAACCAAATATAATGGGAATCCGGTGGGTAGTCTTGCGGATATGACCGAATTCAGCTTTCATCCTGTAAAGACCTGTACAGCCGGTGAGGGTGGTGCGATCACTACCAATGATGATGAGCTATATAAAAAGCTCATTTTATTCCGTACACATTGCATTACTAGGGTTCAGGATTGGATGGATAAGCCTAGTGAAGGCGGTTGGTATTACCAGCAAGTTGATCTTGGATATAACTATCGTATTACTGATGTTCAGGCTGCACTGCTCTCCTCTCAGCTGGACAAGTTAAATTTGTTTGCAGCAAGACGAAAGGAACTTGTTAAACGATATGATGACGCGTTTAATACTATGCCAGAAATAACTGTTCAGAAGGAAATTCCTGAGTCTGATACTGTCCGTCATCTGTATATCATTCAACTGAATACCGAGATGCTGAAGTGTGGCAGGAAAGAAGTTTTTGATGCTCTTCAGGCTGAAGGCGTTGGAGTAAACGTTCATTACATTCCGGTTTATTACTTCCCGCACTATCAGAAGCTTGGTTATAAGATCGGAAGCTGCCCTAATGCTGAGAGGCTTTATGAGCGCATCATATCTATTCCGTTGTTCTACTCTATGACTAACGGTGATCAGGATAAAGTGATAGAGGCGGTAAGGAAAGTTATTGATTATTATAGGAAGTAGAAAATATGTCTAATATAGCTATCATCACTGCCCGTGGTGGATCAAAAAGAATACCTAAGAAAAATATTAAAGAGTTCTGTGGAAAGCCAATTATTGCTCATAGTATTGAAGCGGCGTTATCATCTGGTGCATTCGATGAAGTGATGGTTAGCACAGATTCTGAAGAAATCAAGATTATAGCAGAGCAGTACGGCGCTTCTGTTCCGTTCCTTCGGTCTGAGGCGACCAGTAATGATTTTGCGACTACAGCAGATGTGCTCGAAGAGGTAATCAACAGTTATAAGAGTATTGGGAGATTTTTCAATTCCTTTGCTTGTATTTACCCCACTGCTCCGTTTGTAACAGGCGCGAGGTTAGCAGAGGCTGCTGAATTACTAAAGGGTGCAGAAGCCGTTCTTTCAGTTGTGAAATTTAGTTTTCCTCCCCAGAGAGCATTTGTGATCAGGGGCGGAAAGGTGGCTTTTCAATATCCTGAATATGAACGAGCTAGGAGCCAGGATTTAGAACCTATTTACCATGACTGTGGTCAGTTCTATATGTGCAAGGTCGAGCCATTTTTAGAACATCATAGTTTAATCCTTCCTGTAACAAAGCCATACCTCCTGCCAGAAGAGGAAGTTCAGGATATTGATACAATGTCAGACTGGGAGATCGCCGAAGCAAAGTATAAAGTCCTTCACAAGGGAGAGTAGCCATGTTTAGAGTGTTTGAAAAGATTAATAACGGAGAAGTCTATGTCATTGCTGAGATGAGTGCTAATCATGGCGGTAGCATTGAAAATGCCTTGGAGATTGTTCGTCAGGCTGCAAAAGCAGGAGCTGATTGTTTGAAGATTCAGACTTATACAGCTGATAGTATCACTATCGATTGTGATAGTGAAGATTTTCAAATCCATGGTGGTCTGTGGGACGGATATAAACTCTATGACCTTTATACAGATGCGGAAACTCCTTATGAATGGCAGGCGAGAATAAAAGAAGAATGTGAAAAGTGTGGGATGGACTTCCTTTCCACACCATTCGATAATGCGGCTGTTGACTTCCTTGAGGATATCGGCTGTGAGGCATATAAGATTGCAAGTTTTGAGCTTGTAGATATTCCGCTTATTGAATACGCTGCCTCCAAGGGTAAGCCAATAATAATGTCCTGCGGAATGGCAAGTGTAGATGAAATTCAGGATGCTGTTGATGCCTGCAAACGGATGGGAAATGACCAGATTGTGCTTCTCAAATGTTGCAGCGAATATCCTGCTAACTGGAAGGATATGCACATTGCAAATATTCCAGACATGATTAACAGATTCGGTGTTAAAGTTGGACTTTCTGATCACAGTGCAGGGAATATTGCATCCGTTGTTGCTGTGTCTATGGGAGCATGTGTGATTGAAAAACACGTGAAGCTTGAGGGTGTCGAAAGTGCCGACAGTGAATTCAGCATGAGTATGGATGATTTTGCTGATATGGTTAAAGCTGTGAGGGATGCCAAGCTAATATCTGGTAATGTTCAGTACGGTCCTACTGAGGGCGAACAAGGGAATCTGAAATTCAGGCGTAGTTTGTTTGCTGTCAAGGATATAAACATTGGAGAAGAAATAACTACAGAAAATGTTAGAAGCATACGACCAAGCAGTGGTATTAGACCTAAATATTTAAAAACAATGCTTGGCAGAAAGGCTAAATTCAATTTAAAAACTGGTCAACCTATTACACAAGAATTTTATGATGAGTTATGGTGAGTATATGGCACGTCATGTAAAAAGAATCGAGACAAACCGTTTGGTGCTAAGAGGAATAAATGAAAATGATACTGAAAAGATAGTAGAATGGCGTTCGGATCCAAAGGTATATATGTATTTCAAGGCTCCGCATAGAATATCTATTAAAGAGCACTTGAACTGGTTTCATTCAGTATATTTAGAAAACGACAATCGATTTGATTGGATTTGTATTGAAAAAGATAGCGGGAAAAGAATAGGAGTCTTTGGTCTATATCGGGAAGAAATGACAGCTGAAGTCAATTATATTCTTGCGCCGGAAGCGCGGCATAAAGGTTATGCTACCGAATCTATAAAATGTTTGGTTGATTTCGCATCAAAGAATTGGAACTGTAAGTATATTATAGCAGAGATTCATCAAGATAATAAATCGTCGATTGCTTTAGTGGAAAAGCTCGGATATAAAATCATTTCTTGCAATGGTTCATTTATTGTTTACAGGATTGAGGTATAGAAATTGATACTAATAAGAGCTGATGCGAATGAACAAATCGGAACAGGGCATGTAATGCGATGTATGTCGCTGGCGTGGGAGTTTGTTAAGCATGGACAAAAACTTATTTTTGTAACTGCTGATCATAGTGGCGATGAATTGATAAAGCAAAAGGGTTTTCAATCTGTTTGTATTGATTCAGAATGGACCGAAATGGATTCTGAGATAGAAGCATTAAAGCGAGTTATAGATAAATATGATACAAATCTTCTTTTAGTTGATAGTTATTATGTGACGAAAGAATATTTTAATGAATTATCTGAAATGGTTAATACAGCGTATTTTGATGATATGAATATCTCTTGTTGGAATATTGATTTTCTTATTAATTATAATATTTTTGCCACTATATTTGACTATTCTGAATATGATAGAACTAGGACGCAATTATTGTTAGGTCCGCAATATACACCGCTTCGCAAGGAATTCAGAAATCTACCTAAGCATGAAACTAGAAATCATGTTAAAGATATATTAATTTCTGCTGGTGGAGCTGATCCAGAGCATATTACTGAAAGAATAATGAATGGAATCTGCTCTGAAATGTTAGATGTTAGATTTCATTTTGTCATAGGGGCATTGAACCCAAGACTTGAATATATTATAAATATTTCAAGAGACAAAGAGAATGTGGTTTTGCACATTAATGAAAACCATATGTCAGATTTGATGATGAAATGTGACCTTGCAATTTCTGCAGCAGGAACAACACTCTATGAACTGTGTGCTGCTGGTATTCCTACTATCACCTATTCATTGGCAGATAATCAGTTAGTGGCTGCAGAACAGTTCAACAGAAAAGAAATAATGTTAAGTCTGGGTGATTGTCGTAATAATGAATCATTTATTGATCAAATAAAATTTGCAGAAAGTACCATGGACTATTCAACAAGAAAGAAACTATCGGAAAGAATGCAGTGCTTTGTTGATGGCAACGGTTCAGAAAGAATCGTAAATGAGATAATGCATATATAATGTGTTAGGTGTTAGACATGAATTCGGATCGTAATCGTACAGTCGATGTGTTAAAAGGAATAGCCATCATTTTTGTGCTTTTCACACACTATGAATGGACTCCAGAACAAAGAAAAATATTTATCTTTCCTTATGTGATAAACATGTCGATACCTATCTTTATGATCATTTCGGGATATGTTTATTCTTTATCACAATCAAAAAAGGAAATTCATCATCTTGAAGATGCATATGACAAAAGTATTCTTATAAACAGGTTTATCAGATATTCCGTACCACTTCTTGTATTAATAATATGGGAGTTGCTTGATCCTCATTTCAGCATATCGGCACGTCCACCTTTACATTTGCTCAAATGGGGTATAGATGGGACGTATGGTAAGGGTAACTATTATTATCCTGTGCTACTTCAATTGGTTATTGTTTTTCCGATTATTTATTATATTATTGAGACAAATAAAGAAAAAGGGTTATTGATTTGTTTCGTATTAAACGCGATGTATGAATTACTTGTGTGGGCATATGGAATGAATACAGAATGTTACAGGCTATTAGTATTCAGATATATTTTTCTGATAGCGGCTGGTGCGTTTGCTTTTAATAAATATAGAATTGGTGTATTCAAGTCTATACTTTTTACGATTCTAGGCGCTTTGTTCATATATTTTATAACATATCAAAAATATAACACTAAAATATTAAACTCAGATTGGGCTTCAACTAGTTTTATTGCTTCTCTTGTAATAGTACCCATAATGATATGGATATTGCAAAATGTAAACTTGCATTTTTGGCCATTGGAGTTTATCGGTAAAGCATCATATCATATTTTTCTTGTTCAGATGGTTTACTACCTGGGATATTATTCTGTTTTACAAAATGTATTTTTAATCTGGCAAGTACATTTATTGATGGGTATGGTAATTTGCATTGTTGCAGGGTGTATTTTTTATTATGTTGACCGACCAATTCAAAGTAAACTAAAGCTATTAATAACAAGAATACATTAACCATGTGTAACCGAGCATTTCTACCAAAATAGAAATGCTCATTTTCAAAGAGGACAGAGGTGATAAAAATGTTACTGCGCACACACAACAAACCGACCTACGCAAATATAGCCGAGCAATTCAAAACGAATGACCGCGTAGCCGTAGTGCAGAGCAGACAGGGAACCCTCGATTAAAGCACGTTCTAATGGGAAAGATACAGAAAGCAAAATCAATGATCGCCTAGCTTGATGTGGGCATAGACAGGATATTTGAAAAGCATATTCCGAACAGAAACTGACTCGAATTGACAAAAAAAAGAAAACTGCCAAGTTCTTGTATTCAATTCCAAAAAGTATTGACTTTTGGTGAGTTTTGGGATTTAACACTGTTTAAAAGCTTTGAATGGCTGAAAGGTTGCCAAAAGTGAAAAATCATGCTATACTATTCATAAACCAAAACAGTTAAGGAGTGACTAAAAATGCTGAAAATATACTGCTACAGCAAATGCAGCACCTGCAAAAAGGCGCTTAAATGGCTTGACGACAACGGCATCTCTTATGAATTGGCGGACATCAAGGCTGAACACCCCGATGAGGCTTCGCTGCGTTCTTATTATGAGATGAGCGGGCTGCCGCTGAAACGTTTTTTCAACACAAGCGGAATTCAGTACCGTGAGCTTGAGCTGTCAAAAAAGCTTCCCTCTATGAGTGAGGACGAGCAGCTGGCGCTTCTGGCGACTGACGGAATGCTCGTGAAGAGGCCGCTGGTAGTTGGGAATGAGTTCGTGCTTACGGGCTTCAAGGAGAATGAGTGGAAGGAAAAACTGTTGTGACAGTTAATATCTATGTATTTCTTTCCCCCAATCTCCTTCCCAACTCCACCATTGTCCCCATAAACGCCATAGAGGTGTACTGTGTCAATTTAAAAATGTCTTTCGCATTTATTGTGCATTATTGTTAATGTCACCACATATAACAGACTGCCTCCGGAAATCGGAAGCGGTCTGTTTTTGTATGCTTGCTTTGGGAGCTGCATAATCTTATCCGTAGCAGTACTGCGCTGCCTCGAAAGGAGTTTGTGAACCTACGAAAGCCTTGAAGAAACCATCATAGCAGTAGAGTCTGTCTCCGCTCACTTTATTGGTGTCCTCACCGTATACGAACCTGTTCACATCTCTGGTAAGATCTATCTCGTACCATTTTCCGTCAACATAGACAGCGTTCCATGCGTGTGAACTACTGTTGAGTACCACACAGGGTATGCCCTGCTCACGGCACATTATTGCATATATGCTTGAAAAGTCAAGGCATACACCGGTGTAATTGGCTGAAACATACTGTGTAGGGTCTATAGTGTTTCCTTTGTAGAACCTTGATACCTTTAGTACATTTGCCTTGTATGAGTCGTATTTCAGGTTTTTGGTTATCCACTCATGGAACTTGAAGAGCTTATACCTGTCTGAGCAGCCCGAGCAGTTCTTCAGCAGCTCATAAGATTTGTCAATCCAGTACTGAGTATCGTTGCCGCCGTAGCTGTAAGGATATACATATCTCGCCTTCAGTGCCGACTCAGGTGTTACGCCCTCCTTCTCCAGAAGTTCATTTATAAGCTTTGCTCTTTTGTAAGGAGTGCTGCTGTTTGAGCTGCTGACAGTATCTGCACAGCAGATATAGCTTTCCATATCCTCTTCCTTGTCAGATTCACAGTTTACAAACAGATAAAGGTTGCACTTGTATCTCGTACCCTTGCTGCTCTTGAAAGTAGCTGTTATCGCATACATACCGTTTATGTAGCAGTCATCACTCAGATCTGCGGTTAGGCTCTCCTTGCTCACAGAGAAGGTGCTGTCAAGATCTCTGCTGCTCTGCTCGTATGTAAGCTCGATAGAGCTCAGGCTGACATTATCGGCGTGCTCGTAAGCTTTAACGTTCAGATATCTGTTATCGGTTATGTCAGCGGTTATGCCCATATACATCTCTGTGTAAGATACATTATCCGTGTTCTTCCACGGGGAATATACATCTTCTGAATCTGCCTTGTAAGCACCGCAGCCGACTTCTCCGTGAGACGAAAAGTCATAGAAGATCCATGTGTTGAAAGCAGTGGGATTGAATATACCGTGAGTGTTTTTTACATACTTGATGCCCTTATTGGCGGGTACATTCTCCACGTATTTGGTGCCGTCAGTCTTGCCGGAAGACGAATAGCTGCTGTTGCTTGATGAGCTGTTACCATCGGAAAACGAGAACGTGCTTTTGCTGCCCTGGCTGCTCTTCTTTGTCGTATCAGTCGAAGACGATCCGTAAGTGGTCGTTTTCGGCGATGTGGTCGCTGTTTTTCCTGTAGTGGTCGATCGCTTTGTCGTCAAAGGCTGGCTACTGGACTGATATTTTGTCACAGGTGTTCTTGCGAACGGTGTCCAGTCCTTCTGAACACTTGAGAGGGAAGTAGAGCAGTTGCCGATCTCCTCCACTTGTGTGATGAACTGATCCACTGTATCGCTGCAGGCTGTCATAGATATTGCTGTCAGAGCTGTGATCAATAATACTGTTGCTTTTTTCATAAGATTACCTCCGTTTTTTTGTTTTGTGGTTATTTCTTTCCGTGATCATATGATACCACAAAGCAAAGTGTTCAGGTGATTTCTGTCGTTAACGACAGGTTTTTTGTCGTAAAATGAAAAAGCCTCTCTGCATGATCTTTGCAAGCCCGGAAGAGCTTTGTCACCGATGCCTGAAAAGATAAAAAGAGTATCCCAGCCGTTTCCGGCAAAGATACTCTCTGTCTTTTCACATCTGCGCTTCCTGTCGGGAAGCATCGTTCTTATCAGTAATAAACTTCTATGCCATACTCTGCGCAAAGCTCTATGACCAGGTTGTCCACATAATTTACTATGTCATCTTCCACAAGCAAGAGAGCTATAGCTCCTGCACTCTTGATCAAACCGCCTTCTTCGTCCCATTGTTCGATCTTGGATTCTATAAGATCCTTAACATAACTATGTATACTGCTGTAAGCGACTGTAGCTCCGCAGTTAAGGGCGAATTGCTTCAGATCCGGCAGGATAAGTTCTATCAGCAGCATGACTGCTTCGTCATCAAGAATACTCTTATCATACGACAGTGTTGTCACTGCAGAGGCCTGAGTCGTAGTCACCCTATCGGTATCATAATTGTAGTCATAGGTGTACTTATCGTCGTTGTCGTAGTCGTAATCATACGAGTACTTATCCGTAGCTGTGGTAGTAGTTGTGGTAGTAGTAGGCTTTTTAGTCGTAGTCGTGGTAGCACGGGTGGTGGTAGTTGCCTCTGTCTTGGCAGGAATATTGGTCTGTGTGTTCTGAGCTCTTCTCTTGACGGTCGTGTTCTCGTTAGTCTGACCGCAGGCTGCCAGAGTGGTTATCGTCATTGTCAGAGCAAGCACCATAGCTATTATTCTTTTCATAGGGCTCTCTCTTTCTTATTATTTCATCCGGAACGAATCAAACCACGTTCCGATCTTATTCTCATAAGTGTTTTTACATTCATCGGAAGCGCACTGTACCTCTACAAGAACACATCTTCCGTTTTCGATAAAGCATTTTACCTCAGTGTAGCAGTAGATAGAGCCGTCTGAACCATAGGTGTTACAGGTAAGCTCATCTTCGTCCTTATAAAACTGCTCCCATTTTCCGTCGCGCTTGTGCTGATCTATGTAGTTGTCGATATAGTCCTCTGTAGTATGACCGGAAGCATCGTCCCATACATAGGCATTGAACATCAGAAAACCGCCGTCAGCATTCAGCTGATAATCCGCCTTACTGAAATGGTTGTCGCCTTCCTCCATATCTGATGGAAGCTTCATTGAGAACTCTTCAAAGTTAAAGGTCTTGGTTTCGGACTTTTTCTTTTTGAGCAGCGTCGGCATTGCCACAGCCGCTACTACCGACAAAATAAGCAGTATCACAATAACTATTATGAGCGTCTTATGGCTCTTCTTTTTCGGTGTCTGAACTGCCGCTTCACCGCCTACAGCTGTCAGCTCATCAGCTGGATAGCTTATCTCAGCCGGTGCTCCCTGCCAGATCTCAACCGCAGAGAAATTTATCTCCTGCGAAACCTGCTCCGTGGCAGCTGCCGTCTCAACCCTCGCACCGCAGTATTTGCAGAACTTGGCATTATCTCTCAGTTCTTTTGCACACTTTTCACAACGTATCATAATATTATACCTCCCATATGATTCAGTCCTATTGCCGCTGCCAGAATTATGCCTACCAGGAGCAGCAGCGCTGTCGTTTTTATTCTTTCCTTTTTTACACGCCTGCGCTCGAAGAGCTCAAGCTCCTCGGGACCGGCGATTTTTTCTCCGCACCTGCAGCAAAGCTCTGCTCTTGTGCTAACAAGCTTGCCGCATTTATTACAGTATACCATCGGCATTTTCAACACCTCTGTATACTTATCTGTCGTTGCCAACGCTGAGAAGATCATCAATGCCGTTGATCGCATCTGTCTTGATCTCAGCCTCTTTGTTGACTATGCTCTTCTTGATCGTCTTTGTGATATCCCAGCTGTCGCTGTTCTCGATCTCGTCAAGCTTCTCGTTCTTGGTTTCTTCTATATCTTCCTTGATGTCGTCCTCTACAAGGCTGAAGCACCATGATCCTGCCATCTTGATACCGCCTACGGTATATCCGCCGATCTTCTTCAGGCTTGCGAAGAAACCGTTATCCTCTGCCTGCTGTGAAACGCTTGCAGAAGCGGTCTGTGTGTTTGCAGTGTCATCGCTGACTGTTGCGCCTGCTGCTGTTGCCATTATTGTTGCTGCCGATACGATCATTATAAGCTTTTTCATTTTTATTTCCTCCATATATCCTGTTTTTCGGTCCTTTTGAACCGTCTCGTTTGCTCTGATAACAGAATAACATGTTTTTCGGATATATAGAGGTTTTTGTCGTAAACGGTAAAAATGCTGTCGTGAAATGACAAAACTATTGCTGCAGGACTATATCCAGTCATTTAGTTTTACAGTTGAAAGCCATTTTTCAGCATCTTTCAGATTCATATCCTTATTCTGGGCTGCAAAATTAAAGGATATGAAATACACATTTCCGTCATCATCTCCCATAACTCTTGCAACAAAGTAATGCTCAATATCATTTTCATCCATAGGTGCAAGCGTGAAATACAGATAGTCACCTTTTGCTTCCTCAAGGGTGAAATCGGGATCCTCGCTTCCAGAGGCTCTGGCCGCTATCAACTTGGCCCCCGCATAAGGATTATCAAGATAATCATCTTGACCGGTTTTGATGAAAATAGTAACGCCCATGGCGATAAGACTGGCATTATCCTGATAATCATATTCTGTATAATAAAACAATCCACAATCTACAAATCTTTCAGCATACAGCAAATTCATTCCTGGCTCCATATCTATAGAGAGCTCAACAAAATCATATGTAACTAAATAATGTGTACTGATCGTTTCGCTGATCTCTTTTGCCAAGAACCCTTCAAGCAGCGCCACAAGCACAAACAATGTCAGCAGCTTGCTGAGTCTTCCGGGAACAAATCTCTTTTTCTTCTTTTCTTTAGTCACTTCCTGTGTGGCTGCCGATATTTTCTCGCTGACTTCGGCAGGTTCGCTTTCATGCAGCGCTATTTTTGCTCCGCAGTGACTGCAGAACTTAGCATGATCGGCTATCTGTTTTCCACAGCTGCTGCAGATCATTTCGTCGCCTCCGTTTCTGTAAGCTGCCTTATCATCACTATCGTTGTTGTAAACTCAGTGTCAGTGCAGTCCATGCTCATCATTGCACCGTTTTTCTCCAAAGCATTTCTTATATTTCTTACTCCAAAGCCATGCCTGCTCTTATCGGTCTTTGAGGTATAACGCATATTTTCCTCCAGCTTTGCACAGTCTACCTTTTCGGCAACACTGTTTGTCAGCATTATTATCCTCTGGAAATCCGTCTTTTTCAGTTCAAGCGTTATGTGCTTCTGAGCATCGGCGCTCATTCTGTCACAAGCCTCTACGGCATTATCCAGCATATTCGCGAACACGGCACACACGTCTATCGGCTTCCAGCCAAGGCTTCCGTCTATCACGCCGTTTATTTTGAAGCTGATACCCTTTGACTCGATGACCGGTATTTTTGAAGATATAAGCGCATCCAGCATATCATCTCCTGTCACCACTCTGGGTGAGAATGACGAGAGCTTTCCTCTAAGGTCATTCAAATATTGCGCAGCCTCTGAGTAATTCTCTTTATCCATCAGAGCTGCTACGACTGTGAGATTGTTGTTCATATCATGTCTGAAAGCACGTGTATCCTCCTGAGACTGTCTGTACGCATTGGAGGCTGTCAGCTCTGCTTCAAGGAACTGCTCGTTTCTTGTGCTCATCTCATTGAAATAAGCGGTCTTTCTTCCGTTTATTATCATTATCGGCACAAATATCAGAAAAATGAGTGCAAATACATTCTGAGAGATCGCTATGAATAAGGAGCGTGCGCCGTTCATTGCATTCATACAAGTAGATGAACAGTATAACGAGATCATTACGTACAGAAAAAATATAACTGTGTCAGTTCCTCTCATGGCAAGATAGATCTTTTTGCGCACAAAACCAAAATACAGCCAAAGGCACATCGGGATCTCTAACAGTAATGAAACTCCTATCGCAAACACATACATAGAATTGACAAAGTTTATATTAAGAGTATCTTCTAAAGCTAAATTTGCAGCAGGTAAAACCGATATCACTGTAATAAGACCTATGCACACCATACATGACAGACTTAAGGAAAGCACCAGATAATACAGGATAAGACTTTCTATATAATACTTAATTCTGCGTCCTCTTTTGAGAAAAAAGACTAATGTCTGCAAAGCAATGGATATTACTACCACGGACACGATAGCTACCCAATAGAGCGTTTGTTCACGTTGGTCAATAAAGATAACTATCAGAAAAAACATACCGACAAAAGCAAGATCTGCAAGAAATGACAACAGCATCCTGCCCTTTGTAACTATTATGTTTTCATCATAGAAACACTTTATAAATAGAGCGGCCATCTTTGTGAAAACAGATAACGACACTCCGGCTACGATCAATAATACCAGCAGCACTGAATCCTTCATCAAAATGCCTCCTTATTGACATACGACATAAAAGCTTCTTTGAATTCCTTCTCCTTGCCTCTTGCAACAGGAAGCTTATAGCCTCCGACGACAGTGACCTCCTTGCCGAAAACTCCGATGATCTTTGAAAGAGAAACTATGTAGCTCCTGTGGACACGGAAAAAGCCCTCGGGTGCAAGCTGCTTTTCGTAGTCGTTTAGCTTTGCCCTGAACTCATAGCTGTCAGAAGTCGTATACACAACGATATTCTGATCCTGTCCCTCCAGGAAAATTATATCCGAAAGCTTTATCCTCTGTTCTCCGTCACGGTTTTTTATCCACATATGGTTTTCGCTTCTCTGCTTTTTGAGAACATACTCTATCACTTCATGCACAGCCTGCTCAGTAACAGGCTTGGTAAGGTATCTCAGCGCATTGACCTCATAGCCCTTGATAGCATACTCAACGTGTCCCGTAAGAAACACTATCGTAACGCCTTCGCTCTTTTCTCTGAGCTTTTTCGCAAGAGTTATACCGTCTATCTGCGGCATCTCAATGTCAAGAAAAACTATATCATAAGCCCTCTCTTCAAACCGTTTCAGAAGCTGATTGCCGTCACTGTAGCTGTCAACTATCATATCAAGGCTCTTGTAGAGCTTGTCCATTATAGTCCTGAAATCCTGAGTGAACCTTTTTTCATCATCACAAACTGCGATTCTCATACGTGTATCCTCCTGTTTATTGTCAAACAGAACCAGCAGCACCACTCTTCTGTGGTGCTGCTCACACTTTACCAGCGAGATGTTCTGCCTGTTGTTTCATTGTAGGAGCTGTAAAGCTCGTCTGCTCCCAGCCCTGCCAGAGTATGCTTGCCCTTTGCGATCAGCTTACGCAATCCCTTGGTAAAGAGACCCGAATCGCTGTTGTCGATCTGTGCAACTTCTTTCTCATACTCAGTATCATTATAATATTTCAATCCTTCATGGATTATTTCCGGAGCGTATTCCTTGCCGACATTAACGATCGTCTTTCCGGCGCTCTTGATCTTGTCAAAGATGCCGCCGAACATACCCTTTTTATTGGTGGTCTCCTTAGTCGAGTAAGACGAACCTGTCGAAGAAGTGCTGTAGATGCTGCCCCTTGAACTGTTTGTGTATCCTACGTCATATCCGTTGATGTTGTACTCTATGTCCTCAGAAGCTGTTCTGCTGATGCCTGCTGTAACAGGAGAAGTGCTTGCAGCCGCTGTGATATCTGCCTGAGATACCGCCGCCATAGAACCTGCCATAGTGATCGCCATTAATAATGTAACTGCCTTTTTCATAATTGATTACCTCCGTTTATTCTTTATCGGTCGTTCCCTTGACCTGAGACAAGAATAACACAAAAATCGCACTGAGTGTCAGATATGTCGTGAAGTGCAGTCTGAACGTCGTGAACTGAAAAGTCACGTAAGGCGATCGGCAGGACAAAAAGCAGTATTTATCAATATTTCGGCATTTTCCGCTGTAACGAGCCGAAATACTATCAGTTCCCTCAAGGGAGCAGATCTCTGATCTGGGTATCTGCAAGGGCTTTAAGACAATATCAGTCTGCTGATATTATATCTTAAAATATTGATATTGTCAACAAAAAATACCATATATCGCGCTAATATGATCATCTCAGACAGAGTAGCTATGTTTGGCTTTATCTCGTCGTCTGTGGGATATAGTCGTTTATCTCTTTGCAATATTTACACTAAGTTTTGTTTTTCCTATTTACATTTCCTATAAAATATAGTATAATGGTATGAAAGCCGGAAGGCTGAAATAATTATAGGTAGGAATGCTGTTTTATGAATGAGTTCAACGATAAGGTAAACCGCCTTGCTGATATGCTGATCGAAGACTATCAGGGAGGCAGGTCGATAGATGAGATAAAGCACTTCTCACACCCGGAAAAGGATGTTGTGATAGATATCCTCGAAAAGCTTAGACGTCTGGTCTTCCCGGGATATTTCAAGAACAGGAGCTATCGCTTCTACACTATCAGGAATAATACCACCATGCTGCTCGAAGATGTGATTTATAACCTCATCAAGCAGATCGCACTTGTGCTCCCTTATAGGGAGGAGTTTTCCTCTGCCGACAGCGATGCCCTCAATGCCGAAGCAGAACGCCTTGCTTTTGAGTTTCTCGGCAGGATACCGATGATAAGGGAATTCATCGAGACCGACCTGCAGGCTGCATATGACGGAGACCCTGCTGCCTACAGCAAGGACGAGATAATATTCTCCTACCCAGGTCTCTACGCAATTCTCACCAGCCGCATAGCTCATGAGCTTTACCTTCTCAATGTCCCGCTTATACCCCGAATGATGACCGAGCACGCCCACAGCCGCACAGGCATAGATATCCACCCGGGTGTTACCCTCGGTAAATACTTCTTTATCGACCACGGCACCGGAATAGTCATAGGCGAGACCACCGTCATCGGCAACAATGTGAAAGTATATCAGGGAGTTACACTTGGTGCCCTTTCTACCCGCGGCGGACAGAATCTGCGAAACAAAAAGCGTCACCCGACTATCAAGGACAATGTCACGATCTATTCGGGTGCATCTATCCTGGGCGGCGATACCGTAGTCGGCAAAGATGCCGTCATCGGAGGCAACGCTTTCATAACCTCGTCCGTTCCTGACGGCGCAAGAGTCAGCATCAAAACTCAGGAACTGGTATATAAGTTCAGCTCATCAAAGAAAAGCGAGAAAAAAGATTTTGAGAATGCAGACAACTGGTTCTACATGATATGATATGCCTTAAACGTAAGCAAAAAAGCTCCTCTTACAAGGAGCTTTTACTCTTATTCCCAAATTCTGCTTACGCCTTTAATATTTGATTTCATTTTGATGAGACCCAGGTGTTGCAAATAAAAGAGCTTTATGATTGTCACAATGTTGAACTTGAACCTATCTAACAACCACTTAACCGCTCTCACAGAGCGGTTTTCTTATATCTGAGGTCAAGAGGAATTTCGATAGTTTTTCATCAGTAGAATTAATTCATTTACAAATCGCAAAACCTGTGTTATACTAGTGGTATAGCTGTTAAATAGGGGGAATATCAATGAAACCTGTCAAGATCATTGTAGACTGCATAATGATAATTCTTTTGCCGCTGCTGATGTCATATGCGCTGATCGGTGAGGATGTACACGAATACCTTGGCATAGCGATGTTTGCAGTGTTTATCGTTCATCATATCCTGAACCGCAGTTGGTTCAAGACGGTTTTTAAGGGCAGGTATACGCCTTATAGAATATACTCGAACACTATAAATATACTGCTGTGCATTATTATGATAGCGCTGCCTGTAAGCGGTATACTGATGTCAAAGCACGCGGTACCGTTTCTCAGCATAACCAGCGGTGCCAGCCTTGCAAGAACAGTACATATGACGACGTCATACTGGGGGTTCGTGCTTATGTCTCTGCACCTCGGGAACCATGCTTCTGTTATGATGAACGGTATGAGGAAAATGTTTCATATAACAGGGAAGTCTGCGATCAGAACGACAGTATTGAGAGTGATCGCGGCACTTATCTGCGGTTACGGTATATATGCGTTCATCAAGCGAGACCTGTTAAACTATCTGTTCATGCAGGTAATGTTCGCTTTCTTTGACCTTAATGAGAACAAGGCTTTGTTTTTCTTAGATTATATTGCTATGATACTGATGCTTGCGATAGTGAGCTACTATATCGGAAAAATGCTGAGAAAAAGTTCAGGGAAAGATAAGGCAGGCTCTTGACATTTTTGTAAAATGAAGTATAATATCCTTGTATGTCTATTAATTTGATATGAAATAATTTTACTAAGAAAGGAAACATTATGCTCGATCAGTTTTCACGTACACAGCTGCTTTTTGGAAAGCAGGCAATGGATAAGCTCGCTGCCTCACGGGTCGCAGTGTTCGGTATCGGAGGCGTAGGCGGATACGCAGTTGAAGCTCTCGCCAGAAGTGGTGTAGGCACACTTGACTTGATAGATGACGATAAGGTATGCCTTACAAACCTGAACAGGCAGATAATCGCAGTGAGAAGCACGGTAGGCAAATACAAGGTAGATGTCACAGAGGAGAGAATACACGATATCTGTCCGGATATAAAGGTAAATAAATACAAGTGCTTTTTTATGCCCGAGACAGCTGACCAATTTGATTTTTCACAGTATGATTTTGTTATAGACGCGATAGACACCGTGGGAGGAAAGCTGGAAATAATAATGCAGTGCAGGGCAGCAGGCGTGCCTGTAATATCCTGTATGGGTGCAGGCAACAAGCTTGATCCTACTGCGTTTCGTGTTGCGGATATATACAAAACAAAGGTTTGCCCCCTTGCAAGGGTAATGAGGTATGAGCTCAGAAAGCGGGGAGTGAAGAACCTGAAGGTGGTTTATTCAGAGGAACCGCCAATGCGACCTCTGGAGGATATGTCGATATCCTGCCGTAAGCACTGCATTTGTCCTCCGGGAACGAGAAAGTGTACTGTCAGACGGGATATCCCCGGTTCGACCGCTTTTGTACCGTCAGCGGCAGGACTTATCATTGCAGGCGAGGTGATAAAGGAGCTTGCAGGTCTGTATCAGAAAAGAAGTATACCGAAATAGAGACAGAGGTGATCTGTAAAATGAGTATAGTCTTCAAAAATATCACAAGAGATACGACTGATATTGAAAGGATCATAAGGCTCTATCACAATGCTTTTCCGTCTGACGAGCGTGCCCCTTTCGATATGCTTCTGAAAAGGGCAAAGAGGCGCAATGTGAACTTTTTCAGCTGTCGGGACGGCGAGAAATGGATAGGGTTCATATACATTGTTAATTACCGTGATGCAAGCTACGTTTTCTATTTTGCGGTAGATGATGAGGTGCGAGGGAAGGGATACGGTACAGCTATACTTAAAGCGGCTGAGAAAAAATACCGCGGCAGAAAGCTGTTTCTTGCGATAGAAGAGGTTGATGAGGAATATAAAAACTATGAGCAGCGCATCAAGAGGCGCAGCTTTTACGAAAACGCCGGCTTTGTCTGCACAGGGCAGAAGATAACAGAAGGAAAAGTTATCTACGATGTTATGAGCGTTGGCGGCAGGGTAGACCCAAAGGCTTACCGCCTGATAATGTCAGGGTTTGCAGGTTTGTATGTTCTGTTATACACTGCAAAAATGTATGACGCAAAAAACTGAGTAAATAAAAACGGGAACAGTCTGTATGTGACTGCTCCCGCTTTGTTTTTATTGTTCTTAGCCTATGCCCTCTGCAAAGGTAATAGGCACTCCGAAAAGGACGCCTGCATTCGGTGTGTCAAGATCACCCGTAACTTCGATTATGGCATCTCTTGCGATCTTTACCTGATCTTCGGGAACTGCGATAAGAAGCAGCTTCCCTTTCTGTGAGGGGTCAACTCCGTTAAGTATGGCTCTTAAAGCGCTGATAGTAGGCAAATTATCCATAGACGAGATAGATTTTGCCATTCCGAGGCTGTCGATCACGGTACCGCCTCTTACGCCGACCTGTGCCAGAGCCTGCATAATATCGTCAACAAGCTCAATCCTTTTGATAATTAAAAACAATAACTGCATTTCAATCACTGTTCCTTTCTTTTAGTTTAGAATGGGTTGTTTTTTGTGTTACTCACCGCCGCCGGGCGGAGAGAAACGGAGCATTTAACTGTTCCTTACTTTTAGTTTTGAGTTTGGTCTGAGAGTTCTCACTGCCGCTTACGGATAGAAACAGCGCATCTGACTGTTTCTTACTTTTAGTTTAGCGTTTGATTTTGAGTGTTCTCACTGCCCCCGGCGGAAAACCAGACTAAATATTATCGGCATCTGCCGTTTTCTCCCCTGAGTTAAGCTATTTCTTAACAAATGATGCGGCTGTCCAGTCGTCTTTTACTTTTACGGCTGTGAGTTCAAACCCCTGAGCCTTTACCGCATCAAGTACCTCGTCCTTTCGGCTGTCGATAATGCCCGATATCACCAGCCTGCCGCTTTCTTTCAAAAATCCCCCGAATATCGGCGCCATTGCGAGAAGCACATCTGCAACGATATTCGCACACACCATATCGTAGCCTGAGCCTATCTCTTCTCTCAGTGCCGCATCGTCGATAACGTTGCCGCATCGCGCGATATATTTTTCTGAGGGGATATTGTTTTTGTCTGCATTCTCCGATGCTATCTTTACAGAATTAGCATCGATATCTACCGCAAAGGCACTGCCTGCACCGAGCAGGAGCGCTGCGATCGACAGTATACCGCTGCCGCAGCCAAGATCGAGAACCTTATCGCCCTGTTCAAGGTTCTCTTCTATAAGCTCCAGACAAAGCTGAGTGGTGTTATGCTGGCCTGTTCCGAAGGAAGCTGCAGGGTCTATCTCAAGGATAGTTCGTGTCTCACTTTCGGGTACGTCCTCCCAGGAGGGCTTTATAAGTATCTTCTCACCAACACACAGGGGCTTGAAATACTGTTTCCAGTTGTTAGCCCAATCCTCCTCGCGGACGTTTTTGAGCTCATACTCAAGCCTTCCGAACAGCCCCACAGTATCTCTGCTTTTAAGAGCTTTAAGCTCAGCCTTTACTCCCTCGAGGTAGTCAAGCCCCTGAGCGTTTTCAGGCAGATAAGCGGTTATCACTGTTTCTCCGTGCTGAAGCTCCATAAGGCCGTCATCTATGTAATCCCAGTTCTGATCCTTATTCTCAAGAAACTCTCTGAAATCCTCAGGGTCCTTGATGACAAAACCGTTTATGCCAAGCCCCAGCAGTGACCCCGTAACAGCATCAATACCTGCAGTGGTGGTAAAAACATCTATCTCGACCCAGTTCATACATAACGCCTCCTCTGCGGAAAAAATCATGCGAATACACAATCATATTATACCACAAGTTTAATAATTTGTAAAGCTTTAAAAATATTTTTTTCATAACTATCACAAAAATTATGCGAAAACTGCCGAATTATCTGCCGGAAATGTGCTCTGAAATACAGATCCGCCCGAATTCTCACCCGGGCGGATAGTTTTATTCATCATATATTTTCTTTTCGAGCAGAGCCTTGCTCTTATCAAAATCAACACCCAGAATTGACTGACCGTCATATGTAGTGTCGTAGTAGTAAGCATCGTCAGCAGGTATCCTGACGGAGACTATCTTATAATTCATTGAGAAGAGCACTTTATAGCTGAGAGTGAAAAGCTCCCACTGACTCATATTTGATCTCAGGCTTTCAGCTGCAGTACCTGCAAAGTCGAGCATCATCATAGGTCCGCCGGATTTTACTTTTTTTATTATCTTTGAGATGACCTCGCGCTGACGAGAGGTGCGCTCAAAGTCTGCATTGCCGACATATCTGAGCCTTGCATATGCGAGAGCCTGATTGCCGTTAAGCTTCAGCTTGCCGCCGTGAGTAAGATAATCAGAGCCTTTTTCTTTGTTCATTATCTTGTTCTGCTCAGCCATCGGGGCTTTCATACCTTCTGCTTCTTCATCGGTGATATCTACCGTTATGCCGCCTATAGCATCAACGATATCGACAAACGAGTAGAAGTCGATATAAACGTAATCATCTACCTCAATATCAAAGTTATACTCGATCGTATCCATCAGCAGCTCGGCACCGCCGTAAACATATGCTGCATTCATTTTGCTTTGATCTCCGTATCCGAAGTATTCTCCGTCTCCGTCAAGATCATAATTTGGAAGCATAACATACATATCTCTCATGAACGAGGTCATCACGATCTCTTTGGTCTTGCTGTTTATTGAGAGAAGTATCATAGAATCTGTTCTGCCGTGTTCGTCAGCAGAGCGAGTATCTGAGCCGATAATGAGAATGTTTCTCACATGAGGGCTGTGCATAGAAGCATCAGTCACGGTCCTTTCGCCGCGTTCAACGTTTTCTACCAGACCGCAGTAATGCCAAAGGATCAGATTTGCTATCAAAAACAGTATGATAACGATTATCAGGATCACTTTTATGGCTGTTCTTATCGGGTGAGATTTTTTACCGCTGTATGCTTTTTTGCTTTTTTTCTGTTTTCTGGCAGCTTTTTCATCATATTCGTAAGGGCTTCTGTAGCTGCTCTTGCTTTTTTTGTTTTTCTTAGAGCTTTTTTTGCCGCCCGAAGGTCTTTGAGGTCTGCTGCCTGAGGGACCTCTGCTGTAGCCGCCTTGCTGTTGTTCGTAGGGCTGTTCGTTCTGATACTGAGGATACTGCCCCTGCTGACCATATGGCTGTTGCGGCTGCTGAGGGTACTGACCGTTCGGGTAGTCCTGTTCATAACCTTCATCGTAATAATCGCCGAAGTCATAAACTCCGCCTAAGTTTTCGTTGTCGTTATTGTTGTTTCCGTCAAATCCAGACATATCGTTACCTCTTGTTCTTTACATATTTCCCGTCAGGTGCATTATTATGCTTGATGCTGCTATCGGTGCTGTCTCACAGCGAAGTATCCTTTTGCCAAGCCCTATGAGAGTTATGCCCGAGCGCTTTGCAAGGTCAGCTTCGGCATCATCGAAGCCGCCCTCGCTGCCTATGAGCAGACTGATGCTCTGACCTGCTGAAAGACCTGCATCTGACATTGATATACCGCCCTTTTCATAGCACATAAGGGCTTTGTCTGTTTGCTGCATTTTATCTATACATTCTTCAAAGCTCAGCAGGGGAGTTATTTCTACCAGCTTTGCTCTGCCTGACTGCTTACAGGCTTCAAGCGCTATCCTCCTGAGACGTTCGAGCTTTTTGTCAAAGGCTTTCTTATCTGGGCGCGAAACGCACCTTGCTGTGAGGACAGGGCAAACTCTCTGCACACCGAGCTCTGCCGACTTTTGTATTATTAATTCAAGCTTGTCCGCCTTCGGCATTGCCTGAAAGAGAGTAAGAGATATATTTGCTTCATTTTCAGAAGGTTTTTTATTTGTTATCTCACAGATCACCTCTTCATCGGAGATAGTGAGTATCTTAGAGATATATTCAACGCCCTGAGAGCATACCGTTATCTCATCACCGAGCCTCATTCTGAGACTGCGCCCTATATGGCGTGCATCATTGCCTGTTATGGATATGCGCTCTTCGCTGATATCATCACAGAAAAATCTGGGCATTTATTTCACCGTCCTTACTGATTCCAATGTATTATATCACATATTCTCAGAATTGTAAAGGTGCGGGCACAAAAGAACTGTATCGTTCATATTTATACGCTATGTCCAGCCGTGCGGCGAGCACTTATATCACATATTCTCAGAATTGTAAAGCCGAGCTGCAAACAAAAGAGTTGCAGCTCGGCAGGGAGTGTTTATAGCTATGTAGGATCGGTGATGATCTGGGTTTTGTTCACATCGACTTTATCGGCTTGCATGATAAGCTCACCGATGCTGTCAGCTCTGATGATGCCGCCGAGTGGATTTTTAACGCTGTCCACAGCGCCTATGATCTCAGCGTTTACGGTAGAGTATTCAAATGCGAGAGTGGTATTTAAAAGCCTGCAGTTTTTTAGAGTCAGGGCTTCACAGTAGCAAAGGCCCTGAAGGCTTTCTATGGTGCAGTTTATAAGAGTAAGGTTTTTTGAATTCCAGCCAAGGTATTCACCGTTTATGTAACAGTTCTCGGCGGTGATGTTCTCACTGTTCCAGAAGGCGTCCTTGCTCATTAGCCGTGAATTGCGGACGGTCACATTTTTTGCGCCGTCAAAGCTGTAATTGCCGTCAAGTTCAAGGTTATCTACGTCCATATCCTCACAGTTCATTGCGAGGTAATCACCCTTGGCGGTCACGTTTTTCAGCCTGACATTTCTGCAATGCCAAAGAGTTTCGGAAGCGTTAGGAAAGGTGACATCTGTTATCGTTACACCGTTACATCGGCGAAAGCCCTTAGGTGCGCTATAGTCAGTGTCGGAAAGGGAGATGTTGTTTGTATACCATATGCCTGCCCGTGCTGCCTCGGAAAAGGTGCAGTTGTTAACGACGATGTTTTCGCTGTACCATATCGGGTATTTCCAATTGAAGCGAGAGCTCTCTATCAGCAGGTCTTTACTGTGCTTGAGGGGAGACTCACCGTCCTCGAACAGGCTGTCAGTTACATGAATATCCTGCGCCATAAACAAGGCGCGTTCCCCTGTGAATGTGCCTGATACTGATCGTTTCATTGCAAGCTCCCCTTTTTTGATCTCATTGCTCTAAATACATATTATACCACTATATTGTAATTATTTCAAGTGCTGTTTTGGGGCAACGGTGTAAAAAAACTTCTGACAGGCAGGTGACGGTTTTATATCAGTCAGTGTTTGTTTTTTTTGATGATATGTGCTATAATATCAGCAGGCTGATATTATTTGTTTTTTTAGCCATTGCAGATACGCAGATCAGAGATCTGCTCCCTGCATATTCATAATTCAATTCAGAATGCACGGGCGATGAGGCAGCTCGGGCTTTGGTATGGCTATCATGAAAAACTTAGTCGAGATAATGAACCATATGAAACGCTGAAAGGCTTGATAAAATGACAACAGAAAAAATCACCGCCAGTCAGCTACTGAACGGTGATTTTATTTTATCCGCATATCTGAAATCCCATTACGCCGATAACAGCCATGATCCCTCCGAGAACATTCGCTTTCGAGCAAGCCTCATGTCTTATAAGTCCGATGACGAACAGAGTGACAAGTATCATAGGTTGTATCAGAGAATAATTTGCAAGGCTGATAGCGATAACAGCGTAACACCAAGCCATGCCTTCAGCTCAAATGCTGACATCTCCTTCAGCACGAGCACGCTCATTCTGAATTCGAGCAGCTTACACAGGGTAACTAATGCCACCCCTGCAAATGTCTGCCAGGTCAACGAAAATGAGATAGTCTGAAAAGGAAGTGTGAGTGACAGGAATATCGACATTGATGCGCACATCAGAAAGGTGAACTCGTCGGATCCGAACTTTGCTCTTGCCGCTGCATACTTGTCGCTCAATGAGCTGACCGTGTAGCAGGCAGTTACTCCTGCCATCAAAGCGACAGTGTTCACCAACGTACCCTCCAGCGCTCAGCTAATTTCTCGGCAGGCTCGCTCATAATAGGCAGTTTTTTGGTCTGCTTTTCATTATGGCAAAGCTTAGAGAGATACTCCTCAAAGATGTTTTCCGCAACAGGGATATCTGCCCAATCGTCCGTCCATGCTGAGACATAAGCGGCATTTGAGACAGACAGAGAGTTAAGCCCCTCTTCGCCCGGAGCAAGCAGAGGCGTGCCGTCAATGATATGGTCTGCAAAGTTGTTTAGTATCTCAGGGTGACCGTCAGGCTCGGGAGCGGTGAATTCTTCATAGTCGCTCTCAGGCCATACAAAACCGTTCTTGCACTCGGCACAGGTTATGCGCTCGTCCTCTTTGAGGCGCCACCATTTGAGCTTTCCGTCCTCTAAAACGAGCTTGCCTTTCGTGCCCGATATCTCCAGTCTGTTAGAGCCGGGAGCCTCGCCTGTGGTAGTGATAAAGGTCGCAGTCGCACCGTTTTCATACTCGCCGTAGATAGTTACGTCGTCCTCAACGCCGATGTTGTGATACTTGCCTATCGTACAGAATGCGTGTATCCTCTTCGGCATACCGAATATCCACTGCCAGAGATCAAGGTTATGCGGTGCCTGATTGAGCAGCACTCCGCCGCCCTCGCCGTTCCAGGTGGCACGCCAGCTGCCTGAGTCGTAATACGCCTGGGTGCGATACCAGTTGGTGACTATCCACACAAGCCTTTTTGTGTCACCGAGCTGACCGCTTTGAACTACCTCTCGCGCCTTAGCGTAGATAGGATTGGTGCGTTGGTTGAACATTATACCGAAGCATTTGCCTGAGCGCTTTGCTGCATAGCTTCTATCTGACCTGAAAGATCGGAAGCTGCTTCGTCTGCGAAGGCTGCAAGTCTGAAACTCATAGTGATTACCTCCAAGTTTTTGTTGAGACTATGATAGCACAGAGTGAATTGCATTACAATTGCAAAAATTATCAGAATATATTGCAATTTCACGCATAATATGATATGATGGTAATATGGAGGTAAGAAAATGGATATTCTCAGAGAAACTTCCTACCTTAACACACTACGAACACAAAAAACAAGTAAAAACATTCGGTTGAGTTTGCGGTATATCAAAAAAGCACCTTGCTTTATTTGAAATAGCAAAGTGCAGTAGGGATTTTAAATCATGTTCACATAATGAGAAATAGAAAAAGCCTTGACTTTCTTATATTCAAGAAAGTCAAGGCTTATCATTATTATCGTAAAATTCTTAAAGCGGAAGGTCTTTCTTCTTAAAAACCACCGAGCCGACAGC
>JAFUTU010000034.1 GCA_017484095.1 Ruminococcus sp. | reverse complement strand
GTATCAACAGTTCACTTGAAAGGAAACCTCAAATGCTGATAGATTTCTTTATTTCCAATTATATGACACTGGTAATACTGTTTTTTCTTGCCGTCATCGTTTATGTAAACAAGGGCGTCAATATACCTGCGGCAGGCAAGGTCAAGGCGATAGCTGTAATGATCTTTGCTTTGCTGGTGCTTGACTACGCCGATGATGTCCTTTACGGAAGCAAAGTTTATCATATAGATATTTCCGATCTTGAGCTCATAGTAAGGCTGAGAACGGTCGTAACGACGATCAAGTATGTACTGCGTCCGATCATAATAATGCTGGAACTTTATGTGATATGTCCTGACAAGAAATTCCGTATCTCTCTTGCGATTCCGACTGCCGTAAATGCCTGCGTATATCTGCCGACCATGTTCGGAAAACCAATAGCTTTTTACATCGACCCTGCCAACGAATGGATTCCCATTTTTCCTTTTACTCTTACTATTTACTTTGCTCAGCTTTGTTACGTTTTTATACTTCTTCTGCTGTCCGTTCAGCACTTCCGAAGCAGGAACCGTACTTCAAGCCTGATCGTGCTGGCTATATTTGCCGTTTCGGTAATAACGGCAGTTCTCGAATATACCTCAGCACTTACAGGATACGTTACAACCATAACTGCAATGAGCGTGCTGGTATATTACATCTATCTCTCCACGATATATCAGCGAAATATGCGACAGGAGATAGCCGAAAAGGAGCTTGAGATCGCACAGAGCGAGCTTGCTGTACTGAAAAATCAGATGCAGCCCCATTTTATCTACAATACTCTTGCAACGATAAGATTTCTTGCAAAGCGTGACAGTAAACAGACTGTTAAAAGCATTGATGATTTTTCAAAGTATCTCAGACTGCATATCGGGGCTATACAAAGCGATGATTTGATATCATTTACCGAAGAGCTTGAAAACGTAAAACTCTATCTCTCTATGGTGCAGCAAAGCTACCGCAGCAGTATTGAGATAATATACGAACTTGCCGTTACCGATTTCAAGCTGCCGCCGCTCTCGCTTGAGCCTATTGTAGAAAATGCTGTAAGTCACGGTATTGGCAGACTTGGCGGAACTATTAGAATAATAACGTTTGAAGAAAACAACAGAGTGGTAATAAGGGTAACGGACAGCGGCGGCATGGAAAGCTGTGAGGACGAGTATACACCATATCATAACGGTATCGGACTTGAAAACACAGCAAAAAGGCTGAAGCTGCATTGCGGCGGAGAGCTTAAAACAGACTTTAACGGAGAGGGCGGAGTCGTTGATGTTATACTGCCGAAAGCTGAGGAGGAAGCAGAATGAAAATACTTATTGCAGACGATCAGCCGACGATCGTTGAGGATCTTCTTGATGAGCTGAGCCAGCTGCGTCCGGAGGCTATGTGTCTGGGAACAAGCAAGCCTTCGGATATAATCCCGCTTTTCAAGCAGTATTCTTTTGATATTGTTTTTATGGATATAGATCTAGCGGGAAAAAACGGCATACAGCTTGCAGGAAAAATACTTGAAATAAAACCGAGGACAAATATTATCTACATCACGGGTTTTGAAAAATTCGCACTTGAAAGCTATAAAACAGCTGCGAGCGCATTCCTTTTAAAGCCCGTAAGTACAGAAATGCTTACCAAGGCACTTGACACGCTTCGCTTTCCTGTCTCGGACATCACCGATGAACAGTTGATTGCTTTTTATTCAGGAAAGAATTTCATTGGTATCAAACTGACAAAATACCGTGAGGAGAGCGGACTGACACCGCAGGAGCTTGCAGATGAGTTAAATGTAACCGTGCAAACTGTGTATCGCTGGGAACGAGGCGAAAGAATCCCTGATATCATCACATTTATGCATATTTCAAAGGTACTTGGGATCAATGTTGAAAAGCTGATTTATTTCTGATGAATAACAGATGAGAGCCATGGAACGGCACTGAATATAGTCCCTGTGACAGGTGATTTTTGTTGTATGGACTGCAATTTTAAAGTTTGATACTGATTCCTTATCAAGAGAATAACAAAAACCGCTCGCAAGATCCAGTTTTTTGCGAACGGTTTTTGTTTATTCTGATATTTGTGATAAGCATAGGATAAACTGTAGCTTCTACCTACTGACAGCTTCCATACGTCTCTTTGTGATTCTTCTGATAAAAGGATTTGCTCATCATACAGATCATCTTACCTGAGGCCATGTGCTGTCAGGCCATTCATCTGTGCCTGACAGGTTCTCATAGGTGTCTATGACAATGACAGTATTTTCGTCAACATTTTGCATCGTATATTTCATCTGATCTTCAGGGATAGCGACACAGCCGCCCGAAAACGGCTTTGCAGGACCGAAGCAGTGCAGAAATATCGCAGAGCCAAGTCCTGGAGTGCCTTCTTCATTATAGCTGATGTTCAGGCAATACTGATAGTGATAAACATAATCTTTGATATGCTCACATTCATTGGTATCAAGATCGGGCAACTCATTTGTATTTACCAATTCGTTGTAACGAAATCCCTCACGGGGGTCGCCTGACCAGTAGGTGTTGTCGTCAGCCTTGACATAGGGTATCTTGCTGCCAGGGTCATCGGCTATACCAAAAGCACGGTTGAAATGAAAAACTCCCGTGGGTGTCTTGGCGTCGCCCTCTTTGGTTTTCCCAAGTCCGTTCTTTCCGATAAAGGCGGGCGTGGTCATGACCATGTGCCATGTTCCGTCCTCCTGCTTCTCGTGAAGAGATACCCATGCATCTGTGGCATCTTCACTAAAAGCCGCCACTACGAACACCTGCTCGGCGCTACTCACCGCATCGAGCTTGCCTACCCATTCGGGGGAGGGAACATCTATGCCCTTATATCCGTCATCTGTATGCTCTGCGGTATTTTCAGTGTCGTTCTTGTTTTGTTCTTCACCCTTTGCCCCTGTGCCGCAGGCTGTCAGTCCAATACAGAGCATGGATAATGTAAGTGCTATAATTCTTTTCATGATAACATTTCCCTTCATTGTCATGCTGCCTTGCCGTCATCAGTAGCTTTGGAAGACTTGCTGACATTCTCGCCGTAGATCGTTGCAAAGTCATTCTTCATGGATACTGTCTCAAATCCAAGCTCTGAGCATTCGGCTTCAAACTCTTTGGCGGTCTCAATGTCACCGTAATCACGCTGTGTATCATCACAGAGAAGCATATACGCCCTGCCGCCGTTCTGAACAGTGTACTGCGCCATAGATATATCGCCCGAACTGTTGCCGAAAGACAAAATGGGCTTTGCTCCTATCTCATCTATTATGCTTACGACCTTGTTCATCTTCTGGTTTTTGAAAGTCATATTCCCTTCAAAAATGATCTTTTCATCAGCCGACATATTATACTTTCGTCCCTCTGTATCACCCTGATCTTCGGCGGCAAGCGAAAATGTTGTGCCAATTATCTGATACGGTGGCACCCATTCGCCGAGCGTATCCTTTGTCAGTTCACGCAGAAGAGTACGCTCCGCGCCGCTGCAAATGAATACCTTAAAGCCGTTGTCCGAGAGATATTCCACCACCGAAACCATCGGTTTGTAGAAGCTCTCGCCATATGTCATTCCCTCAAAGCCATATGCAGGCTCTTTCATGAAATCTCGGATGTATTCACGATACTCATCTTCGGTAAGCCCCTTGAACTCCTCTGCGAGTATCTG
>JAFUTU010000033.1 GCA_017484095.1 Ruminococcus sp. | reverse complement strand
CCGGTAAAAAGAAATCAATGGAAAGCCTGAAGCCTATGTATGAGGTCTTTGTAGGCTGGGCAAGGGAATTTGATGACAGCACCATTGAAAAGAAGAAAATGATAATCTCGGCTTTGGTCAGCAAGATCGAAGTATTTAAGGGCTACAAACTGAATGTGGAGCTTAACATGGATTATCAGGAATTCTGCGAAAACTGGGACGTGCTGAATAAGAAAAGCACGATCAATGCCTGACTATTCATATTAAATCATATAGACTTAGCTGATAAGCAGGTCTATATAAAAATTTAAAACTTGCGTTATGAAGAATATGACGAGTTAGAGCATTCGGCTGTTAACCGAAGGGTCGTTGGTTCGAGTCCAACAGGGGGAGCTATTAAGAGCCCGTAAACACATAGTTTACGGGCTCTTTCTTGTCTGTAGGTGGTCCTATTCTTAACACAAATAAAGGCAAATCTATATTCAGTCAGCCTGCTAGTTTCAGCGAATATGTCATAATTGCCTGTTAATGGCACAAATGAGGCAAACTGCGCAGTCATGTTATAGTTATATTTGTATTCAAGTCCTAGCTCTCAATAAGACTCTCATAGTCATATCCGACTGTGAGAGCCTTTTCATTCCTGCGACCATTTTCTAAATAAAAAGTTAATATTTGAAAATAAAAAGTCAATATTTGAAAATCCCTTGACTTAACGGGCAAAATGTGATATTACAGAGTAAATATATATAAATGCCGTAAAATTTATAGTTTTGCGAACATTTCCATACAAGCCTAATAGAGATACGGCAGGTGTTTTGTTGTGTCTATAATGGCAGAGATTACTCATAGTGTAAAGTTGGTGACGAAATGAACTATACTAATATAAAAGCACGGAACAGGGCGGTTGCTTTCTTTGTGGCGGTGTTGCTGTTGGTTACATCGGTTTTGTTTGATTTGCCGGTAAGGACGACAGTGGAGACGGAAGCGACAAGTTCATATACATTCTATACTAATGGTACAAGTATAACAACTTTTTATGATGGTGCTGTTGACAACTCCCATAGTGGTTTATATGGTGGAACAAATCTTGCTTCCGGTAATACATATACTCCTATTAGGAGAATAATGTACATATCCGATGCACAAGAAAAGTGTGGAAGTTTCGATGTTTTAACCTACACTGACGATAATTCAAATGTTGATTGGACATATCAAACAACAACTTATAATGGTGTTAAAACAAATGTAACTAGAACAGTTGATATGGTGTCAAACTCAAAGTATACCTTCTCTACTATTCTGCTTCAATTCGTTCCCAATTCCCCTACTACAACTGTTAATTATGCTCACACCGAGGGTGGTAATCCTATAAAAATTGCCAACAATTCTATAGAAGTCGATAACTTTTCAAATTATACTTCTGCTGAATTATCTGAAGATACTTTTATTGATGTAACAGCAGGAACAGCAAAAGACGGGTATCTTTATATAGGTTGGCTTTCGGCAACAGGAACTAAGAAAACCCGCAATTATAATATAACTACAGCTCAAGGATATAATAGCGGAAACGGTGGAACTTTTACAGCAACATACGCTAAGAAATATCCTATCACATATCAGGTCGCTTCTGGCAGCGACGGAACAATTTCTCCCAATGGCGATGATTACTACGCTTATTGGAAAGCTAACCAGCAATATGTAAAAGACGCTTTAGATTATAGTACAGACGGAAAAAGCATACAGGGTGCTACAGTTACCGGAATTGACACCTCGGCTTATAAAATTGAGTGGCATAGAACAGACACTGATGAAGTCGTATCAGAAGATTGGAACTTCATTCCATCTGATACACTTATCGAGGAAATGCTTAGTAATGATGTTGAGCCTGTTTTTGAAGCCAAACTGATAAAAAGGATAACCGTTAATTATATACAAGGCGGTGTTGGAAAGAATCGATTGAACGGAGCTGGTGCTAATGCCACAATTACCGCAGTTAATAACCCCTCTTACTATTACATAGGACTTGAAGATTCTGAACAAATCGATTTTAGCCCATCTACAGCCTCAGACACCAATGCAAATGATTGGATTTATTGGCAAGATGACAATGGAATTAAAATAATTTCAGGATATAACACTGCTGAAGTAACACTTGAAACGATAAAAAACTATATTTCTGCTTATCCCGAGGTTTCTGTGATCAATCTTACAGCGACTTCAAAAAGAACAAATTTCTCTGTACAAAACGAAAATAGCCTTGGTGATGAAGCGGGCTCATTTACTTTTGCCGGTAATAATCGTATTATGCAGCTTATTGACGGAGGAATAAAACTTAATAATAAAGTGACAGTCGCTGACAAACCTGAAAATGGATATACTTTTGATCATTGGGAAATCTCAACGGATAACCGAGGCAATGTAGCTGTTGGCAATGCTAAAACTTTAGAAACCTTATCTGGAGTTACACGTGATGATTTCTTAAATAATAGTAGCTATACTGTAATTGCATGTTATAAAACTACAACTCAAACCCTCACATTCACCTCAGTAAACTACGGTTACGGCAATATACAGCTTGGTGAAGCAGACCCCGAGACGACTGTGACGGTTGAGGTTGAATATGATAAGAATGCTTCCGGTATTATCACTGCTAAACCTGTTGAAGGCGCAAGATTCAAGCAGTGGAACTGGACTAACACCAACGGTGATTCGGGTGTGATAGCAGATCAAACGATCAATCTTGCTGAGGTATTCAAAAATGTAAAGTATGATTATAATATCAAAGCTGATTACGAGGTTGAAAGTGGATATACTGAGATAAGGTATGAGGTTGTTAATATAGACAACAATATTTGTTATCCGGTCGAATTGACCTGTGACGGTGTTACTGTCAAAGATACACGATCAAAGAATAATTCAAACAATGGAACTTCACTTATACAGCCTGTCATATCTGAAATTGTTAAATTCGGAGATGATGCAAAGGGTTGTGTAGCTTATGTAAGCCCTGATAAGTTTGAGGATGACAATACTTATACTTATGTTGCGTGGAAAGCACCAAACAATAGATATATTTTTTCAGATAACATCACAGAGGTAAAACCTACTGCACAGGAGATAAAAACTCGAACCAATGATTATACTACAAGCGTTATAACGTTTCAGGCTGAGGGGCGTCAAACAAAGAATTATTATATTTTAGCAATGATAGATCCTGATATACTTGATGATACAGGAATATACTATGAGGGTATAGCAAAAAATCAGTTGACAAATGGAGTTCTTTTTCTGGGTGCAGATAAAAATGGAAGCACAGTACCTACACAGGGTGATTTAGACTCAAATGGTTTTAGAGTTTTCGGCGGAAAAATCTATACCAAAAATGATACAACCGTTTTCAATCAGCAGAGTAAGAGTATAGGAAATGTTAGACTTGAACTTCCGGATGGGTATGAACTAGACTATTGGAGCTTTAATGGGGAAAATCTAACAGATAAATTAATTGAATATCATGGGAATCATACTACAGCAACTGCTGACGAAGCTTTAGCTGCGGTCATTGATGACATTTTATCTGTAGGCGGTACCAATTCCGATTTATATCTGCAAGAGCACAAATATAACTATCTCGTAGCCCACATCAAATGCAAAATCAACATAGAAAAGACCTATGATGAAGCACCTACTGGTTTTGGAAATCCTGCATTTACCTATCGAATTACCGGAATAAGGGCAAGTGATGGTCAAAAAGTAGATTATACTGTAATGATCAATGATTTTAATGATAATAAGGGAACCGCTTCTATCAATGTTCCGCAGGGCACGTATACGATAACTGAAATTAGCACTATACGATATAGTCAGGTGAATGGCTATGGTAGAGAAAACGATGATGATAAGACAGGCAAAACAATTGTCACACCAGGAAACTCGGACGGAAATAATGCTGATTCTATTTTTGTGAAATTTGATTCAGGTGCGGGCATTGCTGATGTAAAATTTGAAAACAAACTATCAAACTACGGCAAACGAAGTTATAGCGACAGCAAAGTCAACCACATAAATATTCCCAAATCTTAGCGGAAAGGAGATGAACAGCAATGCCCTTAACCAAATACAAAAAGCTGCTATGGCTCATACCGTTGCTCGGACTGCTTATTGCTGTTCCTCTCATCGGCAGGACCCTCGCTTATAACACGGACAGCGAGAAGCAGACTAACAAGGTAGAGTTTTCAAATGTCGAGGCAAAGATACAAGAGGAGTTCCCCACGATCACAAGCAGTAATTTACAGGGCAACACTCTTAAATATAAAAAGAAAATTTGGGTCGAGAACACGGGCACAGCTCCTTGCTTTGTAAGAGTGTACCTTGATTTCAGTGATTCGGCTGTTCGGGGTTATTCTAAATTATCACAAGACGACATGAATTACTGTGACTATGCCGATTATCCCTCTGTCTTAAGTGATTGGGTAAAAGGCGATGACGGATATTTCTACTACACTAAAAAATTAGAGGTCGGAGACGGGGACAATTCCATAACCTCGCCACTGCTTGAATTTGTAGAGACAGAGTTTCCGAGTGGTACAGACCCCTATGCGTATGACATTATAGTATATTCAGAGGCTGTTCAGGTGGTCGGAAGTGACGGAACGGTGTATAATGATTATCAAGAAGCATTTAGTAATTTTAATCAATAATTATGAAAGGTGGTATTATACCATGGCAAAGAAAAAGAAAATAGCAGCTGCGGTCACTACCTGTGCTCTGCTCGGTGCATTGGCGCTCGGCGGTACAATGGCATATCTGACAGACAGCGAAAAGCAGACGAATGAGTTTACGTTTGGAACTGTACAGGTAGACCTTGTTGAAGCAAAATTTGCTGATACATCAAGCACAGATATAGATGCCTCAACCAATGTTGCAAAGTACAAGACAGCACTCGTGCCGTATGCAACTGCTCCCAAAGACCCGAAGGTCGTTAATACTGGTACAGAAAGTGCTGTTATTTTCCTCAAAGTTGAGATTCCTAATTATGAAATTACTCCTGTTGGAAATGATGGAGTTCCTGCCGCAAAAGCTAATACTGATATTTACCAGATGCAGTTTTCTGACGGAACAGCATTAAAATTAACCGGTGAAAGCAATTGGGACGGAAAAACAGGTTCTGAAAAGAATTGGATTGTTTTGAGCAGTTCCACTCAAAACAATAAGACTACATATGTGTTTGGCTACAGTTCAGCAGTTGCTGGTGCTAACGGTAGTACATATTCATCGACTGATACTCTTTTTGATAAGATCCAGTTTGTAAATATGACAGATGAGTCTTATAAGCTGGTAACTGTTGACAATAAGGGAACCGCAAAAGATATAAATGTTTATGCTTATGGTATACAGTCAACAGGTTTGGACAATGTTGATAATACTATCTCTGGTACAACCTATAACAAAAGTCAGCTCAATAATATTTGGACTGCTTACAACAATAACACAACAACAACTGCCCCCGAGGCGAATACAAGCGGAAAGTATAAGCTGAACGGCACGGATATGGTTGACTAATCTACAAAACTAACATTGTTTTTGCAACAAGGAGGACGATAAATGCAAAAAGTAAAATTGAATATCATGTCAGTCGTACTGGCATTTGTTGTCCTGTTAAGCCTTATGTGTGGTATCACAGCAAATGCCGAGGATACCTACCGCACAGAGGTAACGAACATTGTTGAGGTCGGAGAGGTGGATATAAGCCTGAACGTGTACACTCATGACAGCAGCGGCTTGCCTGTTCCGATAGCGGCGCAGCAGAAGGTCCACCCAGGTCAGGACGTTGATATGCTTGTGACAGTATCAAACCTTGCTAATGAGGTTTGGCTTCGCATTAAGCCTGCTATATCATCTGAAAGCGGTTTAGAGGAAATTGACGAATCGTTTCTGATGATTGATACCCCTGCGAATTGGGTGAAGAAAGGCAGTTACTATTACCTAAAAACTCCTCTTCCCTCAAAGGATAACGTTACTTTTATTCGAGGTCTGACTATACCAAGCACCATTAAAAACTCTCAGTCGGGTAAAAAGTTTACAGTCGATATAGTGGCAGAGGTAGTTCAGACCAAGAATTTTGACCCTGACCTTACTTCTGACGATCCGTGGTTTGGAACAGTGATCGAGGAATGTGTCCATAACACAAAATCTGACTATGACTACGGCTCGCTGCTCTCTATCGAGTTTGAGAACGGTGCAGAGGGACTTGTCCGTTACGGTGATGACATAATAAATATGTGGGGCACACTAATGCCCGGCGATACGATCTCGGACACTGTTCAACTTGCGAATAACTATTCAAAAGCGGTGGATATGTACTTCCGTATAGAAAAGCTTGACGAAAGCGAACTGCTCTCACAGCTTGACATAACGATATCATACGGAGGTACGGAGCTTTACAATGGAAAAATGGACGGCAGCGTGATGAATAAAACACTGCTTGCTACCCTGTATCCGGGCGATTCGGGACAGCTGGATTTTACCATCTATGTTCCCAGGGGATTAAAAAATCAATACGCCCTTACGACAACGGCAATGAAATGGATATTCACGGCAGATTTCCACGATGAGACCGCTCCAGATGATCCGTCAAGCTCAACTTCGGACAGTCCGTCGAGTACAACAATCGATGATTCTTCAAGCACAACCTCAGCGGACGATTCTTCTGCCGTTGCGACAACATCATCGACTGACAGTACGCCTCATGACGACACTTCAAAGACCGTTATCGGTAAATTCATTGACAACGTAAAAACGGGTCTGGCTTCTCCGGTCGGACAGATCGGTCTGCTGGGAAGCGCTGTACTTATAATGTTCGTAATTAGACCAAGACGGAACAAGTCAAATGAAGATGACAATGATACGTAGAAAGGAATACTATTATGGAAAAAAAGAGACTGACCACTACTGTCGCCGCTGTTGCCTTGCTGGGCGCGCTCGCTGTCGGCGGTACGCTTGCGTATCTGACAGATACTGAAACAAAAACCAACAATTTCACTATTGCCAAAGATGTTGATATTGATCTAACAGAAACAAAATGGAATCCAGATGTAACTCCGGATCCTGACGATTCCTCTGATGCGGGTACAAAGAATACTGTACCTAATGCACTTATTGATAAGAATCCTGTTGTTGTAAACAAAGGTGATGAAAACATAGTTACTTTTGTTGAAGTTAGATCTCCAAAAGCAATGATCACAACCCAAAAAGGCGGATCACCTGATAAACAGGAACTGTTCTTCTTTGGTACCGGAACACAAACAAAGCTGACGGCTAATGCGTTCAATGTAACTGACAGTGACAGTAACGGTAAGAATTGGGTCTTACTCGATGCTGATGACACAGATGATGATTACGTTGTTTATCTTTTTGGCTATAATTCTGTAGTTGCAGGCAGTGGTTCAACAGAATCCGTGTTCGATTATGTGTATCTGAAAAATTACATCAGCAGCGATTCTAACCCCGATGCCGCTAAGATCATTGTAACTGCTTATGCAATTCAAGCTGATAATCTTTATGATACCGATAATTCGTCGATCAGCACAACATCTCTCAGCGATGCCGCTACACTTAAAAAAATTTTTGCAACATATAAAGCTGATGCTGTTACTACTACATCAGGGGGAGCTTCCGGAAGCTCAGCTGATCCTGCCACTCCGTAATGCAGACATCTAAGGGAGGGATTTTCAATGAATAAGAAAAGAATAGCTATCACTTCCATGGCTTGTGCTATGCTCGGTGCAGTTGCTATTGGCGGTACACTCGCTTATTTGACTGACACCGAAAAGGCTGAAAATGAATTTGAGATCACCGGTCTGTCTATTGACTTGACAGAGACCAAGTGGGATAATACCGAGGTCGCGAAAGTAAGACCAAATCAGGCTGTCGAGAAAAACCCCGTTGTACTGAACACTGGCGAAAACGATGCGGTGGCTTTTATCAAGCTTGAATCTCCTGTTATAAACGGCGATACGGCTCCTGTCGAACTCTTCAACTATGGAACAGGCACTGATACAAGCTCCGTTCTTGCAGAAAGCACTTTCGGTGACGGCTGGAAGCAGCTCTCCAAAGAGCTTAATACTGATAAGACAGCATACGTTTACTACTTCGGATATAACGAGGTGCTGGCGGCAGCAGAAGGCTCTACATATGAAGATACAACAGCGCTTTTCGACTACGTAGAGCTTGCCAATCTGAAAAATTCGCAGATAACCGGAAAAGAGGCACAGAAGATTGTTGTCACCGCATTTGCAATTCAGGCTGATGATGTTGCTGTTGATGGTACAAAGCTGACGCTTACGGCTGATAATATCGGCGCTGAAAATCTCGGCAAGCTGAAAACAGCATATTTGAATGATGAGCACGTTACCAATGTCGTTTCCAACAAGGAAGCTGATTCCAATAATGTGCTTGACATTGCAGGTAATCCACTTTCGTAAGGTTACTATCCAAAAGCCGGAGGTTAGCACTCTCCGGCTTTTATTTTGTAAATAGGAGGTATCGTTTTGGAAGAAAAGCAGGATAAGAGACCCTCCAAATCAAGAAAAACACTTCAGATCATTTCAAGGATTTTCGGAGCTATAGTAACTCTCGGAACGATCGGTGTGCTGCTTACTGCGGCGGTATTCGTTGTACCGAGATTCTTTGACATAACTCCGTATATCGTTGAAAGCGGCTCAATGGAGCCGGAGATAAGTTCAGGTGCGGTCGCATTTGTAGACGGTAAGATGACGACACCCGAAATTGGAGATATTATCACCTACAAGCTGGAGGATCCCTCCGATGCAAAAAACATCGGCAAGGGCGATACGTCAGAAGATGATGTGATAGAAACAGACAATAATAGCTTCCTTGCAAAGCTCATTGCCCCACAAGGCACATTCGTAACACATAGGGTCAACGATATTGTTGACGGTTTGTACATCATGAAGGGTGATGCTAATGATGTTGTTGATGCTAGGCCTGTTAAGCCTGAACAGATAGTCGGAACATACAAGTTTCAGATACCAAAAGCTGGGCATATAATGGCAAAGATGGAAGCGAAGCTGATCGTTGTCATTATCATTTGGATAATCTTTTTCAATTTTCTATCCATACTTTTTAGCTCTCTTGTAGAGGATAAAAAAGAAAAAACCGATAAAAATGATCCAGCAGCCGACAGTAAGTGATACGCACAAATCCAATGCCTATTTCTGTATAAGGTGACAATCAGCCGAATATATGACTTCGGTAGTAATTGCTGAAACGATATTGCTTTTTTTTGGAAGCAGTGTGGTATAATTGGCAGGCAGAAGCAGGCAGTTAGTTTGCGCATATAGACCCGAAATTTGTGTAGGTGTTTTTATGAAGAAAAAGACGATACTTCTTTTGGGGAGTTTGTTCGTATTGTTGGTGTTGTTTCTTCCGATTCCCATGGGAACTTATAAAGACGGAGGTACAAAAGAATACACATCTCTGACTTATAAGATAGTAGTTTGGAATAGATCAGTCGATGAAGACACAACATATCACAATATCTCCATTTTTTGGATCCCCGAAAATAGAAAAAGTATTGATGTGCTTTGGAAAATAGAGCGATCCCAATATGCATAAATTTTGATTTGTTTTAGCAATTAAAACTGAACACACCTATCCCATGCGGAGCATATCAGCTCTGCATTTTTGTCTCTGCGAAAAAACTCCGTAAAAACAAAACTGTAAAAAAACTTTATGTTGGAGCTCCTTGAAAAAAATAACCGTTACGTTTTTTGCTGTATACAGTGTATACTGTAATTTGGCAAACTCGTTTGCGGTTATCATCATATTTTCAAGAGCGCAGGCGCAGTCTGCGATGTTGTTGACGTATTCCAAATGATTAGCCAAGATTATCAGTGCGTCGTGGTTATAGTGAAAAACATAATTACCCTTCTTAGAGGCTCTGATTGAATTGGCAATAGATTTATACATACCCTCGGTGATCTCCATTTGTGCGAAAGCTGACTGTGTAGGCTCGGTCAGAATTGCGAGGGCTTCCTTATTTCTCACCATTATAAAGTGGCAGTTCTATGAGTTACAGCCGCTTAGTGAGTAGCGTCCGGCACTATCTTATCAAGTATTTCCTAATGAAGCAACGTGTCTTTATGGCTTCGAGTGCAGTCGTGATGATCTCTCCTTTTTGGTGAGTTTATCGAATACTTTGTTATATACCTTTATAATAGAGCCGACTGCAAAGGCGGCAATGATGCTGCCTTCACGAACGCCCTGCAGCTTACCAAGAAATATAAGGCAAATAACAGCAGATAAGGCAATATACAGTATATCAAAGAATATCTTGATGTTCTCATAACGCTTGCCTGTAACGCTGCTTATCGCGCGGTTCATAGCTTCACCGGGGAGCATTGCGACTCCTCCCTTGAATTGAATCCATATTCCGAGAGCGAGTATGACGCAGCCCAGCAGCATAAACAAAAACTGAATAGGATAACCGGACACAGTTATCCCTCTTATCAGCCATACAGATAGGTTTGTGAGATAACCGTAAACAAAAGCAAGCACCGTTTGCACAGCTATTTCGGCGTAATTGCATTTGCCTTTGAGCACGGCTATCTGCGTGATGATCTGTATGACGCTTAACATGTTCAGCCAGCCGCCAAAGGTCAGCAGCATACTTACGAGTGATACCGAGTACGGCACCGATGCGACCGGAGATGTTCCAAGTCCTGCTTTTGTGGAGAACGCTACGCCCATTGAAGCTATGAATAAGCCAACAAGAAAGAGCGCATACCGTTTTATTACTTCTGTTTTACTCATTTTCATTTGCAACATCTTTTCTATAACTGCTTTCTTCGGAAATTGCAGTTTTTTATAGCCTCTTGTTATATCATATTGTAACACAGTATTTTACCTATCCTATTATACCACACCGTTCTATAATAGTCAATTCCACCCCCCTAACTACGCATTTTTAAGCATATTATTAAATATAAATACTGAAATTTCGTAAAGCCTCTAGACGATCTCTGCTTTATTTTTTTAAATGATTTAATGTGAGAAACAGAAAGTGTAGCTGTTAAAAGCCCGCAGATATATCTGCGGGCTTTGTGTTTTTTAAGGCTTTATAAAACCTGTTTTTTAGCTGTTTAGGGTTTTAATTGCTGTTTCTATAGCTCTCCATTTCTTCTCGAATAATATCTTCAGTTGCTGCCATAGCCTCTAATGTCTTAATCAGGAGCTTGTCCAGTTCCCAACCGAGTTGATCTGCGCCGCGCTCTATGACCTCTCTTGAACAGCCTGCTGCAAAGCCTTTGCTCTTGTATTTCTTTTTTAATGACTTTAATTCCATATCCTTGGTGCTTTTTGACGGACGCATAAGCGCAGCCGCACCTATAAGACCTGTAAGCTCATCTGCTGCAAACAGGACCTTTTCCATTTCGTGCTCTGGCTTGACATCTATCGTAACTCCGCAGCCTACAGTTATTCCGTATCCATGCGAGCAAACACCGTGTATGATATCGTCATCAACACCGCCTTCTTTTAAAAGCTCTGGTGCTTTTAAACAATGCTCGTCAGGATAGATCTCAAAGTCAATATCGTGCAGAAGACCGACAATTCCCCAGTATTCAGCGTTATCACCATATCCAAGCTGTTGTGCATACCATTTCATGACTGCCTCAACAGTTAAGGCGTGCTGAATATGGAACGGGTCTTTATTATATTTTTTCAGTAGTTCAAATGCGTCATTTCTTGATATCATAGTAGTTTTCCTTTCACTTATAATAGAAATTTTTAGTTGTTTTTAATAATATCGTCCAGCGCTTTGATAAATTCCTCGATCTCAGCTTCTGTTGAAAGATGAGAAAGACTTATCCTGAAAGAGCTGAGAGCACGTTTTCTGTCGTGAGTGATCGCCATGACAGGACGAGAGGGTGTATTTGGCACGGAACAAGCTGACTTGACTGATATGCACACCCCATGTTTGTCGAGCAAACGGTGCATTTGTTCACCTTTTATGCCATTAACAGAAACATTGAGTATATGCGGCACAGCCCCCTCAGGACTGTTTATAGATATCCTTTCATTTTTTGAAAAATGCTCACGAAGAATTAAATTCAATGCTTTTACACGCTTATAACGCTCATCAAATTCATTTACTGCGAGCTCTAATGCACAGGCAAGCGCCTCCGCAGAAGGGGAGTCGGGTGTGCCGCTTCTGTAAATTGTGGTACTTGCACCGCCGTGTATAAGTGGCTCGATCACAGTGCCTTTAGTTTTAATAAGCAAGCCACTGCCTTTTAGTCCGTAAAACTTGTGAGGTGCGAGGCTTGCCGTATTAACACCTGTCAGATCGATCGGTATCTTGCCAACTGCCTGTGTTATATCAACGTGTAGCTTGCAATTCTGATGTTCTTTTACTATTCTTGCTATCTCTCTTATAGGCTGAACTGAACCAAGCTCGCTGTCAACAGCGCTTACTGCACAAAGCACAGTGTCATCACGGAGCAGACTTTTAAGATACTCTAAGTCGATCTTTCCGTTAGGAAGAATGTTTGCCAAGTCAATTTCCCAGCCCTGCTCTTGTAAATATGTAAGTGCACCACTGACTGATGAATGCTCTAAAAATGTGGAGACTATATGTCTGCCTCTGCGACGGTTTGCCCAGGCTATGCCTTTGACTGCAAGATTGTTTGATTCACTTGCTCCACTTGTCAGGATAAGCTCGTCAGTATTTACATTGAGCAGTTTGGATATCGTTTTAAGGGATCTGTCTATAACATCTTTAGCATCACGCCCCAGGCTGTGAGATGAATTAGGGTTTGCAAAGTGTTTCGCAGCAGAATTGGAATAAACAGCTAATACACGCTCATCGGGCGGCGTGTCGGCAGTATAATCAAGATAAATGCTCAACTGTCGTTCCTCCTGTCATAATCATCAAGGAAATGGTGATATTCATCACCTCTATGATAGGAGATGATCGTATTGAGATTTACATTCTCAACGCTTCTGAAAATGTTCATATCTATCATTGGATTTTTAGCTCTTAACTGTTTTAAAAGTGTCTTTATTTCCTGACGTTTAGAACCTCCTCCGCCGTTATCACACATTGTGCAGTTTTCAGTAAAACGGCAGGCGCACTGGATAAATTGCAGATCGTTGTGCTGCTTCCAGTGTATGATATCTGCCTCACGCACCATGTACATAGGTCTTATCAGCTGCATTCCTTTATAGTTCTCACTATGTATCTTAGGCATCATTGTCTGGACCTGTGAACCGTATAGCATACCCATTAAAATAGTTTCGATAACATCATCGAAGTGATGCCCAAGTGCGATCTTGTTGCAGCCTAGCTCCTTTGCTGTTTTATAAAGGTAGCCTCTTCTCATTCTTGCACATAGATAGCAGGGGTGCTGATCTACCTTTGCAACTGCATCAAAAATTTTTGTTTCAAATACCTGTATAGGTATCTGAAAAAGCTCGGCATTCTCTTTTATTTTCTGAAAATTTATTTCATTATAACCCGGGTCCATAACAAGATAAACCACATCAAATGGTATTTTAGAATACTTTTGAAGACGCTTCATACACATAGCCATAAGCATTGAATCCTTACCGCCTGAAATACATACAGCTATCTTGTCATTCGGTTTTATCAACTCATATTCTTTTATACCCTTCAAAAACTTTGACCATATCGTTTTCCTGAATTTATTAACTATAGAAAGCTCGGCACTGCTTTCAGCTGCCATTTATACCAGTCCTTTTAGTGATTTTTTCATACAAGGGAATTATAACACTTAAATCATAGTAAGTCAATAGAATTAATAAGTATTTTACATTAAGTACATTGAAATAAGAGATTCATTGTTGTATCATAATAAAAAACGGAGGTGCGGTAATGTCAAATAATACTGTAGAGATCAAGATAAGTCAGGCTGATATATCTGAGATCAGTGAGCTGCATGAAATAGAAAGACTCTCATTTTCACCTGAAAAAGCTGCTACATATGAAGCGTTTGAATACAGGCTTCAAAGATTCCCTCAGTGGTTTTTCAAAGCGGAGCTTGATGGAAAGATAGTCGGCATTATTGACGGGAGCAGCTCTGACCAGCCATATATTACTGATAAGCTTTACGAAAGCGGCGGAGGCTATGATGATAATGGTAAAAACCTGCTTATCTACGGGCTGGCTGTTCACCCTGAATATCGCAAGCAAGGTATTGCTCACAAACTAATGGAGCATTTTCTAAATGCTGCAAAAGCAGCAGGTAAGGAACACGTTTCACTAACTTGTAAGGAGTCTCTTATAGGGTTTTACGAGAGCATGGGCTACAGCAATCACGGTTTGTCAGAATCGGTGCTCGGAAATGTTGTGAGCTATGATATGGAGCTTTACTTATAGTAAAATGTTGACTATTTCTGATAGAAATGCTATAATATATTCGATGTTTTATAAGGTGAGTGATAAAAAATGGAATTGCCTAATGATATCGAGCTTTCTATAGTTAATAAGTTCAGGAAAACGATATGGTCAAAGTTTTTGAAGGGTATAAAAGAATATGAGTTGATAAAACCGAATGACAAGATAGCTGTATGTATTTCAGGCGGTAAGGATTCAATGCTTATGGCTGTGTGCATGAAAAGGCTGCAGCGATATTCAAAGATACCGTTTGAGGTCGAGTATCTGGTTATGAATCCCGGTTATAATGAGATCAATTATGAAAAAATAATCGAGAACGCAAAACTACTTGAAATACCGATCAAGGTTTTTGAGACCAGAATATTTGATGCTGTTGTAAATGTTGAACAGAACCCTTGTTATTTGTGTGCCAGAATGAGGCGCGGCTATTTATATAAAAATGCTCAGGACCTTGGCTGCAACAAAATTGCTCTGGGACATCATTTTGACGATGTTATAGAGACAATATTTATGGGTATGCTTTTTGGGTCTCAGGTGCAGACTATGATGCCTAAAATACATAGTGAGAATTTTGAGGGTATGCAGCTGATAAGACCTATGTATATGGTTCGAGAGGACGACATAATAAAGTGGTCGGAATATAATAAGCTGCAATTTATTCAGTGCGCGTGCAGATTTACCGAGCTATGCGCGGCTAATGATAATGCGAGCGGTCTTTCTAAGCGGCATGAAGTAAAAAATCTTCTGAAAGAACTCAGAAAGAACAATCCTGCTGTAGATATGAATATATTCAGAAGCGTTGAGAATGTAAACCTGCAGACAATCATATCTTATCACAGGGGTGAGGACTATCATCACTTTCTTGATGACTTTGACGAGGGCAGAAGTGTAAGAGGTACAATGAATTGACATACAAATACAGTTATTCATCTCCGCTTGGAGGTATAACAATTGCAAGCGACGGAAATGCGCTTATTGGTCTGTGGTTTGACGGTCAGAAGTATTTCGGCGATACCCTTAAAAGTGAAGCGATAGAATGTGATCTTCCGATATTCAGGCTCGCTGTAAAATGGCTCGATGTTTATTTCAGCGGTACTGAGCCTGATTATGTTCCTCCAATAAGGCTCAGTACAACGCCTTTTCGTGAGGCTGTTTCCAATATAATGCGTTCTATACCTTATGGGTATACTATGACGTATGGAGAAATTGCTGATATAATAGCTAAACAGAGAGGAATCAAAAGAATGTCTGCTCAGGCAGTCGGAGGAGCTGTCAGTCACAACCCTATATCAATAATCATACCGTGTCATAGAGTGATCGGCTCTGACGGAGGTATAACCGGCTATGCCGGAGGTATTGATAAGAAGATCAGGCTGCTTGAACTGGAAAAAGCATTATAAATAACAAACGCTGCGTAACGTTTATGCTACGCAGCGTTCATTGTTTTCCGATATAAGTATTACAGCATTGATGCTCTGAGCTCTTCACCTGACAGTTTGGAAAGATATGCAGGTGCAATGTCAAATGCGGTTTTGCAGCCAACTGCCCCTTCGGAGCGGAGACGTGCCAGAGCCCTTGCATAACAGATAAGAACACTTGCGGTAAACTCAGGGTTTGATTCAAGCTTGAGCGAATACTCTATCATCTGGTGTGTTTTCTCACCGTCGCCCGTCAAACCGCTTCTCATAACAAAACCGCCGTGAGGCATAGAATTATGGTCAGCTTCAAACTGCTCCTCAGTGATGAAGTTTACGGTTGTGTCATATTCATCAAAATAATTCTTCATAGTTTTGATGCTTTCTTCTATTTTCTTAAGATCCGCTCCTTCCTCAGGAACTACCCAGCACTCTCTGAGGTGTTTTTCACGGGTGGTAAGCTCGGGCTGACTTCCTGAACGAACAGCCTCAATAGCAGACTCTATAGGAACTGTGTACTGTATCGCACGCTTAACTCCCTCGATCCTGCGTATAGCATCTGAATGACCCTGACTGACACCTTTGCCCCAGAAAGTATAGCTCTTGCCGTTTGGCAGTATAGATTCAGCATACAGTCTGTTCAGAGAGAAAAGGCCCGGATCCCAGCCAAGAGATATGAAAGCAAGATGACCGCTTTCTTTTGCTGCTTTATCAACATTTGCAAAATGCTCAGGTATACGTGCGTGAGTGTCAAAGCTGTCGATCACATTGAAAAGCTTAGCCAGCTCGGGTGTCTGCTTTGGCAGATCAGTTGCAGAACCTCCGCAAATTATCAAAACATCTATATCATCAGTCATATCTTTTGCAGAATCAATACTATATACCTTGGCACCTTCTGTCAAAGGTTTTACGCTTGAAGGGTCACGGCGGGTGAATATTGCCGCCAGTTCCATATCGTCGTTTTGCCTGATAGCAAGCTCTACGCCTTTGCCAAGGTTTCCATATCCTGCGATACCAATTCTTGTTTTACTCATCGAAATACCTCCATTGTTGATTATTATAGCTTAGTTCAATGACCGCTACCTCAATCAGTATAACATATAATCCCCAAAATGTAAAGACGCACTAAACAAAAAATATATTGCTTGTATATAAGAATTATTTATAATAAGTATGTTAATAATTCAGTGCTTTACATTTGATCAAATACGTGCTATAATAATAGGGATTATAAAGTTTAAAGGATATGTATATATGAAAAGATGGATCATTAAAAGACCTGATGAAGATAAAAGTGCCGAATTTTCCGCAAAATGCGATCTTTCAAAACTTACTCTCGATGTTCTGACTTCGAGAGGTTTTCAGACATTTGAGCAGATCGTTGAGCTGTTTGATGATGATGAGCTGACTGATCCCTCTGAGACTGGTGATATGATGAAGGCGGTTAAAACTATCTCAGAGGCTATTGATAATTATGAACTGATATGTGTCTACGGTGACTATGATTGTGACGGTGTTACGTCAACTGCTGTGCTTTTTAGTTATCTTGATAGCATTGGCGCTAATGTAATGTATTATATCCCCGAGCGTTCAGACGGCTACGGCCTTAATGAAGGCGCTGTCAGAGATCTTGCAGACAAGGGTGTTAAGTTGATAGTTACAGTTGATAACGGTATAGCTGCTGTAGAAGAGTCAAAGCTTATATATGATCTTGATATGAAGCTTGTTGTTACAGATCACCACCAGCCGCCTGAGCAGTTGCCTATGGCAGAGGCGATCGTTGATTCTCATCAGGTGCACTGTACATCACGGTTTAAGGACCTTTGCGGCGTTGGTGTTGCGCTTAAGCTGTGTGCAGCGCTTGATGACTGCAATTATGATATTGTTTTAGAGCAGTTTGCTGATATTTGTGCTATTGGAACTATAGCTGATGTGGTTCCACTGAATGGTGAGAACAGAACACTTGTAAAAACGGGACTGAATTATCTTTCTAACACTGAAAATCCCGGGCTTAATCATTTGATGAAGCTTACAAGGATAGACCGTGAGCACATCTCTTCAACTGATATCAGTTTCAGGCTTGCACCTGTTATAAATGCATCAGGCCGATTTGGTTCGCCTTTGACAGCGGTAAAAGCTCTGCTGACAGAAGATGATGATGAGGCTCAGTCATATGCTGAGATGCTGGTCACTCTTAACAGGCAAAGAAAAGAAGTTGAGACTGAGATAATGACTGAGATAGTTAATTATCTTAACGATAATCCAAATGTATTGAATCAGAGAGTTCTGGTTCTTGACGGCAAAAACTGGCACCACGGCGTTATTGGAATAATATCATCGCGCATTATGGAGTTTTACGGGAAGCCTAACTTTATAATCACTTATGATGACAACGGCAATGCCAGAGGCTCTGCAAGAAGTATGAAGGGCTTTAATATATTTAAATGTCTACAGTATTGCTCTTGCTATCTTACAAAGTTTGGCGGTCATGAGTGCGCAGGTGGGTTGTCACTGCGTACAGATAATATTGAGGCGTTCAGGCTTATGGTATATGAATACGCTGCTAAGTCTACAGATTCTCCGAGGTATACATTAAATGCCGATAAGCTTTTGAGTCCTGAAGATATTACTCTTGGCAATGTTAAAGACCTTGCCAGGCTGGAGCCATTCGGAGAGGCAAACAGTCAGCCGCTCTTCGCGATGCTGGGTGTACTTGTCAGAAATATAACTCCTTTATCTCAGGGCAGGCACACGAAGATAGATTTTTCATACGGAAGCTATAATGGTTCGGCTCTGTTTTTTATGTTAAGTCCCGATAATGCTTGCTTTAATGTAGGTGATAAGCTTGATATGCTGGTAAATCTCGATGTAAACAGCTACAACGGGAGAGAGTCAGTTTCTATAAAGGTAGTAGATCACAGACTTAGCGGTGTTAAGCAGGAAAGATATTTTGCTGCAAAGGATTGCTATGAAAAGCTTATGCGCGACGAGGAGCTTCCTGCAAATTTTGTGCGAAAGGTCATCCCTGTGCGTGCTGAACTCGTAAGCATATACAAATACATAAGTTCAGTCAAAAAGACTACGCTCGATGCACTTTTTATGAGATCAACTAGTGATACTATGAATTATTGCAAGCTCAGGATCTGTATAGATATCTTTGCTGAAAAAGGTTTGATCGATTTTAAACCTGCTACTGGAAAGATTAGCTGGGTCAAAGCCGAGCATAAGGTCGAGCTTACAGATTCAAGCATACTTTTAAAGCTTAATTCCATGCTGTAAACGGAGGAAGTAATATGTCAGATATTGATGACAGACAAATAGTTCAGACTGATGATATCAACGCTGCAGATTCGCCAGAATCGCGCAGGAAGAGGCTGTTGAAGCCAGTGCATGAGGAGAATTTTCCCGATCATGTCGGGGAGAAGAATGTCTGCACGATAGATACGCTTTTGCAAAAAATACTTGACGAGGATAAGCAGTATGATCTGTCGAAGATAGTTTCTGCTTATGAGCTTGCCGAGCATTATCATCATGACCAGAAGCGTGAATCAGGTGAGCCGTATATCACGCACCCTCTGGCTGTAGCTTTTATTTTGCTGGAGCTGGGAATGGACACGGACACTATCTGTGCTGCTTTGCTGCATGATGTTGTTGAGGATACCGACTGCACTCTTGATGAGATAAGGAAGAAATTCGGTGCAGATGTTGCTATGCTTGTAAACGGTGTTACAAAGCTCGGTAAGGTAGAGATATTCACAAAAGAAGAGCAAAAAGCTGAGAACATCAGAAAGATACTTCTTGCGATGAGCGAAGATATCAGAGTTATAATCATAAAGCTTGCCGACAGGCTTCATAATATGAGAACTCTCAATTTCTGTCGAGAAGAAAAGCGCAGAACTATAGCTCATGAAACTATGAATATCTATGCACCGATAGCACATCGCCTTGGGATACGTTCGATAAAGGATGAGTTTGAAGACCTAGCTTTTTTCTATCTTGATCCATACGCTTACGCCGAGATAGATGAGCAGATGGCGCTAAGAAAAAGCGCCAGAGAAGAACTTGTTGAAAATATAAAGCAAAAGATATATGACAGGCTCTCGGCTGACTTTGACCCAGTACCTGAGATAGAAGGCAGGGTAAAGAGCAACTATGGTATATACAAAAAGGTTTATCGTGACGGCAAGGAGATAGACCAGATATATGACCGTTATGCAGTAAGGATAATAGTTAATACCGTAACAGAGTGCTATAATGTGCTCGGTATTATCCATGATATGTTCAGACCTATCCCTAATCGCTTTAAGGATTATATTTCTACTCCAAAGGCTAATATGTACCAGTCCCTGCATACAACTGTTATCGGAAGAGAAGGCATACCTTTTGAAGTGCAGATAAGAACTCAGGAAATGCACAGAACAGCCGAATACGGAATAGCAGCCCACTGGAAGTATAAAGAGGGTGTCAACGGCAGTTCAAAAGACGACAGGAGACTGGCTTGGATAAGGCAGATAATTGAATCTCAGCAGGAGTCGAATGATGTTGAGGAAATAGTTCGTGCTATCAAGAATGACCTTGCACCCGAGGATGTATTCGCATTCACACCTAAAGGTGATATGATAACGCTGCCTGTTGGCGCAACAGTAATTGACTTTGCTTATGCTATCCATACTGAGGTCGGCCACAGGATGTGCGGTGCCAAGGTGGATAAGAAGATGGTCTCGTATGATTATCAGATCAAGACAGGAGAGATCATTGAGATCCTTACCACCAATGTTGACGGTCACGGTCCGAGCCGTTCATGGCTGAACATTGCCAAGACAAATGAGGCAAAATCAAAGATTCGTTCATGGTTCAAAAAGGAAAGACGTGAAGAAAACATTTTCGAGGGCAGAACTGCGCTTGAAAGAGAATTCAGGAGAAACAATATACGCGTACCTGAGGAAGAGCTTGAAAGCTTCCTGAAGCTTGATATGCACAGGCACAGTTGTGACACGCTTGACGATTTCTTTGCAGCTATCGGTTATGGCGGAGTTGTTCTTTCCAAGGTAATGCAGAGGCTGAAGGCAGAGTATAATAAAAAATACGGTGAAAAGATACAAAATGAGCCTTTGCCGCCCGAAGAGACAAAGAGCAGCAAAAATTCCTCAGGAGTTATAGTTGACGGTATAGATAACTGCGTTATAAAATTTGCTCAGTGCTGTAATCCTTTGCCGGGAGATGATATTATAGGCTTTATTACCAGAGGCCATGGTATTTCTATCCACAAAAAGGATTGTATCAATTATCTTAATCAGAAGGATAATGCAGATAATTCTCAGCGCTGGGTGAATGTTAAATGGGAAACTACAGACGGAAAGTCTGGCTACTTCAAATGTACGCTCGATATCATAGCAGTTGACAGGATAGGTCTGCTTGCTGATGTTTCCTCTGCGCTTGCAATGATAAATATTTATATTTATGAGTCTGTTTCCAGAGAGCTTAAGAATGGAAATGCTTTGCTTTCGGTCACTGTCAGCATTGCAGGTATGGAGCAGCTAAACCGTGTGATCGCAAAGCTCCAGAAGATCAAAAATGTTATTTCTGTGGAACGAAGCGGCAAATAAGTGAGGTATAAAATGAGAGTATATAAGCTAAAACCTTTAAGTATTTGTGATACAAACAGCTATATAGTGATAAGTGAACAGAATAATGCAGTTCTTATAGATGCGCCTGCTGATGCTGAATATATACTGGAACAGCTGGAATTATACGGCGCAGAGTTAAAGAAGATATTCCTTACCCACGGTCATTTTGACCATATAGGTGCCGTGGCTGACCTTGTTGAGAAAACCGGCTGTGAGGTATATATCCATCCGCTTGATAAGCCGAAACTGACAGATGACAGCGGGATGCTTGCTAATCATTTCAGGGTAAGAGGTCATAAAAAGTATACAGGTGAGGTCAAGGTCTTCACAGAAAATGATATTCTGAGGCTTGACGAGCTTGAATTTGATGTTCTTGATACTCCCGGTCATACAAGCGGTTCTGTTTGCTTTATCTGCGGAGACTCTATGTTCACGGGCGATACTCTTTTTGCGAGAAGTATAGGCAGAACTGATATGCCTGACGGAAATATGGTGGCCATGAAAAAATCACTGATGAAGATAGCAGACCTTGACGGAAACTTGAAAATATACCCGGGGCATATGTCACAGACAACACTTGACGAAGAAAAGAAGTATAATTATTATCTTGCAGATGCGATGAGGATGCTTTAATGACTCTTATATTCAGTGGAAATGACTACAAATACGAGCTTGAAGGCGTAATGAAGCTGTTCATACCTGCATCATTGTTCACGCATATCTATTCTGACAGGGTAGATACAGATGATGATTATGTTTTTGCAAGAGAAAAAATCTTTGGTAATTATACGCTTCTTTATGTAATTGGCTCGGTCAACGGCAAAAAAGCACATAAAACACACATTGTAAAACAAAGTGACAGCGGTCTTGATGCAGATAAAGAGCTTATCATGTCAAGGCTGCTTTATACTGTGATGCATAAACTTACAGGAAAAGGTTCTCAATGGGGAGTAATAACAGGGATAAGACCCGTAAAGCGTGTTAATGCTATGCTTTCGGATTGCTTTGATAAAAAACAGATATTTTCGATCTTGAAGGAAAAATACCTGTGCTCCGATGAAAAATGCGAGCTTTCATATCTGACTGCGCTTACTCATAAGCCTGCAATAGATGCGTTGAACGAAAAGACCTTCAGCCTTTACGTGTCGATACCTTTCTGTCCGACAAGATGCTCATACTGTTCTTTTGTATCACAATCGGTCGAAAGCTCAATGAAACAAATTCCTGAGTATTTAAACAAGCTGTGTGAAGAGATACGATATACGGGTGAACTTGCAAGAAGAATAGGTTTAAAACTCGATACCGTATATTTTGGCGGAGGTACCCCCACAACGCTGACAGCTCCGCAGCTTGAGAGACTAATGAATGTAATAGCGGAAAGCTTTGACACATCAACTGTCAGAGAATATACTATCGAAGCCGGCAGGCCTGATACCATTACAGAAGACAAGCTTTCTGTAATAAAAGAAAATGGTTGCAACAGGATATCTATCAATCCGCAGACATTAAATAACAGTGTGCTAGAAGCAATTGGGCGCAGGCACACGGCTGAGCAGTTTTATGAAAGCTTTTCATTAGCAAGAAAGATCGGCTTTGATACGATCAATACCGATATAATAGCAGGACTGCCGACAGACACTTTTGACAGCTTTAAATATACAATAGATGAGCTTATAAACCTTTCACCTGAAAATATAACAGTACACACGCTTTCGATAAAGCGCTCAGCTCGGATCAATCAGTCAGGTGACAGGTCTGTTCTTGATAATCCAGCTGCAAAAATGGTAGAGTACGCCAATTCAAGATTGTTGGCAGCAGGCTACAGACCTTATTATCTGTACAGGCAGAAGAATATGCTTGATAACCTTGAAAACATCGGTTGGGCAAAGAAGGGCTGTGAAAGTCTTTATAATATCTATATTATGGAAGAGATACAAACTATACTTGCAATGGGAGCAGGCGGCTCAACGAAGCTGGTCGATCTAAGCGGTCACAGGCTTAGCAGAGTTTTCAATTATAAGTTTCCGCTCGAATACAACAAGCATTTTGAGCTGATGCTGAATAAGAAGAATGAGATAGAGGATTTCTATGCTGAAAAAGAACGATGATATAATTCTTGAGATAACAGATATCACAAATGAAGGAAACGGAGTCGGCAAATACGAGGGTATTGCTGTGTTTGTGCCTTATACAGCTCTAGGTGATGTTATCGTCTGCCACATAGTCAAGGCAAATAAGAGCTATTGCTACGGTATAATAAAAGAGTTGCTGACGGCATCGCCTTACAGAATCGAGAACGATTGCCCTGCATATAAAAAATGCGGAGGCTGCTCATTCAGGCATTTTACATATGAGGAAGAATGCAGAGTTAAGCAAAAGTTCTTAGAGGACGCTTTCTACAGAATTGGCGGGCTGACACCTGAATTTGAAGAGTTTCAGGGAGCAGATACTGTCAGTGGATACAGAAACAAAGCACAATATCCGGTTGCAGAGCAGGACGACAGGGCAGTCTGCGGCTTTTATGCTAAAAGAACACATAATGTTTGCGAGTATCATAAATGCGATTTGCAGCCTGAGATATTTGCTCTGATCGTTGATGATATTATAGAATATGTTAACCAAAAAGGCATAAAAGCTTATAACGAAGAGACCCACAAAGGCCTTCTAAGACACTTATATCTGCGGCAAGGAGCACATTCGGGTGAGATTATGCTTTGTTATGTTTTGACGGATATCAACAAGCGAAATTGCTTTACGGGTATAAACAAGATTCTTGTATCAAAATACAGCGAAATTAAGAGTGTCGTGTTCAACGAGAACAAAACTACAGGAAACAAGATATTGGGTGAAAAAACTATAACCACCTATGGCAATGACAATATATATGATATAATGTCGAAAAACAACATTTCGATCTCACCATTGTCTTTTTATCAGGTGAATACATATCAAGCAGAAAAGCTTTACGGTAAAGCTGCTGATTATGCACGAATTAATGACGATTCAACACTGCTTGATCTTTACTGTGGTGCCGGAACTATCGGTCTTTCAATGGCAAAAAAAGTTAATAAGCTCATAGGTGTTGAGATAATACCGCAGGCTATAGAAAATGCTAAGTATAATGCTGAGCTTAACGGCTTTGATAACTGCGAATTTATCTGCGGTGATGCAGGTAAGATAGCAAAGATACTGTATGAGCGTGGCGAGCGCCCCGATATCATTATTGCTGACCCTGCCAGAAAGGGATGTACGCGGGATACGCTTGAGCATATGAAAATGATGTCGCCTGACAGGATCGTTATGATTTCTTGCAACCCTGCGACCGCTGCGCGTGACTGCGCTATTCTCGGTGAACTTGGCTATAATGCTGTTAAAGTTACTGGATTTGACCTTTTCCCGAGGACAACTCATGTAGAGTGTATTGTGTGTATTCAAAAGATTTAGAGGAAAGGTGACTTGTTATTTTACAGTCAAATGTGGTTTATCAGTACATGAATTATATACCCTGGTATATTATGTCATATTTTCAGGAAATAGAAAAAATGGGCAAATTGGCGCATACATTAATTTGACTCACTAACCCATTGCTCAGGATCAGGTTAAGATCAAAGAACCTTACATATCGTGACCAGAACCGTTTCACGTATGTGTACTGCTTGCGGTAAAATTGAATTAGTATAATAAAAACCAGCGGACTAAATACGTAGTCCGCTGGTTTTCTGTTAAAGCTCTACCGGCTCAAATCTTATTCTTATTTTCGGCAGTTTCTCGATAGTCGAGTAAGCGTTCAGCAGTCCGTCATCAAGTGAAAGATCGTTCTCTCCGCTTGCAGGCGGTGCGAAAATCTTCAAGGTAAGGTCCGCCTCGCCGTCAAGGGGCTTCTCGAAGAAAGCTGCCATAAGGTCGATCACCTTAGCCTTAGGCGACTTATAGAACCACTTTCCGTTAAGCTCCATTATCAAGTTTGAATCGTCCTCGAAGTATACCTCACAGAAATGAGGGTTCTTCTCAAAGTGGAGGGGTATCTCGATACCCTCAGCGTCCTCAGCGCCGCCCCACCTGAGCTTAGCAGGGAAGCTTATCTCTTCGTTTCCGTTTTCTATCTTCGGGCTGAAAAACTCATCGTGGATAATACTCTTATAGGTCTTCATCAAAGGCTGTTCGATACCGCAGTCAGGGTAATTCGGGTCCTCGATCTCAAGGCCGAGCCTGCCTCTGTCTCTGAACTGATACATTGTGAACGCATTGAACCAGCCCTTGTCGCTGTCAGCCTTCAAAAGGTCGCAGAATTCCTTAACCATAGCCGCCTGATCGTAAGGACCTGTAACATCGCCGTCGGCATTCAGCTCGCTCATTACCATAGGCTTTTCCACGCCGTCGTTTATCTCTACAAGGCGCTTGTATGTCCTCTTGGTGTATTCATATACATCTTTAATAACTGAGCGCGAGTGAGATGTTCCGCCTCTTTCAGCAACATCATAAGGCCAGCCCCAGTGCAGAGCAAAATACTTGTCAATGCTCCATATATCGCACTCTCTGTAAGCCTGCAGGAACTCCTCCTCCATTTCAAGCTTGCCTGTCTTGTCGTCGATACCGCCTGCACAGAGGATAGTTTTTACATTCGGTGCATATTCTTTCAGTATCTTATTGAACTTGCAGAAGAAGTCACCAAGCTCTTTATAAGAAGCCCTCTTAGTGAATGAGAACCAGTCTCCCGTACACTCGTGATTTATCCTCATAAGCACTCTTCCAAAAGGTCTGAGGTCTTTTGCTATAGCTATAAGGTGCTCATCGCTCACATTAGGGTCAACTGTCAGCGTCAGCACAACGTCCTGTCCGTGGCGCCTTACATCTCTCATATAGGTAAAAGGCTCATCATCGGTATTTCCGTTAATGCCGCCCTTGTATGTGAAATAATCATCATATGGGTAATCCCATGCAAATGAGACCTCCATATCCTTGCAAGCTTCTGATATCCTTGCAGGGAACTCCTTGTCCAGAGGATAATAGCAGTACATCAGGCTCACGCCGCGGTGAGGCCTACCGAGCTTGTGCAGCATATAGTCCTGATTGACATATTCTCCTCTCTCTGAACCGTCGCCGATATCTACGGCACAGTCAGCAGCTCCCATATGTATCTTGTAAGCCTTTAACTTTTCCATATTACTTCTCCTTCTGATTTATTTTAACTCTGTGCGATCAGTCTGTTAAGCTTGTCAAATTCTACCGCAAGCTCTCTGAATATGATACAGCTCTCCTCGATCTCGGGATAAAGCGTCGTATATATGCAAAGAACAAACGGGGAGTCCGCATAAACTATAGCACAGTTATGAAATGAAAGATCCTCAAACTCAGAACCGTACTTTTGCGATACCTTATACTTATCCCCAAGCGCATACCCGATCTGGTAGTTGTATTTAGCATCTGCCATCAGGTCAGTCATCCACTCGCCGTATTCATTATCAAGTGAGTAGTTATAAATATCCCAATAACACTTAGCCATATCGGTCACAGTGCTGAAGGTATACAGATAATCCCAACCGAGATAGATGTTAGAGCCTATCGAAGATGTAAGATTATTGAACCACTGGCAGCCAAATTTCTTATACAGCAGGTAATATGCAGTGTTATCCGATTCCTGAAGTGCATACTCTATAAGCTGCTTTACAGTGAATTCAGTTCCATACGGCGCGCTTGCTACAGTAGCATTATCGTCCATCCAGACATCGTTTTTAACTATTATTTGTGAAAGGTCAACATTGTTCACCAGCAAGCTCTTGACATACGGCGCCTTTATACAGCTGCAAACCTCATATCTGTCATAGGTGTCATAATAGACCTGCGCACCGGTATCCATATTCTTGTATGATACAGCGATCTTGCAGTTTGCGTTGTTAATAAGATCGTTTATATTGTCAAAGCATTTTTTTAATTCATCATTAGAATAGACCTTTGAAAAGCCCTCGTATCCGAAAGCATAATATCCATCGATGTTAAAGTCCTCGACATTGCCCGCTTCAACTATCTTGTCAATCTCGTCCTTTTCGGGCTCCTCAGGCTCAACTGCAGAGCTATCCTCATTGTTAACAGGTGCAGATGCGGCAGTCGTGCTTTCAGTCTTTTTAGCATCGGAAGATGAATCGCTGCTTTTCTTTGACGAATCAGCAGCTGAACTGGATGATTTGTACAAAACATCTTCGGAGCTGTTATTTGTCGAGCCTCCGCAGGCGGTAGCAGACAATATCATGCAGGCGCATAACAGCGCAATAACTTTTTTCATGAAAAAACCTCAATTAATTATCTTAAAATATCTACATACAGTATGTTAACATATTTTCACTTCAAAGTCAAGTTTAATCATATAAATGAAAAAGAGACTTTCAATGAAAGCCTCTTTTAAATGTTAAACCTCAGCTATTACTTCTACCTCTACAAGAACATCCTTCGGGAGTTCCTTTACTGCTACGCATGAACGTGCAGGCTTTGATGTGAAGTATTTGGCATAAATCTCGTTAAATGCACCGAAATCTGACATATTCTTCAAAAAGCATACAGTCTTTACAGCTTTATCTATTGAAGTTCCTGCTGCCTCAAGAAGGTTTTTCAGGTTCGTACATACCTGCTCGGTCTGACCCTCGATAGTATCGCTTTCAACTGCGCCGCTTGCAGGATCAATAGCGATCTGACCTGATGTAAAAACAAGTCCGCCGACTACTTTCGCCTGAGAGTAAGGTCCGATAGCATCGGGTGCATTTTTTGTGTAGATAGTTTCTGCCATGATAAAAACTCCTTTTCTGTTATTTGTTGACTATTTTGAAACCACTCTCTGTGAGAGCTTTTCTGATATCTTTGATATGGTCATAATTTCGGGTCTCAAGCACAAGTCTGAGCAGGCAGTCTGTAATATCGCTGTCCTCGCTGGCTCTTTCGTGGTGGATAGAAACAACATTTCCTCCAAGATCGGAAATAATTGCCGATACGCCCTTCAGCTGACCCGGTTTATCTTCAAGCTGGATAGTAAGAGTATCCGATCTGCCCGATTTGAGAAGACCTCTCTTGATAACTCTGGATAGAATTGTAACATCAATATTTCCGCCTGAAACCAGACAAACTACCTTTTTGTCTTTAAGATCAGGTATCTTGTTAAACATTACAGCAGCTACAGATACAGCGCCTGCGCCCTCGGAAATAAGCTTCTGCTTTTCTATCATGTGAAGTATAGCCGATGAAACCTCATCGTCCGTTACCGTAACGATCTTGTCAACGTACTGCTTGCAGTACTCAAAAGTATGCTCGCCCGGTTCCTTTACCTTGATACCGTCAGCGATGGTGTGAACTGACTCCAGGCATTTGATCTGATCCTCTGCAAGAGACTCCACCATTGAGGGTGCGCCCTCAGCCTGAACACCGTATACCTTAACGTTTGGTTTTAGCTGCTTAACGGTAAATGCAACGCCTGAGATAAGACCGCCGCCTCCGACAGGCACGACGATAATATCAGCATCTGTCACCTGGTTTAGTATCTCAAGTCCTATCGTTCCCTGACCTGCAATTACATTCTCGTCATCAAAAGGATGAATAAAGGTGTAATTGTGCTCGTCTCTCTGTCTCAGTGCTTCCTCATAAGCATCATCGTACACTCCGGGAACCAGACAAACCTCAGCGCCATAGCTCTTTGTAGCCTCGACCTTTGATATCGGTGCACCGTCAGGCAGACAAATGATAGACTTTATCCCGTTCTTTGCAGCGGCAAGTGCAACGCCCTGCGCGTGATTTCCTGCCGAGCAGGCTATAACTCCGTGTGCTTTTTCTTCATCAGAAAGCTGAGATATCTTGTAATAGGCACCTCTTACCTTGAATGAGCCTGTTACCTGCAAATTCTCGGTTTTCAGGTATGTTTCACATAATGGGTTGATATCGGGTGCTTTTATACACGCAGTAGGTATCAGCACCTCTTTTAGCACGTTTGATGCATTGAACACCTTATCCAGTGAAAGCATTAAATTACCTCTTTTCAAATAAAAAATAAAATCTCCGCCCCGAAACAGAGGCGAAGACATGATCTCCGTGGTACCACTCTAATTGCAGGAAAACCCTGCCGCTCTAGCCCTTAACGCGGGGAACGCAGCTGCTTACTAAGTTCGGCAGCTAAGCTCTGGGATGATCCTGACATCGCATGACCTGCAGGCTTTTCAGCAGCCGCCTGCTCTCTGAAAGGTCTGTTTGAAGTCACCTTTCCCGTCAAAGCATTTAAAATATACAATTATTATAACACCGTAGTTCTTGATTGTCAAGACATATGCAAGAATTTATTTATGATATCTCGACCCTACAGATATTTGAAACGCCCTGTATATCTGCTCCAGCAGCATTATCCTTGCTAGCTGGTGCGGAAATGTCATTTCCGACATTGAAAGTTTGAGATCGACTTTTTTCTTTGTTTTTTCGTCTATCCCAAAAGATGAACCAATAATAAAATTAATTGTGCTTGAACCGCTGATACCGCATTTTTCTATCTCTTTGGAAAGCTTTTCGCTTGTCATCTGCTTGCCTTCGATACACATAGCGATATTATAACAGCTGCCTGCATCTAAATACTGTTCCATTGCTTCGCCCTCTGCCGTAAGAGCTTTACTGATTTCACTGTCATTCGGTTCTGAAGGCAGCTTTGCTTCACTGAGTTCGATTATATTCAGCTTGCAAAAGCCTGAGAGCCTTTTTTCATATTCGGCTGATGCGTCGCGCAGATATTTTTCTTTTAGTTTGCCCACACAGATAATGTTTATTCTTATCAAAATATGACAGCTCCCTCATTGTCGCCGGGCTTGGCAATAGTCAGCGTATAATCTCTGTTCCTCTTATAGCTGCTCAGTGCGCGCAAGGCAGCAGCTTCGGCTTTCTCGGGCGTGTTATTCTCTTGACTCAGATGCCCCAGTATGAACCTACATGTACCGCTGTTCATCAGCTCGATCAGCTCAGCAGAGCAGTCATCATTCGATAAATGCCCGAGTTTAGAAAATATCCTGTTTTTGAGCTCTCTTGGATAAGGGCCGTATTCAAGCATATCTCTGTCATAATTAGATTCGAGCAAAACTGCATCACAGCCCCTGATAGCACTGCTGACTATATCTGATACATATCCGAGATCTGTGCAGACTGCAGCGGTCTTACCATCACTGAACTCTATTTTGTAGCCGCAGCTGGCAGGAACATCGTGAGAGGTCTCAAAAAAACTGACCCTGTGGTCGGCAGCTATACATTCGTTATTCTCGATAGCTATCAGTTCACATGAACTGTCAACAAAACCTCTGTTTATCATAATATCTAGATTTATGCTTTGTGCATATACAGGCACTTTCAGCTTCTTGGAAAGCACTCTTAGTCCCCCGATATGATCGGAATGTATATGGGTTATAAAAATAGCTTTTACAGCTTCAAGCGGCACACTGTTACCGTTCAAAGCCTCACAGATGCGCTTGCAGCTGACACCTGCGTCGATAAGTATGCCGCTTTTTTCATTTCCTATGTAAGTTGAGTTGCCCTTGCTTGAAGAAAACAAAGGATATATCCTCGCCATCAGTCGCTTTCCTTTCCAAATCTGTCATAAAGGTAGTTTGCTACAGCATCATCAGTATTCTTTCCGATAGTCAGCTGACAGTATTCTTTCAGCTCATCACAAGCATTTGCAACACAGACCGTTTCATCACATACTTCAAGCATAGACATATCGTTTAAATTATCACCGATACCAATGACTTTGTCAAAACCACAGTATTCCTTCAGGTGCAGAACACCGTTCTTTTTTGAAGCAGAAGATGAAAATATTTCAAGATACCAAAGATCATGTGTGTAGATATCTTTGTAAAAAGTCATATTTATCTCAGGATGGCCATTGAATTCATCAAAAACTGCTTGTAATTTGTCTTTTGTATCAATGAAAGTAAAATAAATAACATCAGAGTTTATGCGCTCGAAATGATCTATCTGTGTAAACGATTTATAATACTTGTTCTTTCGCTCTTCGTAAAAGTCCTTCATAGCAGGAGAAGAAAGTTTTCTGTAATATGTGTTCATCTCTCCTTTGAAGAGCGTGTACATAAAGCATTCTATGCCGAGCTTTGTGCAGAGCCTGTCAATACGATACTTCATTCCGCCGTCAAGTCTGTTTACTACATCGTACTTTTTGAGCTTCGGATCAAATATCAGCACGCCGTTCATCAGGATTATCGGCAGCCTAAGCCTTATCGGAGAAAGTATCCTCCTGCATGAAGCCCATGTTCTCGCAGTAGCAACAGAAAAGAACATACCGCTGTCCTCTATCAGGCTGTTGAGCTTGAAAGAGGTCACCCATGATATTTCTGCACTGTCATTGAGCAAGGTTCCGTCAAGATCGGAAACGATGAGAATATTATCGCTTTTATTGTCAGCCACTGAGAAAACACCTCCTCACACTAATCAGTATCAGTATAGCACATATTTTTCAATAAGTCAATTTATTTATCGATTTTACTTAAAAAAAGAAAACAGCTCTTTACTTTGGAGACAACATATGCTATACTGATTAAAGCACATTAATTGAAAGGAGGTTCTGACCTATGAAGTATGTATGCGAGCTCTGCGGATATATTTATGATCCCGAAGAGGGTGCGCCTGATGCAGGTGTTGCTGCAGGTACTGCCTGGGAGGATGTTCCAGAGGATTTTGCATGTCCTTTATGCGGCGCTGGTAAAGATCAGTTCTCTCCTGAGAGCTGATACATAAAAAGCTCCGATTTCGGGGCTTTTTATTTTGTCCGAATATAACAAAAGCTCTCCAGCATATAATAGCAGGAGAGCTCAGTGCCGCTGACCGGACTTGAACCGGTACGATCGCAATGATCGGAGGATTTTAAGTCCTCTGTGTCTGCCGATTTCACCACAGCGGCAAAATCACAATAACATTATAACGCACTTTTCAATATTTGTCAAGATTTTGTCTTTTGATAAAATGATATAATTTGTAATTAAACTGTCATTGACATAGGAGAGTAAAGTGTATATAATATATATGTATGTATTTTAGGATAGGGGAGGCGTTTTCGCCTTTATGAGTGAGAAAAACAGAAAGCCTGCTGCTACTAGCGGAACTGCGGGCGTAATTGCGATAGTTGTTGTTGGCATCTTTATGCTGTGTACTATTTTTTTAATAGCTAAGGGATTATTTTCCAGCAACAGCAAGGAAGTTCCGAAAGGTGTTAATACAGGCACTATCAACACTGATGTCAGTGTAACTGCTCAGAGTGCTGAGCCTGTAACTGAGGCGACAGCGCAGCAGCCGCAAGATCAGTCGCAGGCTGATACTGTGGATTCAAATGGAGCTGACGAGCCGCAGGGTGAGCAGATGTACGTGCTTGATTATGCTTACCTGCACGTATCGCCCGATAATGATTCGGAGAACATTATATGTATGTCGCCGGGTGTTCAGGTTACTCTGCTCGGTGAAGAGTCAAACGGTTATGTGAAGATAACTTTCCAGAATGTTGACGGCCCCCTTACAGGATATGTTTACAAGGATTATCTTACGACCGAATATGTACAGCCTGCTTGGCAAAACTGATATGAATGAGGGCTTAACCGCCCTCATTTTTGTATATGAACGGAGAGTTGCGATGCCCAAAGGATATGCTGATATTAAGCTAGCCGACGGCGGCGAGCTAAGAATGATAATAGATATCGGAAAAAGAAAAAACATATCTTTGCGTATAAGCGAAGAAGGTACGCCTGAGATACGTGTCCCTTACGGCTGCAGTATGGACAAGATATCCGATATTGTGAATAAAAACATTAACTGGATAAGAAAAGCGGAGGCATCGCTTAACAGAAGGATCGGCTTGCCTAAAACTTATCAGAACGGTGAGCTCATAAGGCTTCTTGGTAAAGAGGTTGCTATCTGTCACAAAGATGTAAATGATTTCTTTGAACCAAAACTGACAGATAATGAACTCTTGATACCTATTTCAAAATTCAGCACCGAGCAGCAGGTCAGATCACTGACTGATAAGTTTATTTCAGAGCTTGCATACAGCGAGATATCTGCCTGTATGAAAGAAATGATAGAAATTACTGGCTTGATGCCTGAAAAGGTGACTGTAAAGCAAATGTCGGCAAGCTGGGGCAGATGCATTTCAAATAAGCATATATCAATTAATTCAAAAGTTATAGTGTTTGACAGAAGCTGTATCAGATATGTTTGCCTGCATGAGCTCTGCCACTTGGTTCATATGAACCACAGCGCTGAATTCTGGTCGCTTGTCGGAAAATATTGCCCTGATTACAAGCGCATAAAGCAAATAATGAAAAACTAAGAGCGCAGTACATAAGCACTGCGCTCGTTTTTATCAGGCTGTTGGCGGGGCAGAGAAGAAATCCTTCCATGCATAGCCCTTCCGACCGTTATAATCAACATAGTACCAGCCGTTCTCCTCTCGGTAGAACTTGCAGACAGCTCCTGACGGGATAGTAGCTAAGTTTTCTGACTTGGAGCTCGGCTCCGGATGCAGATATACAGCGCCAGTGCAGGTTATATCTCCGATAGCCTCGCCGTCTGAACTGTAAGGATCCTCGTCCTCTTCTTCAACGGTGGTTTTCTTCTTTTTTGTCTCTTCCTGAGTAGTTGTAGTTGTAGTCTGAGTCGGTATATACTCGGTAGAAGTTATGGTACCTGTCTTTTTCGGTTTGGTATCATCATTTATAAATAAGCTTTTTACAAAGACCATAATTACGATTATTACTACAAGAAGCGTAAGCATAATAGCGATTATGCCCTTTACAGTAGGCGATATGGAACCCATTTTATGTTACTTCCTTTCAATCATTATCGACATATTATGTATTTTTACTTTTTTATTATACTAAATCCCGACAGATAAGTCAATTAAAATTTGGTTACGATTTTATCAGTTTTTGGTTTTATATGATACGTCTGCGTTTTTTGTTTATCATTTCTAACGAAGTGAGTTTAATATGTTTTTATTTTGGCATATGTTTATAAAAATATACAAATTTATAAAAAACACTTTTAATCAGTAATATTATATGTTATAATATATCTTAATTTATACTTTATTATATTTTAAAGCCCTGACAGATATGTGTCGATTGGGGATACATTCTGCGTATGGGCGATCAAAGCATAACACTGCGACTATACGCAGAAAAACTTGGGTTATGCAAATATTATGAAATGAGGTAGAGAATATGAATATAGCTGTTGCTCAGTCGGGAGGTCCGACCTGTGCCATAAACGCGTCGCTTGTAGGTGTGTTCGGTGAAGCGATCAAGACCCCTGAGATAGATGCGGTATTCGGCTCTATAAATGGAATTGAGGGCATAATAAACGATAATCTCATCAATCTGCGCCAGATAATAAAATCTAATGAAGATATGGAGCTTTTAAGGCAGACGCCTTCTACAGTCCTGGGCTCATGCAGATATAAGCTGCCCGATATTGATGAGGATAAGTCAGTTTATGAAAAAATAAATGCATGCCTCACAAAGCATAGGATAGGAGCTTTTTTCTACATAGGCGGCAACGATTCTATGGATACTGTAGCAAAGCTGTCCGATTATCTTACCGATATAGGTTCTGACATTAAGGTAATAGGTATCCCTAAGACTATCGATAACGACCTGCCTGAGACGGATCATACTCCGGGCTTTGGGTCTGCTGCTAAATATGTTGCAGCAACAGTGCAGGAAATAATCAGAGACAGCTCGGTATATTCTATAGAATCAGTTACAATAATTGAGATCATGGGCAGACACGCAGGCTGGCTGACAGCATCGACCTGTGTTTTAAGAGCTAATGATGAGATAGCTCCTCATCTTATATATCTGCCTGAAAGCCCGTTTACCGAAGAAAAATTTCTCGAAGATGTTCGTGATATGATGGCTAAGCATAAAGCTCTTGTAATTGCAGTATCCGAGGGCGTAAGGCTGAAAAGAGATATGGATAAGCCAAGGGTGATAGATAATTTTGGTCACGAGTATCTATCCGGCATCGGAAAAACACTTGAGCAGATCATTAAGGAAAGCATTGGCTGTAAGGTAAGGTCAATAGAACTCAATGTTATGCAGCGCTGTTCGTCACACATCTGCTCAAAAACTGACATTGACGAGGCTGTTGAGATAGGCGCAGCAGGAGTAAAGGCTGCGCTTTCAGGCGAAAGCGGAAAGATGATGTCATTCAGAAGGATCAGCCACGTTCCTTATGTTATAGATATAGTTTCTGTAGATGCTCATTTAACTGCCAATAAAGAGAAGTTTTTTCCTTCAAAGTGGATAAATTCGGCACAGAACGATATAAGCCCCGATGCAGTCAAGTATTTTCTCCCTCTTATACAGGGAGAGGTAAATATCGCAATGAAAAACGGTATGCCTGTTCATTATAAGCTTTGATTTTGATGCTCCGATAGAAACGTCGGAGCATTTATTTATTTTAACTAAAAAGTTGTAAATAAATAGTGAAGATTTGTAAAATTTCACTCACATTTATTGACAATCTTCTTATATGGTGTTATATTTATACTATAAGTATTGTATTAGTGTGGGCAGGTGTGTCATTATGAACGATAATTTTTTCATCAGTGAAAATTTTCTGCGTTTCTATAGAGCTGTTCGCAAAAATTTTGAATCTGCAGATGAAGCTATTAATGCGATAAGGACTAACTTTGTTATCATTAAGGATGACCTTTTCATCGGCAAGATGGATATGAAGATCAATGCGCCAAATCCGATCAACAGTATCGGTATCCAGCGTGAGGCTGAGCTTTTCAAGTCTGTAATGGGATATGAGGATGAGCCTTTTATGTTCTCCATGGAAATGGGTGATAACGGTGATTGCGAGGTCACTGTATATCCCGAGAAGAATAAGCATTGGAACGATGAAGAGAAAAAGGTGATAGAGGTTTTCACCTTTATGTGCTATAACATAGTTGGCAAGGCGCGTACTGTAAGTGTTATAAATCATCTGTTATCTGTGGATGTGCTTACAGGCGTCAGCAACACTAAGGGGTTTATCCAGCACGGAGTTATGCTCAAAAAGCTTGGCCTGCTTGACAACTATACTGCGTTTTATCTAAATATCAAGACTTTTAAGTATGTTAACAGGCAAGCCGGTGAAAGCTACGGCGATCAGATATTGAAAGATTATGTCAATATAGTGTCTGAGCATATCGGCAAGAACGGTAAGTTTGCTCGTCTTGGCGGTGATAATTTCGCAGGATTGATACTTAAAGATAAAGCTGACGATTTTGTAAAGTTTATTAAAAATGTCAAGATAACAAAGAATATTGAAAACCATATAAGGTCTTTTACCATTTCTGCCAGGGTAGGCTTATATAATGTCGGCTCTGACGATGGAATGAACGAGATAATGAATAATATCTCTACTGCTTATAATTACGCTAAGAACATCATGATGCAGGATCACGTCTGGTTCGAGCCCTCGATGCTCGAGAGAACGATGAAAAACAGAGAGTTGTCATTTATGTTCCCAAAGGCGCTTAAAAACAGAGAGTTTGTTGTTTATTATCAGCCGAAAGTCAGTCTCGATACCGATGTTATTTGCGGCAGTGAGGCACTTGTTAGGTGGGTACGTGACGGACAGCTGATCCCGCCGATGTCATTTATTCCTTTGTTTGAGTCAGACGGCTCAGTCTGTGCGCTGGATTTTTATGTGCTTGATACAGTGTGCCGCGATATCAAGGATTGGTGCGAAAGAGGCATTGAGCCTGTAAGGGTATCCGTGAACTTCTCAAAGAACCATATGCGTAACCATGAGCTTGCTAAGGAAGTTATCGAGGTGGTTGAGAAATACGGTATCGATCCAAAGTATCTGGAGATAGAGCTTACTGAAATGTCAGGTTATGTCGATTATAATGCGATGACAGCGTTTGTTACTGCAATGCATGAATACGGTATCAGCATTTCGATTGATGACTTCGGAACGGGGTACTCTTCACTTACGCTGCTTAAAAATCTGGCGGTAGATGTCATAAAGCTTGATAAATCATTCATATCAAGTATAAATGATGTCAGCAGTGACGACTGTTTGTTTGTGAAAAATATTGTAAATATGCTGTCGGATATGGAACTCGTCGCTGTCGCAGAAGGTGTGGAAACAAAGCTCCAGGCGGATTTCCTGAGTGATATCCACTGCGATGTTGCGCAAGGCTTCCTTTTCAGCAGACCCGTACCGCATGATGATTATGAGAAAAAGCTTATAGACGGCGGAAAATATAACAGAGAATAAAAGAAGGACTGTCAGTTAGCTGACAGTCCTTGATCTTTATACTATTTTTGTATTATGAACGGCTTTAGCTCCGTGAGGTCGTATGGCGTCTCCTGATAAATACAATAATTCAGCCAGTTTGAATACAGAAGATTAGCTGAACAGCTCCAGTTGAATACGGGCATTGTCGAAGGATCATCGTTCGGGAAATAGTTGTAGGGTATCTTTGGATCAAGGCCTTTGTTTTTGTCTCTCACATATTCTTTAGCAAGAGTATCCCTATCATATTCCCAGTGACCCATGAGGAAGAAATGTCTCTGACTTTTGTCAGCTACGATATGAACTCCTGCCTCATCAGATTCGGCAACTATATCAAGATTTTTGACTTTAAAAATGTCTTCCTTCCTGATCTCTGTGTTTCTGGAGTGAGGGCAGTGGAAAGCATCGCCGAAGCCCTTTAAGATCTTATAATCGGGCTTGTTGATGTGGTGCTTGAAGTTTCCGTGCATTTTTTCAGGAAGACGGTACTTCGGTATCCTGTAATGATAGAACAACGCAGCCTGCGCTCCCCAGCAAATATGTATAGCTGAATATACATTGGTTTTAGACCACTCAAATAGCTCACAGAGCTCTTCCCAGTAGTCTACCTCCTCGAATTCAAGCAGCTCAACAGGCGCCCCCGTAACGATCAGACCATCGTATCTGTTCTGCTTGACATCGGCAAAATCCTTGTAGAATGCCAGCATATGCTCCTGCGAAGTGTTTTTTGAAACGTGAGAGCTCATTTGTATCAGGTCGATATCAACGTGCAGGGGAGTGTTGCTCAAAAGACGTAAAAGCTGAGTTTCAGTAACTATTTTATCAGGCATCAGATTAAGTATCGCGATCTTCAACGCACGAATATCCTGGTGTAATGCTCTTTCTGCCGGTATTACAAATATATTCTCTTCTTCCAGCGTTTTGAATGCAGGAAGATCGTTAGGTATCTTTATTGGCATAATCAATTCTCCTTATTACTTATCACATATATTATAGCACAGTTTTCATTACATTTCAAGTGCCAGCTTTCGAGTACGTTTAAATGTAAAAAAAATGTGAATTTTCGAGATATTTTTTGCCCGAGCTTGACATTTTCTGACGATTATGATATGATAATAACGCCGCGTATTCACGGTATAGGGAAGAATTGTGCCCATTTGGCGCGGTCACCGTGCGTAGCGAGTTCAATTTAAAGGTAGGTGCATTTTGATGTACGCAGTAATTGAGACAGGCGGAAAGCAGTATCAGGTCAAGGCAGGCGATGAGATCTTTGTTGAAAAGCTCACAGCTGAGGCTGACGAGACTGTTACTTTTGACAAGGTAATGGCAGTTGGCGGCGATGACGGTATCAAGGTCGGAGCTCCTTATGTTGACGGTGCGACCGTATCCGCAAAGGTCATCAAGAACGGCAAGGCTAAGAAGATCACAGTTTTCACTTACAAGCCTAAGAAGGGCGAGAAGAGAAAAATGGGTCACAGGCAGCCTTACACTAAGGTAGTTATCGAGGCTATCAACGCATAATGATAATTGCTGATTTTTTCAGAGCTCCTGATGATAAGCTTAAAGGCTTTTCAGTTTCAGGACATTCAATGACAGCTCCTGCAGGTGAAGATATCTGCTGTGCGAGCGTATCGTCAGCAGTAATGCTGACGGCAAATACGTTGACCGAAGCTTTTAAGATAGAGGCAAAGGTCAAGGTGCTTGATAATGAAATCAAACTTAAGCTGGGAAATGACTCCACAGGAGAGGGCGACAAACTCGTTCTGGGGCTGCTGGTGCATTTATATAATATCAGCGAACAGTTTCCCAATGCTGTAAAGGTCAGCGTCATTGATCTTGACGGCTGACAGTATCACTTTTACGGAGGTGTAATAAAAATGATAAAGATCTCAATGCAGTTTTTCGCGCATAAAAAGGGAATGGGTTCTACCAAGAACGGTCGTGATTCCGAGGCTAAGAGACTCGGTGTCAAGAGAGCTGACGGACAGTTTGTTCTAGCAGGCAACATTCTTGTAAGACAGAGAGGCACACACATTCATCCGGGTGAGAATGTAAAGCGCGGCTCTGACGATACACTGTTTGCAACTGCTGACGGTGTTGTAAGATTTGAAAGACTTGGAAAGGACCGTAAGAAGGTCTCTGTTTATCCACAGGCATAAGTCACAGAACATATGACCCTGAGCTGATGCTTGGGGTCTTTTGTTGATTGATGAAGGGAGGTAACGAAATGTTTGTCGATCAAGCGAAAATATATATCAAAGCAGGCGATGGCGGTGACGGTGCAGTTTCATTTCATCGTGAAAAATATGTAGCTGCAGGCGGCCCTGACGGTGGTGACGGCGGCAGAGGCGGAAATATCGTCTTTCAGGTCGATGATAATATTTCTAACCTCATTGATTTCAGATTCAAGAAAAAGTATACCGCTGAAAAGGGTCAAAACGGCTCAGGCAAGAACTGCTCGGGAAAGAATGCTCCCGATGTTGTTATAAAGGTGCCGAGAGGTACAGTTGTCAAAGAAGCATCATCAGGAAGGATACTTGCTGATATGTCAGATGATGAGCCTGTTGTTATCGCAAAGGGCGGCAAAGGCGGCAGAGGTAATGCACACTTTGCAACTTCTACAAGGCAAATACCGAGATTTGCAAAACCCGGTTTTAAAGGCGATGAGTATGAAGTGCTGCTTGAACTTAAGCTTATCGCCGATGTCGGACTTGTAGGATTCCCGAACGTCGGAAAATCGACCTTGATATCAGTAGTGTCAGCTGCTAAGCCAAAGATAGCGAATTATCACTTCACTACACTTACGCCTGTTCTTGGCGTTGTAAAGATTGATGAGGGGCAGTCGTTCGTAATGGCTGATATCCCCGGATTGATCGAAGGAGCCAGTGAAGGTATTGGTCTGGGTCATGAGTTTTTGAGGCACGTTGAAAGGTGCAGACTGATAGTTCATATCGTTGACGTTTCGGGCAGCGAGGGCAGAGACCCTATCGAGGATTTTGAGACTATCACAAGAGAGCTTGAGAACTTCTCCTTTGACCTTGCTGAAGCACCTGTTATCGTGGCGGCTAATAAATGTGATATGGCCACTGATGAGCAGATAGAAATATTCAAAGAATATATTGAAAGTAAAGGGCTGCAGCTGTTTGAAATCTCTGCTGCTACTACTCAGGGAACTCAAGAGCTTGTTAAGGCAGTATATTATGAACTGCAAAAGCTTCCGCCCGTTAAGAGGTTTGAAGCTCAGCCGCTCAGCAGAGAAGAGCTTGACGAAAAGCTGTTATCCAAGAAGGATTTTGAAGTTACTGTTGAAGACGGCGTGTATTTCGTTGAGGCTGACTGGCTTTGGGATATCCTCAGAACTGCTGATATGGACGATTATTCATCTTTGCAGTATTTCCAGAAGGTTCTCAGATCCAGCGGCATTATCGATAAGCTTGAGCAAATGGGTATTCAAGAGGGCGATACGGTCTCAATATTTGATTTTGAGTTTGAATTCGTTCGTTAAGGGGGGGGCGTATGCTGCCGTTGTCTGACAGAGATGCAATGCAGTATTCTCCGCTGTCACTGGCTTTTATTGGCGACAGCGTTTATGAACAAATGGTTAGGCTGAGACTGTTGCTGCTTGCAAATATGCCCGCTAATAAACTTCACAAGCTTACTATAAAACGTGTCTGCGCTGAATATCAGGCTCAGGCAGTGAAGAAGTGGACCGATGAAGAGCTGCTCGATGAAAAAGAGCTTGAAGTATTAAAACGCGGAAGAAATGCAAGCGGTATAGCTGCTCCGAAGCATTCTACGGTATCTGAGTACAGACTGGCTACAGGACTTGAGTGTTTGTTCGGTTTTTTATATCTGACGGGCAAAAATGACAGGCTTGAGCAGCTGTTTGATTCAGCTTGGGATATATACGGAGACGATCTTGAAATATAATGATAATTTTAAAAGGAGTGAATAGAAATGTCAGGTCATTCAAAATGGGAAAACATTAAAAGAAAGAAAGGTGCTACAGATGCTGCCAGAGCAAAGATCTTTACCAAGATCGGAAGAGAGATAGCTGTTATAGTTAAAGAGGGCGGCCCTGATCCTGCAGGAAATGCAAAGCTTCGTGATGCTATAGCGAAGGCTAAGGCTAACAATGTTCCTAACGATAATATTGAGAGGATCATCAAGAAGGCAGCAGGCGACGGAGATAAGAACAACTATGAAACAATGGTTTACGAGGGCTATGGTCCCTGCGGCGTTGCTGTCATTGTTGAGTGCCTGACAGATAATAAGAACAGAACTGCAGGAGATGTTCGTCACTTCTTTGATAAGTTCGGAGGAAACCTTGGTACAACTGGCTGCGTTTCGTTTATGTTTTCGGATCAGGGTACTGTAGTTATCGAGACTAACGGTGCAGATGAAGATAAGATCATGGACGACTGCTTTGAGGCAGGCGCTGATGATTTTAACATTGATGAGGATATGGCTCAGATAGTTTGCGACCCGAACAAGGTGTCTGCTGTGAGAGAGGCACTTGAAGGTATGGGTTATAAGGTAGTTTCTGCTGAGGCTGAAAAGGTACCTTCAAATTATACAACTATCGATGACGAGGACGCTATCAGAAAAATGGGCCTCCTGCTTGATGCTTTGGAGGACGATGACGATGTTCAGAACGTTTATCACAACTGGGAGAATATGCCTGTTGAGGAAAAAGACGACTGATATATCGGTTTGAGAATAATTACATTTCGGACGAGGACTTAGGTTCTCGTCCTTTTTTGTTTTTTGAATTCTAAATCGACATTATATTTGTTGCAGTTGTGATATTATCAAATAAAGATCAGACAGAAAGGAAGTTAAATATGTTTACAGATGTCAGAGTATATCCTGAAAGGACGGTTTTTGCGTCTATTAAAGGGGATATTGACCACCATACCGCTAAAAGTATCCGTACACAGATCGACAGAACTATCAATGACAGTGACCCGAAGCTGCTGATAATGGATTTTTCCGAGGTGACATTTATGGACAGCTCGGGTATCGGGCTTGTAATGGGCAGATATAAGCTTATGACAGAGCGCGGCGGAGAAGTTATTATCTCAGAGCCTGCCGGATATATAAAAAAGGTTTTTCAACTGTCGGGTATAGACAAGCTTACAAAAATAGTCAGCGATCCCACCGGATATATAAAAGAAGATGTAGACACCATTAATGAGGAGGAACAAACAAATGAAGCGAAAGCCTATTAATAAAATGAAGATGATATTCCCGACATACTCTGAGAATGAACGCTTTTCACGTTCAGCTGTCAGCAGTTTTATATCTCAGCTAGATCCGCTGCTTGATGAGATATCAGATATCAAAACGGCTGTTTCCGAGGGTGTGACAAATGCAATAGTTCACGCATATCCCGACTCTATTGGCGAAGTAACGATAGAAGTAAAAATATATACTGACAGAACAGTTTACATAAAGATCAAAGACAAGGGCTGCGGTATAGAAGATGTTAAGAAGGCAATGGAGCCGCTTTTTACATCATCTCCCGATGAGGAACGCGCAGGGCTTGGTTTTGCAGTTATGCAGAGCTTTATGGATAAGGTAACTGTAAGAAGCAGACCTGCAAAGGGAACAGCTGTGACCCTTATAAAAACGCTTAGGGAAAAAGAGCAATAGTATGCAAAATAATGATAATTCACCCCTTGCACAGGATAATCTTGGGCTTGTGCACCTGTGTGCAAACAAATTCAGAAACAGAGGTATTGAGTATGATGAGCTGTACAGCGCAGGCTGTATGGGACTTGTAAAGGCATCACGTTCATTCGACTGTGACAGGGGAGTTCGCTTTTCAACATATGCAGTTCCTGTGATACTTGGCGAGATCAAAAGGCTTTTTCGTGACGGCGGAACAGTAAAAGTTTCAAGAAGCTTGAAAGAACTCTCGCTAAAAGTGACAGCAGCAAGAGAAAGCTTTATCCGTGATGAAGGAAGAGAGCCGCGAATAAGTGAGCTTAGTGAAAGGCTCGGTGAGGACGAATCATTGGTTACAGAAGCGTTGAATGTTTCTCAGCCTGTGCTCAGCCTTACACCTATAACAGACAATGATGATGAACGCCAGACCGATATTCCCGTTGATGCTCATGACAGCGACATAATCGATAAGCTCTCGCTAAGACAAGCCATAACCGAGCTCGAAAGTGACGACAGGAGACTTATATTTTATCGTTATTATGAGAACAAAACACAGACGGAAACAGCTTCCTTGCTGGGTATGACCCAGGTACAGGTATCAAGACGTGAAAAGAAGCTGCTCTCATCTATGAGAAAAAAGCTGATAGTATAAATTAAAAACAGCCATAGTAACTTCTCAAAAGAGAAAAGTTCTATAGCTGTTTTTATTTCAGAAAAATGTCAGTTGATCGTCTATCCAGCTGTCCTGTTCGGCAATATGTATTGCTTCACCCTCTCTTGGCCGCCCAATAAGCAGAGGAGAAGAAGGATCGTGCATTTTCATATTATTGATAACACTTGATCTGTTGCTGTTAGCATAGCAGTATCTGCAAAGATGACCGCAGGTGTCATATGTGCCGATATCATTCCCTAAAACACAGGCGCAAGCTTCTCTTTGAGATCTCTCCTTCGGGATAATAAGCTTACTACCGATAGCATTTTCAAATGTTTCTTTCGTCATACAGCCTGAGCAGTCAACACCGAACTGTTCAAGCTCTTTTCCTTCTGCACAAGCTTTAATTGTGATCCCGTATTTTTTGCCTATCTCAGCAAATGCACTTCCGATAGCTATACGATCCTGTTTGCTCAGAGCCCTCATTTCAGGATAATTGCGCTTTACTTTTTCATATATATCAATAAAACTGATAACACAAACGTTAGTATAGCCTTTTAGCGTTTTGCACATACTTTCAAATACACTGATATGATACTCAACAGTATAGTTTTCATCGAGCAGTATAGGGTCGTACCTCCAGCCTACACAGTCAGCACTTAAAGCATCAGAAATGGAAATAAAGCTTTTCATAACTTTCTCTTTTGGCGGAACGTTTGCTTCGATCTCTCTGCCGTATGGCGTGATAGTAACAAACCAGAACTGCTTGAATGCTTTCAGCTCATCTAAGTGCCTGAGCATAGGTTCAGGGTTCTTTGTGCAAAAGGCAATGCAGTCTACAACATCAGGTGTCAACTCATAACGGGTGATCCAGTCAGGGCGGTATGGATTGCGAACCAGAACAAAGCCTTCACGTATCCTGTTCATAAACCATTCTGAATAGAAAGCAGGTATATCCGTTCTCATTCCTGTATTTATGATAATATCGATCACCGCCTTATGCTAATATAAAACGTCTACTAAAAGCAGACGTTTTATGATCATATATTCTTTGTAAGCTCATCACTCATGCTGTCAAGCCATTCGCCCTCGAAAAGCTCAATAAGACCCTCATCACACCACTTGGCTAGCTGTGGGGCAATAGGCAGCTTAGCTGTGTTCGGTATGCCGAACTGTTCAGCTGTTTTTTCAATGCGGCTCTCGCCAAAGATACTGTGGCGCTTGCCGCAATCAGGACATTCATAGTATGACATATTCTCAACAAGTCCCATTACGGGTATGTTCATCATATCTGCCATATTTACAGCCTTTTCAACTATCATCGAAACAAGCTCCTGAGGAGATGTAACAACGATTATACCGTCAACGGGCACTGACTGGAACACAGTAAGCGGTACATCGCCTGTCCCGGGAGGCATATCAATAAACATAACGTCTACATCACGCCAGATAACGTCAGTCCAGAACTGCTTAACTGCACCTGCAATTACAGGACCACGCCAAACAACAGGGTCGGTCTCGTTTTCAAGAAGCAGATTAAGTGACATGACCTGTATGCCTTTTGCTGTAACTACAGGCTCCAAGCCCTGCTCGGTGCCCACAGCTTTTGTGTGAATATTAAATGCCGTGGGTATCGAGGGTCCTGTTATATCTGCATCGAGAATAGCTGTTTTCAGACCCTTTCTCTGGGCAAGCACAGAAAGCATACTTGTTACTATTGATTTTCCTACACCGCCCTTACCGCTCATTACTGCGTAGACTTTCTTTACGGCGCTTAAAGGGTTAAGATCGGCAAGAAGGCTCTCGGGCTTTCTTGAAGGGCAGTCTACTCCGCATGAAGAACAGTTGCGGGCACATTCTTCGCTCATAAATTATCTTCCTTTCGAGTTTTATAAATATTTTAGCTCAAAAAATAAAAAACATATAATATCAGCCTGCTGATATTATATCACAGTTCGCGTTATTTGTAAAGCCTTGCACTGTTTATTATTATCAAATACAAAGTATTATTCATATTGGTATTGACAAATACAGATTATTTAGTTATACTTTATATTATTATTTGAATTGAATTGCATCGGAGATGATATTAATGAACAGTTCGGACAGAAGGGAAGCCGTTATGGCTTTGTATGAAATGTTTCCATCTTTCAGAAAGGCTGTAATGGGAACATTCAATAAAAAGGTTTTTGATCTCACAAGAATACAGCTGATAATGATGATGACGCTCTATTATAATGGCAGTGTTTCAATGGGAACACTTGCTAAGCTTGTTGATACCTCAAATGAGCAGATAACGAGAGCTGCGGGAAAGTTGACCGAGAAGGGCTACGTTACCAGAGAACAAGATAAGAACAACAAAAGAATAGTGAATATCTCTTTGTCCGAAGAGGCACGTTCAATAATCGCTGAGGCTGAAAAAGAATTTCTTGACAATCTTCAGAACAGATTTGATAATATTAGCGACAGCGATATGATAAAGCTGAAAGAATCAGCTGAATTTATATCAGAACTTTTGAACAGAGCATCCGATGAGGAGTGAAAAGAACCGTCTGAGTTAATACTCAGACGGTTTATATTATCTTTCCATTTTCCAGTATTCAACAGAATATGGTTTAAGTTCGCTGCCTCCGCCAAAATCGTGGATAGTTCCTGTTATCAGTTCTTCTGCCTGTCCGCAGCCTGCATCGAAGTGAGCAGTAAAAGGCTGATCGTCTGCATTTATAGCTACAAGTATCCTCTCTCCGTCACACTCGCGTTCTATGATGCACTGCTTGTTTGTTAGAACAGGTATCTTTATTGACCCGTAACAAAGCGCTTTGCTGTTTTTATGTATATCAGCTAGTTTTGAAATCAATTCTGTCAGATCATTCCACTCAGGGTTATCAAAGCTTACTCTGAGAGCAGGGTCTCCTTCACTTTTGTTGGCTTTGGTGCCCCATTCGGAACCGTAATAAACACAAGGCATACCGGGCATACCGAATAACATTCCGTATATAAGCGGCAGATGCTTTTCATTAGTTAGCTGGCTGGCGATCCTGGAAACATCATGATTGTCGGTAAAGCATAAAAGGTGCATTCCTCTGTATCTGCACCACTGTTCAGGGCCGAACTGATTCTTCAAAGAATGACATATCTCAAACATATTCATACTGTTGAAGCTTGAATAAAGCCCTTTGTAGCACTCATAATTTGTGCAGGAGTGCAGCATCTCGGGATTTACCCATTGTGAGTAATCACCGTGCAGCAGTTCGCCGATGAGTATAAAGTCCTGCTTCAGCCAATCGCAATGCTGTCTGAGTCTCATCAAAAATCCCTTATCAAGGCAGTAAGCAACATCCAGCCTTAGGCCGTCGATGTCAAATTCATTCACCCAGCCTGTTATGCATTCAAGTATATGATCCACTACCTGAGGGTTATAGAGGTTCAGCTTTACCAGATCATAATGACCTTCCCAGCCTTCGTACCATAGTCCGTCATTATAATTGCTGTTTCCTCCGAAATTGATGTTGAACCAATCCTTATATGGAGAATTCTCGCGGTTCTTTAGAACGTCCTGAAACGCCCAGAAGCCCCTGCCAACATGATTGAAAACGCCGTCAAGCACTACCTTTATACCTGCACTGTGAAGCTCATCACATACTTTTTTGAAGTCTTCATTCGTTCCCAAACGACAGTCGATCTTTTTGTAATCCCTTGTGTTGTAGCCGTGAGTGTCAGATTCAAACACAGGCGAGAAATAGATCGCATTTGCACCAAGCTTTTTGATATGAGGTATCCAGTCTATCACCCTGTTTATCCTGCTTTCCTGCACACCGTCATTTTCAAACGGCGCTCCGCAGAATCCCAGAGGATATATCTGATAAAACACACTTTCATATGCCCACATATATATCTTCCTTTCGTTGTTAACTGTACAATAATATGTACAGAATAATTTACAGTGACAAATCACAGTGATTATTATAACACATTTGTGCTTAAAAAGCAACCCCTACACTCACAAACCGCGCATTTTCAAGCACTTTGCAGCTTTATGTGACCGCTTGAAAACCGCTTTGGTCAACAAACGGTCAACTTTTAAGCTACTGCAAGTTATCAGAGCTTGCATTTAACGTAACTTTGTGTAAGCTATCAGCCTGTTTTGCGCTTAGGCATTTTCGGTATAGCTTTGGTAACTACCTCACAGCAATGGCGGTCATTGTCTTTGAGAGTATAGCTGTAGGTACGAAGCGTTACATCTGGTCGGGAGTGTACTGCCCTCTTTGCAGCTTCGGTTATGCTGATACCATTCTGAAGTTGCAAGCTGATCGCTGTATATCTGAATTGATGTGGGTGTATCCTCGGCAAGTGGTTTATCTTTGTGAAATTATGCAGCCAGTTTCTCGCTGTGCTTGGGATCATAAAATACCCCGGATTGTGAGTCGAAAAGAATACTGCCTTTGCAAAGTAATTCCACTTGTTGCCGTAGGACTTTGCAACCTTATCATAATGCTTTCGATATTCTTTCAGCATATCCATAGTTTCATCGTCCATGTAAAGCCAACGGTCACCTGCTTTTGTCTTGCAGCTTTCCTCGATTCTCGTGCTCAAATTAATAATCACCTTCAGCTTGCTATGCCGAGATATTTCAACAGCGACACTTTGCTCACAAGTATCTTGCCGTTACGCCCTGCACCTGCTCTTACATGGGCGATCTTATCCTGAGTGCAAAGCTGACGCACCGTATGCTCGGAAAGCCCATCAACAAGTGCAGCACATTCCTTGACCGTGAGCATTTGTAGTGCTGGGGCGAGACAGCGGATCTGTGCGACAAGCGGTATCGGTGTATTATTGGCGATTTACATATTTTCGGTTATGAGTGTTGACTATCGTTTGTAATGGGAGATAGAAAGCTTCAATCTGCAATTGGTCGATAAGTAATGGTAACGGATTTTAAATCCATTTTGCTTTTGGTGCGGATTCTGACGTAAAAGCGATAATCAAGAAATAGTTGTATCCCTTCAAAAGGTAAGGGGTGGGAACGGCGAAAATACAACCTATCCTAAAAATTTCGTAGAAATATATAACAGTCGAATGGCAAGGGGGGAAGTATATTTGTGAAAGAAATAGTTAATGCTTGAAAAATAGACTCCTTATATAAGTCAATTTAGAAAAAGCGTTGAAAAAGGTTAACTGGACAAATTGTAGTTTGTAGGAAAAGATAATCAAGGCGGATAAAGTATGCACCTCTTTGTTATTCTGCACATGGGCGAGAAAGGGCAGGGAATAATTCAGAGTGCGAGGGCGATTGGCTCTTAACGGTAGAGAAGAATAACTTTGATGACAGATTTTATCATTTTTGATGCTGACAATTATTTCATTCTTACAGAGTGTTATTATTTTCAATATGACGTTATAGATATTCGCTTTTCGGAATGAATAATGCTGACGATAACTCTCTTTTTTATGTATATCAGAAAAAATATCGCCGTGCCGTAATTCCATAATCCGAATTTCATCGAGGATTCAAGATAAAAATTCCATATTTAAAACGCAAAACGGGCGCAACACCCAGCTTGGGTATTGCGTCTGTTTTTTGATATAATTAGCGAATGGCGTGTCGTAAGCAACGCCTTATCAACAGAGTATTTGTTAATCGGACGATTGTAACATAAGAAAAGGGCCATGTCCTCCGTGATCGTGTACGCAGAGCATAGCCTTGATTATTTCTTTTCAGAACCTATTCAATTTTAATTGATTGCACTTATTATAAATCTAAAAGAGAAAAAAAGACATTATACTTGTATTTAAGCACAATGCCTTTTCTATATATTCATACCAAGCTTGTTTTATTAAGCACCAACTTACTGATCGCCCCAAGCCCGAAGCAGAACATAGCACTTCCTGCAAGGCAGATAACTACATTCATAATGCTGGAATCAAGCGGAGTTACCATCGGTATCATCATAAACAGCAGCATCCCTGCGCCCAGTGACAGCAGGATGGACAGCCATGTTTTCTTTTTCGCATACACGCTCATGGCAAGGAATATCGCCGCAAACACTCCGGTCAGAAGTATCTTTGCAAGCATACACATCACAAGTCCATCTATTCCTGAATTCCCGAGGTCAAAAGGCAGTCCTGCGATCTTTCCGCCGAGTAATGTTCCTATAAAGAAAGCGATAAGCATCGCAGTGCCTGCAACAAGTCCCATGATGGTCTTTGAAGCGACGTAGTCTCCCTTTTTGGCACGGACGGTAAACAGATTTTTCGCATAGCCGCTTCTGAAATCCTCGCCTACAAACAAGCAAAGAAATATGCCTGTCATCATGTACACAAGGTTGATGTTGCACATACTTGTCATATCCATGCCCGATCCCATATCGGAGCTTTCGTCTGCCTGTGCAGAAGCTGTTCCTTTCGACATCATATCGAATCCGCCCTCGGAGCCTATCATCTGCCATGCGCTGTCAAAGCCCTCGACCACTGTTACTTCACCTGTTTTGGGGTCGATATTTTCCGTTCCTGCAAGAGATGATGTCATAACAAGTATCGCTATCGGCATACACAGTGCTATGCCCACCATGATGTAAAAAAGCCTTGTGGTGAACATTCTCCGTGTATCGACTTTAAGCATAGTTTTCAGACGGTCCATCACTGCACGCTCCTCTCGTTAATCAGGTCGATATAGTATTCCTCAAGCCCTATCTTTGAGCTTTCTATCTCCTGTATAATTACACCGTTGTTGTAAAGAAACGTCACGATCTCCTCCGGCTCGGTCAGGTCGTAAATGCGGATATATCCGTCATCATTCTCTTCAACGCGGGAGTATTTACTGCAAAGCAACAGCTTGGTCCTGTTCATATCGGCGACCTTGAGCGCAACAAACGTCCGGCAGTTTGCGTCAAGCTCTGCGGCGGTCATTTCTCCTATCATCTCGCCGCCTTTTATAATACCGTAGTGGGTCGCTATCTTTTCGAGCTCAGTCAGGATATGCGACGAGATCAGAACTGTACACTTGTAGTTTTTTGTGATGTCGGTCAGCACCTCACGCATTATCCTCATACCGTCAGCGTCAAGACCGTTGATCGGCTCGTCCAGCACCAGCAAACGAGGGTTGCCGAGCAGCGCCATTGCAATGCCTATCCTCTGCTTCATACCTAGTGAGCAGTTTTTGAATTTATTAGAAGCTGCACCCTCCATTCGCACAGTTTTAAGCACCTTTGCGACCTCAGCCTCAGCATCTGCAATGCCCAGGTTCGCCGCCTGAATCATCATGTTATTCCACACACTGATATTTGGAAAGCACCCCGGGGTTTCGATCAGCACACCTATCTTGGCACGCAGATCAGGGTCGGTGTAGTCCTTGCCGTAAAGCCGAACGCTGCCGCTGTCAAAGGGCAACAGTCCGCAGAGTATTTTCTCGGTGGTGGATTTGCCGCTGCCGTTTTCTCCGATAAAGCCGTATATCGCACCCTCGGGAACGGTCATATTCAAGCCCTTGACAGCCTGCTTGCTGCCGAAGCGTTTGGTCAGATCTTTTATCTCAATAGCGTTCATGACCGCACCTCCTTAGTAAACGTCACAGCGTGAAAGTATCACAGAGCCGACAATATTATACACAACCGCCCACACGCATGAAACGATAATGCAGATCAGAAGCGCTCCGATGTTGCTTGAAAGGCAAGCATTTACCGACGAGCCATAAAGGAAAATATTCAGCGCAAAATTGTTGCCTATCAATGCTGCCGCGCCAATAATTGGAATACCTGTTCCGATAACAAAACTCAGAGTAATGCAGATACCAAAGTAGCGTCTGAATATCACATTAAGCATTGTATAAAGGCTCGCCCAGCCGACGCTCATCACCATTTTGCCGAGTATTGCTATCATCAGAGAGCCTGCATTCACACTCATATCCACACCCGACATGATTCCTGCAAATGCACCGCCCAACAGATATGTCACGCACATACACGCCATAGAGAACGCCCCGACTATCGATTTCGACAACATATAATCGCATTTTAGTGCGTGAGTGGTGAACAGCTGCTTGACATATCCGCTTTTGTAATCGTGCCCGATGAATATCGAAACCATGATACCGCCGAAGATAAACACCATATTCATATTGGCGTATTCGCCTATGTTGTTTATGATATAAAGCGGAGTGTCGGCAGCTATGATGTTCCATGTGTTTCGGTACATTCGCACGACCTCGCCCTGAGCATTTGGCTGACCTTCGCTGCCAAGCACCATCGCAGGAATGATCGCAGCGATCGCCAGAAAGATGTAGTACATCGGCGTATGGAACAAACGGTAAAAATCAACACCAAGCATACCTTTCAGCCGTTTGTAAAAGCTCGGAGTCTCAAAGGTCAGTGTCCTTGCCTCTGTCATTCAGACCGCCTCCTTTTGTGACATAAGCTCGACATAATATTCCTCCAAGCCTATCCTGTTTTTCTTTATCTCGCTGACAGCGATTCCGTTTTTCATAAGAATATCGACTATCTTTTCCGTATCATCGACATCATAGACCCGAACATAACCGTCAACCAGTTTCACATTCTTAAAGAAATGATTTAGCACTAAAAATGTACTCTGCATATCTTTAGCCTTCACCGATGCGAACACCTGACAGCGGCTTTCCATTTCCTTTGCGGTAAGCTCCTGTATCATTTTCCCCTGACGAATAATACCATAGTGGGTCGCTATTTTTTCAAGCTCGCCCAGAATGTGCGACGAGATAAGCACAGTACAGCCGTAATTCTGCGTAATATCAACAAGTATCTCACGCATGATGCGCATACCGTCCGTGTCGAGACCGTTGATAGGCTCGTCCAGTATCAGCAGGGCAGGGTCGCCCAGCAGAGCCATTGCAATGCCGACTCTCTGCTTCATGCCGAGGGAGCATTTCTTGAATTTCAGCTTAGCATTGACCTCCATGCGTACGATCCTCAATACACGCCGAATTTCCTCATCTCTGTCTGCAAGTCCTAAGTTGATCGCCTGCATCATCAGATTCTGATATATGCTTGCATTAGGAAAGCAGCCTGCGTTCTCAATAAGCGCACCTACACGAACCCTCACACCCGGGTTACAGTATTTCTTTCCAAACAGACGTATCTTTCCGCTGTCAGGTACAAGATGCCCGCAGATGAGCTTTTCGGTGGTGGACTTGCCCGAACCGTTCTCGCCGATAAAGCCGTATATCGCACCGACAGGGACGGTCATATCAAGCCCGTCGAGCGCATACAGCCCCCGAAAGGATTTTGTCAGACCTCTTATCTCAATTGCGTTAAGGTTTTCGCTCATAAACTCACTCCTTTGACTTGCTAAACTGATTGTATCTTGCAGATGTTTGAAAGATGTTTTTGAAATGTTTTAGAATTGTTAAAATACGCAGTATTTACTCCATATCACTTTTCTTCCCGATACAGAACAAGCTGATGAATAGCATTATCAGGGAAACGAATGTCATACCTAAAAATGCCATATTAAGACCGTGTATGCCTGCATTTTCGCCGTATTTTTCTGCACTGACCGATGAAACAAATGTCATGATGCCGACAAAAACAGCAAAGCCGATAGCTCCTGCGATGGTTCGGAGCGATGTTATCAAAGCGTTTCCGTGAGCCGTATTGTCCGAGCTGATACCCGTTACGCCCCATGTGACAAACGGCATCATCACACAGCCTATGGATATGCAGCGTATGATAAACAATGCAGAAGCTGCCCATACCGGAGTTTCAAGCGTGATAAAGAACATTCCGACAGAGCTTATCAGAAGCCCCGCCGCACCGCTTACCGCAAGCTTCTTCATACCGACCTTGTCATATATTTTTCCTGCAAACGGGCTGACGATCGCCATTGCAAGCGATCCCGGAAGTGTTACCAAGCCCGATACGGTTGCGGATTTCCCGAGTATCGTCTGCACATATAACGGCATGATGACAGAACCGCCCATCATAACGAAATACAGGAACATACTTCCGAGTACACTTATCGTAAATCTTCTGTTTGAAAATACCCGCAGTTCCAGAAACGGCTGTTCCATTTTCAGCTGACGGAGGATAAAGAACGCACTCCCTATTATCCCGATCATCAGCGGAACGGCGGATATAGGATTTGTAATTCCCCGGCTGATATTTCCGATGCCCAATGTGAGACCGCCGAAGGCAAATATACTCAGTATAAACGAGACTACGTCAAACCGCCTGTTTTCCGTATCGAGTACATTGTCAAAGCAGATAAAGGCACATATCAATGCCGCTGTCAGAATACACAGAGTCACTATGAAGATCATTCGCCACCCGACCGTATCCACAAATAATCCTGCGATCGTCGGAGCGATGACCGGGGCGGCGCCTACCGATAATCCGTACCAGCCCATGATCGTTCCTTTTCTTTCGGGAGGATATATCGTCAGGAGAACTACCTGTGCAAGCGAGGTTGTAATGCCGTTACTGCAAGCCTGAAGCACTCGTCCTGCCATTAACATGGGAAAGCTTTTTGCAGCAGTACAAACTATCAGCCCTGCCACCAGAATAAACAATGCTGTGATGTACAGCTTTTTTGTTGAAAACCGTTTTATGAGAAAAGCGGTCAGCGGCATTGTTATCCCCATAACAAGGGAATAGATACTTGTCAGCCACTGCCCCTTTGCCGCATCGATTCCAAATTCCGAAATGATCGGAGGCAGTGCTGTTGTGAGAGCCGTCTATAAAAACGACGTGGCAATACAGGTTATCAACAGGTTCAAGAAGATCAATGTCCTTTTTCTATCGTTTATTTCCATAATCATAGCTCCTCATTTAAGATAATATACCGAAAAAGTTAACATGCATATGTAAACGGTCCTTCGGGGCTCCGTGAATCGTTAAAGAAATGGTTGACATTTGTGCGATATTGTTGCATAATATTCTTGAAATATTATATACACTTGTTTCTAGCAACAATTATATTATAGTACATCTGTTAATTCAAGCATTTAAAGAACACTTGAAACACATCTTGAAATCTGTTTCATATACGTGAAAGGAGATACTGAATGAGTACCCACGAGGATGCTGAAAGAACAAAGAAATATATTACCGAAGCTCTGTTTCAGCTTATGAAAACAACTCCGTATGAAAAGATAACGATCCTTGCAATTGCAAAAAATGCCGGAGTTGGCAGGGTGACATATTACCGCCATTTCAAAAGCAAGAATGACATCATTATACAGTATTTCAGCAAAGAGACAGCCGGCTTTGCCTTACTTTTCCCCCGAACGCCTCAAACAAAAGACGATTACTACGAGCTGATCTTTACCATTTTCCATTTCCTGCGTGAAAAGAAGAAGCTTATGCAGCTTATCCAAAAAGCAGGGCTTGAAATGATATATCTGGATTTTTTGAATCAAACGCTTCTCAAAAATTTTGAGGACAGCCAAAGAAAAGAAACCGTATATTCTGCTTACTATGCCGCAGGCTGCCTGTTCAATGTTTCCATGCAGTGGGTAAAAAACGACTGTAAAGAGTCCGTCAAATTCATTGCTGATACTTATTATGAACACGTTTTTTCGGATTTTAATTAAAAAGGGACTGCTGTGACCACAGCAGTCCATGATTTGTACAATTATAGATCTTCGATATTTCTCTTTACTTGAACCTATAACGGCAGATCTTTCTTCTAAAAAATGACACCGCCGCCCTCATATCCGGACATAGCGTATAAGATGGCAAACAGCATCAGAGACATTACTCCGGTCATCATCAGCCACAGAGACCTAATAAACCGAACTCTTCCCCTTTTCTGATATCAAACGAAACATCAAATACACTTCTGTCATTCCCATAATCTTTGGTAATATTCTTGATAGGAATTATCTCCATAATATACGCCTTTCATTTCTATGCTGAAAAAGCATTTTGTATCGGTGATAGATCGGCAATGCTGTTAAGTACATAGTATACACCTGTTCCTTATGATGACTGTATCACGATACACGAGTAAATTCAAGCATTCAAAAAGCAGTTGAAACATATTTTGAGATTTGTTTCAAGTGTGTAAAACTAAAAAAGAAGCAAAAGATGATTACAATTAATTAGCCGAAATTCTCATTTTGTATTCTTTAACCCAAGGTTCAATGGTATCACCTTGCAAGCACACTCCTACCAAGATTAATAGGGCTGCTGTACTGATATGTGCAGCAGCCCATTTTTACTTTATTCGACCGTGTCGAATTCAATTGAAATTATTTCAAAGCCTTCCCCTGTAACGACCTGTAATGTGTCATCGTCAACGAGATGTGCAAGAGCCGACGCATTCTTTTCATTAGTCAGGTATTCTACCTTTTTCACTCTTTTTATTCCGTTGGGGTGGACAAAGCTCTTTGGCTTCGGGTCTGTCTCAAAATACGACATCAGAAACGGCATGGTATAGTCGTGGGTGAAATAGCATTTGTACCTCAGCTCTCTGCCTGCGGTGTCGGTGCGTTTTAGATTTTTCATATAAGTTCCGTCTATGCCGACAGAATCAAGATAAGCTATCTCCTGCTTAAGACCGCCAGGGTCCTTTTCAATCGCAAGACACGACCAGCCCTCGGGGCAGTGTTCCCAATAGTCAAATCTGTCCATGAACGCACCCTTTCCAAGCATACGCATTATTTTTCTCGATATTGCAGGCATACCGGAGCGCTCCATAAGTTCGATGTACGGACCTTCGCTGAAATATATCAGGGCGTTTACGGGCTTTTTTGCTCTGCCGTATTCTACCTTGAAGCCCTTGTCCGTCCATTCGCTGACTGCTTTTTCAAGATCGTGAACGGTGTAAATGATATGTCCCAGTCTCATAGTTATCTTCCTCTCGAATCAAGCTTGAACAGTCTTGCCGTAACATTTGCTATAATGACCGAAACCACAATACCTATTACGATAACGACCGGAAACGACCATGCAGGGCTAACATTCATCAGCGTATCAGCGTAGCCCTCGGGCATTTCATCAATGGCACATAAGTAGGTGTAATCGCGGTTGAACCAGATCTGCCCGTAGAATCCGAAGGTCGAAAAGCTCATGATAATGCTTTTGACGACTATTGCAAGCCACTTTTCATTCCCTATGATAAGTCCGGCTATTTCGGCTAAAACGCCGATAACGATGATCGGTACGCAGTGCCAGTGGCTCGCTTCTCCGATGATGAAGAACAGCGCTGTCATCCCTGCCGACAGGCAGAGTGCCGCGCCCGGGGCTTGGATTCGGGTAAACGTACTTGTCGCAACGCCGGTCACCAGTATCCCTGCCGTTACCTGATAGCACACGAACATTATCGGGTGTATCGACCCCAGCACGCATACTATCGCAGTCGTCACCGCATACAAAACGACATACAGCGCCAACCATAGCGCATTCTTTTTGTTCCATTTGTTTTCCATAACAACTTCTCCTTTAGCAAATGATTTTAGTTAGCATTAACTAACCATCTAAAAGCAAAAAATCCGCATACGCGGAAATTTCACTGATATACATATTAAATTAAAGACCGAATATTTCCTTCCACCCGGGGTAGAGCAGCGTTTTCACAAAGCTCATGTGGCGGTATGCTTCGTCCTTCGCCATGTCGTGGCGTACTATCTCCAACACAAGATGGATATACTCGGTGGACAATATATGCCACTCCATTTCGGTGAGCGGCTTGACGCTTTTGCCCGCTCTGCGGAGTATCTCGGCATAGTGCTTGTTTGAGGCAGTTTCGATGTCGATAAGCTCCTCCTCAAAGCTCTCATACTTAGAGCCGCCAGAGCAGCAGACCAGCAGCTTCCAGCTCTCGAAATGCTGGTATATAAGCTCGATAAGTTCTGCCGAGATCTCATCGCTGAACGGGTCGTAATCCTTCGCTGACATCTCACTGATACTCTTCGACTGCATAGAATCAAGTGCATCGAGAGCGTCCTTGACCAAAAAGCCGAACATATCCTCCTTGCCGCTGAAATGCTTGTAAAGCCCTGCTGTCGTTATGCCGACCTTCGCCGAGATACGGTTGAGCGAAGCCTTTTCATATCCATATGTCAGGAATTCCTCACGCATACAGGCGATGATCTTGGCATTCGTGGCTGATTTATCCTTTGGCATTGGCTCACCTCTCGATAGTTAACATCATTAACTATGATTAGTATACACCATTAACTTAATTTTGTCAAGAGGAAAAAACAAAACACTAAAAAATTTAGTTTTGTGTAAAAAATAGTAGGTGGAAATAAAATAGGGCTGCAAGCCTGAAAAGAATAAGATCGGATTCACCTGATAATGGCACAATTATCTATTCATTCATAAAAGAACCAGGTGATGACAACGACATAAAGATAGTAAAAGCAGAGATATAATATAAAGCCACCTATATGCTGCTCATATGGCAATATTGGGGTGGCTATTCTATTTATGATATATTCTGCTGTCTTAGCCTTTCTTGGACAACTTTTGGTCAACTATAAGATGAAAAGCTGTCCCAAGTTATTAAAATCGAACTAATGTGTGCTTGTGCAGATGTTGCGTTCTTTGCTTTGTTTTCAAAGGGCATCGAGAATATATAGCAAATTAGCTTAGTATGAGATTGACTGAGATTTTAATAACACATTTTCAGGTTTTTCTCAATTAACATTTTTCATCAATATTATCAAAGATTATGTGCAATGTACACAAACAACTGGATTTTATGCATACACAAATATATAAAAACAGCTAAATGTGGCGTTTTTGCAGATTTTAATACGATTGACAAGCCTTTTCGGTTATGATATTATATATAAAAATGTTAGGAGCTATTATGACAGATAATAAAAAAATACTTGTGATTTTTACGGGCGGAACTATAGGAAGCAGCGTACAGGGAAGCAGGATAAATGTTGATAAAAGTGAACGTTTCAGGCTTATAGATGAGTATGAAAAGCTTTATGGAAACAAAGACTTTAAATGTGTTCAGCTTTTTAATATACTTAGTGAAAATATTGGTTTTGAGCACTGGGAAAAGCTTATCACCTATGTACTAGATGCAAATATTGACAGCTATAAAGGCATTATCATAACTCACGGAAGTGATACTCTAAGTTACACATCTGCGCTGCTTGGTATGTTTTTCAGACATATTGAGATACCTGTCTTTATTATTGCGTCAAATAAACCGCTTGGAGAGGTCGGGTCAAACGGTCTGTTCAATTTTTCAGCAGCTGTTGAGCTTATCCAAAAAGGCGGTATTCACGGTGTCTTTACGCTTTATGAAAAAGTAATGCTGCCAACCAGAGTTATCTCTGCAGACACTTATTGCGATAAGTTTTCGGTATATGGAGATAATGGCATAGATGAAAGCTCAATTTTCAGAGGAGTTACTGCTGCCATGATAGAGCGTCAGCATAAGCAGATGTTCTTTGAGCCGATATCGTTCAAAAAGCAAATAATGATAGTTCACGGTTATCCTGCTGCTGATTATTCTTGTTTTGCTCCAAGCATAAATACAGCCGCTGTGCTGTTTTGTCCGTATCACAGCGCAACTGCCTGCACAAACAGCTCAATTGGCGAGAACTATAGCTTTATATACTTTATTGAGCGCTGTATTATGAACAATATAATGGTTTATATCTGCGGTGTAAAACCAAACAGTATCCATTATGTTACGCTTGATAAGATAATAAAGGCAGGAAGCATACCGCTGTTCTCTATCTGTGAGCCTGCCGCCTATATGAAGCTGCTCATAGCTTACAATCAGAGCAAATATAAGGTAAGTGAGCTTATGAGTAAGAACCTGTACTTTGAGATAGTTGGCAAGAATATAAAATAAGCGATGGTTTGCGCCATCGCTTATTTTTATAGCTCTATGAAATTGAATTTTCCTCTTTCAAGCAGGATACAGCTGTGAGCAGAACCCTCCTTCGGGATAGATACTGACCCCGGATTTATATAGGTATAGCTTCCGCAGTTTTTTACAACTGGTATATGTGTATGCCCGTGGAGAAGAATATCTCCTTCTGACAGCGGAGGCAGGTTTTCACAGTTGAACTTGTGTCCGTGAGTAGCAAATATTCTCAGACCGTCAATACAGATATAGGCATATTCAGCGAGGATAGGGAAGTCAAGCACCATTTGATCTACCTCGGTGTCACAGTTGCCTCTGACACACAGTATTCTATTCTTTATCGGATTTAACAAAGAGATAACAGCTTTTGGGTCATATTCATCGGGGAGATCATTTCTGGGTCCGTGGTATAGGATATCTCCGAGAATTAACAGCTTTTCAGCGCCGCTTTGTTCAAAAGCCGCCAGCATTTTTCTGCACCAAAGGGCCGAGCCGTGAATATCTGACGCTATGAATAACTTCATTGCTCGCACTCCCTTGCAGCAGCAAGAAGATCGTCGCAGCTGCCTTTTATTTCTTTATATATGGTGCAGCCTTGCTCTTTTCCAAATTCTTTTATCATTCTGATGTAAAGCTGCTGCTTAGTGTGAGCTGAGTGTATACATTTTGCAACTCTGTCGGTTTCACCGATATACTCTTTTTCTATCACCTGCTTGAGCAGTTCTGTAAGCTTGTCTTTATTACCGGCTGTTTCTTCGGCTTGTTTGATTTCTTCGGTCTGCGGCAGAGGCTCAGCAGCTTCTGTCTTTTCAGGGTTTTCTTTTAAATATAGCTGCTTAAGTCTTAAATATCTTGGCCTTATCAGTTTATAGAAATCAGTTGCCTGCTGTTTATATATCTTTGCAAGCGAATTGTGCAGTTCCTCTTTAGTTTCAGATTCCGACAGCAGCCTGCTTATCTCTCTGATCTGATCGTCAGTGCAGATCTCCTGCAAAATATGAGTAAGATTAGGCATATATCCTCGCGGGCGTCTGGTTCTGGGCTTTGATTCGCGTGCCTCTTCAATAACGGTGGTTGTTTCAGTGTCAGTTGCTGCTGTTGCTTCTGTTGGCTGAACAGCTTCTTTCTGGATCTCAAAAACATCGCTATCAACTTCATCGTTATCCTGATCGTCAGCCCTTATCTGTTTAGTTCCGAGAGCATAACTTATCGCCTGTGATATGGTCCTTGTTCTGTAAACAACAGTATTGATATCTTCAACAAAGTTACCATGCCAGAAATCATGCAGAAAATCAAACCCTCTGTCATTGCTGATAATAAATGCGTGCGAAAAAGCGTCTTTAGCAACAATATATCCGAGCAGGGTAGACAGCTGAAAATCAAGTGCGTTCTTCCCGCCGACATTCACCTTGAAATATTCAACATCTGCCTTGCACGTCATTACCTTCTGGTGCATTTCAAAACTGATAGTATCGGAGTTTTCACTGTACAGGATCACGACGGTATCGTCACTGTTAAGCTTATCGATACCTGCGAGCCCTTTGGATTTAACATTTTCAAAGTCGATAAGAAATATCTTCATTTTTTCTTTTTCTCCCTAGTCAGAATTAATACCGCAACTGCCCCTCCTGCCAGAGCAACAGCCGCTATTGAGATGCCAAGTCTGATCTTATCAGAATCATCGTCATTTACATCCTCTGGAACTGCTTCACCGCTTGCGTCAGCAGACTTGTCGTAAGATGATGCCGATGCAGCTGTATCCTCCCCTGATGACAGCTCATCGTCCTTTGGTTCGTATGTATATGTCTGAGTTCTGACGGTTTCATCCAGGCATTTCGCTATAAGCTCATGACCTGCCGCATTAGGGTGAATATCCATAGCCTTAATATTTGTAAGCTCAGTGCCTTTCTCGTAAAAAGCCTCATAGATATCACACACAAGATACCTGGTGCTGCCGTTTTCATCAACAGAGTGTTCTTTTATTATCTCATCGAGCTTGCCGATCTTATCCTTTGAGATGCCCTGAAACATAAATGCATGGTCATAGCCGTTAAGAGGATCGTAAAGTGTCTGGAAAATAATTACTCCGTCAGTTCTGCTTTGTATCTCATCTATCAGAACTTCAAGGTTGTTCTCAAAGCCTTCGAGCGCTACGTCCATTTTATCTTTCAGATCATTAAGACCGTCAAGCACTACCTTGAGGTCTGATACCTGATCTACCACATCTTTAAGCTTCGAATCCTTGTTCAGCTGCATATTGTCTCTTAGAAATTCAAGAAACAGCTCCAGCACATCATTACCGCCGATCGAAATAATAACGCAGTTGCTGTCTTTCAGCGCATCATCGAACTGACCTTTTTGTATATGCTCAAGCAGCTGTGTTGAGGTATCACCTGAAACAGCAACGTTCGCAAGCTCAAAACCACATTCATCTTTGAGCTCTTCCGTATACATTTCAGCAAGGATATTAGCGTATGATCTGCACTTTGAAAGGTCTTTCTTGCTGTATCCCTGCAGACCAAAACCTGCTGCTATGGAATCTCCCATAACAGTCAGCTTTGACGGCACAGGAGTTTCTATCTGTGCTTTATCTGCAAAAACAGATATTGGCATAAGAGTAGTAAGTGTAAAAACCAAACTGATGCAAAGCATCAGAAATCTCTTTTTCATAAGCAGCCTCCCGAAAGTATTGACCTGTATGCTATCAGTATAACATATATCTTTTAAAAAGTAAAGACATTTTACTTGTAACTAATAGCTTTAACATTGGGATCTTAAAATATCTTGACATTTAAAAAAGGATGTGATAATATAATAATATGAAATTTTATTTGAATATAAAACCACGATCAAGGTAATGGTGATAATATGACAGATTATTTTTATCCTGTATTGGGTGATGAGGTAGCTCTTCCGTTTTTTATAACGGGTATCGGAGCGAGAGATCAGGAGTTTCATTTTATTAGAGAAACCGGTTATCCTAATCATCAGATCATATATTGTACAAGAGGCAGCGGAAAACTCATACTTGATTCTAACGTTTATGATATCAAGGAAGGCGATGCATTTTATCTTCCGCCAAAATATCCTCACGAATACTATCCAACGGAAGATATCTGGGAGACACACTGGATAACCTTTGACGGCAGAGACGTTATTAATCTTATGGGACATCTGAAAATGGATACAGCCAGAGTGTTCCATATAAGCGATCTCACTTCACTGGAAGCTATCTTCAAAAAGATACTTTATCAGTTGAAAACGAATTACTATTATTGCGGACATCAGTCGTCCTCATATCTGTATCAGTTCCTTATCGAGCTGCACAGAGTAGTTAATCTCAGAAACGGCAGTCAAGACAGTGCAAAGCTCAATCAGGTCAAGCCCGTTATTGATTATATAGACAAAAACTTCAGAAATGAGCTCACGCTGGTAGAGCTGGCTGATCTGATAGACCTTTCACCGCAGTATCTGTGCAGACTTTTCAAAGAATGCTATAATCTGCGCCCGTTTGAATACCTTGCAAGAAAGCGTATTCAGCAGGCAAAGCTTATGCTTATGGAGAACGATCACAACATCAATGAGATTGCAACGGCGGTGGGCTACAATGACTGCAGCTACTTCTGTTCGGTTTTCAAAAAGCATGAAATGCTGTCACCCGCTGAGTTCAGGTCTCTTCATAAAAAAGCTGGCGGCTGATATTTAGTTCACTTTGACCGATATACCATTGTTTTGGTGTATCGGTCTTTTATTATAACTATTTTATCGTTCCGCCGCCGATAACATATTCTCCGTCATAAAACACGACAGCCTGACCCTTTGAAACCGCCTTGTGCGGCTCTTTGAACTTAACAAGAACATTACCGTCAGGCAGGGGAGAGATAGAACATTCGCTGTCCTTCTGATGGTATCTTGTCTGTGCTGTGCAGGATAGCTCACCTTCAAGTGCATCAAAGGGTATGAAATTTACATCATATGCGATCAGTTCTGTACTGTAAAGCTCTTTCTCGGTCCCAAGCACGAGCTTGTTGCTCTTCATATCCTTTTCTATTACATACAAAGGCTCAGAATAGGATACTCCAAGACCCTTTCTTTGACCTATAGTATAATGTATCAGCCCTCTGTGTTCACCGATGACAGTACCGTCGGTCAGTGCGATGTCACCGTGTTCAGGTTCAGCCGTTCGGCCTATTATAAAGCGTGCGTAATCTCCGTCAGGGATAAAGCATATGTCCTGACTGTCTGGCTTTTCCGCGTTTATAAGACCGCTGCTGTCAGCTATTTCCCTTATTCTGTCTTTCGTCATTTCGCCGACAGGGAAAAGCGTTCTTTCGAGCTGCTCCTGAGTAAGAGCATAAAGCACATAGCTCTGATCCTTTCTCCTGTCTGGGGAGCGTTTTAAAAGCCAACGCCCTGTCTTTTCATTATATTCTTTGGTTACATAGTGCCCCGTTGCAATATACCTGAACCCCATATCATCAGCATTACAGAAAAAAGAGTCGAATTTTAAATGCTTGTTACACTCAATGCAGGGGTTTGGGGTACCGCCTTCAAGATAAGTATCAATAAAATCATCAATAACGAACGACTTGAAGTCGTCCTCAAAGTCAAACACAAAAAACTCTATCCCAAGCTTTCTTGCAACAAACCTGGCGTCCTCTACATCTCTCAGAGAGCAGCAGGTCTTTTTGCTTTTCTGCACATCTTTACTTATAGGAAAAAGATGCATGGTAGCCCCCGAAACATCATATCCTTTATCCAGCAAAAGCTTTACCGAGACAGAGCTGTCAACACCTCCGCTCATAGCTACCAATACCTTGTTGTTGTCCATATCATTTCACCTGTGCATATTTTTTAGACTGTTCTACAGCGAGCTTGTCACATCTTTCGTTCTCGGGGTGGCCTGCATGACCCTTGACCCACACAAATTCAACCCTGTGTATCTCCAGCAGCTCCAGCAGCCTTTCCCAGAGATCGGGATTAAGGGCAGGCTTCTTATCACCTTTTATCCAGTTGTTAGCCCTCCATTTTTCTGCCCAGCCGTTTTTAACAGCATCTATGATATATTTTGAGTCGCTGGTCAGTATTACTCTGCACGGCTCTTTCAGTGCTGATAATCCTGCGATAACTGCTGATAGCTCCATCCTGTTGTTTGTCGTTTCGGCAGCACCGCCGCTTAGTTCTTTTTCTATACCATTGTATCTGAGTATAGCTCCCCAGCCGCCGGGTCCCGGATTGCCCGAGCAGGCGCCGTCTGTAAATATTTCAACTGTTTTCATTATATCTCCTCAGTAATTAAGTATATTATCATTATTATAATAGCACAGTTTTAAATATTTTGCAACTATTGGTCAAAGTGTTTAATTTGCTTATATTTTTTAAAAATATTTATGTGTTAATGCCCAAAAGTATACGTTTTCATTTGTTAAAAATGATTATTGACAGGCTAATAAATTTGTCATATAATATTTTTGTATAAGAATTTTGTATAATTAAACCGTTAGAAAGGAATGCTGATAAGATGAAAATAAAGAAATTTTTAGCATTTTCAGTTGCTATGACTTCTGCACTGGCAGCTTTTGGCTGCGGCTCTTCAGCGTCGGGTTCTTCGTCGGAAGCTACCACTACAGTTAAAAAGGTCGAAGTGCAGGATACTCAGGAGATACCTGATATCCCCGATGGCGCTCAGAAAGAGATCATCTGGATGGGTACATATGATCTTAACCCGAAGAAGGGTGCAGACAAGACTGTTGAGATGACACTGTTCAACAATAAGGGCGGTACTGTAAAGTTCAGCCAGGTTTCTGACAGCGAGAAGTTTGACAAGCTTGCAGCGGCTCTTATGTCTCAGAAGGACGTTCCTGATATTTTCAAGTATGAGTGGATGGCTTTCCCTGCACAGGTGCTTAAGGATATGTACCAGCCGGTTGATGATATAGTTGACTTCAGCGAGCCCCTGTGGGCAGACGTTAAGCAGAATGCTGACCTGTTCGTAATGGGCGGTAAGCACTATGTTGCTCCTATCAGCTTTACCGTCGGTACACTCATGATGTACGATCAGGACCTTGTTGATTCTGAGGGCCTGAGTGATCCGTATGAGGAGTATAAGAACGGCAACTGGAATTGGGATGTTTGGTATGAAATGATGGCAGAGTTCGTTGATAACGCACCTGCTGATACCGAGAGATATGGTATCAACGGCTGGTATCAGACTCAGCTTATCCAGCAGACCGGTAAGACAATGGTCAACTACGACGGTGAGAAGTTCTCTTCTAACCTCAACGACCCCGATATTGAGAGAGCAGAAAACCTTCTTTATGATATCGGTAAGAACAAGTATGTTATTACTGACTGGTTAGGCAACGCGAGAAAAGCTCTCAGCGATGGCAATGTGCTGTTCTACTGTATGGGTACTTGGGCGATGACAGGAAATAACGGACCTACTGAGTCTGATACATGGAGAGTTGTTCCTGTTCCTTCCGATCCAAATAACGACAATAAGTATATGACTGCTGATATGCTGGCATATATGTGGGTTAAGGGTTCAACTGCCAATGAGGCTGTAAAGACTTGGTTCGAGTGCAGCAGAATGGCAAATACGGACCAGGAATACCTTGATAACGGAAAAGAGAAGTTCCTCAACGCTAATCCCACTTGGACAGAGGATATGTATCAGGTGTTCATGGATTGCTCATCCAGCGCATATCAGATGGTATTTGACTATGGTTACGGTATTTCATCGCTTCTTTCTGATGACAATGCAAATGAAGACGGTGCCTGCGTAACTAGAAAGCTTTATGAGAACACAAATAAGACCGATGATTCGGGCAAGCAGTATACCTGGTCTGAGGTAAGAGATTCTTATACTTCTACTGTTGACGCAGAGCTCAAGACCATAAATGATTCTGTTGCAAAGTTCAATAAAGAGAACGGCTGATAATTGTGACCCGCTGAAAAACGCGGGTCATTTTTTATATGTATATGAACCTTTAATGATTTATACATATTTTTATGTTAGAATGTGTAAAAAAGGTGGTGATGTAGTGCTTCGGGATAATCATTTTGTTTCAAACAAAAAATATGCGATAATATCTCTGGTAACATCACTTCTTATAATCGGAATCTTTGTGTTTTTTATTGCGAATACCGACACCGATGAGCTACTTAACTACAGACCCGACAATCTTTGGCTGGCAGCATTTGTATTCTTCGGGTTTTACGGCTTGAAGTCTTTGTCTGTAGTCATACCGCTTTCTGCGTTGTTCATTTCTATCGGTTCTATCTATCCGTTTCCGATAGCTGTACTTATAAATATAATCGGCCTTTCAGTATCGTTTACTGTTCCTTATCTTGTAGGAAGGATATCGGGCGGAGATGTGATAAGGTTTGTTGAAGAGAAATATCCAAAAGTTAAGAAGATAGTCAACTATGGGCACGACAACAATTTGTTTGCATCATATATCTCGAGGGCAGTCGTCGTTGTGCCAGGCGATGTTGTTTCACTTATCCACGGTGCGCTGCGTATGCCTTACAGACCGTATCTGCTAGGCTCTTTGCTTGGGGTCATGCCTGAGATGCTTGTACATACATATATTGGCGGTTCGTTGAGAGATCTCAGCTGGAAGTCACTTCTTGTAATGATCGGAATGATCGCTGCAACTTTGGCATTCTCTTTGATACTTAATAAGAGGATAAGCCGCGCAGGAATGAACGCAGATAAAAATGATTTTTAAAACAGGCTGCACCTATTATGGCACAGCCTGTTTTCTCATTTATCAAAGCTTGGGTTAAATGCGTAGAAGTTTTTGGAATCAAGCAGATCCTGGGTTTTTCTTAAAGCCTCTCCAAACCTTTGGTAATGAACGATCTCTCTTTCTCTTAGGAACTTTATAGGATCGCGTACATCGGGATCGTCTGCAAGTCTGAGGATATTATCATAGGTAGTCCTTGCCTTTTGTTCTGCCGCAAGGTCCTCATGCAGATCTGTAATAGGATCACCCTTGGACTGGAAATAACTTGCCGTGAACGGCACTCCTGATGCAGCTATCGGATATATAGCTGTTGTGTGATCTACAAAATAAACGTCAAAGCCGCTTTCTTTGATCTCTTTGATAGAAAGGTTTCTTGTGAGCTGATAGAGTATAGTGCCGATTATTTCCATATGGGAAAGTTCCTCGGTGCCTATATCATTCATTATCGCCTGGACCTCTCTCGTCGGGGCGCTGTACCGCTGGCTCAGATATCTTAGGGCTGCCCCCAATTCTCCGTCCGGTCCTCCAAGCTGGCTGACTATTATCTTTGCAAGAGCAGGGTTTGGCTCCTTGATCTTGACAGGATATTGCAGTTTCTTTTCATATTGCCACATCAGTCAACGCTCCTTTCCCACGGGAACGGAGTCTCTACCCAGTTCCATTTTTTATCCGAGCTTTGCTGATCCATTGTTATCACTCCGTATTTCTCAGCGTATGCTTTAATATATTGCTCATTCATTTCTCTGTGCTTTTTGTAGTACTCTATAGCTTCAGCGCAGGTCGGATGAGTATCAAGAAACAGCTCAGCCTCTTTCATTGCAAAGCTGCAACTCTGTATTTTTAACATCAGCTTTTCCTTGTCACTTAGGATAGCCATTCTTAACAGCCTCCTCTCCGACAAACGGTTTATCAAGCTCGGGGAAGATAGTACCTCTCATTAAAGCAACGTCTGTTTCATAAGGCTCATCCCACATCTGATAAGGGACGTAAGCCATAGCAATAGGCATTTCTTCTGGAAGCCTGCTTATATTGTTGCAGGCTTTCTCTGTATCGCCGAGTATCATACCCAGCAATGAATTATCGCTCTTATTCAAGCGTTTCACTCCTCAATATTTTTTACGGACCCGTATTATATAGTATGAGGTATGAAAAAAGTTGTTACTGTTCGTGTGTGTATAATTATAAATGATTGATGTATAAATTCATTTTAACTTTTTTCAATTTCTTTATATGTTTCTTTTTTGTAAAAATTATCTTAAATTGGAAAAAAATATAATAATATTTGGAATATATATCCATTTTACAATTTGTACACTTGTTAGACTTATTTAAGGCAATTATTTGGTAATTTATACTAATAACAATTATTAATTTTTAGTGAAAAATGTTGACATTTAAAATATTCTTTGTTATAATGTAAATTGCATAGAGTTGGTATCAATGCATAGTTTTTTTCAAAGGGGATCGTTTTTATGAAATCAACCGGTATAGTGAGAAAGGTAGATGAACTTGGAAGAATAGTCCTTCCTATAGAGTTAAGAAGAACTTATGACCTTGCAGTCAGAGATGCTGTTGAGATCTATACGGAGGATGACAAAATAATCCTCAAGAAATATCAGAGGACATGCATTTTCTGCGGTAATTCCGATCAGGTTGTTGATTACAAGGGTAAGTCTGTTTGCTCAGACTGCATGGCTGATCTAAAAAACAAATAAGCACGGTTCGGCAGTTTGCCGCTCTTTTATTATATTAATATTTTATTTGATAAAAATCAAAGGTTCTCATTTTTTTGAGAACCTTAATTTTTTTTTACTATTTTAAACATTCTGCTCTGATCTGCTTTTGTGCGTAAGCGCATATGCCATAAACACCGAGGCGGTTGGTATCATTAAAACACAGCCGACTCCGCTTGAAACTATCTGTAAAAACTCCTGACAGAAAACCTTAGAATTGATGATCTCGGAGAATGAATACTCATATGCCTTGAACCATATCACTAGTGTCATAAAGCCGCCTATATATGCAAACAGCAAGGTATTGGTCGTTGTACCCAGAATGTCCTTTCCTATGTTCATTCCCGATATGAAAAGCTCCTTCATGTTCAGATGAGGATTATTTTCGTATACTTCGTAAAGTGCAGAGGTTATAGCGATGGCAGTATCAACTATCGCACCTATCAGCCCCATCAGTACCATTGCAAGTGCTACCTGCCGCATATCGAGCCCTATCTCGGCACTGTACCAGCAGATCTCATCGGTGTTTTCATCAGCAAAGCCTTGTATATGTGAACCTGAGCCTATGTAGAGCATAACGGCAGTCATCGCTATAAGTACAGCTGCGATTGCAGCAAAGGCAGTTACCGTTTTTATATTGACCCCGTTGATAAGAAACAGTATCACAATGCCTATTACCGCACAACCGATCAATGTAGCTGCAATAGCATTTACGCCGCAGGCTATCAGAAATACAGTGAATATCAGAGTAAATATATTGATATAAAGTGCAGCGAAGGTTTTGGCACCACGTTTTCCTCCGACTGCTATCATCAGTATAAGCAGTATTCCGGCAAGCACCAATTCCATTACGCTTCACCTCTTTTCTCATTTTGAGCATCTTTTCCTTTGAGCATCCCGGAAGATATAAATATTGCAATAGGTATAGTTATCACTATCCCTATGCTGCCGACAAATGACCTTACTATCTCAAGATTGAGATAGTTTTTCATTATATCGGAAAACCGTGTATCGTTTCTCATTGCAAGCACTATCAGAGGGATACAGCCGCAGACATATGTAAAAAACAGAACATTTGTCATAGTGCCCATAATATCTTTACCTATCTCAACACCTGATTTTCTCAAAGAGTCAAAGCTTATGCTGCTGTCTTTGTCTATAAGCTCAGACATTGAAGACGACATTGTGATAGAAATATCCATTATAGCGCCCAATCCGCCTATAAGAAGTTCTGATATGAATATAACTTCATAGGGCCGTATAAGATACTGCATCTGATCGAAGCGAACTCCGCTGCCGCCTGTGATCTTTAAAACAATATATGCTAAGGCGATCGTAACAGTCGTACCGCATAATGATGATATAACAGCTGCAGCAGTCTTTTTGTTCAGCCCACTGACCATTGAAAGCGAACCTACTGAGAATATCACTGAGGCGGCACAGCACAGTAAGAACAGATCGATCCCTTTGAAATATAATTCAATTGCTATGTAAAAGATCAGCATATTGAAAATAACGCTCATTACCGAAAGCGCACCTTTTCTACCGCCTACAAGAACAATAGCAAAAACAAACAGCGCAACTACACCGACAGCATACACATCTCTTTTAAATCCGGTACTTACTGCTTTTAATGTGCCGTCAGACTTTTCTTTCAGGTCGATGAACAAGCAATCTCCTTTTGCGTATTTTTCATCGGTCACTAAGGAGGAGGCATATTTATTTATTATAGTTACCTGCTTGCCCTTGTGTTCACCGTTTTTAACAGTAGCTGTAAGCCTTTGCGTGTAGTAATCTTCTGTTGAGTTTATCAGCGCTTGTGATGATGAATCCAGTGTTTGAGTAACATCTGTCACCTTTGCTATAGTTTTATTGTACAAAAAATAGTCATTGGCTGTGAATATAACAGCTCCTAAGCATATAAACATTAAAATCAAGAACATTAACAGCTTTTTTTTGCTTATTTTAAAAAACAGGTTCATAAAATTCTTCTTTCGTTTATGATAACTAGATTATATCACAGTTCACATAAAAAGTAAAGACAGGGAATAATAACAGCGCTGAGAATAAACCCAACGCTGTATCTGTTATATTCGCAGGCAGACGCCGCCCGGGACGCCGTCTGCGATCTATATAAAGCGGAGAAGCTTATCAGCGAGCCCCGCTTTATATACTATGCTGATATATAAAAAATGTTAAGCTAAAATTAATGTTCAGACGCTATACTGTGTTATAAATAAAGAAAGGAAGATGTTTCTTATGAAAAAATGGGTGTGGGCTGTCACGTATTCTATGGCACTGACTGCACTAACAGCGTATATTGCTCTGGATACCTTTGTTATAAGTGACAGGATTGATACCAATGCAACAACGATGAATACTTCAATGTTTGAAAACATAGAGAAAAAATCTGTTTTATCAGAGTCTGATGAAGGGCAGAGCAGTGGAATATTTCAGGAAGAGGACAGCTCAAAAAGTAATGTAGCAAGCAGCAGGCATAAGCATACAGGCGGAACCTCAATTATAGATACTCTAAATGACGATGAAACTAAGGCGGAAAACAATGAAGAGAGTACTGAAACAGCAGATCAGCGGGAATATGATTACGCATCTGATGATGTGGCAATATCAATGTCAGAATATTATGAAAACGGCACAAAAATATATGTTGCCGATATCAAGCTCAGCTCTGCTGAATATCTGAAAACTGCTTTTGCGGATGATACCTATGGCAGAAACGTTACTGAAAACACTTCGGAAATAGCAGAAACTAACGATGCATTGCTTGCAATAAACGGCGACTATTACGGCACCCGTGAGACAGGTTATGTTATCAGAAACGGCGTTGTATACAGAGATGAAAGCAGCGGTGATGATATCCTCTGTCTGTTTGCTGACGGCTCTATGAGTGTTATTGACAGTGACGATTACACGGCTTATAATCTTGTGGATATGGGTGTTTGGCAGTGCTGGGATTTCGGGCCTGCACTTTTGGAGGACAGCTCAGTTACAGTATCCGAAACTGAGGAGGTCGGCAAAGCAATGGCCAGCAACCCGAGAACTGCGATCGGTTATATAGACGATCTGCATTATGTGTTCGTTGTTTCTGATGGCAGAACATCTGAGAGCGAGGGATTGTCACTTTATCAGCTGGCACAGTTTATGCGAAGTTTAGGTGTTGCGACAGCCTATAATCTTGACGGCGGCGGTTCATCAACAATGTATTATAACGGTGAACTCGTTAACAATCCGACCACTAACGGCAGATCTATAAAGGAGAGAGGAGTGAGCGACATTGTATACATTGGATATTAAACGGAAAAGAACATTAAAGAACGCTCTTGGCAACACGTTCGCTGCGGTGTTTACAGCAGTATTCGGTGCGGTATATGAGATTTTCAGCCACGAGGTCTATTCGTATTTTATGATATATGCTTTTGCAATACCGCTTATTATGGGTGCGATGCCGTATTTGTTGCTGGGTTTGTTAAATGCTGAACAGCCTACAAGACTTACGATTAACACATATAATTCGTCTATTGCAGCGTTTACAGTTGGCTGCGTTTTCAAAGGTATGCTGGATATTTATGGAACTACAAACAAATTGATCGTTATATATCCTGTTTTGGGAGGTTTATTGCTGATCTTTTCGGTTGTGTGTTTTGTATTATCCCGAAAAAATTCGAGAGCTGCAATACTTCAATAAGCAAAGCTCTGTCGGTTTACGGCAGAGCTTTTTATCTTATTACATTTATAATGTGTTAACTTTATATAAATGATGTAAAATTAGATTTAGCTTTGTTGACTTTTAAAATCAATAGTGATATAATTACAAATAGTTTGTAATGATATAGGAGGAATTTCATGATAAAACAATTAGCGCGAAGTATACGTGAATTCAGGCGCTCTACGATACTTACACCAGTCTTTGTCGTTGGTGAAGTCCTGCTTGAAGCGATCATACCTTATGTTATCGCTCTTCTTGTCAATGATATCAGAGACGGTTGTTCCGTGTCTGTAATAATGAGTTATGCGTGGAAACTCGTTTTGTTCTCACTGCTCTCTCTGCTTTTTGGCTATCTGGCAGGTATTCACTGTGCGAAGGCAAGCACGGGATTTGCGAGAAATCTGAGAGCTGATGTTTTCAGAAACATTCAAAGATACTCATTCTCAAATATCGATAAGTTTTCTAATGCATCGCTTGTTACCAGACTGACCACAGATATCCAGAATATCCAGATGGCATTTATGATGATAATCAGAACTGCTATCAGAGCGCCGCTCAATCTGATATTCTCATTCACTATGGCGTTTATTATGGGCGGTAAAATGGCGCTTATCTTTTTGCTTATCATACCGATCCTCGGCGGGGGACTTTTACTGATATCCAAGAAAGCGCTTCCGATATTCAGAAAAGGATTCCCGATGTATGATGCTCTTAATAATTCTGTTGAGGAGAATATAAAGGGTATCAGAGTTGTCAAATCATATGTGCGTGAGGATCACGAGAACAAGAAATTCAGAAATGATTCGGCTAATATCAAAACTATCTTTACTAAAGCAGAGAGGCTTCTTGCTTTGAACGGGCCTCTTATGCAGTTTTGTATTTATACCGTAATGCTTCTTGTACTTTCTTTTGGTTCAAAGGCTATTATTTCGACTGGCGGTAAGGCTCTGGATATCGGTCAGTTCTCGACTCTCCTTACTTACGGCTTTCAGATCCTTGTTTCTCTGATGATGGTTTCAATGATTTTCGTTATGATAACCTTCTCTGAGGAGTCGTGCCAGCGTGTATGCGAAGCTCTCAATGAGAAAAGCAGCATCCAGTCTCCTGATAATGCGCTTAAAGAGGTCGCTGACGGTTCGATCGATTTCAATGATATTATTTTCAGATACTCTGTTAAGGCTGAGGAAAATGTGCTGGATCATGTTGACCTGCATATAAGATCAGGTGAAACTATCGGTATCATCGGAGGCACAGGCTCTGCGAAATCTTCGCTTGTTCAGCTTATTCCTCGCCTTTACGATGTTTCTGAGGGTTCAGTAATGGTAGGCGGAAAGAACGTTAAGGAATACGATCTTACTACTCTGCGTGACAGCGTGGCTATGGTGCTTCAGAAAAATGTATTGTTCTCCGGTACGATCGCCGAGAATATCCGCTGGGGAAATAAAGATGCGTCTCTTGATGAAGTCAAGGAGGTTTGTCATCTTGCCTGCGCTGACGAATTTATAGATCATATGCCGCAGGGGTACGACACCTATATAGAGCAGGGGGGCACTAACGTTTCGGGCGGACAGAAGCAGCGTCTTTGCATAGCCAGAGCACTGCTGAAAAGACCAAAAATACTCATTCTTGATGACAGCACATCGGCTGTAGATACAAAAACAGATGCCCTAATCAGAAAGGCTATGCGAGACTATATTCCTGAGACCACTAAAATAATAATCGCTCAGAGAACAAGCTCGGTCGAGGATGCTGACAGGATAATCGTTATGGATGCAGGAAAGATCAACGCAATCGGCACCAGTGAAGAGCTCCTCAAGACCAATGCGATATACCAAGAGGTCTATTATTCTCAGAACCGCAGTGACAGTGATAAGGAGGTGTCTGTAAGTGGCTAAAAAAGATCAGAAAAGCACAGGCACTTTCAAAAGACTGATGAAGCTGCTTTTGGGCTTTTTCCCGAAGCTCCTTCCTCTCATTATAGTGCTTATAGTTGTTAATGCTATTCTCGGAGCGCTTCCGTCTATATTCCAGCAAAAGGTAATATCTGTTATGGAGAAGGCATGGGATAAAGGCTGGAGCTGGGATACTGCATCGCCAAAGGTAATGAAATATGTTCTGACATTGGGCGGGATATATGTTGTTGCACTTATCGTTACATTCCTGTACAATCAGCTGCTGGCAGTGTTTACGCAGGGAGCTCTCGATAAATTCAGAGTTGCAATGTTCGAGCATATGGAGTCTCTTCCTATACGCTATTTTGACACAAATCAGCGCGGTGACATAATGTCTCACTATACTAACGATGTCGACGCTATGAGGCAGATGATCTCTCAGAGCTTTCCGCAGCTGCTTGTTTCGCTTATAACAGTAGCAACGATCCTCTGCATAATGATGTATTATTCAGTGCTTATGGGTCTTGTTATTATCGTAGGCGCTGTTATAACAATATTTATCACTAAGAAGATCGGCGGAAAATCAGCAGTATATTTCATTAATCAGCAAAAAGCGATAGGAAAGACCGAAGGCGTCATCGAGGAAATGATAAACGGCCAGAAGGTCATCAAGGTCTTTAACCATGAGGATGATTCTCAGGCTTCGTTCGATGCTGCAAACAATGAGCTTTATGAGGCTGCATATAAGGCTAATTATTATTCCAACACCCTTATGCCGATACTTAATAATGTTAACTATCTTGTGTATGTTTTTGTTGCAGTCGCAGGTGGTCTTTTCTTAGAACTTGGTGTTAAAAACATATCTGTTTCAGGTCTGCCGTTCTCATTAGCTGTTGTTGTACCGTTTCTGGGTATGTGCAGACAGTTCGCAGGTTCTATACAACAGATATCACCGCAGATAAACTCTGTCGTTATGGGTATAGCAGGCGCCAGAAGAGTTTTTGCTCTGATGGACGAGGAGCCCGAGGTAGATGACGGATATGTTGAACTTGTCAATGCAAAGAATGTTAATGGCAAGCTTATTGAATGCGATGAAAAGACAGGTATCTGGGCATGGAAACACTATCATAAGGAGACCGATACCACGACATATACGCCTTTGAAAGGCGATGTTCGTTTCTATGACGTTGATTTTGCATATAAGCCAGATAAAATGATCCTCCATAACATCACTCTGTATGGTAAACCTGGTCAGAAGATAGCTTTTGTCGGTGCCACAGGTGCAGGAAAGACAACTATCACAAACCTTATCAACCGATTTTACGACATTGCAGACGGCAAAATTCGTTATGATGATATAAATATCAATAAGATCAAAAAATCATCTTTGAGAAGATCTCTGGGCATTGTTTTGCAGGATACCGTTCTGTTTACGGGAACTGTAATGGAAAACATCAGATATGGCAATCTTGATGCATCTGATGATGACTGTATAAAGGCTGCAAAGCTTGCAGGCGCTGACAGTTTTATCAGAAAGCTGCCAAACGGTTATGATACAGTACTTTCCGGTGACGGCTCTAACCTTTCACAGGGGCAGTGTCAGCTCTTAGCTATTGCCAGAGCAGCAGTTGCCGATCCTCCTGTTATGATACTTGACGAAGCTACAAGCTCTATAGATACCAGAACAGAGCAGATCGTGTCTAAAGGCATGGATCGCCTTATGAACGGAAGAACTGTGTTCGTTATAGCACACAGGCTTTCAACTGTAAAAAACTCTAACGTTATCATCGTTCTTGACCACGGCTCAATAATAGAGCGCGGCACTCACCAGGAACTGATTGTTGCAAAAGGGCAGTATTATCAGCTTTATACAGGCGCTTTTGAGTTAGAATAGTTTGAAACCGAGCTGAATTTTTTAGCTCGGTTTTTGCTGTTTGTTATTGACGAATCATGATTTATGTGGTATCATAATAATAAATATGGAAAAGAAAGGTCGGATATTATGTCTCAGGTTTTGATCGTGGATCATCCTTTAATCAAACATAAAATAACTATTCTCAGAGATGTTAACACAGGCACTAAAGATTTCAGAACTCTTGTTGAGGAGATAGCAATGCTCATGTGCTATGAGGCTTTAAGAGATCTGCCAACAACACTTGTCGATGTTACAACTCCCATCACTGCTACAAAGCAGCCTATGATTTCCGGTAAAAAGCTTGCAGTCGTTCCTATACTGAGAGCTGGTCTTGGCATGGTGAACGGTATTCTTGAGCTTGTACCGTCAGCAAAGGTCGGTCATATTGGTCTTTCACGCGATGAGGTCACACATCGGCCGCATGAATATTACAGCAATCTTCCCGAGAATGTAGATCAAAGACTGGTCATCCTGCCTGACCCTATGCTTGCAACAGGCGGATCAGCAATACAGGCAGTTGATTTCATCAAGTCAAAAGGCTGTACAAGCATTAAGTTTATGTGCATCATCGCTGCACCCGAGGGACTTGAGGCTCTTCGCAAAGCTCACCCTGATATTGATATCTATGTCGGAACACTTGACGAAGGACTGAATGAGAACGCATATATCGTTCCGGGTCTCGGTGATGCAGGTGACAGAATATTCGGAACGCTCTGATCGCTCTTGCATTTTTAATAATGCAGTGATATAATAATATCGTAAAATAAATTTCAGGAGGTCATTATTATGGCAATGTTTGATAAGCTTCTTGCTAACCTTAAAGCAAGCAAGAAGACAATAGTTTTCACAGAGGGTACAGATAAGAGGATCCTTTCCGCTGCTGACAGACTTTTGAAGGAAGACTTAATGGGAGTTATCCTTTGCGGTGTTCCAGAGGAGGTTAAGGCTGCTGCTCAGGAGGGCGGTTTCGATGTTGATAAGGCAACGATCCTTGATCCTCTGACTTATGATGAAATGGACTCTCTGGTAGCTCAGATGTTTGAGCTCAGAAAGGGCAAGATGACTGAGGATGAGTGCCGTGAGCTGCTTAAAAAGTCAAATTATTTCGGAACCATGCTCGTTAAGGCCGGTAAGGCAGATGCACTTCTTGGCGGAGCTACATATTCTACCGCTGATACAGTCAGACCTGCACTTCAGATAATCAAAACCAAGAAGGGGTCAAATCTTGTAAGCTCTTCATTCATTCTTTTCAGAGAAAAGGACGGCGAAGAAGAGAAGATAGCAATGGGTGACTGTGCTATCAATCTCGGCTATACCGACAGACTTGACAAGGAAGGCAATGTTGTTCTTACAGCTGCACAGCAGCTTGCAGAGGTAGCAGTTGAGACAGCACGTACTGCTGATTTCTTCGGTATTGATCCTAAGGTCGCAGTTCTGAGTTTCTCGACTTACGGTTCAGGAAAGGGCGGCACTGTTCAGCTCAGCCACGATGCTGTTATCGAAGCTCGCAAGATAGCTCCTGAGCTTACTATCGACGGTGAGTTCCAGTTTGATGCGGCTGTATCCGAAGAGGTAGCAAAGACCAAATGCCCCGATTCTGCTGTTGCAGGTAAGGCAAACACATTTATTTTCCCGCTTATAGAGGCAGGAAACATCGGCTATAAGATAGCTCAGAGACTTGGCGGCTTTGAAGCTTACGGCCCGATCCTTCAGGGACTTAATGCTCCTATAAACGATCTCTCAAGAGGCTGCAACGCCGAAGAGGTCTACAAAATGGCAATAATCACCGCCGGTATGGCATGATAACATAAGCTCATTATAAGGCGCAGCATAAAGCTGTGCCTTTTTTGTATTACTGCACTTGACGAAATTGAATTTAAGTTGTATAATATAAGGTACTGTATTATAATTCTAGGAGGATAAATATGGATAATAAAACCTTTTACATTACAACACCTATCTATTATCCGTCGGGCAATCCACATATAGGTCATTGCTATACGACGGTAGCGTGTGATTCTATCGCAAGATATAAAAGAATGCAGGGCTATGATGTTATGTTCCTGACAGGTACAGATGAGCATGGTCAGAAAATCGAGCAGAAGGCTGCCGAAAAGGGTGTTACTCCGAAAGAGTATGTCGACGAGATAGTTGAGGTATTCAAAAAGCTTTGGAGCTATATGAATATCAGCTATGACAGATATATCAGAACGACCGATGATTATCACGTATCAGCTGTTCAGAAGATATTTAAAGACCTTTATGATAAGGGTTATATTTATAAGGGCGAGTATAAGGGCAAGTACTGTACTCCTTGTGAAAGCTTCTGGACCGAGAGCCAGCTTGATGAGCACGGCTGCTGTCCTGAATGCCACAGACCTGTAGTTGAAGCCAAGGAAGAAGCTTACTTCTTCAAAATGGCGCCTTTTGCAGAAAAAATTGAAAAGCTGCTTCTCGAAACAGATTATTTAAGACCTAAGTACAGAGCTCAGGAGCTTGTAAACAACTTTATCAAGCCCGGCCTTGAAGACCTCTGTGTTTCCAGAACATCTTTCACTTGGGGAATTCCCGTTTCCTTTGATGATAAGCATGTGGTGTATGTATGGATAGATGCTCTTTCAAACTATATCACAGCTTTGGGATATGATAACGCTGCTTATGATGATTTTTCAAAATTCTGGCCTGCCGATGTTCATATGGTAGCTAAGGATATAATGAGGTTCCATGCGATAATCTGGCCTGCTATGCTCATAGCACTTGATATTCCTCTTCCAAAGCACCTTGCTGTTCATGGCTGGATAACTTTCCAGAATAAAAACGGAGAGAATCAGAAGATGTCGAAGTCTCTTGGCAATGTTGTTGATCCGTTCATGCTTGGCGAGCGCTATGGTGTTGATGCTATCAGATATCATATCATGCGTGAAATGGCTCTCGGTGCTGACAGCGCCTTTTCAAATGAAATAATGATAAACCGTATAAATTCCGATCTTGCAAACGGATTTGGTAATCTTGTTTCAAGAACTGTTGCAATGGCGGACAAGTACTTCGGAGGAACACTTCCTGCAGAAAGGGAAGTGGGAGACTTCGATCAGTCACTTAACGAGTGCATACTTGCTCTCCGTGAGAAGGTTGACGTATGTGTCAATGAAACAAGGCTAAAAAATGCGCTTGAAGAGATTTTTATTGCTGTTGACCGAGCAAACAAGTATATTGACGAGACAGAGCCGTGGAAGCTCGGTAAGGACGAATCTAAAAAAGCCAGACTTGCTTCTGTTCTTTATAATCTGCTTGAAGCGATAAGGGTGATCTCTACTTTGCTTTCACCATTTATGCCTACAACTATGCCAAAGGTGTGGGAGCAGATCGGTGTAGCTGCTGATGCCTGCAATTATGAGAATGCAGGCAAGCTAGGAGTGCTTCCTCTTGATGTCACAGTCCACAAGGGTGAGATCCTTTTCCCGAGAATAGATATGGATAAAGAAATAGATGAGCTCAACGCTATTATAGAAAAGAATATGGCTGCTGCAAAGGCTGACCTTTCTGAAAGCGAGAAGACTGATGAGTTCACACCTGATGAGCTTGGTTCAGAGATAACTATTGATGATTTCGGCAAGGCCGACCTCAGAGTTGCACTTGTAAAGTCCTGTGAAAAGGTAAAGAAGTCAAAGAAGCTTCTTTGTCTGCAGCTTGATGACGGATTCGGAGGACGTCAGGTCGTTTCGGGTATCGCTGAATGGTATAAGCCTGAGGACCTTGTAGGAAAGAAGATCATTATTGTTGCGAATTTGAAGCCTGCAAAGCTTTGCGGTGTTGAGTCTCAGGGAATGATACTGGCAGCAGATACTCCCGACGGAGGAGCAAGTGTCGTTTTCCCGGATCAGTCACTGCCGTGCGGCTCTAAGATCAGATAATTCTAAAGCTCTTTGCTGTGCAAAGAGCTAATGCGCGCCTGTAGCTCAGCTGGATAGAGCGTCAGACTCCGACTCTGAAGGCCGTGCGTTCGAATCGCATCAGGCGCACTTACTAAACAAACGGAGGTTTATTATGGCTGAAAACGAGATCAAAAACAATGAAGCAAAAGAAGGGGAGGGTAATGTCCTCAGCGGCTTCGTGCTTTATAAAGACGCTAATATGGATTGGAACCGCTTCTTTAAATATCTAAAAGAAGACTGGGATATCGAAGTTGCCGATGAGGTAAAAGACGATGCCGTCGTATTTAAAATAGATGATATGATGGTCGCTTGCTCTTTACTTCCAAGCCCGGTACCAAATAAAGAAGCAGAAGAGGCTGCAAATACAAATGTGTTCTGGAAGGGCGGTCCTGAAGCAGTAGCAGAGCATAACGCTCAGGTACTTTTGGCTGTAATGAACAAGTTTGACCCGTATGACCAGGCTATATTGTTCGCAAAAGTTGCTTGCTGCCTGTTAAAGCTTGATAACGCCATTGGTATTTATAAAGCACCGACCTGTTATGAAAAGCAGTTCTATATCAACTTTGCAAATTCTATCAAAGACGATCAGACTCCGATGCCTATTCTTATCCACGCAGGTATGTATCTTACAAAAACAGGCCTGTGTGCGTATACTTCGGGCATGAGAGTGCTTGGCTATGAAGAAATGGAAATAATAGATAGTCAGCTTCAGCCTGACCAGGTAATAGGCATTCTCTATGCGATCGCTGAGTATGTTGTTACGGAAGAGGCTGTTCTAAAAAATGGTGAGACTATAGGCTTTACTGACGATCAAAAACTGCCTATAACTGTATCAGCCGGAGTGAGTGTTCAGGGTACAACAATTAAGATCGGTCTTTGATTTTACTGTTTATTCATAGTATTTTTATATATCTGTAACAGCCGTTTGCGTTATCGCAGACGGCTGTTTGTGCAAGGTGCACATAAATCCACAAGAAAGATTGTTTAAGATTTTGTGCTTGAAATTGGTATAAAACTATGGTAATTTTGCTCAAAGTCTGTTATAATATAAGTATCCTGTATCCTGCGGATGTTGTGTCCGCCGGAATACGGAAAGTCAATAATAATTGGAGGTAGAAAACCAATGGCAAAGAAGTATTGTTATCTTTTCTCAGAAGGCAACGCCAATATGAGAGAGCTTCTCGGCGGTAAGGGTGCTAACCTTGCTGAGATGACAAACATCGGCCTCCCTGTTCCTCAGGGCTTTACAATCACTACCGAGGCTTGTACTCAGTATTATGAGGACGGCGGAATAAGTGATGAGATCCAGGCTGAGATCAATGAGTATATCGTAAAGATGGAGGAAATTACAGGCAAGAAATTCGGCGATAAGGAGAATCCTCTTCTTGTTTCCGTACGTTCCGGTGCGAGAGCATCAATGCCCGGTATGATGGACACCATCCTTAACCTTGGTCTTAACGAGACAGTTGTTGAGACTATCGCTGCTAAGTCAGGTAATGCGAGATGGGCTTGGGACTGCTACAGAAGATTCATCCAGATGTATTCTGATGTAGTTATGGAAGTTGGTAAGAAGTACTTCGAAGAACTTATCGATGAAATGAAGGATAAGAAGGGCGTTAAGCAGGACGTTGAGCTCGATGCTGACGACCTGAAGGAGCTTGCTAGTCAGTTCAAGGCTGAGTACAAGTCTAAGATAGGCGTTGATTTCCCTGACGATCCTAAGGAGCAGCTTATGGGAGCTATCAAGGCTGTATTCCGCAGCTGGGATAACCCGAGAGCTAACGTTTACAGACGTGACAACGATATCCCGTTCAGCTGGGGTACTGCTGTTAACGTTCAGTCTATGGCATTCGGTAACATGGGTGACGATTGCGGTACAGGTGTTGCATTTACACGTGATCCTGCTACCGGCGAGAAGAAGCTCATGGGCGAGTTCCTGACTAATGCACAGGGTGAGGACGTTGTTGCTGGCGTTCGTACTCCTATGCCTATTTCTCAGATGGCTGAAACATTCCCGGAGGCTTTTGAGCAGTTCCAGAATGTTTGCAAGACACTTGAGGATCACTACAGAGATATGCAGGATATGGAGTTCACTGTTGAGAACAGAAAGCTATATATGCTTCAGACAAGAAACGGTAAGAGAACTGCACAGGCTGCTCTCAAGATCGCTTGTGACCTCGTTGACGAGGGAATGAGAACTGAGCAGGAAGCTGTTGCAATGATCGATCCTAGAAACCTTGACACACTTCTCCACCCACAGTTCGATGCTGCTGCTCTTAAGGCTGCTACACCGATCGGCAAGGGCCTTGGTGCTTCACCAGGAGCTGCTTGCGGTAAGATCGTATTCACAGCTGACGATGCTGTTGCTTGGGCTGAAAAAGGTGAGAAGGTCGTTCTCGTAAGACTTGAGACTTCTCCTGAGGACATCACAGGTATGAAGGCTGCACAGGGTATCCTTACAGTTCGCGGCGGTATGACATCACACGCTGCAGTTGTTGCAAGAGGAATGGGCGAGTGCTGCGTTTCCGGCTGCGGCGATATCAAGATGGACGAAGCTAACAAGAAGTTCGAGCTTGGCGGAAAAACATATGTTGAGGGTGACTACATCTCTATCGATGGTACTACAGGTAACATCTATGGCGAGGTTATTCCTACTGTTGATGCTCAGATCGCCGGTGAGTTCGGAAGAATAATGGATTGGGCTGACAAGTACAGAACTCTTAAGGTAAGAACAAACGCTGATACTCCTGCTGACGCTAAGAAGGCAAGAGAGCTCGGCGCTGAGGGCATCGGACTTTGCCGTACAGAGCATATGTTCTTTGATGCTGACAGAATCGCTGCTTTCAGAGAGATGATCTGTGCTGACACTGTTGAGGAGAGAGAGGCTGCTCTTGCAAAGATCGAGCCTATGCAGCAGAGCGACTTCGAGGCTCTTTATGAGGCTCTTGAAGGTAACCCTGTTACTATCAGATTCCTCGATCCTCCGCTTCACGAGTTCGTTCCTACTGAGGAAGATGACATCAAGGCTCTTGCAGATGCACAGGGCAAATCTGTTGAGTCTATCAAGGCTCTTATTGCAGGACTCCATGAGTTCAACCCGATGATGGGTCACCGTGGATGCCGTCTTGCAGTTACTTATCCTGAGATCGCTGCAATGCAGACCAGAGCTGTTATCAAGGCTGCTATCAACGTTCAGAAGGCACATGCTGACTGGAACGTTAAGCCTGAGATAATGATCCCGCTGGTTGGCGATGTTAAGGAGCTCAAGTTTGTTAAGAAGGTAGTAGTTGAAGCTGCTGATGCTGTTATAGCTGAGGCCGGAGCTGATCTCAAGTATGAGGTTGGCACAATGATCGAGATCCCGAGAGCTGCTCTTACGGCTGACGAGATCGCTGCAAACGCTGACTTCTTCTGCTTCGGTACAAACGACCTGACTCAGATGACCTATGGCTTCTCAAGAGACGATGCTGGTAAGTTCCTTACAGCTTACTATGACAAGAAGATCTTTGAGAACGATCCGTTTGCTAAGCTTGACCAGACAGGTGTTGGTAAGCTGATGGAGATGGCTATCAAGCTTGGTAAGCCTGTTAATCCTTCGCTTCACTGCGGTATCTGCGGCGAGCACGGTGGTGATCCTACATCTGTTGAGTTCTGCCACAAGATAGGACTTGACTATGTATCTTGCTCACCTTTCAGGGTGCCGATCGCTAGACTGGCTGCTGCTCAGGCTGCTATCGCCGATGCAAAGTAAATTGATATGTTTTGATCTCTGATTAAAAACATTCAGACCTCACAGTTTAGGCTGTGAGGTCTTTTTATGCATATTACGCCTATGATCTCATTAAAAAGGCTTTAAGGTAATCATTTTTGCTGTATCTTGCTGCTACCTTATAATAATTAAAATATCATATCAGACTTCTCCGAACGGTGATACAAAGCGTGGATTATAAAAGTATTAATTATTAATTCCGTTTAATATTTCTGAAACATTTCTAAAACAACTCGCAAACAAAAGGAAGGTAAAGTATAGACATACTAAAGGCTGGAACATGGAGGTATATGAAAATGGATAAGATAACAGTTGAAGCAAAAAGAATAGAGGAAAAGTATAATAGTGAGCCCACAGTACTCACACCGATAGAGGAGCTTAGACTACTCGACAAAAAGGCAACACAAAAGGCACAGATAACGGCTCTGTGTATAGGCATAGCAGGAACGCTGATAATGGGCTTTGGTATGAGCTGTGTTATGGTATGGGATATGATGATCTTAGGTATCATCATCAGTGTTATAGGCGCTGCGATCGCAGTTGCGGCTTATCCCGTGTTCAAACGGATATTTAATGAAAAGAAGGCTGAACTTGCACCGCGAATACTAAGTCTCAGCAAAATGATACAAGAGGAGGGTGCAGAATGAACAATATAATAAACGTAAATGAACTTACACATGATTACGGTCACGGCAGGGGAGTGTTTGAAGTAAGCTTTAATGTAGGCGATGGAGAAACTCTTGGCTTTCTCGGTCCGAATGGAGCAGGAAAATCAACTACAATGAGACATCTTATGGGCTTTTCTAAGCCGCAGAGCGGAAAAGTTGAGATAAACGGTCTTAACTGTACAAAGGAACACAATAAAATAATGCAGAGCGTTGGTTATCTGCCTGGTGAGGTCTCCTTACCTGAAGGTCTAAACGGATATCAGTTCATCAAAATGATGCAGGATATGAAAAAAAGTAAGAACGACGATAGAGTCAGATACCTGTTGGATAAGTTTGAACTCGATCCTTCCGGAAGCGTTAAGAGAATGAGTATCGGTGAAAAAAGAAAGCTTGCAGTCGTAACGGCATTTATGAATGATCCTGACATACTTCTACTTGATGAACCGACAAGCGGACTTGATCCTATAATGCAGGAAACGTTCATAGATTTTATCAAAGAAGAAAAGCAAAGAGGGAAGTCGATATTGCTTTCCAGCCATATATTCAGTGAGGTTGAAGCTCTCTGCGACAGGATAGCTATAATAAAAGACGGAAGGCTCATATCTTCTGTAGATGCAGCTCAGATAAAGCACGGACTGCACAATATTATGACAGTTGAATTTGATGATCCTAAGGACTTTGCTGATTTTGGAAGATCGGAGCTAGACTTTAAATTAAGAGACAGATCAACTCTGAAATGTGCAGTAGTTGTTGATGATGAAGACATAAATAAATTTATTTCAGTAATAAGAAAATTTAAGATCAAGGCTTTTTCAGAGCACTCTGTAACACTAGAAGAGTATTTTATGCACTTTTATAAAAACGACAGGAGCTTTGGAGGTGTCAGCTATGCATGACGAGATAATAAGAATTAACGACCTGACAAAAGATTACGGCAATGGAAAAGGCATTTTTAATTTTGACTTTACAGTAAAAAGGGGAGAGGTTTTCGGGATCGTCGGAACTAACGGCTCGGGTAAAACAACTACACTGCGGCACCTCATGGGCTTTCTTACTCCTGACAGCGGCAGCTGTGAGATCATGGGAATGGATTGCAGACGAGATTCAAGCAAAATAATGAAGCACGTAGGATATGTGCCCGGTGAGATAGATTTTCCCGATGTCGGAACTGGCACATCTTTTCTGAAAATTCAGGCAGGTTTTCTTGGAATAAAGGACAGGGAATATATAAACACTCTTGTCAATATGTTCAAGCTTGACACTGATGCCTCGCTAAAAAGAATGAGCAAAGGCATGAAGCAGAAAACGGCACTTGTTACTGCATTTATGTCACGGCCTGATATTCTGATGCTTGATGAGCCTTCGACAGGCCTTGACCCTTTAATGAGAGATGCTTTGATCGAGCTTATACTTAAAGAAAAACAAAGAGGAGCAACGGTGCTTATTTCCAGCCACATATTTAAAGAACTCGATGACACTGCCGACAGAGTTCTGTTTATTAATGACGGAAAACAGATAGATATTACGGACAGATCATCTGTAACAGACGAAATTTCGCAAAAATACAGGCTTGGTTTTAAAACAGAAGCGGAATATGACAGCTTTATAAGCAGCACCTGCTTTGAAATAGATCATAAAAACAAACAGTACCTTCATATCGACCTTGAAATATCACCTGATTCAATAAATGATATGTTTGAAGAGATCAGTCAGTATGATCTGAGATATATGAAGTACAAACCATTCACACTTGAAGACCATTACACGGAGATAATAGATAAGGGAGGAAAAATCAGTGCTTAGTATACCACTTTTAAAACAGTCAATGAAATCAAATGCAGTTATGTGGGGCAGCATGACAGGAGTTATGACATTGCTGTGCGTACAGTTTTCGATGCTTGATATGACAAGATCATTGCTTTTTACGATTTTTTACGGAATGATGACAACGATACTGCCGGGGATATATGTTCTGGTGACCAGCAATAAGCTGCTTGCATCGCAGGTCGACCGCGGCTCAATGGCTTATGTGCTTTCAACACCTGTAAAGCGAAGTTCTGTGACATTTACACAATCATTTTTCCTGGTAAATTCACTTGTTTTAATGTTTGCTATACAGACAGGCGCACACCTTCTTGTAAATCACTCAAAGCCAGTATCAATGGCAACGCTGGGTTATACAATGCTCTCCGGTGATCTTACAAGCAAGATGATATTGCAGGTGAACCTTTCGGCACTTATGGTGTGTATAGCTCTTGCAGGAGTCTGCTTCATGTTTTCTGGTGTTTTCAGTTCCTCTAAGTACACAATAGGATTAAGCGGAGCATTTGTAGGTGTTTCGATACTTGCCAATATGCTTGCAATGTTTGGAAATCTCGGTGTTAACGGTCTTGACAAGTTTAAATACTTAACAGTTTGCAGCTTCTATGATTATCGATCAGTGCTTTTTGCAAATAATGACTGGATAGAAAAAATGATATACCCTGCGGTAATTGCAGTTGTGGCTTTTGGCTTGGGTCAGATCGTTTTCAAGAAAAAAGACCTGCCATTGTAAATATTCTATATCGGCATATAGTAATAGAACTATATGCCGATTTTATGCTTATTTATGACTTGAAAAGAATTAAAAACTATGATATAATCATATAAGAAATAATGATCGCAAAGGAAGAGGTAATCCGAAGTGCTCATCTCTATCGAGCGATCTGTATTATCATGTATTATTAAATAACGGAGGGAAAATCATGGAGTTTAATGAAGTTGTCAAAAACCGATATTCTTGCAAGAAGTACAGCGATAGGAAGGTTGAGGCCGAAAAACTAACAGCTATTCTTGAAGCGGGAAGACTAGCTCCGACAGCTAAGAACTTGCAGGAGCAGCATATTTACGTGATACAGTCAGAAGATGCCCTTACTAAGATAGATCAGATCACACCGTGCCGTTATGGTGCTGCAACAATGCTGGCGGTTGCGTTCGACAAAGATAATGTTTACACGTACCCGGGAGGAAAACGTGATTCCGGTATTGAAGATGCAACTATCGTAGCAACGCATATAATTCTCGCAGCAGCCAATGAAGGTGTTGATAGTTGTTGGGTAAATAATTTTGATCCTGATAAGGCTGCAGAGATACTTGATCTTCCTGATAACGAAGAAGTATTAATGCTAATGGATCTTGGCTATGCGGCGGAGGGAGCTGGCGCGCTTCCAAATCATATGAAGAGAAAAACGCTTGATGAGACGGTAAGCTATATTTAAATAGAATCATAAAAGGCACATTCCTTTATTGGAGTGTGCCTTTTGCTTTAACTTTTATCATCTTATCACAGGAAGCTTGATCAAGCAGTAGGGAAGTAGCACTACCGCTTTTTTCTTTCCTCTAAGTCCTGTTTCCAATGTTTTAATATACTAACTACATCAACACTGACTTGAACGCTCATGCAGGCTGTTCCGCTTCAACATGATCGTTCCCAGCAATCTTTTCCATGTACGTTCTGAATACTGTTCTTATCAGCGGCTGGATAAAGAAAAGTTGTGAAAAGAATGCAAAAGGAAAATTATAGCAAACAAGCTTTATCCAATTTGCAAGCAAAGTAAAAATATTAAACCCCTCATAATAAGGATAATAAAGAAATGCTGCAATAAAGCTCATTGCAGGACACATTATAGCTACTGTTGCGCTTATGACGGAGGTCTCAAAAAGTACGGGGTGAGTTTTTCTCGGGTCAAAGACCTTGCTTGCCAGCTTGAATGACATCGGACTACCGACTGTAACTTCCAACGTGTAAGCAAGTACAAATTCTATAAGCACTACTGCCCAGATCGGTAGACTGTGCCCTACAATATAAACTCCGCCCATTGCATTGATCGCATCAAGTACACCTTTCTTTCCGGTGATACTCATAAGTGTCGAACCGTTTACTACATAAAGGCTGTAAAAAACATAGGCGTGTACCGTAACTATGACAGTCATTAGTGCAAACATCATTCGCTGCAGTTGTGTTCTTGGCATAAACTATTCCTCCTGAATATGCAAAAACACGCAATACCATACTGAGCCGACCTTAGAATTAAAGCATTCCGTGATCAGACTTATGTACCGTGTACTGCGTGTGTCATTGCTTGTGTTTTATTTACCTGTTTATTATACTGCAATAAAAACTGAAAGTCAAGAAACAAAAATCTAATTTCTACTTTCGGCGCATTACAAAAAAGGATATTTGAAATATTTTGTGAAATATTATATTTTCTCAAAACACCAGACACTTACAGTGAACGAGATATCCCGTGTTGGAGACTATGATGATGTATCGCAAAATGCTTTGTAGGCTTTTATGCTGTAATATTTCGTCAAGAGATATGAAACAGACGCAAAAGAAAAGCTCAATACCGATGCGCTCGATACATAGCTGTATTTTTCGATAAGGCTTTATATCGAAGATTATGAGAGAGGTATTTTTTGATAATATGAAAGAGCCGAGGCGTCCTGGCAGAGCTATTATTTACACAACATTCACTTTTACATATTGGCAATTCACGAAATGTATGTTATAATGAATTCAACATCAGGAAAGCAGGTGCAAAAATGGATATAGATATGATCGAGATCAGCAAAGCACTCTCAAACGAAACAAGGCTTAATATTCTCCATTGGCTCAAAGACCCCGAGTGCAATTTCCCTCCGCAGGGCGGCTGTCTGAGCGAGCCTGTTGACCTCAAAGGCGGTGTCTGCGTCAGCAGTATCCAGGCAAAGGCGAACCTATCTCCGTCAACGGTGTCAAATTATCTTGATACTTTGCAGAGGGCAGGGCTGCTGCTTTCCGAGAGACACGGCAAGTGGACTTATTACCGCAGAAATGAGGAGACTATCGCGGCGCTGGCGGAGTATGTGAAAGAGGAATTGTGATAAAGCGATAAATCGAATTTTGGAGCGGATTGTATGAAATTGACTTTGGAAACAAAAAGACTGATTTTAAGACCTTTCACAATAGAGGATGCACAAGAAATGTTCTTTGGCTGGGCAAGCGATCCCGAAGTCACAAAATATCTCACATGGAGTACTCACAAAGATATTAAAGAAACAAAGAAGATACTGAGTTTATGGATTGATGAGTATGAAAAGCCCGAACGCCTAAATTTTGCAATAGAGCTAAAAAGAGAAGATAAGCTAATCGGCGGAATTGATGTGGTCGGTTATTTAGGAGGCGTCTATGGTACTCCTGTAATAGGATATAATTTGGCGCGGAAATATTGGGGTAATGGCTATATGACAGAAGCCTGCCGCTGTGTGATAGAATATTTGTTTTCCAAAGGTTATTCTGAAATAAGGATAGATGCTATGACTGAAAATATTGCTTCTATCAGGGTCATTCAAAAATGCGGCGGTAAATTTTTGAAAACCGACGAGGATTATTTACCGTTAAAAGACAAAACAGTGCTAATCAACAGATATATTGTCAAGAACAACTAAATTCTGATTAATTATAATGATTCAAAAATCCGAGCTGTAAGCTCCACGCTTGCAGCTCAAAAATAAAGCATATCAATTCGACGATAAGAGAAATATAAAATACAAGAAATGAGATGATATTATAAAAAACTGAAAGTTCCCACACAGCGTGGTGTTCTGATTGACGGTGTTCTATTCGGCAGAGGAGCTGATACCGTGATGATAGCCATAACGGGTATCCACGGCAACTTTTACTCCAATCCGTTCTACTACAACATCGGAAACACGCTGAACGGCGGTGGTATCGACTTTATCTATGCCCAGACAAATGACGCTTTCGGGCAGATAGAAACTATGAATATACGCACCAACGAGCCGGAAATTTTCGGCTCCTGGAATGAGCGATTTGAATACACCGATGACGATATTGACAATATCCTCGAGCTATTCATCAAAGCTGCTGACAGAGCTGTTCAGGCAGGCTATGACGGTGTGCAGATACACGGCGCGCACGGTTTCTTTCTGAGCCGTTTATCAGCCCCGCGCACAATCATCGGACGAATACGCCAGAAGCGCTTATTATCGACATTGCGAAGGCTGTTCGTGAGCGTTACCCCGATCTTCACATAACGATGAAGATAAACAGCAGTGATTTTATGTACGGCGGGCTTGATGAGGACGGCGCTATGCGAATCTGCCTTGCTTGTGCAGAGTATCTTGACAGTATCGAGGTAAGCGGTAATGGTACTTTACGCGCAGGAATTAAAGCAGGCGTGAATGAAGCATACTTTGAGAAATTCGCTCTTACTCTTGCAGAAAAGGTCAATATTTCAATGATACTGGTGGGCGGTCATCGGAGTATCGAGAACATGAACAAGGTGCTGAATGAGGGCGGCATTGCGTATTTGTCGCTGTCCCGTCCGCTTATCCGCGAGCCTGATCTGATAAACCGCTGGCAGGGAAAAGACTACTCTCCGGCAAAGTGCGTGAGCTGCAATATGTGCTACCGGACACCAGGGCATAAGTGTATTTACAAGCTGAGAGGAATTGATTGAAATGAAGGTCAGAGTAACTGTGAAAAGCGAGGTCAGCGGCGAAATTTTTGAGAATGAAACGATCGGTGAATATAGGGCTCAAAATGGTGAACATTACCTTTGTGTGGCTTGTGGCCATGGCAGCAATGTGGGTGATGCCTGATATTCGTATGAGGAGGGTATATGAAGAAAGCAACTATATTGATAAAACACCATAGTTTTTAGGCGAGAGCAGGGAAGTCCTGATCTCGCCGTAATTATGAAATATTATCTTGCTTAAGATACCTGCCTATGATCCTTCGCACAACTGCTCGGATATCAAGTTCTCCGTCGCCCAGACACCACTCAAACACACAGCCCTTAACAATAGTGCAGATGTCCGCAGACAGAACGTGAGCGTCTGCATTTTCTTTTATGATACTGCTTTCCTGCGCTGCCAGCAGCTCGCGCTCGCAGCGTTCCATAACCGTACCCGCGGCAAACTGTCCGTCCGTCACGCCCATATACGCCGAAAGAGCCTGATTGCCTGTTGTGTAGAAATTGCGCATAAAGTCCCTACCAAGCTCCATATAGCGATTTATCAGGTTCATATACAGCTCGCACACTCTGCCCGAAATATCGCTGAGCGGCGTTTTCAGCTCGCACTTGTCAAAGGAAATATCCATGATGAAGTACATCAGCAGGTCGTCCTTGTTTTTGAAATAGTGATAGAAAGTCCCCGTTGCGACCTCCGCCACCTGACACACGTTACGAACGGTCAGGAAATCTGAGCCGTGAGTCTTGATAAGCTCTATCGTGGTGTCGATTATCTTCTGCTTGTTATCGACTGTCACATCGCTTTTGCAAGGTCTGCCCCTCGTTGCCATAATATCCTCCAAGACAAAAATAGAATATGTTCGATTACCTATTGACATTATAGCATTGATGTGCTATAATGTCAATATAGAACACGTTCTATAAATTAAATTGAGAGGTCGATACTTATGAAAATAACCTATTGGTCAGATTATGCCTGCCCCTATTGCTATATCGGAGAAGTCCGTGTAAAGAAGGCACTTGCCGAACTCGGAATAGACTGCGAGCTTGAAATGAAAGCCTTTCAACTTGACCCGACTGCGGGGGTTCATGCAGAGAGCGACACCGTAACACGCTTTGCGAAAAAGTACGGTCTGTCAGAGGAAAATGCCGCCGCGCAGATAGACCATATCTCGCAACTCGGGCGTGAGGAGGGCATTGATTTTAAGTATGCCACCACGCTTTTCACAAACACAATGGACGCACACCGCCTGACAAAGCTTGCACAAAGCAAGTCGAACTTGATTGCGGATAAGCTGTCGGAAAGGCTATATGATGCGTATTTCACAAAGAATCTGGAGCTTGCCGACAAGGTGCTGCTTGCGGAAATAGCTGCCGATTGCGGTCTCGAAAAGTCTGAGGTAGATGAGGTATTGTCCTCCGATAAGTATGAGGACGAGGTACTACTTGACGAGCGCGAAGCGGCTCGCTACGGTATCCATGCTGTACCGTATTTTGTGATAAACGGGCGGTATGCGATCTCGGGCGCACAGCCGCGTGAAGTGATAAAACCTGCGCTAGTAAAAATACAGTCCGAGGAGCAGGCGGAACAGCCCTCAGAGGGTGCGCATTGTGGTCCTGACGGCTGCCATTTTTGACAGGTGAAGCTATGGTATTGACAGTGCCCGTAAAGGGTTATTTTGAGGAAAACTGCTATTTTTACATCAACGAAGACACTCGTCACGGTTTTATCATCGACCCCGGTGCGCAGGCGGAAAAACTGCTTGGTATCGTCCGGGATAACGATCTAATCATTGAGAAGATACTGCTTACGCACGGGCATTTCGACCACTTCGGTGCAGTTAATGAACTGCATGAAAAATTGAACTGTCCTGTGTTGGCTCACGAAAAAGCAGACCTGTTTCTGCTGAACCCGATGATGAATCTTTCAGGGCAATGTGTGGGTGATATGGTCGTTCGTGATACCGAGAAAGTTTCGGACGGAGACAGTATTATGCTTGACGATGCACACAAATTACAGGTCATCTACACTCCCGGGCATACTCCCGATTCTGTTTTACTGTACAGCGAAAAAGACCACATCGCTTTTGTGGGCGATACGATTTTCAAGGAGAGCATAGGTAATTACACTTTTCCCGGCGGAAACAAAAGTATGCTGATACAAAGTATTATGGAACGGGTTTTTACTTTGCCCGATGAAACGGTATTATATTCAGGTCACACAGAACCGACTACGGTCGGAGTGGAGAAAAGATACTATGGTATAAAATAAAATATGGCGAGTGAAAAAGAATACAGAGGAGTCACAGTCAAAACCCTCCTTCCGTATCTCACTTGACAATCCGGCACGGAGGTATTATAATAAGGAAAAGATTTTGTTTTCCTTATCTATTTTTAATTGAAGTAATGAGAGCCATAACCTTGACTTTGCCCTAAATACGGGCTCAGAGGGGTTGTCCCGGTACACAAATTATCCTCCTGCACACATCTTTACCCACTTCCGGAGTAAAACCTTTATCCAGTTAAAGAAAAATTAAAGGATAATCGAAACTTAAAAAGCAAGATTTTTACCCTGTAGGGATATAAGAAAATGAAAGTAAAAAGGTAAGAACTTTACCCTGTATGGGAAGCCTTTATACTTTCCTTTAAGCCTTCATTTATCCAATCTTCTCCCCAAAAAATAGAGGATAAGAATAAAGAAAAAACAAATGAAAACATAAAGGAAACCATAAAGCTTTTAAATATCCATAACTTTTCTGATATAATACTAGTAGTATCTTGTCATTATGTAGTATTCAGAAAGGATGGAATATATGGAAAACAAAAGTGTATCAATTGTTCTTATGGGAGCAAAAAGAAACGAAATCTTTTGCGTATCAGACTCACGATCTACAAATACAGCAGATCATTCTCATGAAGATAGCTGGAAGAAAATTATAAAGATGAAAACAAGAAATATGATACTTGCCGTTGCCGGTGAGAACTCGATCAAGGGTACTAATATTCTCAATATTATTGAACAGCTGGAGCTTTATGACAATAATGAATCGAAATCCAACTATGATTTCTTAAAGTATGTAACAAGGTATCTGATATTGAATAAATCAGAGGCAGGTACAATAAATCTGTTTGCAGGATACTTTAACGATGGTATAGCCACGATAAAGTCATTTGATATCACACCAATAGAAATAATAGAAAATACCTATGGAAACAACCAAATCACATTCCAAGGTGCTGCATATTCTAATTATCTATTAAAAAATTTCGACTGTTCAATGTACTCAAACGCTAAAGAAGCGATTAAATACTTTTCTTCATTTGTTGAGGATGTAATTAATCTTAATGAGTATCTTGTTGACAGTCCTATCGGCGGATATTTTCAATACGAAACTGCGGTTTCTGAATCTACTGATAACTTTTCTGATTTATTTTCCAAAAATGTAGATGCAGAGCAGGGAAGTGTAACTGATGTGTAATGCCCTTGAAATAAAGGATAGGGAAATGAAAGAATAAAGGAAAGGTAAAAGGCTGCTGTTTGGCAGTCTTTTTTGTTGTAATGACTTTTCAGCTATAATACCTTTAGAGATATTTACTGATGATCTGGAGGTCAGACAGGTTGTTGATGTTTTCTCATATTATAATTTAGGAGGATAATATTATGACAATAGCAGAGAAAATAAGAGACGCTTTTTCCGATGAAAAATGGGCTGATATGTTCACCGATGAGCACAATGAGGTACTGGACGCTTACAACGGTACTAACTCGGCACTTTTAAACTCCGAAACCTATGCAGAAGCGACAAAGGTTATCGACTCAATTATGCAGGAAAACGGGGTTTCCGAATATCAGATCAATTCCACATTACGTGAGATCTATGGTGGGGAGTGTCATATAGCTACGTATACAGTGACGTATCTTGAAGACGGATTACAGACTGTATCATTTAAGATCGAGTCATATAACTAATCAGGAGGAAAAGATAGTGACAGTAGAAGAAAAAATAAATGAGAAGTTTAAAGTTTATGAGGCTAACTCAAAGTGGTGTGATATGCTGACAGATGAATTAGATGATCTGTTTGAGAAGTATGATCATACAGACACAGCACTGCGGGATTCTAATACTTATGCTGCAGTCAAGAACACCATCGACACGATTATGCAGGAAAGCGGTGTTTCAGAATACCAACTCAATTCCTCGTTAAGCGAAGAATGCGAAGGCGATATGTTTGTTGCCGATTTTGTAGTCTCATACATCCAGGATGGAATGAAAACAATAAGCTTTACGATTGAAACAGATTATTAACAACCTCAAACGTCTCACTCCAGTGGGGCGTTTTTCTTTTTGGTAGGGGAGTTCTGACTGTCTCGCGACGGTCAGTTTTTGTTGTAATGACTTATCACATATAATACTAATAGCTTTAACTTACTGATGATCTGGAGGTCAAACAGGTTGTTGGTGAAATTTATTAACGACAAAAAGGAGTATAATTATGAAAATACTAACAGAATCAGAGATGTTCCAAAGAAAAGATAGTGAGCTATATTTTAAAAACGGAAAACCTAAAAAGAAGTATATGGAATGCAGAAATCCAGAATATATAAGAGAAGTTGCACATATAAATGGGCATTATAACTTTAACTGGGCTTGTGCAGGAATATCTTGCCCTTTTTATTCTACGGGCTGTGATGACAAAGGAAGAGAATGGGAGTAATATAATGACGTATTATTATGATGTATATATCAATGAACAATATTGTGGTAAATTCAGAACCCAAAAAGCAATCAATCTTTTCTTAAACATCAAAGGTGTGAATATATCATAATTTAGTTATTAAAATCATTATTATTTGGAGGAAGAAAAATGACAGATATAAGGAAGAATCCTGATGGTAGCATATCTATTGACGGTATAACTCTGTCTCAAAAGCAAGCAGAAGACTTCAAAAACTATTTTAAAAATGAACTTTTAAAAGAAGAAGCTTTGGAATATATTGCTCGCTATGTTCTTCTTGAAACCGAAGGCAGTCAAGGAGATAAAACAAAGTTATATAATTTAATTTCTGAAAATGAAAGCTTAATGAACGCTATTACTGCTGAATTCGAAGACAATTACGATGCAGCAAAGACATTTAATGAAGATATCCGAGAGAGGTCTTTTGACAAGGCTATTCATGAATTCATTGATTTTAACGATGAAATGAAACAGCTACGAAAAGAACAATAAAGTGAATAAAAACCTAATACAAAGCGGAGGATAAAAATTTTATGAACATCAATGAAATGAAGTTTTATTGTGAAACCCACAAAACATCAAGATTTTTCACAGAAGAAAATATAAACCGTTGGAATATACACTTTGAAGACGAACCGAACAAATACAATATATTCATTTACAGTGCCATTACAACAGCAGAGTGGTCACCTTGTAATGAAGAAGGACGAACATTTTGTCTCCAAGTTTTTTGCACTGAAGAAGGAAGACCGGAAGGTATCGTGTTCAAAGCTCTAAATTTTTCGTCATATGAAAAAGCCAAGCAGTTTAAGGCAGCGATTACCGCTTATCTTGATGAATATAGTATATCTGGCTGTATTACGAAAGCGATTCAGCGGTATAATTATAATGAAGCGTATAGTAACATCATAGATTTCTATTTCACAGATGGCAATGTGGTATCTATTGATCTTGACAGCTTAATAGATATAGATAACTAACACCTGTCTATACAACGTCCCACTTCGGTGGGGCGTTTTTATTTACTCTAACAAACGCTATCTTTTGTCTCATAACGATGTCTGATGTTTTTTGAAAAAAATACTGTCAGAATTTTTATTTTTGGCATTTTAATCGTATATAATAAAGGTATAAAGCTTGACACTGTACTTAAAACAATAATTTTTAGGAGGTAATCTTAATGGAATTAAAAAAGTACGCACTATCAATAGGTATAATGCTAATGCTATTAATTCTTACAGGAGTATATTTTAATCATGTGTATTTTGCAAGAATAGAAGAAATTGTAGCAGAGAATGAAACAAGTTCCATATATGTTGAGGAATCATCACATGATCATGATGTATAAATTTCATATTTACTGATGATCTGTAGATCAAAAAAGATGCCCACAGCGATTAAACTTGTCTATTTAAACGTCCCACTTCGGTGGGGCGTTTTTTTACTCCAACAAACGCTACCTTTATCATAGTTTATACTTTGTTCATAAATATAATTAAAAGGGGAGTTGCACACCTGTGACTGCCCTTTTATTTTCGCTTGTACAAAGTTGCGGCTACAAATCCTATCAGTTTCTTCCGAATCTATATTTGTTTTAACGCCTGTCTCACGACGGTCATTTTTGTTTGTTAGAAATTTTGGAAATCAGATGTTATCTGATATAATAGGAATAGAAGAAGTTTATTATTTCATAACACCATACACAAGAAAGCGAGCGGATAACAATGTATAATGATTTGTTAGGAGAATCATCATCGTTTCATGAAACAATGGCGGGACAAACAGTAGCTTATTACTCTCGTAAAGACTACCTTGAAGCTTTAAAACCGGAATTTTTCAAAAGTGAAATAATAGGATATGATGATATTGAAATAAACTCTGTGTCTTTTATTGTAAATGCTGTATCTAGTTCGGGAACTATCTTATGTTTAGCTGATTCTATAATTACCACCAAAGTTCATGATACGATTGTTAGAAGGCTGTTAGATAAAATGTGCTATAATCCGACTGCAAACTGTGTCATATCTCACACAGGCGTAGCTGCATTAAATAAAACGAATTTTCAAAAAGAAGTATTTGACTACTTCAGCATGACTAAAGAAAACAATATAAGTGTTATTGCAGATAAAATATTTAAACTAATAAATCAATACGCTCAGCCTATATCACTACAATCAGACCAAACAATCTCTTTCGTCCTTAGTGGATATGATGAGAATTTACCTGTTTGTTATACGATTGACTATAGTGCTGATAAATTTGTAATGCAGCGGTTTTCCGGAAATTTCTTCGTAGTAAGCGGAATTGAATCATACAAGAAGATATTTCTAACAAGCAATTATAGTAAATGCAATAACAATAAATGTACATATGAGAATTTGGTTGACCTTTATCGTTCCATCGATAAGATAAAAGAACATTTTCCTGATTCAGACACCGTTGGCGGCTGGTTAAAAACTGTAGAGTTTAGTGTTGATGGCGTAAAAATTAAAGATCAATCTATCCCTTTATCTTGTAATCACCTTAGTAGATTAGAAATATAAAAACTAACCTTAATGCATGATTACGTCTCGCTAGAAATATCATTTAAAATTTTATTCACAATTTCAATTAAGAGGGAAGTTGCACACCTGTGACTGCCCTTTTATTTTCATTTCAATAGAAAAGTGACTTTTTAAAAATCCAAACTTTTCTGCTATAATAATAGAAGAAAGAAGATTTTGTAGTCATGTATTAGATACTGACTAATGAATATCGTGTGTAAGGAGTTTTTATCATGAATAAGATTGAAAATAATTTTGCTAATTTATTAAAACAACCCATTCATTCGGGGTATATTTTGCCATCAGAAGCACCAACGCTAGAAAGAATAAAGGAATTATTTCCGAAAATCTCTTGGGCTATAACTCACGTAACATACTTTGATGGATTCCTTGAAGATGATTTAAATAATAATGTTAGAGATGTGGTGTTTTTAGAGGGTAATTATGAGAGAATACAAAAGATTATTGCTAATAGGCCTCATCATTGTATTATAATATATGAGCCTGACAGATCATATGCTTAAGAATATCATCTTTTGTTCATAAATTTAATTAAAAGGGAAGTTTCACACCTGTGACTGCCCTTTTATTCTTGACCTTACAGATCCTCTCAGTTTTTCAAAACCAATGTCTGATACGTTTTGAACCACGCTGTTGGCTCCATTCGGTAGTTTTTATTCAAATACCATTAAAATAGTATAAAGAAAGCGTTTTGAACCCATTTTGAAATTCATCTTGACAATTTTAAGTCTATACTATATAATAATGGTATAGAGCTAGCTCACGCCAGTCTTGATTCCTTAACGAATTCCTGTGCATCATTGAGATCATCAAACCAATCGTTGTAGATGTCTTTGCGCAGCGTATTTGTGAATATGTCATTGGGAATCTTGTCAGCTTCGATCTGGTTAGTGATCTTAGCTGTGACATTGCCGTAATCATCGAAGGTTGAGGTCACACAGTAATACATTCTTACACCTTTTCCTTTAATCTTTCATTAATTTCTTTAGAAAATAAAAAAGCCCCGATGCAAGAATTTTAAGTTCGGGTCTTGCTTCTAAAGGCTTTTTCTTTATTCTGTTTTGCCAATCTAATGGTTGAGTGAGTAACGGTATTGCTTTTACCGCTGATAGTGGGTAAAAGAAGGTGCCGGAGGATACAAATCACAAGAATAGAGAATAGGCGATACAAATTAGAAATTTCGCTAAATCAGAGTTTAGCGAAATAATGGTAGTGGTGTTTAGTTATGAGTATTAATTATAAGGAATGCCCTGATTATTTAAGCGATTTTTTAAATCATATCAGAGTTATTGAAGATAGAACTGTCAGAACCGAAGAAGCATATTATGTTGATATGAAAACTTTTCTTCGCTTTCTTCTGATCGATAATAACATTGTTGATCCGAATAAAACTGAGTTTAAGGACATTGATATAAAAAACGTTTCATTTGATTTAATAAAAAAGTTCACTCTTAGAGATGCTTATACATATTTGAGATGGCTTACTGATGAACGTAACAACTCTGCTAAGACCAGAGCTAGAAAAATCACTTGTCTCAGACACTTTTATTCTTATTTAACTAATAAAGCTATGCTTTTACCAAGCAACCCTATAGAAAATCTTGAATTGCCGAGAACTGAAAAAACTTTGCCTAAATATCTTACTCTTAACGAAGCTCAAAAACTGCTTGGTTCAATTGAAACAAAAAACACACCAAGAGACTATTGCATTATAACTTTATTTTTAAACTGCGGAATGAGACTATCAGAGCTTTGTGGTATTGATGTTGATGATATAAATATAGAAAACCGAAGTGTAAGATTATTTGGTAAAGGTCGAAAAGAACGTATCGTTGCTTTGAACGATGCTTGTATTGCTGCTGTTAATAATTATTTGCCTTATAGATTAAATGAAGAAACAACAACTGATGCTTTGTTTTTATCTAACAGAAAAACCAGGATTACAAATCGACGTGTCGAACAGATAGTCGAAGAATGTCTGAAAAAAGCCGGTTTGTCAAATCTTGGTATTTCAACTCATAAGCTGAGACACACTGCAGCGACTCTTATGTATCAAAACGGCGTAGATACGCTCCTTTTAAAGGAAGTTTTAGGTCATGAAAGCACAGCTACAACCGAGATATATACACATATAAACAGCGCTAATGTCAGAAAAGCGATCGAATCAAATCCACTTGCAGATATGAAACCGAAAAGCAAAGATAATAAAAATGAATAAAACAGTAAGACCTCCGAATTAATTTCGGAGGTCTTACCTTTGGCGGATAATTTTATGTCATTAGCAAAGAAATCATATAGAATCGAGAGCTTCCTTGATATCGAAGAGAATATCGTCAATATGCTCTGTACCGATAGAAAGCCTGATAGTGTTTGGCTTGATACCCTGATCCAGAAGTTCCTGCTCATTGCACTCTGAATGAGTAGTGGATGCAGGATGGATAGCAAGGCTCTTAACGTCAGCTACGTTTGCAAGCAACGAGAACAACTGAAGATTATCAATAAACTTCTGAGCAGTCTTAGCATCGCCCTTGATCTCAAACGTGAAGATCGAGCCTCCTCCGTTAGGATAATACTTCTTATAAAGCTCCTGCTGCTTAGGATCAGTTGATACAGACGGATGATTTACCTTCTCAACTCTCGGATCATTATTAAGGAACTCAGCAACTTTAAGTGCATTCTCAACGTGCCTTTCTACTCTGAGCGAAAGCGTCTCAAGACCCTGCAGGAACACAAATGCGTGGACAGGAGAAAGTGTAGAACCTGTATCGCGAAGCAAAATAGCTCTGATATAAGTTACAAAAGTTGCATTTGGAACAGCCTGTGCAAAGCTTACACCGTGATATGAAACATTAGGCTCAACAAACCAAGGGAACTTACCGCTGCCGATCCAGTCAAACTTACCTGAATCTACGATAACGCCGCCGATAGTCGTTCCGTGACCACCTATGAACTTTGTAGCAGAATGTACAACAATGTCAGCGCCGTACTCGATAGGTCTTACAAGATAAGGGGTGGCAAAGGTGTTGTCAACGATAAGCGGTATCTTATGTGCGTGAGCGATATTCGCTATCCTTTCAATGTCAACGACCTCTGAGTTAGGATTACCGAGTGTCTCTATCTCTATAGCCTTTGTATTCTCCTGAATAGCAACTTCAATAGCGTCATAATCAAAAGGATCTACAAAAGTTGTTGTTATACCGTAATCTTTAAGAGTATGTGCAAGCAGATTATAAGTTCCTCCGTATATATTCTTAGCAGCAACAATATGATCTCCTGCGTGTGCAGCTGCCTGAATAGCATATGTAATAGCCGCTGCTCCTGAACCAACTGCAAGTGCTGCTGAACCGCCTTCAAGAGCTGCGATTCTCTGCTCGAAAATATCCTGAGTAGGATTTGTAAGTCTTCCGTAAATATTGCCTGCATCTCTAAGACCGAATCTGTCTGCAGCGTGCTCACTGTTATGGAACACATATGATGATGTCAGATAGATAGGCACTGCCCTTGCATCGGTCACGGGATCTGCACTTTCCTGCCCTACGTGTAACTGCTTTGTTTCAAACTTCAGATTTCTTTCATTTATTTTGCTCATTAAGATCAACCTCTTTCATTTAATTAATTATGATTTGAAATATTATTTGCTAAGTCACATTCGACTACACATTCGTGAATCATAATAGATTATTATAGCTGATGCTTTCATGACCATCACCTCTTTAAAAATCAATTCATATATTTCCTAGTGAATTGCTATGTTTAGAATATAACACATAATTCCGACATTGTCAATAGGAATTTTAATAAAAACTAAAATTTTGTAAAAATTCATATAAATCCTAGTGTAAAACTATGTAATAATGACAAAAATAAACAAAGACAGTCTTTCAACTGCCTTTGTTTATAAGCTAATAATGAGAATTAAAGCCCGTTAGGATTAATTTTTATGAAATTCCAACTGTCAGCAGTCATCTCATCAAGATCATACTGTGCTGTCCAGCCAAATACTTCTTTAGCTTTTTTAGTATCAGCGTAACAAGTAGCAATATCCCCTGCTCTTCTAGGCTTAACAACATATGGCAGCTTGTTACCACAAGCCTTTTCAAAGCTATGAAGCACATCGTAAACGCTTGAGCCCTTACCTGTACCTAGGTTTACAGCATCAGCGCCTGTATGCTCAAGCACGTATTTCAGGGCGGACAGGTGACCCTTTGCGAGGTCAACAACATGAATATAATCCCTTACGCCTGTGCCATCTGGTGTATCATAATCATCGCCGAAGATACCAAGATTTTCAAGCTTTCCGACCGCTACCTGGCATATATATGGAAGCAGATTGTTCGGGATACCGTTAGGGTCTTCACCGATGAGACCGCTCTTGTGAGCTCCGATAGGATTGAAGTATCTGAGCAGAGATACTGACCATTCAGGATCGGAAACACATACATCTCTGAGTATCTGCTCTATCATTACCTTTGTGTAACCATATGGATTTGTTGCCGATGTCGGCATATCCTCAGTATAAGGTGCCTTGTTGACAGGTCCGTATACAGTTGCGGAAGATGAGAACACGATCTTTTTGCAGCCGTGTTTTCTCATTGCCTCTACAAGCATAAGAGTGCCTGTAATATTATTATGGTAGTATTCAACAGGCTTCTGAACAGACTCACCCACTGCTTTCAATCCTGCAAAATGGATCACTGCATCGATCTCGTTTTCTTCAAATATCTTTTCCAGTGCCGCAAGATCAAGCAGATCTGCCTCATAGAAAGCAAAATCCTTACCCGTTATCTTCTTAATCCTGTTAAGCGCCTCGGGCTTGGAGTTTGAGAAGTTATCAACTATAACTATCTCATATCCTGCATCGAGCAGCTCAACACAGGTATGGCTGCCGATAAATCCGGCACCGCCGGTTACAAGTATTTTATTCATAAATGATTACCTCCGTTGATTTTTCTCTATTATACCACAATCAAGTTCAACTTTCAATACATAAGTGTAAATTTATTGACATTCACTTTAAAATAGTATATAATATTATAGTATTTTTATGGATAGATTACAGAGGAATGTGATATGAATTTTCTTGTGCTGGGCACACCGTTTTTGCTTTTTATGCTCAATTATGACTGGCCTTTGAGCTATGCCATAAAGCTTGTAGGAGCAGTATTTATTATTATCGGTCTGGCAGAGCTGCGCTCTCAGCTGAAGTATGAGGCCAAGCTTAAGACCCTTTTTGTAGTATTTGCTTTTCTTTGCGGCTTTTCTGCAGTGTTAGTTCAGATACTCAGATTACTGTCCGTACTGGGAGAAATGTCAAAAACTGTTCCTTTGGTAGCTGATATTATCGCTTTGCTTCTGTGGGCCGCTGCTGTTCTTATTCCGCTTTATGCAATATCTATGCTGTATGATGTGCTGGATAAAAACAGAGAGTATCTTGCTTACACTGCAAATCTGGTAAAACTAGAATATACTCTTAAAAAGATATGTTTTGTAACAATATTCGTTTATATATCTAATGTTATTTATGTTTTGCTGCCGTACAGACAGACAGGAGACTTTTTTGGCGTTCTGATGGCAATAGGAAAGATAATTCTGTACATACTGATAATAATTGCTTCTATTAGATTCTTCAAGGTCAGAAGTGATTATTATCAGAAAGCCGAAGATAGCGAGGAATAAAAAATGCTTTCAGTTATTATACCCAGCTATAACGAAGAGGGTAATATTGATAATACTGCCGAGGTACTGACCTCTCTGCTTGACGAAAATAATATCGAGCATGAGCTTATCTTTATTGATGACGGCTCGACCGATGGAACATGGGATAAAATAGCTACCCATTCAGCATCAGACAGCAGGATACACGGCATAAGCTTTTCAAGAAATTTCGGTAAGGAAAGCGCTATATTTGCAGGACTCAAAGCTGCAAACGGTGACTGCTGCGTACTTATGGACTGTGATATGCAGTTTCCCGCCCGTGTTATGCTGCGTATGTATGATATCTGGATGAATAACGATGTTGACATTGTCGAAGGAAGAAAACGCTCCCGAGGAAAAGAGAATAAACTTTACAGAGGGTTTTCAAAGCTGTTTTACAAACTGATCGGCTCTTCCAGCGGACTGGATATGGAATCGGCATCAGATTTTAAACTGCTTGACAGACGCGTTGTAGATTCTCTTAACAAAATGCCCGAAAGGCTCACATTTTTCAGAGCTTTGTCCAGCTGGGTAGGATATAAGACAGAAAAGGTCTATTTTGATGTTGCTGAGCGAGAAGTTGGTTCTTCAAAGTGGTCACTAAGGTCACTAATTAAGTTTGCAGTGAACAATATAACTTCTTTCACCTCAGCGCCCTTGCAGCTGGTAACAGTGTTTGGCTTTATTATGTTTATTATTTCAGTGATACTGGGGATACAAACGCTTGTTATGAAGCTTTCCGGTTCATCGGAGGCAGGCTTCCCTACTGTTATAATATTGCAGCTTTTGACTTCAAGCATAATAATGTTCAGTCTGGGGATAATCGGATACTATATATCAAAGATATATGAGGAGATAAAACAGCGTCCGAGATATATAGTCAAACAAACTACAGATAAACAAATTAGGATAAAGGAAAGGTCAACTGATGAAAAATAAGGTCAAACATCCTGATAAGATGACATGGTTTGATAAATACGTTCTGTTTTGCTATAAAAAGAGAATGGCATTTTTGTACATACTCGTTTTTGTTCTGCCTATATGTATAATGTATGGTGCATATCTGTTTTTTAAGATACACCCTGTTGGTGACAGCTCTGTTCTGGTGCTTGATCTTAACGGGCAGTATGTGTATTATTATGAAGAGTTCCGCAATGCTTTCTGGGGTGACGGCAGCCTTATATATAACTGGTCCCGTAATCTGAGCGGTGAGATGTTCGGTGTATTTGCTTATTATCTTGCAAGCCCGTTCATGGTAATAATACTGCTTCTGCCAAGAACTATGATGGCGACATCTATTCTTATCCTGCAGCTTGCAAAGATCGGTACAGCTTCGATATCTTTTATGTATTTTTTAAAGAAGGTATCTTCAAAGCCTCCGAGGATAACCTCGCTCGTTATCTTCCCAACCATGTATGCACTTATGTCCTATATGGTAGTTCAGCTTATGGATCCTATGTGGTTGGACGGTCTTATTTATTTACCGCTGATCTGTGTGGGTGTTCATAAACTGGTCGAAAACGGAAAAATGCTCCATTTTATAATACCGCTTTCACTGATGTTCATTGCACACTTTTACATTGGTTATATGGTAGGTATATTTACTTTTATGTATTTTTGTCTGTGCTGCTTCGGAAAAGAAGGCAGGATAGTTCCGAAAAAGTTCTTTATAAAATGCGTGAAATTTGGAGTTAGCACGCTTATTTCACTTATGTGTGCAGCTTGGGTGCTTATTCCCGTCTATAATTCTTTGAAGCTTGGAAAATTTGAGTTTACCACACCTGATTTTTCTATGGCAACTCAATTTGACTTCCTGACTTTTATAACAAAGCTCTTTCCTCTCAGTTATGACACTGTGTATCCCGAAGGAATGCCGATGGTTTACTGTGGAACACTGACACTGCTGCTCATACCGCTGTATTTTCTGAACAGCAGGATCAGTATGAAGGAAAAGACTTCCTACGGCATTCTTTCTATATTAGTTGTTGTGCTTATGTATCTGAAGCCGATCGATATAGTTATGCACGGTTTTCAGGTACCTAACTGGCTGCCGTTCAGATACTCATTTGCTTTTTCGTTCCTGTTTATTTTTATTTCATACAGAGCATTTGAAAACCTAGACGGCATAACGGCCAAAAACATTGGCGGCGCAGTTTTTGGATTTATGGTTTTTCTTTTCTGGTGTGAACGTGAAAACTATGGGCACTTCCAGCTGTTTGAGACTAAGTTTAACGAAGATAGAGAGCCGTATAACGTTATTCAGGGAATTTGGGTATCAATGATTGCTATGGCAGTATACTTTTTGCTGCTGTACCTGATAAGGAAATACCCGAAGTCAAAGAGTGTATGTATAGTTACTGTTATTGTGCTTTCGGGCGAGCTGTTCATTAACAGCGCCGATACTATTGATAAGATCGACAAGGACGTTGCTTACAGCAAATATTCATCATATGAGCCGTATATGTCTGAGTTGCGAGATGCAGTCAGCATGATGAAAAGCTATGATGATTCTCCGTTTTACCGAATGGAAGCGACCTTCCACAGGACGGTCTGCGATCCGATCGGTACCGGATATTTTGGCATTTCACATTCGAGCTCAACTATGAACACCCCTGCTCTTCTGATGCTTCATCAGCTGGGTTATGCTTTCGGAGGCAACTATACAAAGTATGACGGCACTACATTTATGACCGATGCGCTGTTTGATATCAAGTATGTAATGGATAAAACGGGAGACACAACTTATGTTGGTTCCCGAGTTAAAATACCTGAGGAGTATAAGCTTACAACTCAACTTAAAAAGATGCACGAATACAAGAGCGTCGAAGGTGATGTATCTGATGTTGAAACATACTATAAGTTCTATAATAACCCGAATGCTTTGGGCCTTGGACTTGTATGTGACAGCTCTATCGAAGATATAACTCTTTCAGATGATGATCCTTTCCTTAACCAGAATATGATCTTTAATAAGCTTGCTGATAACACTGTGCCGTATTTCACTAAGCTTGACCTTATCAACTCACAAGTCGAGAATATGGCAACTTACAGACTTTCTGACGGTCATATGAAATACTACCCTGCGGATACGTCTCACGCTGAGTGTCACATCGACTATGTAGTAAGAATGGATAAGGACTCATATCTTTATATGTATCTTCCTACAAAATATGAGAGAAGCTGCAATGTTTTCATTCAGGACGAAGACGAATATGATGACGGCAGTGATCCTATGGACTATGCAGGTCAGTTTTTTGTAGGTGATAACTACTCTATAATGAACCTTGGAAAGTTTGAGAAGGACAAGGTGCTCAGAATAAGACTTACGATCTCAAACGATGATAATGAAGCGTTCTGGAGAGATCAGCTGTTTTATACCTTTGATTATGATGCATTTTCAGAGACCTGTGAAGAGCTTCAAAATAACGTTCTCGGTATAACAAGCTTTGAGGACACTCACCTTGAAGGTACCTGCGAATCAGATTCTGATAACAACGTTCTGTTCACTACTATACCTTATGAGGAAGGCTGGAAGATAACCGTTAACGGAAAAGCAGTTAAGGCAGAAAAATCGCTCAACAGCCTGATAACTATTCCGCTTGAAAAGGGCACGAACAAGATATCTATGACATTCTCGCCTGAGTATTTTAAGGTATCACTTGTTATCACGGGCTTTGGCGTTGTTCTGCTCATAATAGTGTTTGCTTTTGAGTTCCAGAATGGACGCATCGCTAAGAAGCTCATATCACGCGCCGCTGATAAACCATCAAAAACCAAGTCCGATGATAATGACGTTTCTGCTGATGAAAAAGCTATCATTGAAAAAATAAGCACTGAGTTAGATAATAAAAATACAGAAAATGACACAAAATCTCAGAAAAAGCAAGAATAAACTATTGACATTTTGTTAAAATAATAGTATTATATTGTTAGGATTATTTCTGAAAGGAAGTATAAATAATGACAAAACAATACTTTAAAAAACTCACTAATGCGGGTACAGCTTCCTGTGTTTTTGCAGTTTTGGCTTTTGTTTTTGCAATATGCGGATCTGTATTTGATCCTGTTGCTACAGCTATACATAATTCGGTGTTTGAGAATGATATTGACTCAATGTTCTTTTATTCTCATGATGATACTGCTGTGACTATATATCATTTCTTTGATGTATACGGCTCAGGTATATATATGGCTGTTTTATCCTTTGTTGCAATGATAATTCTGTTCAAGAACAAAAGGACCAAAGCTTTGACAGCTTCATCTGCTTCTTTGATCATCTTTGCTGTTATTGCAGATCTGCCGCTGTCTGTTTTCGGCATGGTCAATACGATACAGCAGGATATTCTTAAGTTGACCTCTGATGATACTGACCAAACAGTTTTCATCTGCGTTTGCAGACTGCTTGTTTTTTGTCTGCCCTTGATCGCGGGATTCTTCTTACTGCTTGCCGGTCTGTTTCTTGCGTTGAAGCTTAGCGGTGAGTCATTCAGTGTTGAAATCGAGAGTGTTGAAAAATCAGCAAAACAAAGCTTTGATGGCTTCCCTGCTGAAAATCAATTTGCAGCTAATGTTTTTATTCCCGAGCATCCGGTTCAGCATTCTGAACCTATAACCACTACGCCTGAAGCTTTTGCGACGCCTGTAGCTGAAACTTTTTCTTCTGAAAAAACTGAGGAACCGAAGGCTCCGGCAACCTGCCCTCACTGCGGTGCTGTTTTAAAAACAGCTGCTAAATTCTGCAGTGCCTGCGGTCAAAAAGTATAAGTAAGAAATCCCTGCGAAGCAACTAATTGCTTCGCAGGGATTTCTATTTACTTATGACAATTCAATATTGTGAAACTGCTTTAGATGCTTTTTCAAGCATTTAAAGCTCTCATCCGAGATCACATGCTCTATCTTGCAGGCGTCCTCTACGGCTATTGCAGGATCAACACCAAGGCTTTCAAGCCATGCAGACAAAACACGATGCTTTTCATAGATCTTTATAGCAATGGCTTTGCCGTCATCAGTCAGCGTAATAAAGCCGTCACTGTCAGTGTTGATAAAGCCGCCGTTTCTCAATATCTTCATCGCATTGGAAACACTTGGCTTTGTAACCTCGAGTTCTCTTGCTATGTCTATACTTCTGACTTCACCGTGATTCTTTTCCGAAAGCATAAGGATGGCTTCAAGGTAATCCTCACCGGATGCGTGTATTCCAGCCATATTATCACTCCAATCAATTTAACTTAGTTTATTATATAATATTGATATGAATTTGTCAAGTTTTTTGAATCTTGGCCGTATGTTCTAAGCCTCGTCTTGAATTCAGCTTATCTATGCTTTCTCTGATAGCATTTTCAGTATCTGCCATACGCCTGTGAAATTCATCAGCTGATATTCTCAAAGCGCCTGAGCCGAGAATAATTATCTGTTCCAAGCCGTCTGAGGTCACAACTCTTACCTTATTTTCCTTTGATAGCTTATGCGCAGTTCTTTCGATATAAGTGTCAGCAGTTTCAGCTTCCTTCGTATAAATGATAGTAATGTTTCTTGAGTTATCACATCTCTCAGACTCTTTTACCTTATAAGCATCAAAGACTAAGATCACCTCACACCCATAAAAGCCCTGATAATTACAAAGTCTGTCAATGAGTGATGTGCGCGCAAGGTCAAGACTTTGTTTTGCCATAGTCTTTAGCTCTTCCCACGCAAATATTACATTATAGCCGTCAACAAGAAGGTATTCAGGACCTGACTTTATAGAGACAGGCTTTTTATTTTCATTCTTTATCTCCTTTGGCGTGTGGAGTGCGTAGCGCTCCTTGCGTTCGATCTTGCCATAGGTGCGCTCAAAAATAGCCATAAGCTCTTCATCAGCCGCAGCTCTGCTTACATATGTATCAGCAAGCTGCTTGAATTCAGGCGATTTATACTCTTGCTGTGATTTGAAAGGCGATACGTGCATTTTTGCTTTTGCCTCATTCCATGGAACGACATAACCGGCACCATGTGTACAAAAGACAGAATCAGCTGTATTGACTGTATCTCTGTCAGGGTCATAAGCTATATCAGATACAACGGATTCGCTGTTTTGACAAATATCATATCCGCATGGTACAACACTCAGCACGCCCTCGCCTTTGGTATAGCCTGCGACCTCAGTGTGATAAGACCTTAGCATCGAAACAGGAGCTCTTCCCGTTATAACAACCGAATCTATTCCTGTTTCTAGCGGATCAATATCAGCACCGTATCTCTCAAGATCGGTAAGAGCTCTGCCTGTACAAGCGGACGGAATATCTAGCCTGAATGAATAATATGGTTCAAGCAGAATGCTTTGAGCATATCTTAATGCGTTTCTTACTGCTCTGTAGGTCGCCTGCCTGAAATCTCCTCCTTCGGTGTGTTTGATGTGAGCTTTTCCTGCTGTTAAAACAAATCTTACATCAGTGATCGGCGAGCCCGTAAGCACACCCTTATGCACACGCTCTTTCAAGTGGGTTATTATCAGCCTTTGCCAATTTTTTGATAAAATATCCTCACTGCATTCGGATACGTATTCAAAGCCGTTTCCTCTCGGTAAGGGTTCCAAGCGCAGGTGAACTTCTGCGTAATGCCTTAGCGGTTCAAAATGACCTGCACCTTCAACAGGGGCAGCTATGGTCTCTTGATATGATATCTTACCGTCCCCAAGTTCGATACTGATGCCGAACCTTTCTTTAACTATTCGTGTGAAAACCTCAGCCTGCACTTCACCCATAAAAGATGCCGTGATCTGATGAGCTGACTGATCGTAATCTACTGCAAGCTCAGGGTCTTCTGTTTCAAGATAACGCAGAGCATTTAGCAGGGTATGTTCGTCTGTTTCATCATTTGATTTGACCGAATAAACAAGAGGTGGCTTTAGGGTTCTGCTGCGTTTATCTTTTTCATTCCCGATACCAAGGCCTATATAAGTGCTGCTAAGACCTGATACCGCACATATCTCGCCTTGCTCTGCTTTATCAGTAAAAGTATACTTTTCACCGTTATATACCCTTATGCGTTGTATCTTTTCGTAATGTTCCTCGTTATCAGTACCGGTATAGGTAATAACGTCGCGAACGTTAAGTTCACCGCCTGTTATCTTCATATGTGTCAATGTGTTGCCTGATTCGTCCTGTGAGATCTTATAAACAGATGCAGACAGCTCTTTTGCAGCTTGTATATGCGGAAGATACTTTATAAACTCATCAAGAAAAACATCTATTCCCTGAAGCTTCAGTGCAGAACCGAAAAAGCAAGGCACAAGCTTGCAGCTCGAAACAGCATTTATTATACCGCTGTCCGATATATTACCATTTTCGATATATTCGCTCATCAGCTCTTCGCTGCACAATGAAAGCTCTTCATCACGCTCATTGACAGGCTGTGAAAAATCAACACACTTATCAGGCAAGATAGTTGACAATGAATTCTTTACAAACAGCTTATCAAAACCCTGCATATCACATTTGTTCACAAAAACAAATGTTGGGATACCATATCTGTTTAAAAGAGACGAAAGTGTTCTGGTGTGGCTTTGTACGCCGTCCGTACCACTGATTACCAATATTGCAGCATCTAATACCGAAAGAGTTCTTTCAGTCTCTCCGGAAAAATCAACATGACCAGGTGTATCAAGCAAGGTAACGGAAGTGTTATTATGTTCAAAAACTGCCTGCTTCGAGAAAATGGTTATTCCTCTGTCACGCTCTATACTGTTATTATCAAGAAATGAGTCTCTGTGGTCGACCCTGCCGAGTTTTCTTACAGCGCCAGATGTATACAGCAGAGCCTCGGCTAAAGTGGTCTTGCCCGAATCAACATGGGCAAGAATACCTATAACATATCTTTTCATATGTACCTCACATAATTATAGGCTAAAAAATATTATGCAATTACATTATATCATTCATTAAAAGCCGTGTCAATCGGATTTGACAATTATATAAATGCGTATTATAATAATTAACAGGTGATAATATGCAGATCAGACCAATAGCACGGATACATACAGACTTTGATACAAAATTCGGCATCCCAAGGCAAAGCGGACTGATAAAAGAACTGAACGCAACAATAATCTTTGAACCGGAATTCCGCTCACCTGAGGCATTAAGAGAGCTTGACAGATTCTCTCACATATGGCTTATCTGGGGATTTTCTGAAAATGCCGGATCAAAATGGTCTCCAACAGTAAGGCCGCCAAAGCTCGGCGGAAATAAGCGTGTAGGAGTGTTTGCGACCCGCTCACCGTTCAGACCTAATGAGCTCGGGCTTTCATGCGTTGAATTATCAAGTATAGAAAAAAGCGAAAAATACGGCTATATACTCCGTGTCAAAGGTGCAGACCTGATGAACGGTACTCCCATTTATGATATAAAGCCGTATCTGCCTGTTACAGATCGTATAGATGAAGCTAAAGGCGCTCTAACTTATGACATACATACTGTTAAGGTGAATATTTGTGATGAACTGTTGAACAGGCTTCCCGAAGAGAAGCGAATTACGCTTATCAAGATTTTGGAGCAGGACCCAAGACCTGCATATAAGGATGAACCCGACAGAATATACGGCTTTGGATTTGCAGGATACGAGGTCAAATTCTGCGGAAGTAAAACCGAGATCACAGTAACAGATATTCAAAAACAGGCATAGGAGCCGAGCTCTTATGCCTGTTAGCCTATTTTGCAAGCTATAATAATAGGACAAACTGCTTATTTGCCTCATTTAAAAGGTCAGAGTAATAAGTGTCGGTCCTTGCTCTTAAAAGCTCAGTCATTTCAAGAACTGGTTTTGAGATCGGAGTGATCGACGGATTTGCATACATTCCCTTCATTGTGTGCGCTGCTTCAAAGGCAGCATCAAGATCTTTTGCAAATAATGCAGCTTAAGATCATAAAGCTTTTTATCAGTCAAAGTGCTTATAACAAGATCAAGGTATAATGCTTCCATAGATAATTATACTTTTTAGATACTTATGTACAGCTATTGATTTTTATAAGAAAAAATAGTATAATATCAAAAAAGATAAAGTAAGGTGATATAATGGTTCTGAAAGGACTTATATATACATCGGCAGCTTGTATAATGACAAGCTTTATGACAGGCTGCGGAACAGCTGTCAGCTCTTCATATGAGCGATCAACTACGACTGCTGCAACTACAACAACTACTGAACACACAAGCATAGCCGAAACAACGGCGACTGAGACTTCCGTAGAGACAACGACAACAGAAAGCTCATCGCTAACTCATGAGACTACAGAAAAAGATATCCTTGATAACTCTTTAGGTCTCTTATCGTCAAAAGAAGATATTGATCTGAGAGATATTGACGGAAACGGAAAGAATTATGAATTTGATTATAACAGTGAGGTATACAGTGCAATTTACACTCCCGATAACTGGAAAATAGTGGATTCTTATAAAATCACAAATTCGGCTGATATGAAGATCATATGCCAGGCGTTGATTGACGAGAATCCTTTACATGGCAAGGATATGGTATCTTACCGTGAAGCGAGAGATATGGTGGAGGAATGGCTGCAGCATAATCTGGCTTATCACATTTTTTACGATAACACTGCTTTGCGGGCAAGAGCTAAGGATGTTGACCTCAACCCTGAAGATCAGGGCAGGAATATAATTGAAAAGTACAGAGATATCGCTAAGATGTTATGAAATAAAATATAAAGGAGCCGTTAAAATGAAAAAATACAATTGGGCTGTAATAGGGACTGGACGGATCGCACACACGTTTGCGGAGGCGCTGAAAGGCTGCGATGATGCAGTGCTTTATGCTGTAGGCTCTAGGTCTAAGGCTAAAGCTAAAAGTTTTGCTGAAGAATTCGGATTTGAAAAAGCATACGGCAGCTACCGTGAACTTGCAGAGGATAAAAATATTGATGTTGTTTACATAGCAACGCCGATGAGCAGTCACTTTGCAGATGTGATGCTGTGTATCGAGAATGGTAAAAATGTATTATGCGAAAAATCAGTTGGATTAAACTGTTCACAGGCTGAGCAAATGATATCTGCCACTAAAGAAAAAGGCTTGTTCTTCATGGAAGCGATGTGGATGAAATGCAGACCGACTTACCTAAAGGCGATCGAATGGTTCAACAGCGGAAGAATTGGTGCACCTGAATACATAAAAGCTGATTTTTGCAATCTTGTTGAATACGATCCGAATGACAGATTGTTTTCACCTGAATGCGGAGGAGGAGCTCTATTAGATCTTGCTGTCTATCCGCTTACGCTTGTTAGTGATTTTCTTGGCAGAGAACCGGTAAAAATAACTAGCAATGCTCACATTGGCAGAGACGGAGTCGATCTCAGTAACAGCATACTTCTTGATTATGAAAATGCCTACGCCAGTGTTAATACAGGCTTTGAGATACCTAACAGGAATAACGCAGTGATCTGCGGCAGTAAAGGCTCGATACTCTTCGGAGACTGGTTCTTCTGCACCTGTGAGGTGTCATTGCTGGATCACAACGGAAAAGTCATCGAGAAGTCAATTATCGAAAATAGGATCAACGGATATGAATATGAAATAGAAGAGGTACACAGGTGTCTTAATTCAGGCCTGACAGAAAGCTCACTTGTGCCGCATTCATCAACTTTAGCTGTAATGACAATGATGGATACCTGCAGAAAAGACTGGAAAATGTTGTATCCGAACGAATGATAAAAAAGCACTCGCCGAAAAGCGAGTGCTTAATTTTTTACTCTATAGAAAGGAATTCCTCAGGAACGTAAGATAGGCACTGATTTACCGAATCCCAGTTGAAGCCGTCCCAATGCATAAAATTCTTGTTCATAAGATCATCTGTATAATCGTTCATAGGATATACAGCGCAGTTATACCACATTGAATCATAGTAGGTCGCCTCAAAGTGAGATATTACAGGGATAGCTTTGACATTCTCAATTGTTATTTCATCAGTATCATAATTCTTGACGATGTCAAGATCGCCGACAATACCGACTAACGACTTAGTATCGTACATTGTTGAGAAGAAATTGCCAAGTCCGTAATAAACAAATGCCTTACCGCCATCGGGCTTGTCAAGATACTCACAGGTAGACAATGCGTGAGCCTGAGTGCCGATAATGAGATCTGCTCCCCATTCTACGAGCTGAGGTGTAAGTGTTACCTGCATATCATTTATCTCATTCATTATTTCAGTACCGTAATGACAGGAAACAACTACAACATCTGCAATTTTGTCTGCTTCTTGTATCTGCCTTTTTACCGTTTCTGTATCACCGAGATAAACTACCTTGCCCTCATCACCGTCAAGAAAGAAACCGTTAGTGTGTTCCATATAGCCAAGAAAGGCAAACTTGATACCGTTGATCTCAGTTGTACGTATCGTCTCGGAGTCTTCCTCGTCTCTGTAAGCACCGTAATGAATAACGCCCTTTGAATCCCAATAATCAAGCGAATTCAGAAGACCTTCCGCGCCCTTGTCAAGAACATGGTTATTACTCATTGAAATAACGTTAAAGCCAAGATCTACTACCGCATCTCCGTCCTCTGTCGGCGTTGAAAATATCGGGTAAGTAGAAGGCTCAAAGGCATCATTTACAAGAGTCTCCTGATTAAGGATAGCTATGTCTGCACCTTCGAGAAGTCTCTTACAGGGGGCATAGCACTTGGAAAAATCGTAGGAGCCGTCATCATTTTGCGCATCTACGTAAATATTATCGTGGATAAGGTTATCTCCCGCACATACAAGGTGTACAGAGGTAGTGCCTGTTTTCTTCTCTTCTTCCTGAGAGTCTTCTGTTTGTTTTTTATCAGAAGATTCAGTTGATTTATTAGATGCAGCGCTGCTGGCTGTTGCTGCCTGCGACTGCGGTTTATAAACTGCATCGGGGTCTGTATCGTCAACCTTCTGTCCACAAGAGGAGAAGCTCAAACAAAGCACTGCTGCGAGAACACCGGTTTTGATTTTTCTAATATTCATTGCTTGCCTCCGTTCTCTAATCATTTGTCTGCTCGAACTGACTCGGATGCCTGGTGAAGAAATCCGTCCTCGGAGGGAGGAATTTTAGCTTATGATCCTTTTGAGCAAAGCTTGTAAAAGGCTCAAAAATACGCTCCCAAGACCAGATGCTTTCATCAAGCCTCAGATATTCTCTGAGCTTTTCGGTCCCTTCAGGTACGATCGGGTGAAGAAGTATACCTGCTATTCTGATAATATAGAAAACATCAGCCAGCGCCTGTTTCAGCTCATCAGGAGACTGCTCGTTAGGCTTCAAAGCCTTTGACATATACTTGCTGCCGTTTCTGATATAGCTGTCAAGAACATAGATACACTGGTGAAAAGCAAACCTTGACATATGCCTTTCATAATCGAGTACAGCCTTCTTGCCGTCAGCAAGTATCTTATCTGAAGGTTCGTTCTCAGGTAAAATACCGTCCAACTCTTTTTGCAGAGTATAGAAAGCTGTTCTTATGATCCTGTTATATACATTTGAAAGAAGAAGTCCGTCCTTAACTACGGGATCGGTATCTTCAGGCTTGGCATCTGGGTTATATGGCTTAGGCATAAAGCTTACAGATCTTTGACCAAGACCAAGGCCGAGCCAATGCATACGCAGCTGCTCTGCCGTGTAGTAGTCAAGCAGCTCATCAGCCATAGGCGGTTTAACTGCTCCGGAACTGGAAGCTTTCTTATCAAGAAACAGTATATGATGATTTGCAACTATAACGGGCATTTGCAGCTCACCGTCATCAGGTGAAGATGCTTTTTCAGAACTTTCCTGCTGAGCCATCCACATTGCAGGTTCAGCTATGCCATAAAAGTATATATTATCCTGACCGATGAACTGATAAACTACAGAGTCTTTACTGCACCAATAATCCTTCCAGTCTTCTCTGGGTCTGCCCTGCTGTTCAAGATAGGTCTGAGTAAAAGATATCGGAGCCCATAATGATTCGGGCCATACCCAAACGGTAAGCGCATCGCCGTCATTCTCAAAATCAGGAGCAGGTACGCCCCATTCAATGTTGCCTGTCAATCTGAATGGAACCAGCTTTTTTCCTGTTCTGTATCTGATACCATTATCGGTCAGTACCCTGCATGACTGTTCACAGTCAGTAAGCTTTGTAAATGCTATCGTAAACGATGGCTTCTTAGGCTCTTCGAGATACTCGTGCTCAGGCAATTTATCTTTAACAGAAAAATACTTATCCTCAAATTCACGCTTTATATAAATAACAGGCGGTTTTAAGAATTCAGAAATAGTCTTCCATACTACTGGTCTTATATCTTTACGCTTTTGCAGCTCTGTTACCCATTCTTTTAAAAGCTCTTCATAATCGCAAAGCTTGAAATACCAGTTGTTAACAGGTCTCATAACAGGCTTTTCACCCGTCAGCGTACTGATAGGATCTATAAGGTTTTCAGGCATATACTGATGACCGAGATCACATTCGTCTGCATAACCCCTTTCTGAGGTACAGCCCTCAACAGGACACTTACCTATTACCTGTCTACCGTTAAGAAAAACTCCTGCCTTTTCGTCGAAAAACTGCATAGTAGATATCTTCTCAAGCTGACCTTTTTTATAAAGAGAGTTCAAAAACCATTCGCTGACTTCGGAATGTACTTGTTTTGATCTTCCAAGGCCAGATGCTGCAAACAGATCGGGTGCGATACTATACAGTTCAAGGGTCTTAGCCTGCTTATTATGATTAGCACTTACAAAGTCCTCAAGACTGCCGCTGAATTCGCCTGTTTCGACTTTTTTTCTCCAGCCCTCAGCGATAGGAGAACCATAACAGTCTGTACCTGTAACGAAAATCACGTTATCTTTGCCTATCCTATCACGAAGAAATCTGGCATAAGTGTCAGCAAATACGAGCATTCCGCCAACATGACCGAAATGCAGTTCTTTATTACCGTAAGGCATACCGCCTGTGATAACAGCTCTTTTTGGAAAGCTAGGACGCGGTATATCAAAATTTTTCTTATCCTTGTTTTTTTCTCCCATAAGATCACCTTTCGCATTTTATACCAGATTATTATACCACAGTTCCATATAAATTTCAAGTGCAGAACTATTTATTCTGATATATTTTAAGAAATTTTGCAAAAGCCCTTGACAAACTTGTGTATATAGTATATAGTGTATATATCAGATATACACATTTGGGTGATCGCATGGATATTGTAATTTCAAATTCGTCAAATGAGCCGATCTACGAACAGATCGTATCTCAGGTGAAGGAACAGATCATGAGCGGAAATCTGAAAGAAGGGGACGCCCTTCCTTCGATGAGAGCTCTTGCTCAGGCGCTAAGAATAAGCGTAATAACCACAAAAAGGGCTTATGAAGAGCTTGAACGTGATGGTTTTATCGAATCATTCACGGGCAGGGGCAGCTTTGTAAAGGCTCAGAACAAAGAACTGCTGCGCGAGGAGTACCTAAGGCAGGCTGAGGAGCTTATATCAACAGCCTGCGAGAAGGCAAAGCTTGGTGGAGTTGATGTATCTGAACTGCATGAACTGTTAGACATTATTTACGGAGGAGAATAAAATGACTGAATATAATAATGCTATCGAGATAAAGGATCTGACTAAAAGATATGATGGATTTACGCTTGACAAGCTTAGCTTTAATGTACCAAAGGGCAGTATTATGGGCTTTGTCGGACAAAACGGTGCAGGCAAATCAACTACTATCAATACTATACTTAATATAATAAAACCTGACGCTGGCAGCATAAACATCTTTGGGCTCGATCATATCAAAGAAGAAAATACTATAAAAAAAGATATATCAGCTGTTTTTGACGAGCTCCCCTTTCATGAAGAGCTTAATGCAAATCAGCTCAATAAGGTGCTGAAAAACATTTTTTCTCAGTGGAGCACAGAAACCTTTCAGGGATATCTAGACAGATTTGCGCTGCCTTCAAAGAAGAGATTTGCCAAGTTTTCAAAGGGTATGAAAATGAAGCTCCAGATAGCGGCTGCCCTTTCACACAATGCAAAGCTGCTTATTATGGATGAAGCTACGACAGGTCTTGACCCTGTTGTAAGAAATGAGATACTCGATATCTTTCTTGAATTTTTGCAGGATGAAAACAATTCTATTCTTATGTCTTCACATATAACGTCTGACCTTGAAAAGATCGCAGACAGCGTTACTTTCATTGACAGAGGCAAGCTTCTTCTGACCGGCTACAAAGATGATATCCTTAGCTCGCATGGTATCATAAAGTGCTCTAAGAAGGATTATTCTGATCTTGACAAAAACGATATAGTCAGCGCCAGATTAACTGATTTCGGAGCCGAAGCGCTTATAAGTGACCGGGCTGCCTGCGAAAAGAAGTATTCAGGAGCAGTTATAGACTCTGCAACACTTGAAGAGATCATGCTTTACTATGTAAACAGAGATAAAAAGGAGTGGGGCTGATGAAAGGTATTATGATAAAAGAGCTTTTTCTTTCAAAAAAGATCACTATTTTGGGTCTTGTGACATATCTGATCGCCTTTATCATGTTTGCGCTCGTTAAGCTGTCGATACTTTACGGAAATATCGGAAAGCTGCCTGAGAATACCATTAAAACAACAGAGCTAACTTTATATTACATAATGCCGCTTGGTCTTGCTTTTATTCTTTATGCATCAGTAATGACAAACAACACAAAGAGCGATATAGCCAGCAAATGGAACGTATATGCCTATACCCTGCCTCTTAGCGAAAAGCAGATAATTGGAGCTTCATACATCTATAATGCTTTGTTATTTGCTGCTGCAACAGTAATAAACTTTATTGTTTATTTTATAGCTCTTGGTCTGTACGGAGATAAATTCGATTATAGAATGCTGTTTATCATTCTGGGTATCGGTGCTTTGTGCTTTGTTATACTCGGGCTAAACAAGTTTTTTATGCTGCTCTTTAAAGGCAGCACCACAAAAGCACGGACCGTTCTTTGTTGCATATATATGGGATTATACTTTGGCATCTTTTTATGTATAGGTCAATATATAACGCACTTTTATGAAAGCAGAGGCTATAAGCTTGACGACCAGGATAACTGGCCGCCGGAAGCAAGCGTGGAATTTGAAAAGCACATTACCAGGCTGGGAGAGACAATAAAGGATAATTTATGGTGGTCTGTTCCTCTTATACTCATCGCTTTAGGAATGTTATTCTATGCACTGAGTGTAATGGCTCTCAGAAGGAGGGAAAAATAATGCTTGGCTATCTGTATAAAGATTTTGCTACAAACAAAAAGACGATCAGAACGCTGCTACTCGTTCTGGTACTCTTCAATGCAATGGTATTTATGCTGTTTGTTGGTGACGATGTTGATGCTGCAATAACAGATCTGGGAGTGCTTTTTCAGATACTTATGTTTTCTTTTTCAGCCTGTTCTTTTTTTATCAGCGGTGCTATGGCATCAAATTACTTTAAGACTGATGAGCGCAAAAAATGGGGATACTATGTTGTATCTACTCCAAGAGGGATAAGCAAGCAGATGGTGTCAAAGTATATAATGGTCCTTATAATGTCATTAATAACGTTCACGGTTTCTGTATCGGCAAACATATTGGCAAGAAATCTGTTTTCAAAATATGATATCCCGAATGTAACAGGCGTTGTGCTTATTTTCCTCTTTATCCAGATAATGATAAGAGCCATTGAAACTCCGTTCATTGTTGGTATTGGCCAAAAGGCCGGTGAAATGGTGAAGGGTATGCTTATGCTCGGGCTGATACTTTTTACTGTGATCTATCTGATGTTTGCTGACATAAGCTGGATCGGCAGCAGTGACCATGTAATAGAAAAGATATTTGATCTTATTACCAAGATACGCTTTACCGACTTTATCAAAACATGGGGTGGAAGACTGGTGATGATGTCCGTTCCGCTTTATATACTATCTTGTTTTATTAGTATAAAGCTATTTACCTACGGAATTGAAAGGATAGAAAAATAACGATCACGGATGCTGTTTGAATAATCAAAAAGGCGATACTATAAAGAGCAAAGTATCGCCTTTTTTTATATCAAAGCACTATCGGCAGCCAAATCCGCATCTGAGTCTCACCGCGGTTAGCCCAACAAAAATACGGTATTGCAGTCGCGTAAGCATCTGTGAGAGTTGGCTTTTCACGTGAATACAATCTGTCAACACCCTTTGAGCGCAGCAACTTGACAGACAAAGCAGGCACATTATCTAAGCCGTTAGCTCTGATAACTTCAGTCACAATATCACTTGTCAGCCTAAGAGACATAACGTCGCCGTCATTGTCTACTCCCTCAAAGCAGTAAACCAAGGGACCTCTGCATATACAAGCCTTACCTGTTAGTTCAGGAACACGACCTGACGCAAATATCAGTTTCGGTTCATAATCAAGTCTGATATCGAGAACATCGTCATCATTTAAAGCTATGTAAGCATATCCTTCACTGATATCAGGTTCGATCTTTTTACCGTTCAGCTTGATGACAGTCTCTGTACTCCAGCGAGGGATCCTGAGCGCTGTTTTTCCGCCCTTCAAAGCCTTATATCTGACATTCATATCAAACGGATAAGAAGTGTCACATTTCAGTTCAACACCGTTTTTAAAGATTACCTCCCCTGCTGCATACATATGGCAAAAAGCAGTGTCTTCGTTTTCACCATAAGCATATTGCCCTAAAGACATAACAGTTCTTGCGACATTAGGAGGACAGCAAGCACAGGAATACCAACCGGGGCGCTGAGTAAGATCGTGCCTGTGAGTTGGTGATACGCCGGATATCCCGGGTATGCACTCGAGAGGATTTACATAGAAAAAGCTTTTGCCGTCTCTAGCCATTCCTGCCAGAACTGTATTATAGAATGCCTGCTCCATAACATCGGCATATTCGGCGGAAGGTCTGATCTCCAGCATACGCGAAGCAAAGAACATAAGACCGACAGATGCACAAGTCTCGGAATATGCAGTATCAGACGGCAAGTCATAATCAACAGAGAAGGCCTCTCCGTGAACGGTAGAACCGATACCGCCGGTAACGTACATACGGCGTGCTGTAATGCTCTCCCACAGTCTTTGACAAGCTTTGAACAGCTCATCATCATCGGTCTCCCCTGCCATATCAGCCATACCTGTATAAAGATATACAGCTCTAACAGCATGACCCGTTGCATCGCTCTGCTGTCTGACAGGCTGACCATTCTGCTGATAATCGTGATCGTCAGCATTGTTTCCCCAAACCGTCCAGTCGCGTGCCTGCTTTTCTTTTTTATAAAAGTCACGGTCAACTCCACGGACATCTATTAAATGCTTTGCAAGCTCAAGGCAACGCTCATCACCGCTGGCACGATAAAGCTTCAACAGTGCAAGCTCTATCTCAGGGTGACCGGGATATCCTTCTTTTCCATCAGTGACAAATCTGTTATAGATGTGCTCGGCATTTTTTAAGCAAACTTCAAGCAGCTCACGCTTGCCTGTAGCTTCGTAGTAAGCAGCACCTGCCTCAAACAGATGACCTGAACAATACATCTCGTGTCCTTCCAGAAGGTTTGTCCAGCGTTTGTTCCTGTCTTTAATAGTAAAATATGTATTCAGATATCCGTCACCATCCTGAGCCGAAGCTATAAGGGCTATCAATTCATCAGCTTTTTCTTCAAGTTCACTGTCAGGTTTGGTCGCAATTGAAAACGCAGCAGCCTCGAGCCACTTAGCTGCATCGGAATCCTGAAAAACCATTCCGTAAAAGCCGTCACCTACATCTTCGCCCGACAGAGATGCAGCAGCGTTACGGAAGTTATCAAAAACATGGCTTTTCTCGGTGTCTGCTTTATCGCGCAGAACATCATACTGATAAGGTATGACCGTATTTCTGACCAGCTCCTGCTGTTCTCCGACAAAGCCCGCAGCTTTATATTGCTTTATACCGATCTGTCTCTGTGTTTTCATAAGCCCTCCTATTATCGTAATCAATTTTGCGACATTATTATACATTTTAATTATTTGGTTGTCAATCCCTTTATTAGTATTACAGATGACAAATTATTATAATTTAAGATAATAAATAAACATATCAATAAATTATTAAGTTTTTGATCTTTGAGATTTATATTTATAAGTTGACAGTGAAAGCATACGATGATAAAATGAGGTAAGTATATAATAATTTTAATATCAGGGGGCGAGATTTTGAAGAAAAGAAAAATTGCTGCCTTTGTGTCCGCAGTTGTAGCTATTCTTTGCTGCGCTGCACCCGTTGGCGCAGATACAGCTTCAAAAAGCGTCAATATAACTGTTGATACTTCAAAGGACAGAAAAGCGATATCACCATACATATACGGTACAAATGCAGAACTTATGAAAAAAGACGTATCGTGCGGATCAGTGAGAGCAGGTGGAAACAGATATTCTGCCTATAACTGGGAGACAAATGCATCAAACGCAGGTTCTGATTGGAAGAATATGTCCGACGGATATTTTCAGCAAAGTGTTTCCGAAGAGCTTAGAAATACCCCGGGCTGTGCGGCACTTGATCTTGCAGATGTGTGCAAACAAAAGGGAGCTTACCCCATTATGACGCTGCAGCTTGCAGGATATGTTGCGGCAGATATGGACGGTGAAGTAACTAAAGATCAGAAAGCTCCCTCTGATAGGTGGAACAAGGTTGAGCTTGTAAAAGGCTCTGATTTTTCACTTGAACCCGATCTTGATGACAACACAGTTTATATGGACGAGTTTGTCAATTATCTTGTTAACAAGCTCGGCGATTCACAGAACGGCGGTATCAAAGGTTATTCTCTTGATAACGAACCGAGTCTCTGGAAAGGGACTCATTCTCTGATACACCCTGAGCAGACAAGCTGTGAGGAGATAGTTGATAAATCTGTTACGTTGTCAAAAGCAGTTAAAGCGATAGATCCTAATGCTGAGATATTTGGGCCGGCACTTTTTGGATACGGTGCATTTACAAACTTTGCAGGAGCACCTGACTGGACAGAGATACAGTCTTTAAATCCAGATTATAACTGGTTCATCGATTATTATCTCGATCAGATGAAAAAAGCTGAGGATGAAAACGGCGAGCGACTGCTTGATGTGCTAGATGTGCATTTTTACACAGAAGCAAAGGGCGCGTGCGGAGAGCGCTACTGCAGTCACTACAGTGATCCTGACTGTGTTTACAACAAGCTCAATGCTACAAGGAGCCTTTGGGACGATACATACGTTGAGGACAGCTGGATAACAGACACTGGAGCAGAATTCCTTCCGATACTGCCAGCACTGCAAAAATCGATAGATACCTATTATCCTGACACAAAAATAGCTATCACAGAGTATGATTTTGGCGGACCGTATGATGTCTGCGGTGCGATCGCTGAAGCAGATGCTCTTGGTATCTTTGCGCAGAACAATGTTTACTGCGCTAACCTGTTTACTATGGAAGCAGATTATCAGATGGCTGCCATAAACCTATATACTAATTATGACGGACAGGGCAACGGCTTTGGCGACACTCTTGTTTCATGCACCAGCGATGATATAGAAACATCAACTGCTTATGCATCTATAAACGGTGATAACACAGATGTTATCACTCTGATAGTTACAAACAAATCGTTCAGCGATAAAACTACCGCCAATATAAAGCTTGACAGCGAATACTCTTATGCTCATTTATACGGAATAAACAGTATGGCTGCCGAAGTGTTTGATATGTCGGACAGCAATTCTGCTGTAACAATAAACGGAAGTTATATCAGCTATGAAATGGAACCAAGGACAGTATCTCTGCTTGTAATAGCTAAAGATAAAAGTGTTCTTGAGGCGAAGAAGGATACATCTTCTGCTGTAAGCAAAGATGAGAAACAGATCAGCAAGCTTCCATTGATCGGCGGGATCGCCGGTGCCGCAGTTATTGCAGGCGGCGGAGCTTTATTATTTAAAAAGCGCAGCAAAAAGGAGGAATAGTATTGTTATACTCTAATCCGATAATTAAAGGGTTTTATCCCGATCCAAGTGTATGCGAAGCTGATGGTAAATACTATTTAGTTTGCAGCACCTTTCAGTATATGCCGGGAGTTCCTGTATTTGAGAGCAGCGATCTTATCAACTGGACTCAGATAGGCAATGCTCTGACTCGCAGTTCTCAGGTCGAACTTAAAACAGTTCCAAGCTCTGGCGGTGTTTTTGCTCCAACTATCAGGTATAATAACGGCAGATTTTATATGGTGACCACCAATGATACACTGCACAAGAACTTCTATGTATACACAGATGATATCAGAAGTGAATGGAGCGAGCCTGTTTACGTAGATCAAGGCGGGATCGACCCTTCTTTACTGTTTGACGGCGACAAGGTTTATTTTATCAGTAACGGACAGGACGACTATGGCAACTGGGGAATTACTCAATGTGAGATAGATATAAAAACTGGCAAAAAGCTTACTAACAGCAAAACTATTTGGCAGGGGTCAGGCGGAAGATACCTAGAGTCACCGCATATGTACAAGATCGGCGACTATTATTATCTCACTGCTGCAGAAGGCGGCACGGAATACGGCCATATGATAACATATGCACGCTCAGACAGCCCTTGGGGAGAATTTGAGGGATACGAAAATAATCCTGTTCTCACAAACCGCAACAAGGGCGGCTTTGAGATACAAGGCGTCGGTCACGGGGACCTTGTTCGCTCAGCAAGCGGAGAATGGTTCTTTATCCACTTGGCTTTCAGGCAGATCGGCAGGTATGAAATGTATCACCATTTAGGCCGTGAAGTCTATATGACCCCTGTTAAATTCAGCGAAGACGGCTGGTTTACTTGCAGCAACGATGGGACAACAGATCACGAGCACGAAATTATCGGAGAGTTTTCTCAGAAAAGTCTGCTTGATCGCACTTTCAAAAATATCAGCAGAGAGCTCGAGCTTTTATATCTGAGAGAGTATACTCCTGATAATTATGATCTCTCTGATGAGAGATACGTCCTCAAAGGAACTGATATAACAATAGATCAGGCTGCATCACCTACGTTTGTAGGTATCAGACAGCAGGATTTTAACGGTCATATCAGCTGCAAAGCGTCTTCAAATGGTTGCGGTGAGACAGGTATCACTGTCTACAGTGACGAAGGTCATCATTACGATCTGTTTATAAGGGAGAGCGCTTCGGGAAGCGAGGCTGTGCTTACTCTTAATATAGGTAGTATTAAGCACGAGCAAGCTGTGCTGCCGCTTGAGGATAATAATGCTGAGCTAAAGATAGTTTTTGATTCGCACACATATAAGTTTTATGCAAATGGCACTTCACTCGGCTGGGCATCGACAAGATATCTTTCTTCTGAGGTCGCCGGTGGTTTTACAGGCGTTTTACTGGCTATGTTCGCTCAAAACAGCGCCGTTGGTGAATTTACTGAATTTGATCTAAAATATGATAAATAACAAAAAGCCTTGTATCATTAACGGTACAAGGCTTTATCATTTTATTAGCTAATTGCTATTTTCAAGTGTCGACCTGGCTTCCAAACCGATGATGTATCCTATGCAAAGGTCTGTCTTATCTGTCTTATAGTTGAACATGCCGTAGGAAACTTCATCATACCAACAAAACTGTATCTTATCGAACGCATATCCGGTTTTGTCTTTAAAAACTAATGTATATATCGGCTTTGTTCCGCCTACCGCAAATCCGTTCTTTTTAAACTTATGTGATGTTACACTTTCAAGTATCTGCTCAAAATGCCCCTGATCGGTTATCTTAAACGTATAACCTGTATTTTCGTTTTTTACTTCTATAACGGTAATATCAGATGCATTGATATCTTTAAGCAGCGTTACTTTCTTGTTATATGTCAGCAGGAACACCAGAAGTATTATAGATATAATAACAAATATACACCAGATCAGAGTCTTTTTGGTAAGGTATTTCTTAAATCCTTCCTTTTTTTCAGAAGGCTCATCATTGTCAGATATGCTTCTTTTGATCTTTCTTTCAACGCTCACAGTTTCACCGCCTTAACATTTATGTAAGAATTATAACATATTTATGCTTAAAAATCAACCCCTACCCTCGCAAACCACGCATTTTCAAGAACTTTGTAGCTTTATATGACCGTTTGAAAACCGCTTTGGTCAACAAACGGTCAACTTTTAAGCTGCTGCAAGTTATCAGAGCTTGCATTTAACGTATCTTCTTACAAGCTGTCAGCCTGTTTTGCGCTTAGGCATTCTCGGTATAGCTTGGGGACGACCTCACAGCAATGGCGGTCATTGTCTTTGAGAGTATAGCTGTAGGTACGAAGCGTTACATCTGGTCGGGAGTGTACTGCCCTCTTTGCCGCTTCGGGTATGCTGATACCATTCTGAAGCTGCAAGCTGATCGCTGTGTGTCTGAATTGATGTGGGTGTATCCTCGGCAGATTGTTCTTTTTTGTGAAGGCTTGCAGCCAGTTTCTCGCTGTGCTCGGACTAAGATGCTCCCCGGGCTGCTGCTTTGAAAAAAATACGGCTCTTGTGAAATAGTTCCACTTGTTGCCAAAGGACTTTGCTGTTTTGAAATAGTAGTCCTTGTATTCCTTCAGCATACACATTGTGTCCTCGTCCATGTAAAGCCAACGGTCACCTGCTGCGGTCTTACAGCCCTCTACAATGCGTGACCCTGTACTGTCGGTTATGAAATGCTTGCAGATATGTATCTTGCTCTCCTCAAAATCCACATTGTCCCACGAAAGGGCGCACAACTCACCTATGCGGCAGCCAGTTGCCAACAGCAGGCTGTAAACACTTGGAACATATAGTTTTTCTCGCTCGTATCCTTGTAGAGCAATTTAAAGAACGTTTCAAGCTGTTCCTCGCTCAACGCATCGACTTCCTTCTTTTCGTTTCTAGGCGGCGAAGCTGCGCTCGCATAGTTCCTCGGAATAATGTTCTCCTTGAAAGCCATTGCAAGCATTGAGTGAATGAACAAGTGCATCTGATACACACTCGATTTTGACATTCCCTTGTCAAGCATTTGCGAATAAGCCTGATTGATCGCTGCGGGAGTGAGCTTCTTTAGCTGGATATGCCCGATATACGGCGATACTCTTTTCTTGCAGCAGCGGTAGGTATATGCAGTTGACGGGGAAATGCTGGTTTGCTCCTTTATCTTGATAGCATAGTCGCAATACTCGTCAAATGTCACTCTCGAATCGGACGTAGTCTGCTCAGCTATGCCTTTTTCAAAGATAATCGCCTGCTTTTCAGCGTTCTTTTTGTTCCATGCCGATGACTTAGTATTGTCATACTTTACCGACAGAGTGCGAAACACCTGCTTGCCCGTTTGAGCATCCCGATGTTCAAACACCCTTATGCGGTATGAGGTTATCTTACCCTCTTTATTCTTGCGTTCCTGTATATTCATTCCGCCACCACCTTTCGTGAGATGATGACTATATTTTTATTCTGCTGTCTTATCATTAACTACTCCTTTCCGACAGCGGAATATATTGTAATAAAAGTATAACATATCCCGCTGCCATGTTCAAGACAAAGTTGCGTTAAATCTTTGAATATTTATCTGTTGTGTTTCTTTTTGTGCGGCTGCTTTTTCTGCTCCTGCTCCCTGCGGAGTTTTTCTTCCTCAACAAGTTTTGAAATATAGTCCCCACCGGAAATATCTTTGTAGGTATCACGAATATCGGCATACAGCTCAAGCCTATTCTTTTTCTTGTAGATAAAATTTTTGAGATCAGCAATCTCCGATAGCAATTTATCATTCCGCTCGCGCCAAGCAGATATATTATCAGCCGAGTTAATGTTATTAGCCTGCATTGAAGATTTACATATTTGAAGACGGTTATTATCCTCAGCCGACAGTTCATTTCTATCGACGTTAGCAAAATAATACTCGCTCTGACGGATAAGCTCCTGTACCTTTTCTTGCTTTAGCAACTTATCCGATAGCTGGTCCTGCATAGCTTTGTACTCCGTTGACAGCTTAACAATTCTACTCTCTAAATCACCTATCGAAGCGATCCTATCCCGATTGATAACCGTTAGCTGCGCCGATAGCCTGTAAATATCAAGATCGTTATTCACCGCATACGGAGCATTTGTATCACACCTGCGCTTGACCTTTTTATTCTGCTCGGCAAGAATTTTGACCTCACCTATCACAGAAATATACGCACGCTCAATCTCCGTATTGCTGAAATGTTTGATAGCATTTCCACCGCCTACCATGCGCCAGAGTATGCGAGCGTTGAGCGATTTCTCTGTGTAGTCCTCACCCAGCGTCCATAAGCTGACTGAACGCTGCTGACCCAGGGCTTTGATATAGATGTGCTTATCGCGCTTGACGGTAAAGCCCTTGCTTTCAAGCTGCGACAACAGGTCATCAACAGAATACACCGCAGGTATCAAGCTGTCTATTGCCTGTCGAATATGCTCCTTCCACGAGGTGCCTTTTTTCTTGTGCTGCCATTCAAAGTAGCTGATCGACCTGCCCTTGTTCTCAAAGTTGAGCGCAGGTGTAATGTCGAATGCCCTGCATACTCCGTTTGCAGTCTCTCTCGCTTGCCGCAGGGTTGTCTGGTTATCATAAAACCTGTTGCCTGACAGCGAATAGGAATTGATAAGGATATGATTGTGGATATGCTCTGCGTTGATGTGAGTCGCAATGACCGCCTGCGCATCGTCTCCAAACATCTTGCGGACAAAAGCCTTGCCTATCTTCAATGCGAGTTCGGGAGAAACATTCTCCGAGTCCGCAAAGCTCATTATGAGGTGAATTGCCTTAAATGCGTTCCCCTGCCGACCTCGGCAGGGCTGCATTTTTAACGCTCAATTCTCGATGCCGAGATATTTGAGCAAAGACACTTTGCTGACGAGTATTTTGCCGTTCCTGCCTGCACCAGCACGAACATGTGCGATCTTATCCTGCGCAACAAGCTGGCGGACGGTATTCTCCGACAGCCCGTCCACAAGTGCAGCGCACTCCTTGATGGTAAGCATTTCAAGCGGCTTATCAACGCTCGGTTCGGGTGCAGGGGCTTGCTCTGCCTCTTGCACATCTATTATTTTCTCTAACAGTTCGGTGAGCTGTCTGATGAGTTCTTTCTTTTGTGTTGATGTCATTTGCATCTTCCTTTCTGTTTTCATTTTCTTTCAAAAAGTTGTAGGTGCTGTCAGCACCGATATGATTATTCATTGCTAAATTTATGTGCGCCGATATTTCCGCCTTTTGGTCTGATAGATCGTTGTTGCGGCTGACGCTCTATGCTCGGCTGCTGGCGGGGCAGCGGATTTGTGCGGTCAGCGGTATTGATGTATGGCGAATGATTTGATGTTTATGACGTTCTTAAAATGTCCCTTCATAAGGTAAGTCACGACAAGGCGATTTTTTCTGGTCAGTTCGGCAATTTGCAACTATCATTGTAAGACATATGCAAAGGCTGTGGCGGTACTGTTGGCAATAATGTATGTGGCGGTTTTGAGAGCAGCGGCATTTTGACAAAAAAATATCTGCTCGGGTGAAAGGAGCCTCTCCATAAGGTAAAGGGAAAAAGCAGGCAAAAACTTAACCGCTTTTGAAAAGATTGGAAGGTTGCACAGTTGCTTGATACAGCGACCTTTTGTATTGCTGGAACTGTGCAAAGAGCAGCAAAGAATAAACTGCCTTTCATAAGTACCGACATATTCAGGGGAAAATATAAGTGGTTTTGAAAAGATTGTAATAATTATCTCCGTATTTAACAAATCAGCCATATTAAAAATGTATGGTTTGCCTATTGTACTTAAAGTGTGTGGGTTCGACATATTACTTGCAGATTTTAATTTGTTGTAATTAAATTACCTCTCACTAGTAAGCACACTTGGAGCCCTTTTAGTTAACCGGTTTCAGATAATTTTTCAAAAGTTTGTGAGTCCCGGCAAATGAGAGCTTTCAAATAGTCGTCTTTTCAGCAGATTGCATAGCGGCAAACCTCCTTCCATATGACACTACAAAATCCGGCGGATTTTTAAGTGGAAATGAGTCTCCAAAATAAAATCTCTGTATTCAACAATTCTACCCTACGAAAAATATGTAAGTTGCTCAGATGGACTTGACAATAGGCACCAAGAAAAAATTTTTCTTTGCTGAAATCAGTTGCTCTCATATATACATAGGGTTTGCCT